>DATMCI010000230.1:0-86361 GCA_035558535.1 Kofleriaceae bacterium
GACAACTACGAACTCCGCCAACCTGTTCACCCAAGGAGATCCCTCGACGACAACTACCCGCAGGAAGACCATTCACCGACCGGAGGTCAATGGGGAGAAATAATTGTCGTTAGTGGGTGAATCTAGTTGACGTCAGCCACACGTGACGATACCGCCGCCCGAGCGAGATCTCCCCTGGCACATGTGAAGGTCGCCGCTGCGCCGCTCCGAGTTCACGCTGCTCGCCGCGGTGACTGCACGCTGGCCACGCACGCAGCTCGCGCCGCTGCGGTGATGGTACCGTTGTACCGTGGCCGATGAGTACGCGACGCACTTCGACGACCTGCTGGGCACCGTCGACGAGAGCCTGCACGGTCGTTCTGGATCGGTCTTCTACTCGGGTCGCCGCGCGTTCGCGGTGCCGGCGAAGCTCTACATGCTCGGACTGAACCCCGGCGGGAATCCGATAACGCAGCGTGAGCAGACGATCGCGCGCAACATCGAGGCGCTGCGACTCCGGGACTCGTGGTCCGCGTACGCCGACGAGAGTTGGCGCAATCGACCAGCCGGGACGCACGGCATGCAGCCTCGTGTCCTCCACCTCCTGCGGCGCTTGAACCTGGAGCCACGGTTGGTTCCGGCGAGCAACGTCGTCTTCGTTCGGACGGCGCGCGAGGCCGATCTGTCCCGTGAGAAGGAGCAGTTTCTGCCGCTCTGCTGGAAGATTCACGCTGCCGTCATCGAGCGGCTCGGCGTCCGTGTTGTGACTTGCTTCGGTCGCACCGCGGGTTCATGGGTACGTGAGCAGATGGGCGCACACGAGCAAGTCGACGAGTTCATCGAGCAGAACGGGCGCCGATGGAGCAGCCATGCGCACGCTGCTTCCGATGGTCGTCGCGTCGTGACGCTGACGCATCCGAGCATCGCCGACTGGACGAACCCCAAGACCGATCCCACGCCGCTCGTCGAGCGCGCGCTGCAGAAGGTCGCGTAGCGATCCTAACTCACTGCTTACCCAAGCATCGCGGTCGCGCTCCGTGTAGGTCGCCGCAGCGCCGCTCCGGCCGTGCACGCAGCTCACCGCCGACTCGCTCACGATCGCGCGACAGTTCGTGCTCGCGCGCTGCTCGCGCCGCGCACCGCGGCGCCCGAAGCCGAGCTCGCCAAGATCGCCGCCGCGCTCACGCTCGCGCAGGCTCCGCGCAGGTCGCCGCCGCGCCGGATGAAGTGGTGCGGCACCGCCGCGCCGGCCGCCTCGCGGCGCAAGAGCCACGCCGCGAGCAGCGCGCTCTTGCCTATCCCCGGCCCGCCGGTCACCACGATCCAGCCGTCCGTCGCGAGCGCCCGATCGAGCCGCTCCAGCAGCGCGGCGCGGCCGACGAACCGCTTGTGCCGCTGCCGCTCGTTGCTGTAGTCGAGGCGCTCCCCGAGCATCTGTGTCCTCGTCGATGATATCTGCTGCGGCGGCGGGGCCGTCAGCGAGCGGCCGCCACCGGCAGGACGAGCTCGTCGGCGCTGGAGCCGTCGCGGGTCCGGCACACCGGCAGATGATCATCGGGGAGCTGCTTGGCGGCGAGCGTCGCGATCGCCTGCGCCACCGCGTTGCCGACCGAGCGGCCGTTGCCGAGCGCGCGGTAGAAGCCGACGGCGAACGCGCGCGCCGCGTCATCGCGGACGGCGCCGCGCATCCCGACGACGCACTCGGCCACGCGGTGGAGCGACTCGGCGATCGCGTCGCTGAAGCACGCGTTCAGCACCACCACGCGCGCCGAGGGCGCGGCGGTCGCGATCATGCGCGCCAGCGCGTCTCCGGCCACGCAGCCGTCCTGGAGGTAGATGCCTGGACCAAGGCCCGAGCGCGCGTCGGGCACGACGTCGCGCCGCTGCCCCGGCAGGTCCTCATCGGCGTCGGCGCGGCGGCCGGCGCCGAGGCTGCCGTGGCCGCTGAAGTGGATGATCGTCGGCGCCAGCTCGTTGAAGCAGCGCATCATCTCGTCGACGCTCACCGCCCACTTCGCCACGAAGTGGAAGTCGCGCCCCGGCGCCATGCGGAGCTCGCGCTCGATCGCGGCGCACTCCTCATCGAGCGCGAGCCGCGTGGTGTCGCTCGGGTTCGATGCCAGGAAGAGGATCACGTGCCGGCTCGCGCGGCGCCGCGGCGGACGCCTGCCGCCCGGGGCGTCACGCCGCGCGCGGACCGAGGGACGTGCGGGGGCGGCCGGCCGAACCGACGCGGATCGCTCCTTGGCCCGGGCGCCCTCGGCGCCGCCGGTGGCGGCCCGGCGCGACGTCGCGTCCACAACGCGGCGCGCCCTCGATCGTTTCTCCCCAACACGTGCCTTCATACTTCACACTGATAAAACATTGTATTTTGAGTTGCAATATTTTTTCTGACAGAAGGTTCAAATATTCATTATCTAAGTTTTTCATCAAGTAATAAGTGTAGAAATTACAGTTCATTGCGTGCGAGGAGCTGCCGTCAAAATGCGCGCGAGGGGCGAGCCCCCGGCAGCAGCCGGCTGCCGCGTCGCCCCCGGCCCCGCCCCCTGGGTTGCCGCGCGGCTCGCTAAAACGTCGCGCCGATCAGCGGCAGCGCCATCCCGCGCTGCGGCGCGAGCGCCTGCGAGAGCGGCTGGAGCGTGAGCATGCCGGGCGTCCACCGGCCGTCGGAGTGGCGGCCCAGGAGCGAGGGCGGCGCGTCGTCGACGGTGGGCTGCTTGCCGGGCAGGACGTCCAGATCGACGTCGAGCTTGCGCGTGAGGCGGAAGCCGAGCCACGCGCCAGCGACGAGGCCCACCGACGACAGGACGCCGGTGACGCGCTCATCGGCGGTGCTGCCGCCGTCGCGGATGCCGGCGTAGAGCAAGAACGGGATCGCGCCGCCGAGCGCCGTGAGGCCGGCGACGCGCAGCATCCGGCGCTGCGTCGTGTTCGTCTGCGGCGCGGCGATGAGGCCGATCACGACGCCGCCCGCGGTGCCGAGCATCGAGTTGACCGAGTACGCCTCGGTCTCGGCGGGCTGCATCAGCATGCCGATGGTGAGCCCGCCGACGGCGCCCATCCCTGCGAGCGTGTCGACGAGCGCGATGTCGCCCTTGGTGAAGCGATCCTTGCGCGCGAGCAGCGCGCCACCGACGACGCCGACCGTGGCCCCGAGGCTCGCGCCGACGAGCACCTGGCGCCCGCTCGTGCCGTCGATCTTGACGCTGTCGGCGAAGAACCCGCCGATCACGCCGCCCCACACGCTCGCCGCGCCCACCGTGCGCACCTGGCCGTCGTGCCACGACAGCCGGCCCAGGAGGCGCGGCGCGACGAGGCCGGCGGCGATGCCCGTGGCGAGCGCGGCGGGGACCGCGCCGCTCGCGGGCGACTCGTCATTGAAGAACGAGCCGACGGTCGCGCCGAGGAGGCCGAAGTAGAGGCCGGCGTGGGCGCCAGCGGTGATCCGGCTCGGGCGCTCCGGCACCTCGGGCGCCGTGTCGCCCGGCCCGCGGTGCTTCTCGACGGGATCGGTGATCGGCGTCAGATCCGGCTCGAGCTCCGGCGTGGGCTCCGGCGTGGGCGCTGGCTGGGGCTGCGCCGCCGGTGGCGCCGCCTCGGAGATCCCGAGCGCCTCGTTGATCCGCTTGATGAGGAAGCGCGCCTGATCGGCCGCCTGGCCCTTGGGGCTGCGGACCAGCGCCTCGACGGCGAGCTGCTTGGCGTCGCCGAAGACGCGCGCGTCGTACAGCTCCTGCGCGCGGTAGACGAGCGAGCGCGCGATCTGCTCCGCGAGCGCCGGATCGTCGGTGTAGACCTGCGCGGGCGCGGGCGCCGGCGCGGGTGCCGGCGCGGGCGCGGGTGCCGGGACCGGCGCGGGTGCCCGCGGCGCCGGTGCGTACGGGTCGGACGACTGGGCGGACGCGCGTCCCGCGGAGGCCACGAGCAGGCAGAGAGGGAGAGCCGAGCGCACCCGCATGGCTCTGGGGGTACCACCCGCTCCCCTCGCCATCAACTGGAACCGCGTCGGCCCGCGCCTGCTGCCGGCCGCCATGCCGCGGATCACGTTCACGGCTTGATCGGCGGCAGCTGGCCGGTGTCGCCGCGCCCGGCGGCCGAGATCGGGTTCAGCGGGCCCGTCTTCTCGCCCACGCGCCGCGGCTGGTCCTTCCACGTCTTGCGGTACAGGTAGATGAACACGACCTGGATCGCCGACAAGACCGGCACGGCGAGCAGCGCGCCGACGAGGCCGTAGCTGTGCTCGCCGAGGAACAGCGAGAAGATGATGAACACCGGGTGGATCTTCGCGGCGGTGCCGATGATCTTCGGGTTCAGGACGTTCGCCTCGATGAAGTGGATGCCGATGATCCACAGGCCGATCGCCAGGCCGCGGATGATGTCGACGCCCTCGGCGCCCGACACCAGCGCGACGATCACGATCGGGATCGACGACAGGATCGATCCGAAGATCGGGATCAAGGTCAAGAGCGCCGCGACGACGCCGAGGATCAGGCCGTACTTCACGCCGAAGATCAGGAGGCCGATGTACGTGAGGATGCCGTTGACGAGGCAGATCAGGAGCTGGCCGCGGATCACGCCGGACAGCCCGCGATCGATGCCCGCGGCGATCACGTCGTAGTCGTCGCGCACGTTCTGCGGGAACAGGCTCCGCAAAAACGAGTGCACCTTCTCCACGTCGATCAACATGAAGGCGCCGATCATGAGCGTGAAGAAGAACAGGAAGATGCCGCGGACAAAGCCGACGAGCAGCGACTGGCCGAGGCGCACGGCCTCGTTGAGCTTCGATTGCAGGCTGGCGACGGCCTTCTGCACGTAGTCGCGCAGCTTGTCCTCGAGGTTCTCCGGCTCGGGCGGCTTCTCGTTCGCGAGGACGTGGTAGCCGCCGTCGGGCGTCGGCTTGATGTCGAGGCCGTTCTCGGCGAGCCCGACGGCGAACCGCCCGTCGGGCAGCGGCGTCAGCGTGAACGCGGTGCGCGGCGGCAGCGGCACGTCCGGCAGGACCGTCGGCCCCGTCGGCGGCGGCTTCACGCCACCGAGCGAGGGGAACCGCTGCTGGAGCCAGCGCGCCATCTCCGGCGTCCACTCCTCGTCGATCTTCTTGTACAGGCCCGGCACCTCCTTGCCGAGGCGCGTGATGTCGCGCGACAGCTTCGGCACGAGGAGGAACAGGAAGCCGACGACGAGGCCGATGAAGGCGAGGTAGCAGAGGAGGATCGCGAGGCCGCGAGGCATCCGCCGCGTGCCGTCCTTGCGCTCGGACATCGCGCGCACGACGGGCGCGAGGATGTACGCGATCAGCGCCGCGAACACGAACGGCAGGAGGATCTTCCGCCCCCAGATGAGGATCAGGAGGATGAAGAGCGGGAAGCCCCACCGCTTGAGGAACCGGCGCACCGTCCCGTCCTCGCCGAGCAGGGTCGCCGACCGGGCGCGGCCCGAGGCGGCCGGCGCCGTCGGGATCGGGGTGGTCACCTGCCCGGTGGAGGTCAGGCCGCCGCCGGACGGCGGCTCCCCGGGCGGTTCGGGCGCACTCATCGCCGCGGGTATACCACCGACGCGGCGCGAGCAGCGACAGCCGGGATCCGGCGCGCCAGGATGCGTGGCCAGGACGCGCGGGGGGCCCGCGGGACGCCCTGGCGGGCCCGCGTACAACAGGGCCGTTGTACAACAAATCCGTTGTACAACAAATCCGTTGTACAACAGATTTGTTGCATGCTAGCCAGCTCAGGTGAAGAACGTGGTCGGTAAGCCGGTCGTTGGTGAGAACTTCTTCGGGCGCGAGCGAGAGCTCGACGAGCTCGATCGGATCACGAATGACGAGCACGTCCTCCTGCTCGCGCCGAGGCGGGTCGGCAAGACGTCCCTCTTGTACGCGCTCTCTTCCAAGGTCGATCGAGAGAGCACGGCGACCAGCGTCTTCGTCAGCGCAGCCACCGCGAAGAACGAGCTCGAGCTCGTGCGCACCGTGCTTGGGGCCATCTACGAGACGCGCGAGGGGAAGCGCTTCAAGCCCAACCGCATGGGGACGTGGCTTCGCCGCCACACCGGGCGGGTCAAGGGCGTGAAGGTCGCCGGCAGCGGGATCGATCTCGACACCCAGGCCGCTGTCGAATGGCAGGAAGAGGCCGACCGCGCGTTCTCGGCGATCGCCGCGACCAAGCACCCGTGGCTGATCATGATCGACGAGCTGCCCACCCTGGTCTTGCTGCTCGCGCGCAGCGACGACACGGGCACGCGTGTCCGCGCGTTCATGCAGTGGTTCCGCAACCTTCGCCAGCTGCCGCGTGGCGGTGAGAACCTGCGCTTCATGCTCGCCGGCTCGATCGGGCTCGACAACGTCACGCGGCGGCACCGCTTGACCGACACCATCAACGATCTCCGCATCTGGCGGCTCGGCCCGTTCACGCCCGAGAACGCGGACCGGTTCCTGGCCGAGCTGGCCCGCAGCTACGAGCTGGAGCTCGGCGACTCTCTCCGGCGAGACATCTGCGACCGCGCGGAGTGGCTCATCCCGTATCACCTGCAGCTGATCTTCAGCGAGCTGCGCGACCAGTGTACCGGGCGCGCGCGCCCCTCGGCGGCGGCCCTGGACCGCGCGATCGAGGCCATGCTCTCGCGCAAGGCGTACTTCGCGACCTGGGACGAGCGCCTCCACGAGGCCTTCGGGGCCCCGGACGCCGAGCACGCGCGCAAGCTCCTGGCCATGTGCGCGCGCGAGCCACGCGGAGCGACGACGAGCGCGCTGCAGCAGAGCCTCGCTCGATCCGTCCCGAATTCGACGGATCGAGCCACGGCTGTGGCGTGGATCCTCGACGTGCTCGCAAACGACGGCTACCTCGTCGAGGAGGCCGGGCGAATGCGGTTTCGCTCCGGGCTCCTGCGCCGCTACTGGATCAAGAGGTAAGCATGCCCCGCCCCACCGAGATCTCGACGTACAACCCGCACCTGATCCCGCGCGAGGATCTCGTCGCGGCGTTCATCGCCCGGCGCGCGCTGCTCGACGAGCTCGTCGATGATCTCCGCCGCGGCGCCCACCAGCACCACCTGCTCGTCGGTGTGCGTGGCGCGGGGAAGACCACGCTGCTCCTGCGGCTCGCCGTGGCGATCGAGGAGGACAAGAAGCTGGCCCGCACGACCCTCCCGCTCCGGTTCGCCGAGGAGCAGTACAACGTCGCGCACCCCTCGGACTTCTGGCTGAACTGCCTCGACGCGCTGCTCGACGTCCTCGACGCGCGCGGTGATCACGCGGCGAAGCGCAAGCTCGAGGCAGAGGTCGCCGCGATCATGCCGCTCACCGAGAAAGAGCGCGGCATCCAGGCCATCGCGACGCTGATCGCGTGGGCGCGCCTCGCGAAGAAGACCCTCGTCCTGCTCGTCGACAACTTCGACTTGATCCTCGAGCGGCTGAAAGACGCGCAGTGGGCCATGCGGGAGGCGCTGTCGCACGACAACGGGATCGTGCTGATCGGCGCGACCTCGCGGTTCCTCGACGCTACGATCACGTACGGCTCTCCGCTCTACGACTTCTTCCACGTGCACGAGCTCGGGCCGGTCACCGAGGAGGAAGCGCGAGACGTGGTCCTCCACCTCGCGAAGCTGCGCGGGCACCAGCAGGTCCAGGCCGTGCTCGAGCGCGATCCCGGCCGGTTCAAGGCGCTCTACGTCCTCACCGGCGGGATGCCGCGGATGCTCGTCCTCTTGTCGAGCGTGCTCGCGCGCGAGAACCCATCGGTCGAAGCGGACCTCGAGCGCATGCTCGACCAGCTCACGCCGTACTACAAGGCCAGGTTCGACGAGCTGCCGGCGCAGAGCCAGCGCATCGTCGACGCGGTCGCGCTGCACTGGCACCCGATCACGGCCGCAGCGTGCGCCGAGCAGACGCGCTTCGACGTCAAGATCGTGTCCGCGCAGCTCAACCGCCTCGTGCAGCAAGGCACGCTGACGAAGATCGCCCTGCCCGGCACGAGCAAGCTCGGGTTCCTCCTCACCGAGCGCTTCTTCAACATCTGGTACCTGATGCGCGCGAACCGGCGCGTGCGGCAGAAGCTCGCCTGGTTCGTGGAGTTCCTGCGCACGTGGTACGGCGAGGAGGAGCTAGCCCGCCGAGCGCAGGTGCTGCTCGACGCCACGCCCGGAGCCAACGATCCCGCGCGCATGCTGGCGCTCGCGACCACCCTTTCGGATGCGGCGCTCCGGCGGCGCCTGGAGTCACGTGCGGTGACGATGCTGCTCGAGCAATCGCCGCTCGAAGAGATGCGCGAGCTGCTCGATCTCGAGGGGGCCGATGCGCACCTCGTGCCGGTGCTCGATCGCGCGAAGGCGCTGAAGCAGCTGCACTCGCACGTGGCATCGCATTCAAAGCTCGCGCGCCTCGGTGAGGCCATCATCGGCTCGCCAATCATCCCGCTCGCCTCGAAGATTGGGGTTCTGGAGGCGCTCCTCCACAAACGCACAGACATCATCAGTGCAGCTGTCATCCGCCAGCTCGTTGCTTCGCACAAAGAGCGCCGCGAGGAGTTCGGCGTGCCATTGCTCACCGCGATCGCGAGCGGAGAGGTCCCGAGCTTTCCCGATGTCACGACCCGAGCCGACGTTGTGGCGTTGCTCGGACTCGCGAAGTCTTCCGTGGACGCCGCAGGAGCGATACTCACGAGCGGCAGGTTCTACAAGAACCCAGCTTTCGGCGAAATCTTCCGCTATATCGTCGAGCAAGGGCCCAGACTCGTCGCGCTGGGTTTCGCCTTCGCCATGTCCGAGCTCGACAAGGGTGAGTGGTTGGCGGCACGACATCAGGCATACGAGCTTCTGCGAAGTAGTGTGCCAGGATGGGGGACCTCCGAGTGGCTGGGTCTCGTGGCTATTTTATTGCAACACTACGTACAGCTTGGAAGAACGCAGGAAGCTGCTTCCTTGCTCGCAGAGGCCGATCCCGACGAGCGCTGGTTGTCGATCCACGAGGCGTTGAAAGCAGCGGCGGCGGGTAATCCCGATCTGAGCCACCTCGCACCCGAGGTGCGAGCACTGACGACCGAGCTACTCGCGTTCTTTCGCAGTGAGGACGCGAGCGAGACGGCCGACAGGACCGCGCCAGCACAGCGAACGCGTCACTCCCAGCCGCAGCTCCGGTCCCAGCCCGCGCAACGTGCTAGCGGCGATCGCGGCGCAGCGCGCCAGAGAACCAGCCGCCGACGCGGCCGAGCAGCGACGGCCGGGACCCGGCGCGCGCCAGCTCGTCGTCGGTGAGGCCCGGATCGAGCGTGGCGGCCGGCAGCGCGTGATCGGGGGCGGCGCCCAGCAGGCCCTCGAGGCGCGCAGGCCGCGGCGCCGCGCGGCGCTCACGCGACGGGGCGGGCGGCGGCTCGATCCCGGTCTCCATGCGCAGCGTGTTCCAGCGGCGGCACTGGCCGCAGCGCCAGGAGAACGGGCCGGGCCGGTGGCCGCAGGCGGAGCACTGCCAGCGGCCGCGCAAGGTCCAGGCGAGCGCGCCGTCGTCGCCGACGAGCACCTCGAGCGCGGCGCGGATCGCCGCGGCGTCGCCGCCGTCGAGCGCGAGCCGCGCAGTGGCGACGCGCGTGGCGAGCGCGTCGGGGAACTGCGCGACCAGCTTGCGCGCGCGCGCGGCGGCCTCGGCGGAATGGGCGGGCGGCGCGAGCTGCGCGCGGATCAGCGCGAGCTCGAGGCGCGGGCCGGTCTGGGCCTCGACCTCGTCGAGGATCGCGAGCACGCGCTGCGCGATCGTGAGCGCGGGCTTGGCGGCGACGAGCGGCACGCCGGGCGGCGGCGTCGAGGTCCGCCGCACCCGCGCCGCGAGCGCGGCGATCAGGCCGGGCGCCGACGGGGGCTCGGCGGGCGGCGCGCTGGCGGCCGAGGTCTGGGCGAGCGCTCCGGCGGAGGCGACGGGGACGATCGCGCCAGCGGACGCGGCGGTGGCAGCGGGCGCAGCAGCGCCAGCGGGGCTCGCCGCGCCGGTCGCGCCCGCGGCAGCACCGGCCGCAGCGGTGGCGTCCGCCGCAGAGGCGGAGGCGGCTTCCGTGGCGGTGGCAGCCGCGCCCGCGCCTGCGCCCGCGCCGGTACCGGCGTCCGCGCCGCCACCCGCTGGCGTCGCGCCGGCCGGCGCCAGGAGCTTCTGCGCCCCGCCGGAAAGCTCGGCCGCGGCGGCCGGCTCGTCGTCGAGATCGTCGCTCGCCCGGCGGCCGTCACCGCCGTCGCCGCCGTCGCCCGCCTCGTCGCTGGCCAGCTCCTGCTCGGCGGCGACGAGGCCCGGCAAGAGATGCGGCACGAGCGCCGGCTCGGCAACGAGCGCCTGCTTGAGCCGGTCGCGCGCCGCGCGGGGATTGCCCTTGGCGGCGGCGAGCTCGGCCGCGGCCGCGAAGAAGTGCGCCGACTCCTCGAGCTTCTGCGCCGCCTTGAGGAGCTGGCGGGCCGAGTCGAGGTCGTCGCGCGCGATCGCGGCCTGCGCCGCAGCGACGAGCAGGTGGTGCTCGCGGCGCCCGGTGTCCTCCTTGCGCAGCTTGCCGATCTTCTGCCACAGCCCGGCCGCCTCGTTGAACCGCGCCTGCTCCTCGTAGAGCGCCGCGAGGACGCGCTGCGCGGTGTCGTGCTCCGGCTCGTCGAGCAGGACCTCCTCCATCGCGCGCGTCGCGCGCCGCGGCATCCCGGCGGCGCGGAAGTCGAGGCCGAGCTCGAACATCGCGCGCTGGCGGAGCTTGCGCCGATCGCGCTCGCGCAGCGCCAGCGACTGGTGCACGCGGATCGCGCGCTCGTGCTCGCCGCGGCTGCGGAACAGCGCGCCGAGCGCGAAGTACGGCTCGCTGTCCTCGATGTTCTCCTCGACGATCGCGCGCAGCTCGCCGACCGCGGCCTCGTGATCGCGCGCGATCAGGTGCGACAGCGCGCGGACGTACGACTTGCTGTGGCGCGCCGTGCGCCGAAGCTGGCGGTCGTCGGGCACGTAGTAGCGGCCGATCAACACGCCCGCCGCCATGGCGCCGAGGCCGACGAACAGGAGGACCAGCGCGGCACCCATCGGCTAGGACTTCCGCGGCTGCGCCGCCAGGTCGGGCTCGCCCTCGTCGAGCGCGCTCATCACGCGCGCGGCCTCTTCGCTCGGCGTCTCCGGCAGATCCTCGAGCGGCGCTGGCTCGAGGAACGCCAGGTTGCGCAGCCGCGCGAGCTCCCGCTCGAGCCGGCTGATCAAGGACTCGTACTGCCGGCGGCGCCAGACGTAGAACATGCTCCACAGGACGAACGCCGCGACGAGGATCGCGCCGACGAGCCACCCCGCGATCAGCGCCGGCAGCCACACCTCGCGCGGCCGAGCGCCGAACAGGCCCTCGAGCCAGGGCGGCGTCCGCACTGCTACCCAGCCGCTGTTCGCGATCAGGAACAGGCCGACCCCCACGCCGAGCCCGATCATCGACAGGATGACGATCGCGGTCGCGATGATGCGGAGCCAGCGGATCACGCCGGCAATGTACTACGGGACGCGAGCGCCGCGCGCAGCAGCAAGAGCGCCGCGCGCAGCAAGCGCGCCCCGCGGACGCGCCCCGCGCACCGGGCGCGGCTTAGACGTCCTTCTCGCGCGGCTTCAGCTTGTCGAGCTTGCCGCGGAACTTGTCGCCCAGCGTGGCGCCGCCCGCGTTCGGCGAGGCGTAGCCCTGCGCGTCCGCCATCTCCTTGGCCCGCGCCGCGCCCTTGATCGACAGGCCGATCTTGCGCTCGGCGCTGTCGGAGTGCAGCACCTGGACCTTCACCGTCGAGCCTGGCGTCAGCACCGTGCGCGGATCCTCGACGTGCTCCTCGCTGATCTCGGAGACGTGCACGAGGCCCTCGACGCCCTTCTCCAGCTCGACGAACGCGCCGAAGTCGAGCACCTTGAGCACCTTGCCGTCGACGATCTTGCCCGACGGGTATTCGTACGGGATGCGCTCCCACGGATCGGGGACGAGCTGCTTGATGCCGAGCGAGATCTTCGGCTTGTCGCCGTCGCCGGTGTCGATGTTGAGCAGCACGGCCTCGACCTCTTCGCCCTTCTGGAACAGCTCGCTCGGGTGCTTCACCCGCTGCGTCCAGCTCATGTCGCTGATGTGGACGAGGCCGTCGATGCCCTCCTCGATCTCCACGAAGATGCCGAAGTCCGCGATGTTGCGGACGTGGCCCTTCACGACGGTGCCGGGCGGGTACTTCTCGGTGAGCTGCTCGTACGGGTTCGGCTCGAGCTGCTTCATGCCGAGGGAGATGCGGTTCTGCTTCACGTCGACGTCGAGCACGACCGCCTCGACCATGTCGCCGACGGCGACCATCTTCGACGGGTGCTTCACGCGGCGCGTCCACGACATCTCGGAGATGTGGACCAGGCCCTCGATGCCCTCCTCGAGCTCGATGAAGGCGCCGTAGTCCTTGAGCGAGACGACCTTGCCGCGGACGACCGTGCCGGGCACGTACTTCTCGGCGGCGCGGCTCCACGGATCCTCGGTGATCTGCTTGAGGCCCAGCGAGACGCGCTCGGTGTCGGCGTTGAACTTCAGCACCTTCACGCGGACGTGATCGCCGACCTGGAACAGCTCGCTTGGGTGGTTGACCCGGCCCCAGCTCATGTCGGTGATGTGGAGCAGGCCGTCGATGCCGCCGAGGTCGATGAACGCACCGTACTCGGTCAGGTTCTTGACGATACCCTCGACGATCTGGCCCTCCTTCAGGCGCTCGAGCGTCGACTCCTTCAGGGCGGCGCGCTCCTTCTCGAGGAGCACGCGGCGCGACAGCACGATGTTGCCGCGCTTCTTGTTGAACTTGATGACCTTGAACTTGAAGCTCTGGCCCAAGAACGCATCAAGGTTGCGGACGGGGCGCAGGTCGACCTGCGAACCCGGCAAGAACGCCTTCACGCCGCCGCGGATGGTGACCGAAAGGCCGCCCTTCACGCGCGTGGTGATGATGCCCTCGATCAGCTCGTCGCGCTCGCACGCGGCGCTGATCTCGTCCCACACCTTGAACCGGTCCGCCTTCTCCTTCGAGAGGACGCACATGCCGGCGTCGTTCTCGCGAGACTCGAGCAGCACGTCGACCACATCACCTGGCTTCACATCGACCGTGCCGTCCGCGGTGCGGAACTCCTCGAGAGGCACTTGCCCCTCGCTCTTGTAGCCCACATCGACGATCGCGTAGTCCTTGCCGACCGAGATCACCGTCCCGCGGAGGATCTCGCCCTCCTTGACGCTGTCCTGGTTGAAGCTCTCGGCCAGCAACGCCGCAAAGTCTTCTTCGCCGTTCTGGCCGTCTTGGGTCACCATCAAATCAGATCTCCTACTACCGCCGAGCTTGGATTTGACCGCCAGGGCGCGGTCCTCGACGCAGGGGGAGGTAGGTATCGCTCGCGGCCTGTTTTGTCAACCACGACAATCAGATCCACCCAGATCCGCCGCTCCTGGGCGACGGGGGTCACGCGGCGCTCAGCGCCGGGCGCGGGCCGAGACCTCGGCCGCGAGAAAATCCACAACCTGTTCAAGGGTTTGCCCCGAGCTGTCGACGACGATGGCGTCGGCCGCCGGGACCATGGGCGCCACGTCCCGGCTCGCGTCGCGCTGGTCGCGCTCCCGGATCTGCTGACGGGTGGCGGCCGGGTCGACCGCTTGCCCGGCCTGGGCGAGCTCGGCTACCCGGCGCCGGGTGCGCTCCTCCTCGCTCGCGGTCAGGAAGAACTTGGCCTCGGCGGCCGGGAACACGACCGTGCCAGTGTCCCGGCCCTCGACCACCACGCCGCCCCCTGCCCCGAGCCGGCGCTGCAGCTCCAGCAGCGCGGCGCGCACCGCTGGATGTGCCGACACCTGCGACGCCCCCTGCGAGATCTCGGGTGCGCGGATCGCCGCGGTGACGTCTTCAGCGGGCTCAGCGGGCGCGCCGTCCTCGGCCGCGCCCGCGCCAGGGCCCAGATAAGGCGCGCCGTCCTCGGCCGCGCCCGCGCCCGGCCCCAGATAAGGCGCGTCCTCGGCCGCGCCCGCGCCCGCGCCGCCGCCCAGATAGACATGATTGCGATCGCCGACGAAATCGAACCGGATGTCGAGCGTGCGCGCGACCTCACCGAGCCGCGCCGGCTCGGTCCACGGGACGCCGCCCCGGTGGGCGGCCAGCGCGACGGCGCGATAGATCGCGCCGGTGTCGAGCAGGCGGTAGCCGAGGCGCCGCGCGAGCAGCTTGGCGACGGAGGATTTCCCGGCGCCGGCGGGGCCGTCGATCGTGACGACGATCCGCCTCGTGGGTTGCTCGGTCATTCGCGGCATCATGCCCGAGTTCATCTCGCGCGCGCCCGCTTCGCGCTACATTCGTGCGAGTGGCCGAGGCCCCCTCACAGCCGCGCGGCGATGTGCGCTGGCGGACGTTCGCGGATGTCGTGGCGTTCACGCTCGGGACGAACGTCTGGATCTCGATCGTGATCCTGCCGGCGATCTTCGTCGGGGTGCTGCGCACGACGGGCCAGCTCGCGGCGGCGGGGCTGCCGTTCACCGTGCTCATGCTGGGCCTGGCCCGGCGCTCCGAGGCGATCCTGCTCGGGCTGTTCCCGGCCGCCGTCCTCGTGCCGGTGGCGATCCACCCGGCGATGGCGTCGTCGCACGTCTACGGACCCATCCGGTTCACGCTGGTGTCGTTAGGCGTCGTGGCGTACCTGTTCGGCGTCTCGTTCTTCACCACGTTCCACGAGCCGCCGGCCCCGCGCTCGGTGCGCGGGCTGTCGTCGGCGCAGGCCGGACCGCCCGAGCGCTGGCAGCGCCGCGAGCGCGTCTACTGGACGCTGACGGCGATGTCGGTGCTGCTCCCCATGGTCCTGATCGCGTGGGTCAACTTCGACGACTCGGTCGCCGACTTCCTCGGCGAGATGTACCCCGGCCGCGTCGCCCTGATGACGACCGCGCTGACCGCCGGCGCGATCCTCCTGTCGCTCATCATCTATCACTACGCGTTCCTCGGCGCGCTGCGGCCGCACCGCACCGGCGACCGCGATCTGGTGTCTGCGCTCTCCCAGGCGCGCACCGACGCCAAGGCCGGCAAGCCGCGCCCGCGCTTCTACCTCGCGGTCGGCCTCGCGCTCGTCGCGATGGGCGCGCTGATCGTGTTCCGCCACATGAAGGGACAGGGGTAACGAACGATGCGCCGCTACTTCTTCGAGGTCCTCGCCGTCGCCCTCATCGGCGGCAGCCTGTTCTTCTTCAAGGAGACGCTCGATTACCTCGCGCGGCGCGACTATGTGGCGGCGCTACTCGTCATGATGATCGGCGTCGCGGTGATCTCGGTCGGCAAGGAGATGGCGCGCCTGGCGCTGGTGCAGCGCGACTAGCGGATCGCCGATGCGCGCGTGCGTGATCGTCCCCGGCGCCTTCGGGCGCACCTCTGGCCCCGAGCGTGGCCGCGGCGGCCGCTTGCGCGCGTGCGCGTGCGCGGGCGCGGGCGTGGCTGCGATCGCCGCGATCGCCGCGCTGGCCGGCGCGTGCGGCACCGGCGCGCCGGCTCCGGTCCGCGCAGAGGGCCCGCTCGTGCCAGCGGCGTCGCCGCCGGCCGGCCCCGGCGACGAGATCGTGGCCACCGTCGACGGGCGCCCCGTGTGGGCGTCGTGCGTGGCCGCGCAGGCGGCGCGCGGCGCACCGCGCCTCGACGAGCGCCAGATCGCGCGCGCCGCGCTCGACGAGTGCATCGACTTCGAGCTGCTCGCGCAGGCCGCGCTCGCGCGCGGAGACGGCCGCGCGCCCGATCCGGCGCTCGCCGAGGCGCGGCGCGCCGCGCTCGTCAGCCGGCTCGTCGCGACCGACTTCGAGGCCCGCTACCGCACACCCGACGATCTGCGCGCCGAGGTCGCGCGCGAGGCCGCGCGCTACGCCGATCAGCTCGAGCTGCCGGAGCTCCGCGCGTCGGCGTTCGCGCGCGTCGAGGTGCCGGCCGGCGCGCCGCCCGAGGCCGACGCCGCCGCGCGCGCGGTCGCCGAGCGGATCGCCGACGCGCTCGCGGGCGAGGCTGGCCTGCTCCCGATCCACCTCCGCGAGGCCGCCGATCGGATCGGTGCTGGCTCGGGCCAGCGAGTCACGCACGGCAGCTTCCGCATCGCCCCGCGCGAGGGGGTCGTGCCCCCGTACGGCGCCGCGCTGTTCGCGATCCCCGAGGCCGGCCGGATCGCCGCGCCGGCGCGCACGCCGTGGGGCTGGGACGTGATCCTCCTGACCCAGCTCGTCGCGCCGCAGGTCCACACGCGCGACGAGCTCGCCGCCCGGGTGTTCCCCGACGTGCGTCGGCGGCAGTTCTACCGCTGGGTCAACCAGATCGCGGGCTCGCTCGGCACCCGGGTCGAGCTCGACGAGAAGCGTGTCGCGGCGCTCCTCGATCCTGACGGCCCTGACGGCCCTGACGGCCCTGACGGCCGCGGCGCTGGCCCGGGAGGCGTGCGGTGGTGACACCCTTTGGCGAGATCTTGCGGCGGGCCGTGCAGAGCACGCCGGGCGCGATCGGCGGCGCGTTCGCCGACGCCGACGGCGAGATGGTCGACAGCTTCGCCGAGTACGACGCGCACGAGTGGGCCGTGCTCACCGCGCACTACGGCGTCGTCCTGGCGCAGCTCAACTCGTGGCTCGGCACGCGCCACTTCGGCGGCCCCGAGTACTTCATCGCGCAGCACAGCCGGTACGACGTGATCGTGCACGCGATCCCCGGCGGCTACTACGCGCTGCTCGCCATCGCGAAGCCGACCCCGCCGCTCGGCTTCGCGCTCGTCCGCCTGCGCGAGGCGGCGATCGCGATCCACCAGGAGATGGCTTGACCGCCCGCGCCCGCGCCCGCCGCCGCGCCCGCGCCGCGCTCGTCACGCTCGGGGCCGCGCTCGCGCTCGCGGGCGCCCCCGCGCCCGCCGCTGCCGAAATCCCCGACTACGGCTCGCACCCGCAGTGGAACGGGCTGTCGCAGCTCGACGGGCTCGCCAGCGCCATGGGGCTCTCCGTCTCGGCGGTCAGCACCCTCGAGTGGGGCGACCTCACGGCGGACGACATCCTCTTCTTCCTCTACCCGATCCAGCGCGTCGATCCCGCGCGGCTCGGCGCGTTCCTCTCCGCGGGCGGCAACGTCGTGATCGCCGACGACTTCGGCGAGGGCAAGGACGCGATGCAGTCGCTCGGCCTCCTGCGCGCCGAGAACGTCGCCGCCGAGGGCATCCGCTACGAGGCGAACCAGCCGTGGGCGCCCGTCGCGGCCAGCACCGGCGATCACCCGATCGCGCGCGAGGTCGGCGAGGTCGTGACGAACCACCCGGCGGTGCTCACGCACGTCGAGGGCGCGAGCGTCGTGGCCGGGTTCAAGAACGGCGCGGTCGTGGTCGCCGGCGAGCGCGGCAGCGGCCGGTTCGTCGCGGTGAGCGATCCGAGCATCTTCATCAACCAGATGCTGACGGCGTTCCCGGGCAACGTCATCCTCGCGACGAACATCCTCAAGTGGCTCAACCGCGGCGGGCGCGCCCGCAACATCGTGCTCGTCCGCGGCGACGTGCAGATGTACGGCGAGCCGCGGCCGTTCATCGACGACGCGCGCGCGGGCCAGCTCGGCCGCTCGATCGCCGACCTGAACTTCTGGCTCAGCGAGCGCCGCGCGTGGCTGCTCACGCCGGGCGCCATGAAGGCGCTCGCGATCGCGCTCGCCATCGCGCTGCTCCTCCTCGCCGTGGTCGCGCTGCCGGTGCGCCGCGGCCCGAAGATCGACGGCGCGTGGCTGCGGTTCGGCCGCCCGACGCGGCGCGACGAGCCCGCCACGCTGATCGGCGAGGCCGATCGGAGCGGCGGCGGCTCCCTGGTCGTCGCGTGCATCCTGCGTGATCACGTCCAGCTCCAGCTCGCCATCATCACGCGGCGGCTCGAGCCGCTGTACACCGTGCCCGAGTCGCTGCTCGTCGGCGAGATCGCCGCCGCGCGCGGCTCGGCGGCCGGGGTCGCGATGTCGCGCGTGTACCGCCGGCTCAAGGCGCTGCCGAGCCGCAGCCAGGCGGCCGCGCCGTGGAGCGCCGGTCACCTGCCGCGGCGCGATTTCGATGCCCTCTACCGGGATGTGGCCGAGCTGTGTCGTACTCTCGGCAGCCCGCTACCGGACGATCAAGCCCTGCTCGCGATGCCATCGCCCGTCTCGGCGTCGGTGTCGCGCGCGCCGCAGACCCGCCCACCCGCCTAGCCCCGGAAGCCTTTCGCCCGATGCCCTCTCTCTCCGCCGACCGCGTCGCCCGTGTCCACCACCTCTCGCGCGCGATCACCGACGAGGTCGGCCGTGTCTTCATCGGCTCGCCGATGATCACCGAGTCCCTCCTCGTCGCGCTGCTCGCGCGCGGCCACGTCCTCATCGAGGGCTACCCCGGCGTCGCGAAGACCACGCTCGTCAAGGCGTTCTCCGGCACGCTCGGCTGCCACTTCCGCCGCGTGCAGTTCACGCCGGACCTCCTGCCATCGGACATCACCGGCACGTACATCCTCGACATGCGCACGAACACGTTCGTGCTGCGCGAGGGCCCGGTGTTCACCAACGTCCTGCTCGGCGACGAGATCAACCGCGCGCCGGCCAAGACGCAGTCCGCGCTGCTCGAGGCGATGCAGGAGCACCAGGTGACGATCGAGGGCGAGACCCGCACGCTCTCCGAGCCGTTCATCGTGCTCGCGACGCAGAACCCGATCGAGCAGGAGGGCACGTACCCGTTGCCCGAGGCGCAGGTCGATCGCTTCCTCATCAAGCTGCGCATGGGCTACCCCGTGCCGGCCGACGAGAAGCGGATGCTCTCCACCTACGACAAGCCGCCGCCGCCGGTGCGCCCGACGGTCGGCCCGTCCGACGTGCTCGAGATGCAGGCGATGGCGCAGGACGTGTTCATGGCCGAGGAGCTCCTCGACTACGTGCTCGGCCTCGTCGCGTTCACGCGCAGCCACGCGAAGGTGTACCTGGGCGCGTCGCCGCGCGCCGGCCTGGCGCTCGTCCACGCGTCCAAGGCGCTCGCGCTGCTCAAGGGCCGCGACTTCGCGCTGCCCGACGACATCCGCGGCCTCGCGCCGCTGGTGCTCGGCCACCGCATCATCCTGACGCCCGAGGCCGAGCTCGAGGGCGGCACCGGCGCCGCGATCGTCGCCGAGGCGATCGACAAGGTCGGCTACAAGATGCCGAAGCGTCCCTGATGCCCGACGCGCGAGTCACGGAGGGCGTATCCCGCCTCGGCGAGGAGGGCGTAACCATGCCCGACGAGCGAGTCCAGGAGGGCGGAGCCCGCCTCGGCGAGGAGGGCGTAATCATGCCCGACGAGCGAGTCCAGGAGGGCGGAGCCCGCCTCGGCGAGGAGGGCGTATAAAATGATCCCCCGCCTCGCCCAGCGCGGCAAGCTCGTGCTCGCCACGGCGCTCTTGTTCCTCATCGTCGGCGCGCTCCACGGGACGCCGCCGCTCGTCGCGCTGTCAGGCACGACCCTGACCGTGCTGCTCGCGTTCTACCTGCAGTTCTACCCGACGGCGATCCTGCTCCGCCGCAAGAAGATCGAGCTGTCGTGGTGGGTGCCGCCGGGCGATCAGCCGGGCGGCGCGCTCTCCGCCGATCGACCGTTCCAGCTCCACCTGGCGTTCCGCAACCACGGCAGCCGAAAGCTGCGCATCCTGTCGACGCGCATCCTGTCGGCGAGCGGGCTCGCGATCGAGGAGCGGCCGATCGCGACCGTGCCGCGCGGCCAGCAGGTGGAGGTCACGACGACGATCCGGCCGCTCGCGGCCGGCTACCAGGTGCTGCACGGCGCCGCGCTCACGTTCGGCGACGCGCTCGGCCTGTTCGACATCGAGGCGTACTTCCCGAACCCGATCGCCGTGAAGGTGTTCCCGCGCACCGTGGCGCTGCGCGGCCAGCCCGTGCGCGCCGTCGGCGGCGCGCTGCACGAGCAGGTCGGGCTCCACCACGTGCGGCGGCGCGGCGTGGCCGGCGAGCTGCGCGAGCTGCGCGAGCACAGCCACGGCGACCCGTTCAAGTTCATCGCGTGGAAGGCGACCGCGCGGCGCGGCCAGCTCATGGTGCGCGATCTCGAGAACGAGATCGTGACGACGCACGTCGTGCTGCTCGACGTCGGCGCCGGCATGCGCAGCGGCACGCTCGGCCGGACGCCGCTCGACTGGGCGTGCGACTGCGCCGCGGCGCTCGGCAAGGCGGCGATCGGCAACAGCGACCGCATCGGGCTCGTCGCGTTCGACACGCGGCCCGTCGGCGAGCTGCCGGCTGACACCGGGCACCACCACTACCTGCAGCTGATCGATCGGCTGCTCGACGTGCGCTCGATCGTCGACGAGGACCTCACCGACGTCACCGCCGGCGAGCTCGTCGCGCTCGTCGCGCGCTACCTCGCGCACCAGGAGGCGATCGACGTCCGGATCAAGGTCGCGCCGCCGCTCGACGATCCGCGGTGGACGTCGATCCAGGCCGGCCCCGACGGCCAGCTCTACGACGTGACCGCCACCGCGCGGATCTGCCGCCGGCTGATCGACGGCATGCTCGGCCGCGACAGCCGCGGCGCCGTGGCGGCGAGCGCGGCGGCGCGCCAGGCAGCGGTCGTCGACGCCGACAGCCAGCTCGCGCCGCTGCGCCAGTTCTGCCGGCTGCGCGGCATCGAGCTGCCGTACCGCGCGGCGTGGGATCACGGCCGCCGGGTGACCGGCTTCACGCGCGCCGTCGAGCGGGCCGTCTCCGGCGGGCGGCCCGACACCGTCATCCTGCTCAGCGACCTCGCCGGCCTCGCCGACGAGGAGGCGCGGGCGAAGAAGGCGATCGCGCGGCTGCGCAAGGCGGCCGGCAGCGTCGTCGCGCTGGTCCCGGCGGCGCCCGCGTTCCTGCCGGCGGCCGTGACGGCGCACGGGCGGCGCGTGCGCGAGCTGATGGTGCGCGATCAGCGGGCGCAGATGGAGCCGGGCCGCCGGCTCCTGGTCGGCCACGGCATCAACGTCCTCGAAGGCTCGCCGCTCGACAGCCTCGATCGGCTGCTCGGCGGCGGCCGCGTCCGGCGCGCCGGCTGATCGCGGCGGCCGGCGGCGGCCGTCAGCGCACGACCTCGATCGGGCTCTCGATCACCTGGACCTTCCAGTGCGGCAGCGGCTTGCCCGCGGCCGCGCGCGTCCAGGTGCCCACCCAGACGGCGAGCATGAGCGCCGCGAAGATGATGAAGCCGGCGTCCTTCCAGGAGTCCCGGCCATGACGCGTCTCGATCTGCTTCAGGTTGCCCATTGGATCCTCCGCTCGACGAGGTTGCCCACTAAGGACGTACCGCTCGCCGGCGCGGCTGACACGTCAAATTTGCCTGATATTCGCGCGGTTACTCGTCCGGGATGAGTGCGGGACGAGTCCGGTGTGCCGCGCGCGGCGGCGCGCGGGCTACAGCGGGCGCGCGCGCACGTCGATGTCCTACTGCGCGGTCCTACGGCGCGGTCCTACCGCGCGGGTCCTCGCGATCCTCGCGATCCTGCTGCGCGGCTCGACTCAGATGTTGTCTGAGCCCAGCACACGCTCCTCGGCCTCGAGCCGATCCGAGCGCCGCGCGATGTCGCCGTACATCGTCGCGCCGCACCGGCGGCACGCGGCAGCGTCGAGCGCGATCGCCGTGGCGCACGTCGAGCAGCGCGCGATGCGCAGCGCGCGGCCGACCGACAGCCCGACGATCGCGCCGCCCACGGCGAACGCGACCAGGCCGTGCGGCATCGCGTAGAACGACGTGGCCGCTGCGAGGACCACGCCGGCGAGGAACCCCTCCCCCGCGCGGTGTGTCTGCCAGCGGAACGCGATGCACCGCCGGCGCGCCTGCTCGCGCGCGGCGTCCTCGAACGGCGTCGCCTCTGGCCGCGCCTCACCGCGCGCGTCCGCCGCGATCCCGAGCCGCTCGCGCAGCTCGCCGGCGCGGCCGTGGAGCGCGGTGATCCAGGCGGTGACCTCGTCGCGCTGGGGCGGTGACAGCCCCGGCGGCGGCTCCTGCTCGCCGCGCACGGCCGCCTGCACGGCGAGCAGGTACGCGAGCTCGGACATCGGGACGTAGCCGGCGCGCAGCACGTCGTACTCGAGCGGCGTGTACGCGCCGTTGAAGCGGCCCGGGCTGCTGTACTGCTGGAACGCGGCGTTGGCCGCGAGGACGCCGAGGCCGAGGTACACCGTCGCGATCGAGCCGCGCTCCAGATCGTGCTCGGGATCGACCTCGAGCTGCGGCGGCTCCGGCGCGCGGTACGGATCGCGATCGCCGCTCCGCGCGATCACCGCGTGCGCGACGCCCAGCTCGTGCGCGAGCGTGCCGGCGACGTCGTCCTCGCCGACGAACCACGACGTCAGCTCGAGCTCGTCGGGGCGGACCGTGACCAGCTCGACGTGCGTCTCCGGCTTGCGCTGGGTCGGCGGCGCGCCGAGCCGCTCGTCGACGACGACGATCGCGCGCGGCTGCCCGGCGTGCCACGCGAGCCGGCGCAGGAGCGTCTCGATCCCCCGCGACGTCGGCTCCCACGGGTCCGGGAACGCGGCCTGCCCCGGCACCACCGGCGGCGCCAGCAGCGGCGCCGCGCCGCCGTACGCCACGTACTCCGCCAGCACGGTGAGCAGCTGCTCGCAGCGCTCGGGCGCCGGGGCCTCGGGCTCGTTCACGCCCCCATGATGGCATCGATGGCATGCGCGGGCGGCGATCGTGCGAACGATGCGCGCGGCGCACCGCACAGCCGGGCCGGCGGCATACCGCGTGCACGGCTCCTTCGCATGTTGAATACCGTGAAGCACGCCATGTACACCCTCGGGGACAACACGGGAGATTTTGCGAAGCGCTTCGGCAGCGGCACGGCCGACCTCGCCAAGCGCATCGGGCCGAAGCGCGCCATCATCGGCGCGATCGTCATCGGCTCCGTCGTCGCCGGATCCATCCTGCTCGTCCAGTACCTGCGCGCCCGGAAGGCGGACCTCCCGCTCGAAGGCGCCGAGGATCAGGGCACGGACCGGGCGCAGAAGCGCAGCGCCAAGCGCGGCGCGCACACACAGTACACGCACTGACGGCCGCCGCCCCAGCCGTGCGCGCTCGCACGAGTGCGCCGGCCTTCGCGTGCGGATCGGCGCGCCGGCCGGGAGCATCCGGGCCGCTGGCCAGCGGACGCCGTGCGTCCCACGCGGAACGGGCTGCGAGCCGCCGCGTGCGTCCCACGCGGGACCGGCTGCGGCTCTCCCAGACGGGCCGCAGCGCGTCAGCGCTTGACGTCGACGATCTCCCAGATCGTCCCGTCCTTCGCGACGAAGCCGGCGAGCGCCGCCGGACGCGTCGGGATACGGCGCAGGGCAACCTCGACCCCTTGCTCGGGCGCGCAGCACTGGAAGTGGCCACCGTAGGTGCCACCGCCGTGCACGCTGATCCACACTTCGGTATCGGGCAGAGTATCGCGGGCGAAATCGTGGCGATGTCGGGCAGCACGATCGCGCATGGGCGCCTGATCGGGCGCACCACCGACGTCCTCGATCTTGTCCGATTCGACGGAGGATTCGGCTCGCACAGAAAAGTTCGCAGCCTACGGCCGCACTGGCCGGCGCTGCCACCTCGACGAGTACGGTCCGAGCGAGCAGCCGGCGTTAGACTCGCTCGCGATCGAGCTCGGGTCGACGAGATCTACGTCGATCGGATCGGGCCGATCGTCGGATAAGCATCGGGAATCGCTGCCCGCACTGCCAGCCGCCGTACCAGGTCGAAGCGACGCAATCGGGGGCGCCGACAGCTTGTCGACGCAATCGTGCAGGATCCACCCGACAAAACGAGCCGACGGTGGTCAGGTTGACCGGTATAGAGGTGAATCTCGTATAGACGTCTAGCTACTGCAGCGAAAGAGAACCACAGTCCCAAGCTTTCGAGTTACGCCATCCGAATGCACGTTTTGGGAGCATCTGGGTTCGTTGCCTGCGGCGATGAGGGATCCTTACGAGCGTGCACAGCTCGGTTGCATCGTACGTATCGGGGGTTCTGTTGACATGGCCGCTTCGAGAAGGTAAATAGTGCGCGGGCGTGTTTTGTACGTCTTCAAGGGATGGGGGATATAATGGTTCATCGATTCCTGACTGGCTGCCTGGCGGTTACGCTCCTCTTCGCGGTCACCACAGCGATAGGCTGTAGCGTCGCGGACGAGTCGGAAGGGCAGGCGAGCTTTGCATCTACGTCGAGTACCTATACTTCAGTTGCCGCCGGTGACTTCCACACCTTGGCGCTCCGCTCCGATGGTATCGTCTACGCCGCGGGCAATAACTCGTCAGGTGAGCTAGGTAATGGCACGACCAGCTCGACACCCACGGGTCCACCGACCATGGTGTTGGGACTTACCCAGGTGACCGCCATCGCTGCTGGCTGCAAGCACTCGATGGCGCTCACGTCAAACGGTCAGGTGTGGGCCTGGGGATACAACCACGTGGGGCAGCTTGGCACGGAGACCAAGAACCTGGCCCAACCGACGCCCATACAAGTGAGCGGGCTTCCATCGATCAAGGCCATCGCCGTGGGCTACTACCACTCGATCGCGCTGGATACGACAGGGCATCTCTGGACCTGGGGCAGCAACAGCCTTGGCCAGCTTGGCACTGGCAGTCTTAATCGCAACAGCTTCGTGCCGATCCAGCTGACCGGCTTCCAGGCATCAGCCATGGCCGG
The DNA here is from genome assembly GCA_035558535.1 of Kofleriaceae bacterium. Lineage (GTDB taxonomy): Bacteria > Myxococcota_A > Polyangia > Haliangiales > Haliangiaceae > JABFXX01. The sequence continues at coordinate 24,647 of DATMCI010000230.1, forward strand.
CGGCGTCGACTTCACCTTGGCGCTGCTGCTCGACGGCACGGTCCGGGCCTGGGGAAACAATGCCAAGGGGCAACTGGCTACCGGTAGCACCACCCTCGCCTTCAGCAGGGTCCCGGTCCCAACCCAGCTGGTGGGCATCAGTGCTATCGCGGCGGGGGCTAGCCACGGCATTGCTGTGAAGTTTAATGGGTCTGTGAATACCGCTGTGACCTGGGGCGACAACTCGTCTTGCGCGCTCGGGATCGGGACCAGCACTCCCGACTTCAGCGCCACTCCCTTGACCGTCAATGGTGTTTCCATCCCGGGTCCCGCCATCAGCGCGGGAAAGTCCTTCAGTGTGTCGGCCGCTGACGACGATTTCGCCCCGCCTAATCCGGGGGCGGTCGTCGATGTTTGGGGGGACAATATGTATGGTCAGCTTGGCATCGGGAGCACGATACAGAGCTGCCAGGCGACGATAGGGGGCCGGTATCCCGATTACCCCAATTACCCCAACGGACAGGTGTTCCTCCCGCGCGGCCGTCAAGGCACCCTGTCGGCGGGCGGTTATCATACCGTGGCTGTCGATTTCAATGGCAAAGTTGTCGCCTGGGGGCGGAACACCCAAGGGCAACTGGGAACAGGCTCCACCGCCGGTAGCGTCTGGGCGACACAGACGATCTTCCCCTGATGGGTTGAAGGGGTTCGAGAGGCCACGAACCCGCTCCTGGTCGCAATGCGAGCCGTCTCCCGGAACTACGCTGTCACGGTGAAGCCGCGGTTCTTCAGGATCGTGCGGACGGTGATCACCTCGGCGACTGCACGCCCGCGCACGTCCCACGCGGGACTAACCGCCCGGTGCGCGCGTCCCACGCGGGACTGACCGGCCGCCGCGCACGTCCCACGCGGGACCGGGCGCCCCGCGGCACTCGCCAGCGTCAGCTCGCCGCGACCTGCGGCTGCGCCTGCGGCGCAACCGCGGCCCCGGCCCCGGCCCCGGCCCCGCCGGCCGCCTTCTCGCGGCCCAGCCGGCTCAGATTGACCGAGACCAGCTTCGAGACGCCCGGCTCCTGCATCGTCACGCCATACAAGGCGTCCGCCGACTCCATCGTCCGCTTGTTGTGCGTGATGACGATGAACTGCGAGCGGTCCGTCATCTCGCGGACGAGCTCGTTGTAGCGATCGACGTTGGCCTCGTCGAGCGGGGCGTCGACCTCGTCGAGGATGCAGAACGGCGACGGCTTGATCAGGAAGATCGAGAACACGAGCGCCACGGCGGTGAGCGCCTTCTCGCCACCCGAGAGCTGCTCGACCGTCGAGTTCTTCTTCCCCGGCGGCTGCGCCATGATCTCGATGCCGGCCTCCAGCAGATCGATCGTCTTGCCCACCCCGGCACCGCCCGCACCGCCGCCCTCGCCGCCCTCGGCTGCTGCCGCCGCCGCCGCACCGCCGCGGTCCGGTCCCGCCGTCAGAGACAGCGCCGCCTGGCCGCCACGGAACAGCCGCGGGAACACCTCCTTGAAGGTGGCGTTGACCGCGTCGAACGTGTCCTTGAACAGCTTGCGGCTCGTGCGGTTGATCTTGTCGATCGCCTTCTGGAGCTGATCCACCGCGCGCTCGAGATCCGTCTTCTGCGCCGCCAGGAACTCGTACCGCTGGCTGACCTCGGCGTACTCCTCGATCGCGGTCAGGTTGATGTCGGTGCCCATCCGCTCGATGAGCTCGCGCAGCTCGGTGAGCCGCGACTCCTGCGTCTCGGTGATGAGCGGGCGCAGGTGGTAGTCGTGCAGGATCGCCGTCACCACCAGCTGGTAGCGGTCGGCGACCTGATCGGCGATCACCTGGCGCGTCATGCGGATCTGGCCGTCCCGCAGCTCGAGCTGGCCGACCTCGCTCGCGAGCCGGTCCGCGCGGCCGCGCAGCTCACGCGCCGCGATCTCGACCTCGGCCATCGCCTGGAGCCGCGCGCCGTACGCGACGCGCCCCTCGTCGAGCGCCCGCAGCTCGGCATCGCGCTCCTCGCGCACGGCCGTAAGCTCCGCCGCGAGCTGCTCGCAGCCCTCGCGGAGGGCGGCCGCGCGCCGCGCCGCGTCCTCGATCTCGGCCTCGAGCCGGCGCGCGCGCGCGGCGAGCTCGGCGTCGGTGCGCGAGAGCCGGAGCGCCGACGCCTCGGCTGCCGCGCGCTTCTCGCCGAGCTGCGCGGCGCGGATCTTCGCCTCGGTCAAGACCGCCGCGAGCTCGTCCATCCGATCGCGGTGCGCCGCCACCTCGGCCAGCGTGTCGAGCTGCACGCGCTCGAGCTCGCCGATCCGTGCGTCCGCCGCGGCGCGCCGCTCGCGGACCGCCGCCTCGTCCGCGCCGATCGCGCGGATCCGCTCCTCGAGCTCGAGCTGCTCGGTGCCGAGGTGGATCAGCCGATCGCGGTAGCGCTCGAGCTCGGCGCGCACCCGCGCCTCGTCCTTCTCGTGGCTCATGATCGCCAGGTCGCCCTGGTGGACCTGCGTGCGCAGGCCCTCGATCGCCTTGCCCACCTGCTTGAGCTCCGTCTTGGCGCTGACGAGCCGGGTCATCGCATCCGACAGATCGTGCTCGAGCCGGCCGACGATCTCCTCGAGGTCGCGGATCTCGCGCTTCTGCGCCAGCACGCCCGCGCCCTGCGCCTCGCGCGAGCCGCCCGCCACGACACCGTCCCCGTCGACCACGTCGCCTTCGAGCGTGACGAGCCGGTCGCCGACCCCGCGCCGGTACAGCTCGAGCGCGCGGCCCAGGTCGTCGACGACGACCGTGCCGCCGAGCAGCCGCTTGCCGACCTGCTCGTAGCCCTCGGCGAACGCGACCAGGTCCGCCATCCGCCCGAGCACGCCCTCGCCGCCGATCGCCGCGTGCGCCGCGACCAGCGCCGTCCGGTCCTCGAACTCGATCGCCCCGGACGCCCCGGACGCCCCGGACACCCCGCGCTCGCCGATCGCCCCAACGTCGCCGATCGTCCCGAGATCGCCGACCACGTCCGTCGCACCGAGCGCACCGAGCGCACCGAACGCGCCGAGCGCACCGAACGCCCCCGCCGCGTCCGCCGCGCCGGCCCACTCCCCCGCGCCCCCCGCGCCCGCCGCCGCTGCTGCCGCCGCGCCCCCGCCCGCCAGCTCGACCGGCACGAACGCGCTGCGCCCGCCGCCCCCCTGCTTGAGGTACCCGATCGCCGCGAGGCCGACCTCCGGCTGCGACACCAGCACGCCGCCGAGCCGATCGCCGAGGGCCGCCTCGACGGCGACCTCCAGCAGCTCCGGCGCCCGCACCACGTCGGCGACGACGCCGCGGATCGCCGGGCCTGCCCCCGGCGCGCGATCGCCGATCTCGTCCGCGCCCTGCATCACCGCGCGCGTGCCGCGCGCGAAGCCCTCGTAGCGGTCCTGGATCTCCTTGAGCGACGTCAGGCGCGAGTTCCGCCGGTGCAGCTCGGTGCGCAGCGTCTCGACCTCGGCCTCGCCGCGCGCCACCTCGTCCACCAACACGTCGCGGCGCGCCTCGAAGCTGTGGCTCTGGCTGCCCAGATCGAGCCGCGTCTGGCGCAGCTCGACGAGCGCGCCGTCGACGCGGCGCGCCTCGCGCTCGAGCTCGCGCACGCGCGTCGTGTGCTGCTCGCTCTCGCCGAGGACGCGCTCGAGCCGGCGCCCCGCCTCGTCGCGCCGGCGCGCCAGCGCCTCGAGCTGCGTGTCGGAGGTGGCGATCGCCGTGCGCTGCCGGCCCAGCTCGGCCCGCGCCTCGTCGAGCCGGCCCTGCGCGTTGACGAGCATCTGGCGCGCCTCGCCCGCCGCGGCCTCGCGCGCGGCCACCTCGCCCGACTCGCGCGCGACGTCGGCCTCGAGCTCGGCGAGCTCGCGCTGCCGCCCATCGAGCTCGGCCGCGCCCCGCTCGCGCTGCACCGCGACCTGCTCGATCTCGGCGCGCGCGCCCGCGACGCGGCCGTCGAGCTCCTCGGCCTCGCGCCGCTCGAACCCGATCTTGCTCTCGCCGAGCCGCAGCCGGTTGTCGAGCGCGTAGACGTGCTCCTGGATCCCCAGGAGCCGCCGCTCCTCGACGGCGAGCTCGGCGCGCTCGGTCACCACGTGCGCGTCCTTGATCGACCACGCCCCGCGCGTGTCCTCGAGCTCGGTGCGCGCCTCGGTCAGCCGCCCGCTGACCAGCGCGTGCTCGCCCGCCAGCTCGAGCCAGCGGTGCGTCGCCTTCCACAGCTCGATGTCGCGGACCTCCGCCTTGTACTTCCGGTAGCGCTCCGCCTTCTGCGCCTGCCGGCGCAGCGTGCCCATGCGCTTGTCGAGCTCGGTGACGATGTCCGAGACGCGCATCAGGTTCTGCCGCGTCTGCTCGAGCTTCTTCTCCGCGGCCTTCTTCTTGGCCTTGAACTTCGTGATGCCCGCCGCCTCCTCGATGATCGCGCGGCGATCCTGCGGCCGGGCGCTCACGATCTGGCCGATGCGGCCCTGCTCGATGATCGCGTACGCCTTCGTGCCCACGCCGGTGCCGAGGAAGAAGTCGGTGATGTCGCGCAGCCGGCACGGCGTCTTGTTGATGAAGTACTGCGACAGGCCGTCGCGGTAGAGCCGCCGCGTGATCGTGACCTCGGTGTAGTGCCCGAAGTCGAACGCCGGCGGCTGATCCGCGAGGACGCGCGCGGCCTCCTCGGTCGGCGACGGGATCGGGTTCCCCTCGGCGTCCACCCACAGCCCGGCCGGCGATGGCGCGCCCTCGGCCGGCGGCGCGCCCTCGGCCGGCGGCGCGAGCGGATCGGGCGCCGGCGCCTCCGGCGCGAGCGCCTCCAGCGCGCGCTCGGTCTCCGCCTCGTCGCTGTGCCGCGCCAGCTCGAGCGTTTCGTGCGAGAACCCGACGTCGTCGAACGTGAGCGAGACCTCGGCCATCGGCGCGGGCCCGCGCGTCTCCGACCCCGCGAAGATGACATCCTCCATGGCCTTGCCGCGCAGGTGTTTGGCGCTCTGCTCGCCCATGCACCACCGGATCGCGTCCACGATGTTGGACTTGCCGCACCCGTTGGGCCCGACGACCCCGGTGATCGACTCGCCGATCTGCACGACCGCCCGGTCGCAGAACGACTTGAAGCCGATGATCTCGACTCGTTTGATGCGCATGAAGCTCCGTGGCTCGAACTACCTGAGACGACCCGAGGCGACCTGAGGTACCCCTTGGGGGTGGGACTCCTGAGGGTCGGACGCAGGGTGGATCGCCCCTATGACATTCGGCGTGCTATCACCTCCGGCGTGCGTCGGCTCGCACCTCTGATCGCGCTCGCGGTGCTCGGCCTCGCGCTCGCGCCCCGCGCGGCCCTGCGCGCGGCGCCCACGATCGAGATCAAGGCGCAGACGCAGCTCCGGCTCGAGCGGGTCCGCATGGTCGACGACGCCGCGGTCGAGGTCACCGGCACGCTGACCGACCGGCTCACCGGAGACGGCATCGATGGCCAGCGGGTGTGGGTCCGCATCGGCTCCGACGGCAGCGCGGCCCGCAGCTTCGCGACCACCCGCGACGGAGGCAAGTTCACCACCACCCTGCGCGGCGTGGAGCCAGGCACGCAGACGATCGCGCTCGATTTCGGCGGCGCCGGCTTCCTCGAGCGCGCCGACCCGGTCGAGACCAGCACCGATCCTGCGCGCGCCCAGGTCGCGCTCCTCCTCGAGAGCCAGGAGGCGCCCGGCGGCGTCACGCTCACCGTGTCCGCCACCGTCGACGGCGAGCCCGACGAGCTGCCGATCCAGCTCTCGCACGGCCCGCCCGGCGGCGACCTGCGGCGCTTCGCCGACACCCGCACCGGCAAGCCGGTCCGGTTCACCCGCGCGATGGCCGGCGGCCCCGGCACGCAGCGCATCCGCGCGACATTCGCAGGCGACGGCGGCAAGCAGGCCGCCACCGCCGAGATCACGCTCGAGCTCGGCTCGGCGACGACGACCGCGATGAAGGTCTCGGCCACAAGCCTCGCGTTCGAGGACGAGCTCGTCGTGACCGGCGCCGTCACCGACGAGGAGGGCAAGCCCGTCCCGCGCGCCGCCGTCACGCTGACCACCGGCGATCGCCGCCTGGCGCAGGGCGCCACCGGCGAGGGCGGCGCGTACCGGTTCGCGGTCAAGGCCGAGCTCTTCGGCCAGGGCCAGTTCGGCGTGAGGGTGCGCGCCGAGCCCAGCAACGCGGCGCTCCGCCCGAGCGACTCGCCGCCCGCGATCATCAAGATCGCGCCGCCCCAGCCCGTCCCCGTCTCGTACACGATCGCCGCGTTCATCGCGACCGCGCTCGCCGCCGGCGGCTTCTTCACCGCGCGCGCCCGGCCGTGGCAGCGCTTCCGCCGCCCCGCGCCGCCCGCCGAGGCGGCCGCGAACGCCGGCGACGCCGAGCAGGAGGGCGGCGGGCTCGTCGTCAACAAGCCCGGCCTCGTCTCGACGCTGCGCCGCGCCTCCGACGACGGCTTCTCCGGCGCCGTGCGCGACACCGTGCGCGGCCGGCCCGTCGAGGGCGCCGCCGTCAGCCTCGTCCTCGGCGACGCCGCGCGCGAGGTGAGCACCGCCGCCGACGGCAGCTTCGCCCTCGAGCGGCTCGCCCCCGGCGAGCACCGCGCCGAGGTCGCCGCGCCCGGCCACGTCACCGAGCGCTTCGTCGTCTCGATCCCGCACCGCGGCGAGCTGCGCGGCGTCCGCATCGATCTCGTTCCCGTCCGCGAGCGCGTCTTCCAGCTCTACCGCCGCGCGGCCGAGCCCGTGCTCCCCGAGCCGCGCCTCTGGGGCATCTGGTCCCCGCGCCAGATCGTCGAGCACGTCCGCGCGCAGCGCCCCACCCCTGCCCTCGCCACCCTGACCGACTTCGTCGAGGAGGTCTACTTCTCGCCGCGCCTCGCCGCCGAGTCGCTCCTCGCGCAGGCCGCCGAGCGCGTCGACCTCGCGATCCGCGAGCGCGCGCAGACCGCCCCCGCCCCGGCCGCCGCAGCCCCCGCGGCGGAGCGCGCCCGCCCCGGCACGTCCTCGTAGCGCCCGCACCGGCCCCCCGTGATAAGGGTGGTGGATGGCGGGTGAGCCACCGCGGTTCGGAGACGACGAGCCGGCCGTCACGATCCTGCACGTCTCGGACATGCAGTTCGGCAAGCACCACCGCTTCGCCGACGAGGGCGGCGGCTTCGACACGCTGCTGCGCCGGCTCTGCGACGACCTCGATCTGCTGCGCGACCAGAACGGGCTCAAGCCCGATCTGATCGCCCTGACCGGCGACCTCGCCGAGTGGGGGATGAAGCGCGAATTCGAGCAGGTCGCGGCATTCGCTGAAGGGCTGCTAGCGCACCTGAAACTCGCCCCCGACCGGCTCTTGGTCGTCCCCGGCAATCACGACATCAACCGCAACCTGTGCGAGGCGTACGTCCTGCGCTGCGCTGGCGAGGGCGACGATCCCAAGCGGCCCTACTGGCCGAAATGGGAGCCGTACATCGCGCTGATCGGCCGGCTCTACCGCGACATCGATCGCTACCGCTTCACGGAGCTCGAGCCGTGGACGCTGTTCGAGATCCCGGCGCTCAAGGTCGTGGTCGCGGGCATGAACTCGACGATCCACGAGAGCCACCTCGACGCCGATCACCACGGCTTCGTCGGTGAACCGCAGCTCCGCTGGTTCGCTAGCAGGCTCGCCGAGTACGAGCGCAAGGGCTGGCTGCGGGTAGGCCTCGTCCACCACAACGCCGTCCGGCGCGCCGCCCTCGACGACGAGAACCTGCAGGACGCCGACGACCTGCGCGAGATCCTTGGTGATCGCCTGCACGTGCTCCTCCATGGCCACACCCACCAGGGGCGCGTCGAGATGCTCGGCCCGTCGCTGCCCGTGATCTCGACCGGCAGCGCCGCGGTCCGGCGCGATCAGCGGCCCGGGCCATCGCAGGACCAGCCCGGCGAGACGCCGAACCAGTACCAGATCGTGCGGATCACGCGCGGCGGGCTGTGGTGCGCCGCGCGCGAGTACACCTACGAGCGCAAGCGCTGGGTCGGCGATACCCGCGTCTCCAAGCACGGCGATCGCTGGTGGCACTCGCTCGATCGCGCCTGGCCCACGGCCGAAGCGACATTTCCGCCCGCGGCTCCCACGGCGCATCGTCGAGACAGCCACGCGACCTCCGACGATGACCACGGCGCGGAGCGCCGGGAGATGCGAAGCATTCACCGGCAGCCCGAAGACGATCTGCTCGACGACGTGATCGGCTGGTGTCGGATCCGCGGTGCGGGCAAGATCGCCGAGGTCACGCGCGTGCGCCACCGCGGACCGTGGGGCGACTACGCCAAGGTCCACGACCTCGAGCGAGGCATCGGGCTGCTCGGCGCATATGGCGGGGATCTCACGGCCGAGGTGCTCGACCGCTGGATCGCCGACGTCCACGATCCGTTCCGCGGCCGTGGCCAGCTCGTCTCCAGGCTCGTGGTCGCGACCTCCGCGATCGATCCAACGCTGCGCTCGGCGGCCCAGGTCCGCGGCGTCGACCTCGAGCGCCTCATCGATTACCAGCGCGTGCTGGACACCGCCGGTTACAGCGAGAAGCTGCGCGAGCGACTCGCCAAGGATCGCGAATACCCCTCGGGCTATTACCTCGAGCAGGAGGTGACGGTGTGGAGCCCGATCGTCGCATCCACGGCGCGGGTCGAGCGAGCGGCAGACTGGCTGACGGCCAGGCTCCTCGAGCGTGAGGGCACGTTCGCGGTCGTGCTGGGCCCGGCCGGTGTCGGAAAGACATTCCTCCTGCGCGAGGTCGCCCGCCGCCTCGGCAAGCAGCAGGCGATCACGCCGATCCTCGTCGAGCTGCGCGATCTCGAGCGCGCGCACACGATCGAGGAGCTGGCAGCGACGCAGTTCACGCGCTTCGGCGTGCCGTGGCATCCCAGGGCGTTTCGCCGCGATCTCGAAGAAGGCCGCCTGGCGCTCTTGTTCGATGGCTTCGACGAGCTCGCGCTGCGCGTGCGGTCGGCGGCCATCCCCGCGCACTTCGAGCGAATCTACGCCGCGGCCGTCGACCGCGCACGCATCGTGCTCAGCAGCCGCACCGAGCACTTCCTGTCCAGCGGTCAGGTCGCCGACCTGATGAGCCCGTCATCAGCCGGCATGACGCCGCTCGGCGGCCTGCTCGAGCGCGTCCAGCGGCGCCTCGTGCTCGAGGTCCATCCGTTCGAGCGCGAGGACGTCGCGGCCTACCTCCGCCAGCGGTTCGGCGCTGAAGCCGGCGAGGCGCGCCTCGCGCGGCTTGCGCGCGTCCACGATCTCGTGGGCCTCGCCTGCAACCCTCGCATGCTGGGGTTCATCGTCGATCTTCCCGAGGACAAGCTCGCGCAAGCGGCCGGCCTGGGCGGCTCACTCACCTCCGATGCGCTCTACCGGCTTGTCGTCGACGATGCGTGGCTCGCGGCGGAGGCCAAGCGACTGAAGCCGCCGGGAGCGGCACCGGGGCCCAGCGCGGAGACGTTGCGAGATGCCGCCACGAACCTCGCGCTGCAGCTCTGGCGCGATCCCGGTGGGAGCATCCAGGCCGAGGACGTCGGCGTCCATGCCGGTGAGCTTCTCGCGCGCATGTGCGATAGCGACCCGGAGTGGACGACGCACACGGCGCGCGCCCGGACGCTCCTAACTCGAGACGATCGAGGCCGGATCTCGTTCATCCATCAGACGGTCCTCGAGTGGCTCGTGGCGGGTCGCCTCGCGGGCGAGATCACCGGTGACGTCCCCGGATCCCACCTCGAAGTCGGGCGGCTCAACGCGTTCATGATCGATCTCTTGCGCGAACGCCTCGGCGATGAAGTGCTGGCACGGTGGGCCGAGGATCGCCTCGCAGCACCGACCACGAACGCCGCTGCCGAGCATGCCCGCGAGGTGCTCAAGCGCCTGAATCGCGAAGCAACTACGCAGGCAATCCTTCGCGATCAGGACCTGCGCGGGCAGGAGTTCGGAGGACAGCGCCTGAGCCGCGCGGTCCTCGACGGCAGCGATCTCACCGGCGCGCGCATGGTCGGGCGCGACCTGACCGGTGCATCACTGGTAGGAGCCAAGCTCGCGTACGCAGACTTCACCGACGCATGTCTGCGGGATGCCGACCTGACTGATGCCAACCTTGCGTTCGCGCGCTTCCACCGCGCGGACCTCGGTGGCGCGCGCCTGACCGGTGCATGCCTGACCGGCGCGAGCTTCCTCGGCGCCCGCGCCGTGCCGGCGCTCGACAAAGCCAGTGCGATCGGCGTGGCGCTCGCGCCCTCTGCGGTCGAGGCGATGTACACGCGAGCGACCTGGGGCGGGTGCCGTGTCGTGATCAGCCCGGACGGCACCCTGGTAGCGAGCGGACATGATGACGGGACCGTGCGCCTGTGGGACTGCGCCCGGGGCCAGCTCGTGCGCATCTTGGCCGGGCACGGCGGAAGCGTCTGGAGCGTGGTGTTCTCACCCGACAGTAAGACGGTAGCGAGCAGCGAAGACGATACGGTGAGGCTGTGGAACACAGCAGATGGAAGCGAACGGGCCCGCCTGGCCGGACACCGTGGGAGCGTCTGGAGCGTAGCGTTCTCTCCGAACAGCAAGCTGCTGGCGAGTGCCGCCGACGAGACTGTGAGGCTATGGAATGCGACTGCTGGGTACGAACGTGCACGCCTCGCAGGGCATCTCGGACGCGTCCGCAGCGTGGCGTTTTCGCCGGATGGCAAACTGGTGGCGAGCGGTGCCGATGACGCCACCGTGCGGCTGTGGAATGCAGGGGACGGGAGCGAACAGACGTGCTTGACGGGGCACCGCGGAAGCGTTTCGAGTGTGACGTTCTCGCCGGACGGTAAGACGGCGGCAAGCGGCGCCGACGATGCCACGGTGCGGCTGTGGAATACAGGGGACGGGAGCGAACGAGCACGACTTGCCGGGCATGGCAGGCGCGTTTCGAGCGTGGTGTTCTCGCCAGACGGCAAGACGGTGGCGAGCAGCGCCGACGATGCCACGGTGCGGCTGTGGAATGTGGAAGATGGGAGCGAACGGATGCGGCTCGCCGGCCATGGCAGGCGCATTCAGAGCGTGGCGTTCTCGCTGGACGGCAAGACGGTGGCAAGCGGCGCCGACGACGCTACCGTGCGGCTGTGGAACGTAGTCGATGGAACTGAGCGAGCGCGACTGGCCGACCATCGTGGGCGCGTCTGGAGTGTGGCGTTTTCGCCCGATGGCAAGACGGTGGCGAGCGGCGCCGATGAATTCACGGTCCGGCTATGGAACGTGGAGGATGGGAGCGAGCGAGCCCGGCTGAGCGGACATCGAGGCAACGTGTTCAGCGTAGCGTTCTCGCCGGACGGCAAGACGATGGCAAGTGGCGCTGATGACGCCACCGTGCGGTTGTGGAATGCAGATGGGAGCGAACGAGCCCGGCTTGCAGGAAACCACGGAAGCATCTGGAGCGTGGTGTTCTCGCCCGACGGCAAGCTGGTGGCGAGTGCCTCCGACAATGGCGAGGTGACGCTATGGAACGTGGAGGATGAGAGCGAACAAGCGCGCCTGGCAGCGAACAGTGAGAGCGTCTGGAGCGTGGCGTTCTCTCCGAATGGCAAGACGATCGCAAGTGGTGCCGACGACAACACGCTGCGGTTATGGAATGCCGCGGATGGAAAAGCGCGGGCGTGCCTGGTTGGCCATCGAGGATGCGTTTTGAGCGTCGCGTTTTCACCAGACGGCAAGACGGTGGCCAGCGGTGCTGCCGACGCAACGGTGCGCCTATGGAATGCGGAGAATGGACGCGAACGGGCGCGCATGGCCGGCCATCGCGGGAGCGTCCTGAGCGTCGCGTTCTCGCCAGATAGCACGACGGTGGCCAGCGGCGCTGCCGACGCGACGATACGCCTATGGAATGCGGAGGACGGAAGCGAACGGGCGCGGCTCGCCGGTCATGAAGGGAGCGTCAGGAGCGTCGCGTTCTCGCTGGACGGCACGATGCTAGCCAGCGGCGCCGCCGACGCCACGGTACGGCTCTGGGACGTCGCAAGCGGGCGCTGCCTGGCGATCCTGTACGGGACCGCCAGCGGCTCGGTCGCCGCGCGCCCCGACGGTCGCTACCGCGTACGCGGCGACGTCGCTGGCCAGTTCTGGCACGTCATCGGCCTGCACCGCTACGACATCGGCGAGCTCGATGCGCTCGTCCCGGGCCTGCGGCTCGCCGACGACGAGCCGCTCTATACGCAGCCGTGAGGGGCTTCCGCCGCCGGTCCGCGCTGACGGCGTGGGTCTCGCCGACCTAGCAGCCGCGCCGCTCAGCATCGGCAGCATTTTCGGCCCGATGTTACAGATCGACCTCCGCGAAGCGCGCTCGCTTCGATGTCGTCCGCAAAGATCGCATCAAGCGTCGCTCTGACGGCGACACCGAGGCTGCCGACGCTCGTCGACGACGTATACTGCCGTCGTGGTGTTCGCCGACCTCAAGAACGACTTCATCTTCAGGCGCATCTTCGCGACCCACCCGGACATCCTCTGCGCGCTGCTGAACGACCTGCTCGAGCGCACGGGGGACCGGACCATCGAGGCCATCGAGTACCTGCCGAACGAGCAGCTCCCCCTCGCTCTCGGAGCCAAGCTCTCGATCCTCGATGTTCGCTGCAAGGACCGTGAGGGCACGACCTTCGTGGTCGAGATGCAGCTCATCCACCTCCCCGGCTTCGTTAACCGCGTCGTCTACAACGCGTGCAAGGCGTACGCCGCCCAGCTCAAGGAGGCGGATCAGTACACCAAGCTCACCGACGTCGTCGCGATCTCGATCTGCAACTTCGAGCTCTGGCCCGACGACAAGCAGCACGCGCAGAACCTCCCGTTGGTCCCCATGCTGAGCCGCTGGAACATGATGGAGCGCAAGTCGGGCAACCACGGGCTGCTCCAGGTCCAGTACGTCTTCCTGGAGCTGACCAAGCTGCCGAGCCAGCGCCCCGAGGCCCCCGGCGCTGACCTGTGGGCCTGGTTATTCGTCCACGCGCCCGAGCTCACCGAGGTCCCGGCCTACCTCGCGCGGCCGTACCGGGCGGCGCTCGAGCTCGCCAACAAGGCCACGTTCACGCAGCTGGAGCTCGACGCGTATCGCAAGGTCAACGATGAGATCCAGCAGGCGAAGGAGCTCGCCGAGGTCAAACGAGCCGAGGGCAAGGCCGAGGGACTCATCGAAGGCGAGGCCATCGGTCTCGTCAAGGGCAAGGCAGAAGGCAAGGCCGAAAGTAAAGCCGAAGCGCTCCTGACCTTCCTGTCGGCACGAGGTATCCCGATCCCCCCGGAGGTACGCTCGCGCATTGAGGCGTGCAAAGATCTGCCGACCCTTGATCGATGGATCGCTCGCGCCGCCACCGCGGCCTCGGCCGAGGATGTCTTCGTCTGACCGCGACCCGCCACCCGCGCCGGCAAACAGCGGCGGAGGCCGCGATCACGGGAGCATCCGCGCGCCCCGGCTCGCCCGGCTCGACTACTATCGCCAGCGGGCCGGTCCGTCACCGCCGGACCGCACGGGAGAAGCTTTGCCATGATCCGCTGGACGCACGGGGTGCTCGCTTCGCTGGGACTGACCGGCGTCGCGGCGGCCCAACCGTACGCGCCACCGCCATCGTCACCACCACCGCCGCCACCCGCGGCCGGACCCGCGGCCGGACCCGCGGCGCCCGAATACTCCGCTCGGACACCGCAGTCCCGGATCGGCGCCGACCTCGCGTTCGTGCTGCCGGTCGGCGACTACGCCGACGGCGCCGATGCCGCGTTCGGCCCGTTCGGGCGGCTCGAGCTCGCCTTGAACCCGCAGCTCTCCGTGACCGGCCGGCTCGGCTTCCTGTACCACTTCACCGAAGCCGCTGAGGACCTCGACATCAGCTACACGATGTTCCCGATCTACGGCGGCCTCCGGTACAATGTCGAGCCGAGCGGCGACGGCTTGTTCCTCACCGGAGAGGCTGGCCTCAACATCATCCGCGTCTCGGTCTCGTTCTTCGGGCAGGACTCCTCCGACACGAGCACCAAGCTCAGCCTCAACATGGGTGCCGGCTACCAGGCCGGGCTGTTCAACGTCAAGGGCACCCTGTTCTTCACGGCCGACGTCGGCGGAGGCTCTGGCGGCGACGGCACGAACCTGGTCGGCCTGATGGCCGCCGTCGGCTTCGACTTCGTCGCGATGTAGCGCGCCCGCGGCCCCCGCGCCGCAGCCGAAGCCAGGCGGACCCTTGCCACGGCTGGCGGCCGGACGCAGGTTGCCCGGCACCGCGCGCCATCTGACGGCGCGCGCTGAGGTATACACACGCCGATGGAACAGGAGCTGCTCCAGCTAGCGATCGCGCTGGCCGTGATCGCGCTGATCATCTTCGTCCTCCGTCGCGCCTCGCTCAAGAGTCGGGCCCGGGCGCCATCGGGCGTCCAGGACCGGCTCGGGCTCAGGCCCGAGGAGGAGCGGCCCCGCGAGCGCATCCGCCGGCCGCGCCCCGGCCAAGAGGCCGAGCCGGCGGCGGCGCCGAAACCGAAGCGCCCCGCGCCGAAAGACGAGGACGACGACGAGGACGAGGACGACGAGGACGAAGACGAAGACGAAGCGGACGAGCGCGAGGAGGCGGAGGAGCGCGAGGCAGCGGACGAGCGCGAGGAGCCGCGCGAGGCGGTCGACGCCGAGGCGCGCGACGCGTACAAGGCCGGCCTCGCCAAGACGCGCGGCGGCTTCGTCGCCAAGCTCGGCAAGCTGTTCGGCCGCAAGAAGATCGACGCGCAGACCCTCGACGAGCTCGAGGAGGCGCTGTTCACCGCGGACATCGGGCCGCGCGCCGCCGACCGGATCTTCCAGTCCGTGAAGAGCGGCCTGTCGAAGTCCGAGCTCGAGAAGCCCGACAAGATCTGGGCGCAGATCCGCAAGACCTCGAAGGAGATCCTCTCCGTCGACGCGCCGCCCGCCGACACGACGAAGCAGCCGTTCGTGCTGCTCGTCCTCGGCGTCAACGGCGTCGGCAAGACCACCACGATCGGCAAGCTCGCCGACCGCTGGACGCGCGAGGGCAAGAAGGTCCTGCTCGCCGCCGGCGACACGTTCCGCGCCGCCGCCACCGAGCAGCTCGAGGAGTGGGGCAAGCGCGCGGGCGTCCCGGTCGTCAAGGGCAAGGCCGGCGGCGATCCGTCGTCGGTCATCTTCGACGCCATCAAGCGCGGCGTCGACGAGCAGCTCGACATCGTCATCTGCGACACGGCCGGGCGCCTGCACTCGAACGCCGGCCTCATGGACGAGCTGAAGAAGGTCCGCCGCGTCTGCGACAGGGCGATGCCCGGCGCGCCGCACGAGGTCTGGATGGTCCTCGACGCGACCACCGGACAGAACGCGATCTCGCAGGCGAAGGCGTTCAAGGCCGACATGGAGATCAGCGGGATCGTCCTCACCAAGCTCGACGGCTCCGCGAAGGGCGGCGTCATCCTTGGCATCTGCGATGAGCTGAAGGTGCCGGTGCGGTATGTCGGTGTCGGCGAGAAGATCGGCGACCTCCGGCCGTTCGATCCGGTCGCCTTCGTCGACGCCCTCTACGCCGACGCGAACACGAGCGAGGCGGCATAGCACACCGCACGCAACCGGACGCCGCGTTCGTCTGTCGGGCCTTCGATCGCTCCCCAAATCGTCTGCGCCATGTTCTTGAGCGCGGAAAAAGGCACGTGTTATGAAGCCTCTACGAATGCGGGCATTCCATCGATCCCTCGTGCTCGTCGTCGGTATGGCCCTGGCGGCTCAACCGGCGCTCGCGCAACCCAAGAAAGGCGCTCCGGCTGGCAAGAAGGCCGGTGACCCCAAGAAGGGCGGCGGCGACAAGTCAGCCCCCAAAGGCGGCGGTGACGAGATCGAGATGGAGGGCGACGACAAGTCCGGCGGCGGCCAGGTCGATCCCAACGAGATCGACATGGGCGCCCCCGAGGACAAGCCGCCCGCCGATCTGACCGCGGACCTGAACGCCGCCGACCCGAACGCCGGCGTCGTCAAGGCCGGCCCGCTCAAGCGCACGCCGCTGTCGTGGAAAGACATCCTCGTCGTCGTGCGCAAGCCGTTCCTCAAGTCGCGCCGCACCGAGCTCTACCCGTTCGCCGGCACCACGATGAACGACAACATGATCCGCCACTACGCGCTCGGCGGCGAGCTCGCGTACTACCTGACCGACGTGCTCGCGGTCGGCGTCGAGGGCATCTACTACCAGGCAGGCTTCCGCGAGCCGTTCGACCTCGTCGCCCGCCAGGCGCGCCGCCTGCCGACGGTGAACCAGTACAACTGGAGCGCCGCGCTCAACTTCCACTACGTGCCGGTGTACGGCAAGTTCGCGCTCCTCGATCGCCGCCTGGTGACGTGGGAGATCGCGTTCACCGCCGGCATCGGCGCCGGTCAGAGCGAGGTGATCCCGCGCGACACCAAGTTCCCCGGCTTCACGAACCTCCTCATCCAGCCCAACATCGGCGCGAGCATGCGCTTCTTCATCACGAAGTGGCTCACCGTCAACGCCGGCATGCGCGACTACATCTTCTACGACAAGTTCGAGCCCACCGATCGTGCGGTCGGGATGAACGAGACGGCGGCCGAGGCGAAGGCGGAAGCCGACGGCGCGCTCATCAACAACGTGATGTTCCAGATCGGCGTCAGCTTCTGGCTGCCGACCTCGTTCGAGTACACCACCTTCCGCTGAGGCCACGCATGACCACGAAGCACACGATCATCGCCGCGCTCGCTGGCCTGCTCTTGCTCGGCATCGCCCAGGAAGCCGCCGCGCAGCGGCGCACCAACGATCTCGCCAAGGACGTGGCCGTCCGCCACCGCCGCCTGCTCGTCAAGAACCGCCTCGAGTTCACGCCGCTGTTCGAGTCGACGATCAACGGTGACTTCAAGCACATCGTCGGCGGTGGCGCGAAGCTCGAGTACCACCTGACGGACATGATCTCGATCGGCGGCCTCGGCGTGGGCTCGGTCGCGCTGAACACGGCGCTCGTCGACAAGATCATCCCGACGTTCGACACGCAGGCCATGAAGGACATGAAGGAGCGCGGCCCCGACGGCATGTCCGGGACCGCGGACGACCTCTCCATCCGCGAGCCGAGCCAGGAAGAGTTCCAGCAGCGCCTCAACAAGATGCCGCTCCACGGCGCGGCCTACGTGAGCCTCACGCCGTGGTACGGCAAGCTCGCCGCGTTCAGCCAGGCGTTCGTCGCGTTCGACTTCTACTTCCAGGGCGGGCTCGCGTTCGCGCGGCTCGACAGCAGCTGCTCGACGATGATCTGCGACGACACGCACCCGGGCGTATCGGACGGGGACATCCCGGCCGACGGCGACCCCAACAACGATCCGCCGCTCAACAGCGGCCAGCGCCTCGGGCTCTACCTCGGCGGCGGCATCCACGTGTTCCTGAACGACTTCATCGCGCTCGACCTCACCATCCGCGACTACGCGTTCAGCGACAACCCGTCGGGCGCCGACTTCGACGCGAAGGACCAGGCGGTCACGAGCGACGACAACCGCTTCGTCCACCACCTGTTCTTCGGCGCCGGCCTGTCGATCATGCTGCCGATGAAGGTGAAGCGCACCCCGTAGCGATCGCGACATCCGAGTTGACGCTGCCGGCGCGCCCTGCCAACGAAATTGGCAGGGCTTCTTCGTAGAAGCTGAGCAGACAGCTGAAATGGCTCGGCTTCGCCAGTAGGCTCGGATGGATCGCTGCTTGCTGTGCAGGGATCTTGGATCCATGCGTCCTCTGCTCTCGATCCTCGTGCTGGCGGTGCTCGGCGGGTGCATCACCCCGTCGATCCCGATCCCGCCGCCGGACCCCGGCAGGATGACGTTCGCCGTGACGATCACGGACACGAGCTCGACCGCGACGTTCGCGTACCCGCCCGACGTGAACTACGTCGACTCGATCGTCTTCGTCTTCAACCGCGAGCGCCGCGTCGGCGTGATCGAGGCCGCCCGGGCCGACGGCAGCGTCGGGCCGACGGCACCGCTCGCCGCCGCGCTGGGCGAGCAGATCGTCGTCACGTTCCAGCGCGAGGATCAGACGGTGTCGACGTGCATCCGGCTCCGCGAGGGAGCCCAGAGCGCGACCGACTTCTGCGGGCCCTGAGCCCTTGGCTCCGGCCCGCTCTGACGCCGCCCCTCGTGAGGCGAGCGCGAGGCGAGGGAGATCTCAGTACGTGGCCGTCGGCCAGCGCGTGAGCGTCGGCTCGACCTCGATCTGCGTGCCGTCACGCTCGATCGTGATGTGCGGCCGCGAGCCTGGCTTGGCGTTGAAGATCGTCTCCTGCAGCTCGTTCGGGTAGTCCATCCGCTCGCCGTTCACGAACAGCACGCGGTCGCCGCGGCGCAGGCCGATCTGCTCGGCCGGCGTGTCGGCGAGCACGCTGTGGACGCGCGCGACGCCGTTGGCGAACACGTAGCGGACACCGAGGAAGCCGTGGCTCGGCTGATAGGCCGGGCTGACCTCGACGGCGCGGTACGGGCAGGTCCGCGACGACATCGTGTCGGCCACCTGCATCGCCATCAGCGTGGTCGCGAGCGCAAGCCCGGAGGCGACACCGGCCATCGTGCACACCACAGCGACGGTGCCCAGGCCTCGGCTACGCTCGTTCGGCAAGAGCGCTTCACGGCGGAGGACGGGGGCGACAGTCTCGGGCGTATCGTCAGACATCTCGATTGCCTCGCTTTCGGTCCGTTGGAGCCAGTATAGGGGTCGCCTCTTCGCATGACTATCTCGAAATGCGCCGACATGAATCGCCGCACGCGCAGAAGCGTCGACGATATTGACCACGGCCCGGGCGATGAGATTCCCGGGTTCGTCTGGTACGTTCGGGAGCACGGGTGAAGAGCTCAGGACCTCGGGATCGAGCCCACGGGCCCGCGCCGTCCCCCCCGGCCAAAAGTCCCGCGGGTGACGTGCTCGGCGTCTATCGATCCTTTCACATCGGCCGCTGGCTCGCCCTCGCCCTGGTGGGCATCGTCCTCATCGCAGGGGTCGGGTACGCCGTCCTCCGGGTCAAGTTCGAGGGCCCCGATCTCGCGAGCAACATCGCGACGATCCTCAACAAGCGCATGCGCGGCCGGATCGAGGTCGGCTCGATCGAGTGGCCGGCCGCCGGCCTCAAAAAAGTCCTGACCGGAGGTTGGATCCCGCTCACGCTGCGCGACGTCCGCGTGTGGGACGACTGCGTCCTCTCAGCCGATGTCGCAGGCGAGGACGACGAGCTGCGGACCGGCGATCCCAACGAGGACTGCACCCCGGACAACCGGCCCGATCCCGACCCGACCTCGAAGCGCAAGCCGCGCAAGCTGCTCATCCGCACCCCGCTGATCACCGCCGAGGTCGACGCCCACGCGCTCCTGTTCGGCAACCACGACTTCGTGCTCCGCCACGTGTGGATCCACGGCGGCGAGGCCCTGCTCGAGGAGACCCGCGAGCCCTACCCGCTCCACGCCTACGATCGGACGATCGTCAGCATCGTCACGGCATTCTACCCGCGGATGCAGGCCGGCTTCCGGGCCGGCATCTACGCCGACGCCCCGCCGCCGATCTTCGACGTGCGCGACATCCACGTCCAGGACCTGAACCTCACGGTCCACTTCGTCCCGTACGCGGGCACGACGAAGGACACGATCGCCTACAAGTTCACCGCCCGGCTCGAGGGCGTGGACGTCGACGCCGGCCCAAATCCCAGGAACGACACGTACCTCTACATGGATCCGGAGGATCCGCTGGTCGCGAAGTTCTACGTCCGGCTCGGCGTGACCGCCCGGCGCGGCGTCGTGCGGATCGACGACGAGGGCCCGCGCGAGGCGTTCCGCATCCCCGTCCCGCCGCCCCCGGGCGGCAGCCAGCCCGCCCCCACCGCGAGCCGCACGAAGCGCTACGAGATCGCCCTCTCCGACATCCGGCTGAACCGGCTCGCGCAGCTGCCGACCGAGTGGCCGCGCAAGGACTTCGTCGCGCGGACGCTCGAGCTCGATCTGGAGGCGCGCACGCTGCCCTGCCCGTCCCCGGAGCGCCCGGATCAGCCGCCCGATCCGGCGCAGGGCGCGCGGCTGCACCTCACCGGCGAGCTCCACAACTGGTGGGACCGCCCCTACGACGGCTCGTGGAACCTCGCGCTCGACGCCAAGAACCTCGGGCCCACGATCCAGACGTGCATCATGCCGGCGGTCAGCGGCGACAACCTCGACGGCCGGATCACGCTGACCGGCCCGTTCGTCGCGGCGCCCGCGGTCAGCCTCGATCTGCAGAACCTCGACTACAGCCTCCAGCTCTCCGCTCAGGCGGCCCCGCTGAAGCTCACGCTCGCCGAGGTCCACGGCAAGATCGACCTCGTCAACGAGCAGGGCTACCTCGACAAGACGAAGGCGCTGATCAAGGGCGGCAAGGAGCCCGGCGAGGTGAACCTGTCGGCGTCGTTCGGCCTCCGGCCGCTCAACATGCACGCGAGCGTCGAGATCGCCAAGGCGATCGACGTGGAGCGGTTCCTGCCGCCCAACGTGGTCGCCGCCGCCGGCAAGTTCGTGCACGGCCGGCTGCGCGCGAACGGCGACACCGAGGAGGGCTTCGCGCTCGACGACTTCGATCTCTCGCTCGGGCTGACGCCGACCGGCCGCGAGCTGCGCGTCCACCGCGGCCGGCTGTTCACGAACGACGCCTTCGGCACGATCAAGATCGAGAAGGTCGCGGTGCAGGCGGGCCGCAACAACGCGCTGTTCGATGGCTGGGTCAAGCCGGCCTCGGACGACATCAACGTCTCGATCACCGGCGACTTCCCGGATCTCGGGGTGTGGCTCGCGCGGTTCGATCTGCCGGTGCTCGCGACGAGCGCGCACGGCGGGACGATCGTGATCCGAGGCAAGATCACGGCGCCGACGGTGACCCTGTCCCAGTACGAGCTCGGCGGCGTGCCGTGCATCGACAACCTGCGCATCGACAGCGCGATGGTCACGCAGGCCCGCGTCGACGCGAAGGTGCGCTCGACCGGCCTCGGCGGCGAGCTCAAGGGCACGCTCGGCCTCATCACGAGCGGCGAGATCAAGCGGATCGATCGCCTGTCCGTGGCCGGGCGGGGCCTCGTGGCGGCGAAGGTGTGCGGCCTCAAGGGCGTGGTCAAGGGCACGCTCGACACCGTCGAGGCGGAGATCACGAACGCGACGATCGATCCGAACCGGCCGCCGCTGGACTGGCTCGGCTACGCGCGGGTCCTCGCGCAGGCGAGCAAGCTCGACGTCCTGGGCGACCGCTACGAGAAGGTCAGCGTGTGCCTGAACCAGCGGAACGATCAGGTGTGCCGGCCCCGCGCGACGTACCTCGACGGCGACGACCTCGCGCAGTGCGAGCAGGGCAAGCGCGGCGGGTTCTGCGCCGTCGCCACGGCCCAGCGCGCCGGTGGCGGCAACATCGACGCGACGGTCGCGAAGCTGCCCGGCGCGCGCACGGCCAAGGGCGCCGCGCCCGATCGGCTCGGCGGCACGATCGCCGTGTCCGACCTGCCGCTCAGCCTGCTCGAGCAGCTCCTCGGCCAGAAGCTCGCGGGCGGCCTCGCCTCGGCGACCCTGCACCTCGACGGCACGCCCGCACAGCCGGCGGCCCGCGGCGCGATCACGCTCCTCCGCGCGTGGGTCATGGACGCGTTCGTCGGCGACGCGCAGCTCGCCGTCGAGCCGGCGACGATCGAGTACGGCGCGAAGCGGACCATGGCCGGGCTCGCGATCCGCGGCAGCGCGCTCGCCGGCCGGCTCCAGATCAGCGGCGTGGTCGGCACCGCGGCCCCGTTCCCGGTGGAGCTGTCGATCACCGGCCGCCGGATCGAGCTCGACGTGCTGCTCGATCTGCAGAAGCGCTTCGGGATCCCGCGAGAGGTCCAGGCGTGGGCGAGCGGCACGATCACCGTGAAGACCGAGCTTCTCCCCGACAAGCCCGTCGAGCCGGAGGCGTGGATCGAGCTGGCCGAGGTGTGGGCGATCTACAACCACCGCGCGGCCGACGGCCGGATCACGCCGCTCCGCATGAGCGTCGTCGCGCCGCCGGACCGCGACGCCAAGACGGCCGTGTCCCTGCGCGTCACGCCGACCGGGCTCGAGCTCGCGTGCAAGGACCCGAGCGCGCCCGCCGGCCGCCGGGCGTGCAGCACGCGGATCGGCACGCCGGCCGGCGTGATCGAGGTGCGCGGCCACGTCCAGGAGCAGTCGATCGCGCTCGCCGCGAGCGGCGTGCTCGATCTGTCGCTGCTCGGCTCGCTCGTCGACGCGACGTTCGACGACATCTCCGGCCGCGCGCGGCTGACCGCGTCGATCGGCGGCACGCTCGCGGCGCCGCGGTACGAGGCCGCGATCGAGCTCGACAACGCGGTCGCGCGCCCGCTCGGCAAGGACACCGACCTCGAGGCGCCGAGCGGCCTCATCAAGCTCGCGAACGGCAGCCTCGGCTTCACCGACGTGAAGCTCAGCGTCCGCGATCAGCACCGCGACGAGGCCGGCGAGTTGCACATCAAGGGCAACATCGCGCTCGACGGCTTCCGCCCCGTGCAGTGGGGCGTTTTGATCAGCGGCAAGATCGCCGGCAAGATGCTGAGCGTCGTCGCGCCGGGCGCCGTCTCGTCGGCGAGCGGCCTGGCGCGGATCGAGGGCGATCTGCTCCTCAGCGGCAAGGGCGCCCTGCCGACCGTCGCCGGCGCGATCGTGTTCGATCCGCCGCCCGTGTGCGTCGGGGACGCGACCACCGCGCCCGATGGCACCGACTGCCGGCGGCCCGGCGAGCTGCCGCGCTCGCTCGCGCTGATCCCGCGCGGCGTGGGCCGCGAGCTCAGCCTCACGCGCGGCCGGATCGAGATCGAGACGACCACGAACCAGGGCGGCCTGAAGCTGACGATCGGCGACCGGCGCGACGCGACCGCGAACGTGCGCGCGTCGATCGGCGGCGAGGGCGCGTTCGACAACATCAGCGGGACCATCCTCCTCACGAACGGCGCGCTGACCGAGCTCGACGTGACGCTCGACATCAAGGACATCCCGTTCCGCGTCCCCGGCACGCTCGATCTCGTGCTGTCGTCGACGGGCCTGTGGATCGTCAAGCAGGGCCAGCACGGCAAGCTCGGCGTCAACGGCAACATCACGATCATCGACGGCAAGTACCAGCGAAACCTCGCGATCACCGAGCAGCTCCTGTCGCTCGCCGCGAGCGGGCCGCCGACCAAGCCGTTCTGGGAGGAGTACCCGACGATCGGCGACGCGAACCTGAACCTCGAGCTGTTCGTCAAGCGGTTCGTCGTCGAGAACAACATCGCGAACATCGAGCTCAAGTCGGACAAGATCGCGATCAAGAACACGCCGCGCGATCCGCGGCTCGCGGGCGCGATCGCCGTGGCGCGCGGCGAGTTCCGGTTCCCCGGCACGCGCGCGAAGTTCACGCGCACGGCGGGCACGATCACGTTCGACGCCGGCAGCCCCGCCGGTAACCCCACGCTCGACGTGACGAGCGACGCGCCCGACTACCGCGACCTGTCGGGCCAAAACCACGTCATCACGCTGAAGATCGATGGGCGCCTCCAGCAGCTCGGCTGGGACCTCCGCACGTCGACCGGCTACAACAAGTCGCAGACCCTGTCCCTGCTCGTGCTCGGCCGCAACTCCGAGCAGCTGCGCCGCTCGCTCGGCGAGCAGTCGCTCGGCGGCGATCCGCTGCGCGCCGATCCGACCACGAACCCGAGCCAGGGCTTCGCCGATCAGATCGTGAAGGACCTCGCCGGCGACTGGGTCTCGGGCCTGCTCGGCGACTCGCTCGGCCGGATCATCGGCCTCGACGTCCTGCGGATCGAGATCGGCTTCGGCTCGATCGGGTTCCACGTCGAGAAGAAGATCCTCGAGAACCTGAAGCTCCTCGGCCAGACCGAGCAGACGATCCGCGGCAGCACCATCGACGGGCGCGCGCAGCTGAAGACGCCGTACGGCTTCTCCGTCGAGCTCGGTTACCTGAACAAGGACTTCAGCGATCCCGCCGAGCAAGACATCGAGGACTACGGCCTGCGCGCCGTGTACCGGCTGTTCGTCCCGTGAGCCCCGCGCCCCGCCCCGCCCCGCCCGCGCGCGCGATCGTCTTCACGCTCGCGCTCGCCGCCGCGCTCGTCGCCGCCGCTGCGCCCGCGGCGCGCGCGCAGCCCGAGGGCGAGATCTCGCCGACGAAGTTCGATCCGGCGATCTGCGAGCCGCGCAAGGAGGCGCAGCAGGCACCGCCGCAGCCCGGGACCATCGCGCCCCCGCCGGTGACGTGGTCGGACTTCGATCTGTCCGGCACGCTGATCGATCCCGAGCCGACGGTGCGCGCGCTGATGACGCCGACGATGACGCGCATCCGCGCGCTGACCGACGCCGCGCGCGAGGAGATCGCCAAGGCGGCGGGCGAGTTCGGCTACCACCTGGTCGGCCTCGGCACGCGCGAGACGCCCACCGGGACGCGCGCCGTGGTGCACCTCGCGCCCAAGCCGATCGTGCGCCGCATCGACGTCGACGTCTCGCAGTCGGTGTTCGACCAGCTGCTCGACGACGAGATCGCCCGCCGCATGACCAAGCGCGTCGGCTCGTACCTGCCGTGGGATCCGACCGCGCGCGCGTGCGAGCTCTGGCGGGAGACCGTCAACATCGAGGGCTTCCTGCGCGACGAGGGCTACTTCGAGGCGCGCGCCTCGATCGAGCAGCAGATCTCCGGCGCCACGGTGCTCCTCGAGATCAAGGTGGACCCCGGCCCGGCGTACACCGTCGACGTCGACAAGATCGGGATCATCGAGGTCGGTACGCTCCAGGTCAGCCACGCGGACATCCGCGAGCAGTTCCGCCACCGCGGCCGCTGCCTCGTCGGGCCGTACCTGTGCATCTTCGGCAAGCCGCGGTTCACGCTCGCGCAGAACCAGAGCGACATCCAGAAGGTCGTGCAGCTGTTCCAGGCCCGGAACTTCCCGGCGGTGCGCGTGCGGAGCGACTTCGATCCGAAGACGTCGTTTGACCGCCGCACCCGCACCGTGCGGTTCAAGCTCACGATCGATCCGCGCCGCGGGGTCGACGTCCAGTTCGTGGGCTACGATCCGAGCACCGTCAGCGTCGAGCAGCTCAAGAAGCAGCTCACGTTCAACCAGGCCGGGAGCACCGACGATCTCGAGGCGGCCGCGTCCGCGCGCGCGATCGCTGCCTACTTCCAGTCGCGCGGGTACTTCGACGCCCGCGTGACCTGGACCCACGAGCGGTTCCAGGTGATCGATCACCTGCTCTACCGCATCGAGCAGGGCGCGCCGCGCGTCGTGCGCTCGGTGACGTTCACCGGCAACAAGACGCTCTCCGAGGGCGAGCTCGCGGACGCGATCGCCACCAAGCCCGCGCGGTTCTCGACGAGCCTGTTCGGCGGGAGCGCCGCCGTGACGTCGGAGATGCTGGAGCTCGATGAGGGCCGCATCCGCGACCTCTACCGCAGCAAGGGCTACCGCGACGTGCACGTCCAGGTGAGCGCCGCCACCGATCCAGCCGGGCTCGGCAGCGCGGGCCTGACCGCCGCGCTCATGCAGGCCGGCCGCGGCGCGGGCCTCCACGTGCGGTTCGCGATCGACGAGGGCGTGCCGACCAAGCTCGCCGAGCTCCGTGTCTCGCTCGGCGACAACAAGGACGAGGCCGTGAAGACGCCGGAGGAGCGCGCGCTGTGCCGGCTGGCGCTCGCCGCGCTCGCCGAGCTCCACGGCACCCCGGGCGCCGGGGCGCCGGCGAGCGACCACCGCTGCGCGGCGCGGATCGGGGACCACCTGTTCCGCGAGGCCGACGTCGTCGGGACGCGGGACGCGCTGCGCGATCGCCTCTACGCCGCCGGCCGGCCCCGCGCCGACGTCGCGTACGAGACGGTCCCGATCGGCGCGCACGAGGTGGCCGCCCGGTACACGCTCCGCGACACGCAGGAGCTCGCGATCGGCAAGGTCGTCGTCCGCGGCAACTTCCGGACGCGCGAGTGGATCATCCGCGACGCGCTCCGCTTCCGCGAGGGCGTCCCGCTGACGCGCGACGTGCTCGGCGACGCCGTCCGCCGGCTGCGCAGCACGACCCTGTTCGACGCCGTCAACATCAAGCTGCTCGAGCTCGACAAGACGAGCGCCGGCGCGGTCAACGCCGTCGTCGAGGTGACCGAGCGGCACGGCACGGCGCAGGTCGAGTTCGAGGCCGGGTACTCGAGCTTCAACGGCACGTTCGTGAAGGTGATCCCGTCGTTCAAGAACCTGTTGGGCCTCGGGCTGTCGCTCGATCTGACCGGCACGCTGGGCCTCAACCTCGGCACGTTCATCGAGGAGGGCTCGCTCGAGCTGCGCCAGCTCGCGGCGGAGGCGACCCTCCGGATCCCGCCGTGGCTGCCCGGCTCGCTCGGCTTCCAGCGCGAGCTGACCGCGTTCCACCGCCGGCAGGAGACGCCGCGGTTCGGCCTGCTCCGCACCACCGGCCTCACCGCCGCGCTGTCGCGGACGTGGGAGCGGCAGCGCATCGGCAGCCGCCCGGCGCGCGCGATCACGACCGGCTTCCACTACGACTTCCGCCGCCGCGAGCGCAACGTCGACGCGCTCCGCCCGATCGGCGCGGACGACGACGAGTCGCAGGTGCCGATCACGACCTTGACCGGCTCGATCGGCGCCACGTTCGAGTGGGAGCAACGCGTCGATCGCCGCGGCACGCTGTCGCCGCTCGCGCCCGAGTCGGGCTTCCGGTTCGACGGCCAGGTGTCGTTCGCGAGCAAGTACCTCGGGGGCCAGGACACATTCGTCAAGGTCTCGGCCGCCGGCTCGCGGTACTGGTCGCTCGGGCCGCAGCTCGTCCTGCGCGCCGACCTGCGCTACGACCAGGGCTTCCCGCTCGACGACGCCGCGCTGCTCCCCGAGGTCGAGCGGTTCTTCGCCGGCGGCGACGCCACCGTGCGCGGCTACGAGGACGAGCGCCTCGCGACCGAGGTCATCAAGGTCGGCGTGCCGCCGCTCGACAACATCTCGCAGATCCGCATCCTGCCCGCCGGCGGCAACATCCGCGTGCTCGGCAGCCTCGACGCGCAGCTCCGCATCTACAAGTTCATCGCCTCGGCGGTGTTCGTCGACGCCGGGGTGATCGCGAACCAGTGGAGCACCGTCACCGCCTCTGACATCCGCCCCGCCGTCGGCGTCGCCCTCGTGCGGCTCGTGACGCCGTTCGGGATCGGCGCGCTCGAGCGCGCGATCCCGATCCACCCGCAGCTCGGCGACGATCCGCGCGGCCGCTGGCACCTGAGCTTCGCCGCGCGCGCGCAATTTTAGGTCGCCGCGCCGGGTTGACGGCGGGGCGGCGGCCCCGCAAGATGCCGGCCATCAAGGAGTAACGTATGGGCCGCGGAGACAATCGCCGTACACCGAAGATGAGGCGCAAGCGCAGCCAGGCCAAGCTCAAGGGCCGCATCAAGAAGAAGATCGATACGGCGAAGGCGGCGAAGAAGCCCGCCGCGCCGGCGAAGAAGAAGTAGATCGCGCCCGCCGATGCTAGGGTCTGGGGCGTGACCCCCGAGGAGACCCGCTGCGTCATGACGCAGATCGTGATGCCGATGCACACGAACGGCGTCGCTGGCGTCATGTTCGGCGGCATCATGATGGAGTGGATCGACGTGTGCGCCGGCGTGGCCGCGATGCGGCAGGCCGGCGGGGCCGTCGTCACCGCCTCGATCGATCGGCTGGACTTCCTGACGCCGGTGCACGTCGGCGAGGTCGTCGTCTTGCGCGCGCAGGTGAACTACGTGGCGCGGACGTCGATGGAGGTCGGCTGCCGCGTCGAGACCGAGGACATGCTGACGCGGACCCGCCGGTACACCACGAAGGCGTACCTGACGTTCGTCGCGCTCGACGCGCATGGCCGGCCGCGCCCGCTGCCACCGCTCGACCTCGTGACGGACGAGGATCGCCGCCGGCACGACGAGGGCGAGCGGCGCCGCAAGGAGCGCCTGCGCGCCGCGGGGAGGAGCACGCCAACGCCATGAAGATCGTGATCGACCGCTCCGCGTGGGGCCGGCTGCGCGTCACCGGCGGCGACCGCGCGCGGTTCCTCCAGGGCCTGACCACCGTCAACGTCGAGCAGCTCGAAGGCGGCGCGCACGGCTGGGGCGCGATCCTCTCCCCGAAGGGGCGCGTCCTGTCGGTGATCGACATCGCGCGCGCGCCGGGCGGCGACACGTTCGTGATCGCGTCGGAGGCGTCGATCGCCGAGAAGACGCGCGCGCTGCTCGAGCGATACGCCGTCATGGACGACGTCGCGTTCGAGCCGCTCACCGGCCCGGCGCACCAGGTCTGGGACGACGGCGATCCGGCGAGCGCGTGGGCCGCGCCGATCGTCGAAGGCGCCGGTGACGGCGCGCGGCCCGAGGGCGATCCCGACGTCGAGCGGCTGCGGATCCGCGCCGGCTTCCTGCGCTACGGCGTCGACGTCGGCGAGGACCGCTTCCCGTTCGAGACGCCGCTCGCGCGCTTCCTCGACTACGGCAAGGGCTGCTACGTCGGGCAGGAGCCGGTGTTCCGCGTCCACGCGCAGGGCAACGCGGCGCACGCGCTGCGCGGCCTCCTGATCGAGGGCGCCGAGCCGGTCGCGCCCGGCACGAAGCTCGACGCGCCCGCCAAGGGCGAGGTGACGTCGTCGGTCGCGGACGGCGGCTCGCTGCGCGCGCTCGCGTACCTCCACCGCACCTCCTGGGAGCCCGGCGGGACCGTCGCCGTCGCCGGCCGGCGCGCCACGGTGCACGAGCTGCCATGGTGACCGAGGGCAACCGAGCGCGCTCGCCCGCAGTGCAGCGAGGACGAGCCACCTTGGCCCGAGGAACCCCCCGTGGGGTGACGCGGATGAAGGGGAAGCAGGCCGCGATCTCCGCGCTCGCGTGCGGCGCCCTCGCCGGCTGCTCGCTCATCACCGACAGCTTCCGCGAGAACGACTTCTCGGGCGATCCGTACCCGATCCAGATCGGGCGCGAGAGCGGCGCCGTCCTGATCGGGGTCCGCAAGCTCGGGGGCCGCGAGCCCGACAAGACCACTCGCGTCGGTGTACTCGACGTGCTCTCGCCGCTGACGCTGACCGATCCGGGCCTGGGCAAGGATCCGACGATCGGGACGACCGATCTCCTCCTGCTCGGCCGCGCCGCCCCCGGCGACGAGGAGTTCGCCCTGCCGCGCGCGCAGCTGCGCGGCCCCGACGTGATCTCGCTGCATCCGTGCCTGAAGAGCGAGCCGGCGTGCCTCGTCGGAGGACTCGATCCAGGCGCGTCTTTGCCATACAACGCGATCATCGGCGCGAACGCGCTCGCCGGCGACGCGCTGCGGCTGCGCCTCGGCGACGATCAGGTGTTCCTGCTCGCCGACGTCGGCGGCGACGATCGGGATCGGACGCTCGCCTGCGATGCGGTGTTCCCGTCGCCGTACCGCGGCGGCGGCACGCTGGTCGTCGCCAGCACGGAGGTCTCGTTCGGCGGCCGGCGCGTGACGCTGCAGGCATGTCTCGGCGCCGATCCGGACCAGCCCACGCAGACCGCACGCGGCGGCGACGCGCTGCTTGTGGCGTCGACCGGCATCGGCGTTTCACTGCTCGGCGAGACGGCGTACGAGCGCTACCGACAGGCCGCTCTGCTGCGGGGGATCGCGCCGCAGCCGCTCGCATTCATGGATCTGCCCGCCGCGAGCGCGTACCTGCCGTCGGGGCTCGTCGAAGGCCGGCGCGCCACGATCGATCGGCTCGCGCTCGCGGCCGCCTCGAGCTCGTCGCCCCGCGCGCCGTGCCGCCAGGTCTTCACCCATCACCGGGTGCTCGCCGATGGTTGCACCGGTGAGGCCGACTGCCCATGCGGGAGCAAGGATCCGTTCTGCTCGGTGCCTGCGGTCGTGGAGCTGACGCCTGCCACCGGGCTCGAGGTGCTCGTCGTCCCCGCCAACAACGCCACGCTGCAAGCGCTGCGCGCCGAGCTGCGCCCCGATCAGCCCGAGGTGGATGGCATCCTCGGCGCCGACGCGCTGGCGCTTGCCGAGATCGACGTCGACTACCCGCACAACCGCGTGCTCGCGCGCTGCTCCGATCCCGCCGCGCCCGCCAAGTGCGTGACGCGCCCCGCGCTCGCCGAGAAGGACGACATAGACCGCGTGGGCCGTTGCCTCGGCCTCCCGCAGCTGTGACCAGTCGTCGCCGCGGCGCTGTGACTAGTCGTCGAGTGACGTGATCCCCGCGAGGACCTCGCCCGCCGTGCCGCGGGCGACGACCGCGCCGCGCTCGAGGCGCACGACCTGATCCGCGAGCTGCCGCGCCTCGGCCACCGAGTGCGTGACGTGGACGAGCGGCACGCGCAGCTCGGCCACCAGCTCGCGGACCAGCGCCGTGAGCTGCGCCCGCAGCTCGCGATCCAGCGCGGAGAACGGCTCGTCGAGCAGGAGCAGCCGCGGCGATCGCGCGAGCGCGCGCGCGATCGCCACGCGCTGGGCCTCGCCGCCCGAGAACGTGCGCGGCCGGCGCCGCGCCAGGTGCCCCACGCCGAGCCGCTCGAGCAGCGCGGCCGCCTTCACGGCGCGCTCCGCCCGCGGCACCTCCGGCATCCCGTACCCCACGTTCGCGAGCGCTGACATGTGCGGGAACAGCGCGAGGCCCTGGAACACGTACGCGAGCCGGCGCGCGTGCACCGGCACGTCGATGCCCCGCGCGCGATCGAGCCAGACCTCGTCGCCGAGCGTCACGCGCCCGCGCTCGGGCACGGCGAGCCCGGCGATCGCGGCGAGGAGCGTGCTCTTGCCGCAGCCCGACGGCCCCATCACGCACGTGATGCCCGGTGGGCACGAGAGCGTGGCGGAGAGCCGGAAGTCGCCGCGGGTCAGCTCGATCTTCGCCTCGAGCACGGTCATAGGTGGCGATGGAAGCGGCGGGTCATCCGGTTCGCGAAGTACAGCATCGCCACCCCGAACACCGTCGTCGCCGCCGACATCGCGAACACCTGGTCGTCGTGGCCGCCCAGGAGCTGATCCATGACGAAGATCGAGGCCGTCGGCACGCCGTCGATCTTGGCGCCCGCGACCATGAGCGTCGCGCCGTAGTCGCCGAGCGCGCGCGCGAAGCCCATCATCCCGCCCGCCACGATGCCGGGCGCCGCGAGCGGCAAGACCACCGTGTACAGAACGCGCCGCGGCCGCGCCCCGAGCGTGCGCGCCGCCGCGATCAGGCTCGGATCGATCGACTCGAGCGCGAGGCGCACCGCGCGCACGACGAGCGGGAGCGAGCCGACCGCCGCGGCGATCACCGCGCCGGTGAACGAGAACACGATCTGGGCGCCGAACACGGCCTCCCACGCCCGGCCGAGCGCGCTCGAGTTCCCGACGACGACGAGGATGTAGTAGCCGAGCACCGTCGGCGGCAGGACGAGCGGCGCCGAGATCACGGCGTCGAACAGATCGCGCGCCGGCAGCCGGCGCCACCCGAGGAGGAGCGCCAGCGCGGTCCCGACCACCACGGAGAGGAGCGTCGCGAGCGCGGCGATCTGGAACGAGAGCCACAGCGGCTCCCAGGTCATGGACAACCTCGCACAGCTCGGCGACCTCGCGCGGATCCGGTCACGGGAGCGGTTCGGGGAGGCGGATCACGAACACGGTCCCCAGCTCGCCGCGCTCCTCGACGTGGATCGAGCCGCCGTGCGCCTCGACCGCGAGCTTGCAGAAGTACAGGCCCAGGCCCCGGTTCGCGCGCGCCGCCGCGCGCCGCGCCTCGACCTGGTAGAACCGGCCAAAGATCGCCTCGCGCTCGGCCTCCGGGACCGACGGCCCGTTGTTGCCGACCGCGATCTCCAGGCCCTCGTCGTCGCGCGCCACCGACAGCGCGACGTACCCGCCGCGCGGCGCGAAGCGCGCGGCGTTGTCGAGCAGGTTCTCGAAGACGCGCCAGAACAGCCCCGGATCGAGCCGCACCATCAGGCCCGGCGCGCAGGTCGCCTCGAACCGGAGCTGGCGGACCTCGTAGTGGGCCCGGATGCTGGTACGGCTCCGATCGATCAGCTCCGTCATCCGCACCAGCACCGGCTCGACGCGGAGCAACCCCTCCTCGAGCTCGTCGACGTCCAGGATCGTGGCCACCAGGGAGAGCGCCCGCTCGACGTGCGTGTGCGCGTCGTCGATGTACCGCGCCGCGCGCGGCGACTCGCCTCCAGCAGCGTCCAGCTCGGCGCGCAGGAGCTCCAGGCACCCCTGGATCCCGGCGAGCGGGCTGCGCAGGTCATGGACGACCAGGGCTGCCAGCCGCTGCTTCTTCTCCTGTTGGTCACGGGCCAAGTCCGCCTCGCTTTGCGAGCGCCGTGCGCCCGTCGCTTCCATGTCTGCCTCCCCTCACCGACCACCTAGCCAACCACGCGATTGCGTCCACCTTCCTTGGCTGCGAACAGGTTCGTGTCGGCCTGCTTGATGAACTCGAGCGCGTCCTCGATCTCACCGCGCAGGCTCGCGACCCCGATCGACACCGTCACCGGGATGAGCGCATCCTCGAACTTGAACTCGGCCTGCTCCACGAGCTTGCGGATCTTCTCGGCGAACTGCATCGCGTTGTAGTGATCGATCTCCGGGAGCACGATCGCGAACTCTTCGCCGCCGTAGCGCGCGAGGACGTCCTCGCGCCGGATCCGCGTCTTGATCACCGACGCCAGGTGCTTCAGCACGTGATCGCCGGCGAGGTGGCCGAAGCTGTCGTTCACGCCCTTGAACCGATCGATATCGAACATGATGAGCGACAGATCGCGGCGATAGCGCAGCGCGCGGCCGATCTCCCGCTCGAGCGTCTCGATGAAGTAGCGCCGGTTGAACACCTGCGTGAGGCCATCCACCGTGGTCAGCCGGTAGATCTCCTCGTGGTACGCGTTCTCGATGTTGTTGCCGGAGAGGAACTTGAAGATGCAGCGGCCGACCTTGATGAAGTCGCCGTCGCGCAGCACGTACTCGTCGATCATCTCGTCGTTGACATAGGTCCCGTTCGTGGAGCCCATGTCGCGCAACATGATGGCGTTGCCGGTGTTGATGATCTTGCAGTGGTTGCGCGAGACGGCCTCCTGATCGATCTGGATGTCCGCCTTCGATGAGCGACCGATGATGATCTGCGGGCGGTTGAGGTTGAACTTCTTCCCCAGCTCGAGCCCGTAGATGACGACCAGGCACGCCTCCTTCGCGACCGGGCGGTCACTGATCTTGGAGATGGCAGTGACGACTGTCTTATTGCGGCCCGTGTCGCTCACCCGGTTGTCGATCCTACCCGATTTCAAGGGCACAAGGTGGTCGGACGACTGCTCGAGCACCCCATCGATCCCGCGAGCGCTTGTGCCTCACTGCTCCGACTCCATGCACTGCAGGCGATCGTCGTGCTCGCGCCGGCACTGGACCGCCTCGACAATGCGGTATCCGCCCCGGGTGAATCGGTACGACTGCAGGAGCAGCCTGCCGCTGTGTAGGTTCCAGTAGCCTCGGACATCGATCATGTTGTCGTCGCCGCGCGATCGCAGCGGCTCGAGGGCGGCGGCCTCGAAGGTGCCCGCGTAGCGCGCGCACTCCTGCGATCCCCGGGGCGGCGCGAGGAACACGTTCCAGTAGCAATTTCCGTCGGGCGTACACATCGCGCGATCGACCACGATCGCCTCGGTGGTGCCGTCGCCGTCGAGATCCCGGTCGGCGTGATCGAGCCGCGGGGACGCGCTCATCACGCCGTCGCGGCCGGGATCGCCGCACGAACCGACCTGCACCGTCGGTGTGGGCACGACCCGCGCCGGGCGCACCGAGCCGCGCGTCGAGCCGCACGCGGCCCCCGCGAGCGCGGCCCCTGCGAGCACGAGCGCGATCTTGAGCGGCGCGAGGCGCCCGGCCGGACTAGCGCGGCCTCGGCCTCGGCCGAGCGCTGGCGCCAGCACCGGCACCGGCACCGGCACCGGCACCGGTCCCCTGGGTGCGCACCTGACGATCGACATTCGCTCCCCGGTTGTACCCCGAGCCGCGCCACGGGTCGCGTTTCGGCCCGTCTGCCCCGCGCGCGGGCCCCCCCCTGCTCGCCGCCGCCCACCGAAAAGATTCTTGTGTCGGCGCGGGGATGAGGCTACATCCGGTGCCGGATGCTCGCGAGGCCGTCGATGTTCGCGAAGAGACCGCGGAAGGCTTCCATGGTCACCGGGGGCGTGCTGCTCGCCGGGACCGCCGTGCTGCTCGCCTCCGGCTATGGCCCGTGGTCGGCGCCCAGCGCATCGATCACTGGCCCATCCACCGCTAACGCCAGCGGCGCCCCCGCCACCGAGATCGCCGCGTTCGCCGCCCTGGCAGACCAGACGCCGCTCCCAGGACAGGCGCAGGCGCAGGCGGCCGCCGCCAAGCCGGCTGTCACCCCCGCCGAGCTCGCGAAGCTGCTCGATCTCGACAAGATCGCCCGCGATGGCGACGCGTACGTCGCCACGCTCACCGACGGCCGGCGCGCCCAGCTGACGCTCGATCCGCGGCTGCAGGCCGCCGCCGAGCGCCTGCTCGACGACGCCCGCGCCCCGCGCGCCGCGATCGTCGTGATGACGCCCGACGGCAAGATCCTCGCGCTCGCCGGCCGCCGCTCCGCCGAGCCGAAAGGTTCGCGCAAGGGCACGTTCGACTGGCGGCACGCCACCGAGGTGTGGGCCCCCGGCGCGTCGATCTTCAAGCTCGTCACCGCGAGCGCGCTGCTCCGGGCCGGCGTCGATCCCGACGGCAAGGTCTGCTACCACGGCGGCCTGCGCTCGGTGCTCGAGCACAACCTGCGCGACGATCGCCGCGACTTCCGCTGCGACTCGCTCTCGTTCGGCGTGGCGCACTCGCAGAACGCCATCCTCGGCAAGCTCGCGTTCCAGAAGCTCGAGCCGCCGGCGCTCGAGGCCGAGGCCCGCCAGCTCGGCTGGGCCGGCGAGCTGCCCGGTGACGTCACCGGCGCCGCCGGCGAGATCGAGCTCCCCCAGGCGCACGACCTCCAGTTCGCGCGCGCCGCCGCCGGCTTCACCGGCGCCCGGCTCTCGGTGCTCGGCGGCGCCTTGCTCGCGGCCACGTTCGCGAGCGGCGGCGAGCAGCCCGCGGCGCGCATCGTCGCGTCGATCGACGGCGCCCCCGTCGCGCTGGCCAAGGCGCGGCGGGCCCTCCCGGCCGAGACCGCGCGCGCCGTCGCGCGGATGATGGCCGGCACCTGCGACGAGGGCAGCGCCGCCCGCGTGTTCGGCCGGCGCCGCGGCCTCCGGGTGGCCGGCAAGACCGGGACCCTGTCGACGAGCGCGCCGACCCGCATCGAGCACTCGTGGTTCGTGGGCTTCGCGCCCGCCGAGAAGCCGGAGCTCGTGGTCTCGGTGCTGATCGGCAACAGCGAAGCCTGGCACCTCCGCGGCCACGAGGCGGCGAAGCGCTTGATCGAGCAGGCCCTCGCCCCCGCGCCTGCCACCGCGCGTGAAAAAGGTCGCACCGCGGCCATCATCCGGCACGACGTGCGGGCCGCGCGCCGGCAGAAGGCCCGGTAGGCCCCGCGCGCCCGGGCGCGACCGGACACGCCCCGCGGTGAATCGATGATAGGATGGCCGCGTCCGTTCGGAGAGGATTCCCATGACTAGGTTGACCACGGTTGCGGCGTGCCTGGCCGCGTCGGCGCTGGCCGGGACCGCGCACGCAGAGAGCCAAGCGGAGATTGCCGAGAAGCTCAACGCGGAGGGCAAGACCCTCCTCTTCTCGAACAAGTACGCCGAGGCGTCGGCCAAGTTCCGGCTCGCGGTCGCCCGCGTGCCCGAGCCCGGCTACTTCATCAATCTCTGCACGTCGCTCTACCACGAGGGCAAGTTCGGCGAGGCGCTGACCGCGTGCAACGCCGTCGGCAACAACAACCCGAGCGCCGACCAGCGCACGAAGGCCGACAAGCTCACGAACCGGATCAAGGAGGAGGCGAAGGCGCAGGGGATCACCGCCGAGGCGCTCGGCGGCGGCCAGAGCCCCGGCGATCCCGGCCTCGACTGCGGCGCGACGCCGAACGATCCGCGCTGCGAGCAGTCCACGCAGCCCCCGCCCGACGTCTGCCGGACGAACCCGCAGGATCCGTCGTGCGGCGGCACGCAGAACGGCGGCCCCCCGCAGCCCCAGCCCAACTACGCCGTCGGCCGGCCGCCCACCGGCACCGGCCTGTTCATGTCGACCACGCCCGACAACAAGTACACCTGGACGCTCGGCGTCGAGCTGTTCGGCGGCGGCGGCTCCGTCGGCCAGCCCGACTACTACGGATCGGCCTCCAGCGGCCTGCGCGTCAAGGGCGACTACCTGCTGAACCCGGCGACGCGCTTCGGCGCGCAGGCGTACTTCCAGCTCACGCACTTCGGCCAGGGCGAGATGGACATCGCCAACGTCGACACGCTCGACATCTTCGACTTCGGCATCGCCGGGTACAAGCACCTCTGCCCGCGCAGCACGCAGCGGCTGTGCCTGACGCCCCTCGCTGGCGTCCACGTCGCGATGATGAGCCCGTCCGGCGAGATGAACGGCCTCGGCGAGCAGGTCTTCAACTACGCCGCCTTCGGCGGCCGCCTGGAGCTCGGCGCGCACTACGCGTTCGGCTCGCGCTTCGAGCACGTCCTCGGCGTCATGGTGGGCGTGAACCTGTACTCGCGGGTGCTCTCCGGCCCGGACGAGTTCAGCGACTCGATCTCGATCGAGGGCGCCGGCCTCGACAAGGGGGGCGCGGCCGGGTACGTCGGCCTCGGCTACACGTACCGGTTCCGGACCCCGCTCGGCAGCTCCCCGTTCATCACGCTCGAGTAGCCGCGCCGCGCGCGTTTTTCGAGCGCACGACCGATCGCGTCAACGCAGATCGAGTATCGTCTCCGCGCTGCGCTCTTGCAGTTGCAAGCAGGGAGACCGCCCCATGGCTGTCGCGGATACCAAACTGAGTGCGAAGCTGACCCTCCCCGACGGGAAAGAGGCCAGCCTTCCGGTGATCGTCGGCACGGAGGACGAGCACGCGATCGATATCCGATCGCTGCGCAACGAGTCCGGTTACATCACGCTGGACAGCGGGTACATGAACACGGGCTCGACGACGAGCTCGATCACGTACCTCGACGGCGAGCAAGGCATCCTCCGCTACCGCGGCTACAGCATCGAGGAGCTCGCCGAGAAGTCGAACTTCGTCGAGGTCGCGTTCCTCCTCATCAACGGCAAGCTGCCGAACGCCCACGAGCGCGAGCAGTTCGGGACGATGCTGACGCGGCACAGCCTCATCCACGAGGACATGCACCACTTCTTCTCCGGCTACCCGCCGACCAGCCACCCGATGGCGGTGCTGTCGGCGATGGTGACGTCCTTGTCGGCGTACTACCCCGACTGCCTCGATCGCAACTCGCCGACCGAGCTCCACATCACGCGGCTGCTCTCGAAGGTCCGCACGATCGCGGCGTTCTCGTACAAGAAGAGCATCGGCCAGCCGCTGATGTACCCGCGGAACTCGCTGCGCTACTGCGCGAACTTCCTCCACATGATGTTCGCGGTGCCGAGCGAGGAGTACGAGGTCTCGCCCGTCCTCGAGAAGGCGCTGAACCAGCTCCTGATCCTGCACGCCGATCACGAGCAGAACTGCTCGACGTCGACGGTGCGCATGGTCGGCAGCTCAGGCGCGAACCTGTATGCGTCGATCGCGGCCGGTATACTGGCCCTCTGGGGCCCGCTCCACGGCGGCGCGAACCAAGCCGTGATCGAGATGCTCGAGGAGATCCGGAACTCGGGCGACGACTACAAGAAGTTCATCGACGACGTGAAGAACAAGCGCGACAACCGGCGCCTCATGGGCTTCGGCCACCGCGTGTACAAGAACTACGATCCGCGCGCGAAGATCCTGAAGAAGATGTGCGACGAGGTCCTCGCGCACCTCGGCATCAACGATCCGCTCCTCGAGCTCGCGAAGGGCATGGAGGAGATCGCGCTCAAGGACGACTACTTCATCTCGAAGAAGCTGTACCCGAACGTCGACTTCTACAGCGGCATCATCTATCGCGCGATGGGCATCCCGACGAACATGTTCACCGTCATGTTCGCGCTCGGCCGCCTGCCCGGCTGGATCGCCCACTGGAAGGAGATGGTCGAGGACAAGGACACGAAGATCGGCCGCCCGCGGCAGATCTACACCGGCGAGAAGGAGCGGCAGTACCTCCCGATCGACAAGCGCTAGCGGCGGCCCTGCGGCGGCACGCGCTGCCGAGGTGCGCCGTGGGTGACACGACGTCGAGCGAAGGGCGCTAGAAGGGCGCTGGCGGGCGCTGGGGCGCTAGCGGCAGCCCTTCGGCAGCACGTTCTGCCGGTACATGCCCTGCACGTTGCCGGGCGGATCGTACTCGCAGACCCAGATGTCCATGCCGCGGCACGAGGTCACGGCGCAGCCGAGCTGCGTCGTCTCCTTCCACACGACCTGCGTGAAGTGGCCGGTCTGCATCGAGAAGCCACCGCTCTTGAACGAGTACTGCGCGATCTCGTCGTACCACATCGCCGTGACCGACTTGCCGTCGAGCGTCCCGGCCGTCCCCGCGGCGAGGTTCTCGCCGTAGCGGCCGCCGCTGTGGCCGAACTTGCAGCCCTGATCCTTGAGCGACTTCGCCCACTGCTGCGCGACCTCGGCGAGCTTCGGCGACCAGGTCAGCGCCGGCGCGCAGTGCTGCGCGCGGACCCGGTTGTGCTCGTCGAGCAGCGCCTGCGCGTCGGCCGACAGGGCCGGCGCGCCCGCCTTCCCCGGCGGCGGCTTGGCGGGCTCCGCCGGCTTCGCGGGTGCCGCGGGCTTCGCCGGCTCCGCCGGCCGTGCCGGCGCGGGCGCGGGCGCCTTGCCGGGCGACGCCCCGCCCCGCCCCCCGGGCGCCTGCGCCACATATGGATCATCGGGGGCCGGCGCGTACGGATCGTCCGGCTCGGCCGCGGGGCCGGCCGGCTCAGCCGCCCATGGATCGGCGCCCCCGCCGGGCGGACCGGCCTGGGGCGGACCCTCCGCCTTCGGCCGGGCGGGCTGCTGGTCGGGGTAGATCGGACCGCAGGCGGCGATCCCGAGGAGGAGGAGCGACCAGGTTCGCATGGCTACTCGCTGTCGTTCGGACGGACCACGAATGAGAGCATGACACGTCTCGCGGCCGCCGCCGGTCTTGCACCTGCCGCGCGGTCGCGCCAGATTCTCGATCGATGCATCCGACCGTCGCCGAGCCCACGTCGACCGCGATGACCGAGGGGATCCGCGTGAACGTGCAGTCGCATTACCTGTCCGAGCAGTCGTCGCCGCGCGACGATCGCTACGTCTTCGCGTACACGATCAGGATCTCCAACGAGGGCACGCGGACCGCGCAGCTGCGCACGCGCCACTGGATCATCACCGACGCGCGCGGCGTCGTGGAGGAGGTCCGCGGCGACGGCGTGGTCGGCGAGCAGCCGCGGCTCTCGCCCGGCGAGAGCTTCGAGTACACGTCCGGCTGCGTGCTCAACACGTCGGTCGGCACGATGCACGGCACCTACCGCATGTGGCGCGACGACGGCAGCTACTTCGACGCCGTGATCGCCCCGTTCTCCCTCGCCTCGCCCACGGCCTCCCGCCTGAGAGCGGAAGACACCAACTGAGCGCTATTGTTATCAGCAACTTACAACGGGCAGGCGATCTGGGTGTATGTGCGCCAAGAAAACGCAAAGCAATCGGGCCGAGTGCGGTCTAATGGTTTGCCGTGCGTAACGGGCAAGGCCCTCCGATGACGAATGCCGAGCGAGAAGCAGCAACGGCGACCGCGCTGGTCGCCGCCGCCAAGGCGGGGGATCGGCGCGCCTTCGAGGCGCTCGTGGTCCGCTACCGCAAGCGCATCTTCGCGCTCGCGCTCCACATCGCCGGCGGCGCGAGCGAGGCCGATGACATCACGCAGGACGTCTTCCTGAAGGCGTACCGCGCGTTGCCGCAGTTCGAGGGCCGCAGCCAGTTCTTCACGTGGGTCTACCGCATGACGGTGAACCGCTCGCTGAACGTGCGCCGCGATCGCGCGCGCCGCGGCGAGGACACGATCGACGACTCGCGCCTCGAGCTCGCCGTCGCCGTCGACGCCGGCAGTAACCCGGAGCGCGCGGCCGAGCTGCGGCAGACGTACGCGCGCCTCCTGCGCGCGCTCGACAGCCTGCCGATCGAGATGCGCACCACGGTGATCCTCGTGTCGATGCAGGGCATGTCGCACGGCGAGGTCGCCGTCATCCAGAACCTCAGCGAGGGCACGATCGCGTGGCGGATGCACGAGGCGCGGCGCCGGATGCACGAGGCGATGGCGCCCGAGCGCCGCCAGCGCAAGCGCGAGCTCTCCGACGACCTGACGCGCGCGCTGTCCGAGCACGGCCTGTTCGTGCCCGCGTTCGAGAACTGAGCCCCCGAGCGCGAGCGAGGGGGGCAAAGCTCGGGGCCTCCGCTGCTCCGTTCAGATTCTTGGACAGGCCTTGGGTTGGGGCGGCCATTGTATACGGCCGCCTCGCCGAGGCGGGCTCCGCCCTCCGCAACTCGCTCGTCGGCCTAGCCGATCTCGTAGGGGCCGCCGCGCGCGAGCGCCCGCTGGAAGGCGGGGCGCTCCTTGCAGCGCTTCACGAAGTCGACGAGCGGCGCCGGCGGCGACAGCTCGCCCGCGCGCGCGACGATCGCCTCGACGGGGTAGCTCATCTGGATGTCCGCGGCCGAAAGCTCGTCGCCGACGAACCAGCGGTGCTTCGCGAGGTGATCGCCCAGGAACGCGACGTGGCGGCGGAGGTTCGGATCGACGAAGTCGCCCGCCAGCTTGTCTGCGATCTTGCCCGCGATCGGCCTCACGAAGAACGGCATCTTCGCCTCCTTGAGCTTGCGCGTGACCAGCTTGAGCAGGAGGTAGGGCATCAGCGAGCCCTCCGCGTAGTGCATGAAGTAGCGGTAGTGGTGGTGCGCCGCCGTGCCCGCGGGCGGCGCGAAGCGGCCCTTGCCGTGGGTCTCGACGAGGTACTCGAGGATCGCGCCCGACTCGGCGATCGTCGCGTCCCCCTCGGTGATCACCGGTGACTTGCCGAGCGGGTGGATCGCCTCGAGCGACTTCGGCGCGAGCATGGTCTTGGGATCGCGCTCGTACTTCACGAGCTCGTACGGCAGCTCGAGCTCCTCGAGCAGCCACAGGACGCGCTGCGAGCGTGAATGGTTCAGGTGATGGACGGTGATCACGGTCCCGGCTGTATCACGGGAGCGGTGCGCATCGCTTGCCTTCCCCGGGGGTCTTGGCCAACCATGCGGGCCATGACTCGCATGTTCGTGCCCGGGCGCTTGCTCGGCCCGCTGCTCGTCTCGTCGCT
This sequence comes from Kofleriaceae bacterium, assembly GCA_035558535.1. Taxonomy (GTDB): domain Bacteria; phylum Myxococcota_A; class Polyangia; order Haliangiales; family Haliangiaceae; genus JABFXX01. Next base: position 66,005 of record DATMCI010000230.1, read on the forward strand.
CGTCTCGTCGCTCGGCATCCTGGCCGGGTGCTCGCTGTTCACGGTGAAGCAGGACCCGATGCCGGTGATGGAGATCCGCGCCGACCGCCCGCCGCCGGGCCCCGATCGCGTGGTGCTCACGGCGTCGAGCATCGACATCAAGGACAAGGTGCAGTTCGCGACCGGCAAGGCGGAGATCCTGCCGGAGTCGTTCAGCCTGCTCGACGACGTCGCGAAGGTGTTCACCGAGAACGAGCAGATCGAGGTGGTCCAGATCGAGGGCCACACCGACTCGACCGGCACCGCCGACATCAACCGCAAGCTCTCGCAGCAGCGCGCCGAGTCGGTGCTGAAGTACCTCGCGAGCAAGGGCGTCGCGAAGAAGCGGATGGTCGCGAAGGGCTTCGGGCCCGACCGGCCGATCGCCGACAACGGCGACGACGTGGGCCGCGAGAAGAACCGCCGCGTCGAGTTCAACATCATCAAGCAGGGTCCGAAGAAGACCATCATCAAGGACGAGTAACGATGACGACGATGTCCCGATCTTCGCTCCGCTCGCTCCCCTCGCTCCTCCTCGCGGGCGCCGCGGCCCTCGCCGGTTGCAAGAGCGCCGGCATGGGCCCCGAGACGCGCGCCGACATCGCCGCGCAGCTGAAGCTGGCCGAGGATCCGATCCAGGCGTGCTACGCCAAGGCGCTGCAGAAGAACCGGCGGGCCAAGGGCGTCATCTCGCTGCGGTTCATCGCCGAGGCGAGCACCGGCCAGTTCAAGAGCATCAACGTGCTCCGCGACGAGCCGCGGGAGCCCGCCATCACCCAGTGCGTCGTCGCCGAGATCGGCAAGCTGAAGCTCAGCAAGCCGACGAGCTCGGCGGTGCTGATCGATCAGCCGATCCGGCTGACGCCGAACAACTAAAGCGCCGCGCCGCGCCGCCCCGCCCGCCGCCACCGCCGATGACGAAGTTGCCGACCCGCTCCCCCACGCACGCCGACGTCGAGCCGTCGCGGCTCGCGTCGATGGGGCTCGAGCTCGAGGAGATCGCCGACGGCGAGACCGTGGCGCTGCCGCGGCTCGTCGAGCTCGCCGAGGACCGCGGCCGGCCGGCGAGCCACTACCTCGCCGCGATCCCGCTCGCGACCGAGCTCCGCCTCGAGGCGCCGGAGCCGCTCGTGGTGCGCGTGTGCGCCGGCACCTGCCAGCGCTACGGCGCGCTCGATCTGCTCGATCACCTCGCGCGCCGGCTCGAGCCCGGGGCCGCCGCCGCGGCGCGGTTCTCGATCGCGCCGGTCGAGTGCCTCGATCGCTGCGATCAGGGGCCCGCCTGCGAGGTGCACGGCGACCACGGCCAGCTCGTGCTCGCCCCGGCGACGGCGGCCTCGCTCGACGAGGCGCTGCGCGAGCTCGCGGCGCCGCCGCGCTGACGCGCGCCACGCTGTCGGTTCGTTTGTCACTTCACTGTCATTCGCGCGGGCACTGCACGTGCAGTCGCTCGCCAACGCTGCGGACGATGTCGACCACACTGACGATCTTCACGCGCTTGGCTCCGTTCGCGCGCCGCCCGCGGCTGTCGCAGCGCTGTCGCACGTCTCACCCTCATCCTTGCGCTGGCGCAACCCCGCGCTGGCTACCGATCTCGGATGGCGCTAGCCTCGCCTGAATTGGGATGCTGCGCCTCGAGAGGGTCAACAAGTATTACCGGGTCGGGACGCACAGCCTCCACGTCCTGCGGGACATCGACTTTCACGTGGCCGATGGCGAGTTCGTGTCGATCATGGGCGCGTCGGGCTCCGGCAAGTCGACGCTGCTCAACATCCTCGGCATCCTCGACGACTACGACTCCGGCGAGTACTGGCTCGGCGACACGCTGATCCGCGGGCTCAGCGAGCGCCGCGCCGCCGACTACCGGAACCGCTTCATCGGCTTCGTCTTCCAGTCGTTCAACCTCCTGCCGTTCAAGACCGCGCTCGAGAACGTCGCGCTGCCGCTCTACTACCAGGGCATCACGCGCCGCAAGCGCAACCAGATCGCCGCGCAGTACCTCGAGCGCGTCGGGCTGCGCGACTGGTCCGAGCACCTGCCGTCGGAGATGTCGGGCGGCCAGAAGCAGCGCGTCGCGATCGCGCGCGCGCTGATCGGCAAGCCGCGGCTGATCCTCGCCGACGAGCCGACGGGCGCGCTCGACAGCGAGACCTCGCGGCAGATCATGGATCTCATGTCCGAGATCCACCAGACCGGCATCACGGTGCTCGTGGTGACGCACGACGCCGAGGTGGCGGCGCGCACGCAGCGCACGATCCGGCTCCGGGACGGCAAGGTGCTGGGCGAGCACGAGGCGAGCATGTCGAACCCCCGCATGGCGGCGATGCCGGCCGAGGCCGCCAGCACCGGCGCCAGCGCCGACGCGCCGGCCGCGCCGCAGGCCCCGGGGGCGGAGCCGTAGCGATGTTCTCCCTCGATCGCTGGATGGAGGTGTTCGACACGATCCGCCGCAACAAGCTGCGGACCACGCTCACGGCCATCAGCGTCGCGTGGGGCATCTTCGTCCTGGTCTTCCTGCTCGGCCTCGGCAACGGCCTGAACAACGGGATGCGCGCGAGCTTCGCGCGCGACGCCACGAACGGCGTCTGGCTGTGGGCGAACAAGACGTCGCAGCCGCACGCCGGCTACGACATCGGCCGGCGCATCATGTTCGAGAACCGCGACTACGACACCGCGAAGCACACGCCCGGCGTCGACAAGATCACCGGCGAGCACTTCATCGGCGGCAACGGCTTCGGCTCGATGACGACGAAGCGCGGCGGCAAGGCGAACGCGTTCTCCGTCGACGCGGTGCACGCCGACGCGATCTACCTCGAGGCGCACGAGATCGTGGCTGGCCGCTTCCTGACCGACATCGACATCCGCGAGAAGCGCAAGGCGGTCGTGATCGGCCGCCCGGTCGCGGCCTTCCTGTTCGAGCCGGGCGAGAACCCGATCGGCGAATGGATCGAGGTCGTCGGCGTGCCGTTCCAGGTCGTCGGCGTGTTCAGCGATCCGGGCGGCAACGAGCAGGAGCGCCGGATGTACATCCCGATCTCGACGGCGCAGCTCGCGTTCAACGGCTCCGACCGGATCAACCTCCTGTCGTTCACCGTCGGCAACGCCGGGCCGGCCGAGGCGCAGGCGATCATCGACACCGTGGTCGGTCAGCTCGCCGAGCGGCACAAGTTCTCGCCGACGGACCAGCAGGCGGTGCGCGTCCAGAACAACATCGAGCAGTTCCAGCGCTTCCAGATGCTGTTCTGGATCATCTCGTTCTTCGTGTTCCTGATCGGCATGGGCACGCTCGCCGCCGGCGTCGTCGGGGTCTCGAACATCATGATGATCGCGGTGAAGGAGCGGACGAAGGAGATCGGCGTGCGCAAGGCGATCGGCGCGACGCCGCGCTCGATCGTCGCGATGATCGTCCAGGAGGCGGTGTTCCTCACGGGCGTCGCCGGCCTGCTCGGGCTGTCCGGGGGCGTCGCGCTCCTCGAGCTGCTCGGGAAGATGGACAACGACTTCATCAAGAACCCGTCGGTCGGCATCGGCACCGGCGTGATCGCCACCGCCATCCTCGTGCTCGCCGGCGCCTTCGCCGGCTACTTCCCGGCGCGCGCCGCCGCGAAGGTCAACCCTATCCACGCCCTGCGGGACCAATGAGGGACCGATGAGGGACCGATGACCGAGGTCACCTGAGCCATGCTCGACTGGGACAAGTGGAAGGAGATCTGGGCGACGTTGCGCTCGAACCGCCTGCGCACGTTCCTGACGGCGTTCGGCGTGTTCTGGGGGATCCTGATGCTGATGGCGATGCTCGGCTTTGGCTCGAGCATCCAGACCAAGAGCCGCCAGCAGATGAAGGGCATGGCCACGAACCTCCTGTTCGTGTGGGGCCAGCAGACCACGGAGTCGTACGACGGGCTCCCGCCGGGGCGCGCGGTGCGGTTCAAGACGTCGGACATCGAGATCCTGCGCCGGCTGCCGGCGATCGAGCACCTCGCGCCCAGGCTCCAGCTCGGCGGCTGGATGAACAACTTCTCCGTCTCGTACGAGAACAAGTCGGGCTCGTTCACCGTGATGGGCGACTACCCCGAGCTCAAGCACATCATGGCGTTCGAATACGAGTACGGCCGCTTCATCAACCACCGCGACATCGCCGAGCAGCGCAAGGTCGTCGTGGTCGGCAAGGCGGTGCGGGATCAGCTCTACGGGCCGGGCGTCAACCCGATCGGGACGTACATGAAGATCAGCGGCGTCTACTTCCAGGTCATCGGCGTGACCAAGACGCTGCGCTCGGGGCGGATGGGCGACCGCGACGCGAACACGCTGTTCGTGCCGTTCACGACGCTCAAGATCGCGTTCAACGTGGGCGACCGCGTCGGGTTCTTCGCGATGACGGCGAAGCCGGGCACCGACGGGCCTGAGCTCGAGCGCCAGGTCAAGGAGGCGCTCAAGCGCCACCACCGCATCGCGCCGGCGGACGATCTCGCGATCGGCTCGTTCAACATGTTCGTGATGTTCGGCAAGTTCGAGATGTTCTTCTTCGTGCTGTCGGCCGTGAGCTGGATCGTCGGCGGCGCGACGCTGCTCGCCGGCGTCGTCGGCGTGTCGAACATCATGCTGATCACCGTCAAGGAGCGCACCAAGGAGTTCGGCGTGCGCAAGGCGCTCGGCGCCCGGCCGCTCTCGGTGATCGCGATGGTGATGAAGGAGTCGATCGTCCTGACCGCGATCGCGGGCCGGTTCGGCGTCGCGGCCGGCGTCGGGCTGCTCGAGCTGTGCGGCATGCTGTTCCCGAACCGACCGGACTTCCCGCTCGCGCCGCCGGAGGTCCACCTCGACAGCGCGCTCATCGCCGTGACCGTGCTGGTCGCCGCGGGCGCGCTCGCCGGCATCATGCCGGCCTCGCACGCGGCGTCGATCAAACCGGTAGAAGCGCTGCGCGCGGAGTGAGCCAGGAGACCAAGCCATGACGACCAACCCCCGCCCCCATGCCCGCGGCAGCCGCATCTTCACCTGGCTGTTCCTCATCGTGTTCCTGGTCGTGATCGGGCTCGCCTTCTCGGTCCTCTACAAGAAGTCGAAGACGAAGCCGACGGTCTTCCAGACCGAATCGGCGGAAGTCACCGACGTCGTCAAGAAGACGGTGGCCACCGGCTCGATCGTGCCGCGGCAGGAGGTCGAGGTGAAGCCGAAGGTCACCGGCGTCCTGTCCGAGCTCTACGTCGAGCCGGGCAAGGTCGTGAAGCAGGGCGACCCGCTCGGCAAGATCTCGATCATCCCCGACGCGATGCAGATCAACCAGGCCGAGAGCGCGGTGCGCACGGCGCAGATCGCGTTCGACAACGCCAAGCGCGAGCTCGAGCGCAACGAGAAGCTGTTCTCGACGGGCGTCGTCGCCGAGGCGGAGCTCGCGCGCTTCCGGACCGAGTTCGCGCTGCGCCAGCAGGAGCTCGCGACGGCGGGCTCGAGCCTGCAGCTCGTGCGCGAGGGCGCGACGCGCGGCCAGGGCAAGACGTCCACCCTGATCGTCACGGCCACCGTCAACGGCATGGTGATCGACGTGCCGGTGAAGGTGGGCTTCTCGGTGATCCAGGCCAACAACTTCAACCCCGGCACCACGGTCGCCGTGATCGCGAACATGGACGACATGATCTTCGAGGGCCGCGTCGACGAGGCCGAGGTGGCCAAGATCAAGGAGGGCATGACGCTCGCGATCAAGGTCGGCGCGATCGAGAAGGACAAGCTCGAGGGCAAGCTCGAGTACATCGCCCCGAAGGGCAAGCTGATCGAGGGCGCGATCCAGTTCGAGATCAAGGCCGCCGTCGCCAAGAAGGAGGGCCTCAAGATCCGCGCGAACTACAGCGCGAACGCCGACATCGTGCTCGACGAGAAGAAGCAGGTGCTCGCGGTCCGCGAGGCGCTGGTCCAGTACAAGGACGAGAAGCCGTTCGTCGAGGTGGAGACCGAGCCGCAGACGTTCGTCAAGCGAGACGTCAAGCTCGGCCTGTCGGACGGCATCAAGGTCGAGGTCATCGAGGGCGTGACCAAGACCGACAAGATCAAGATCCCCGAGAACGCCGGCCCGGGCGGGATGGGCTCGGGCGGGCCCGGCGGCAAGGGCGGCGGCAAGCCGCCCGCGAAGAAGTAAGCTCATCTCGCACGGCCTTCGCGCGCGGCCCTCCGCGCGCCGCTCGCGCCGCGGAGGTGAATCCCACCGCGCGGGCTCGCCCTCGAGAGCGAGCGTGATAGCGTCTCGCGGTGCCCCCGCTTCGACTCGGCGCGATCGATACCGGCTCGAACGCCATCCGCGTCGTCATCGCGGAGCTCACGGCGACGGAGCTGGTGCGGATCGAGGCCGAGCGCGTGCCGGTGCGGCTCGGTCATCACGCGTTCACGCGCAGCGAGCTGGATCCGGCGACGATCGATCAGGCGGTGGCCGCGTTCGTCCACTTCCGCGAGCGCTTCAACCACCACGGCGTGACGATCTACCGCGCGGTCGCGACGTCGGCGGTGCGCAGCTCCTCCAACCGCGACGTCCTGCTCCACCGGCTCTACCACGAGGCCGGGATCGAGCTCGAGGTGATCGAGGGCGAGGAGGAGGCGCGGCTCGTCCGCAAGGCCACGCTCGCCGCGCTCGGCGCGGCGGCGGCGTCGCCGACCTCGGCCTCCGCGCTGCGCGCGATCCTCGATCTCGGCGGCGGCAGCCTCGAGGTCAACCTGCGCGCGGCGGCGGTCGGCGCGTGGCGCGGCTACTCGCTGCCGGTCGGCACGGTGCGGCTCATGGAGACGTTCGGGCTCGTCGGCGCGATCGGCGACGCCGAGGCCGCGATGGTGCGGCGCTACACGGCCACGCTGATGCAGACGATCCCGCAGGTGGCGGCCGGGGCCGGCATCGCCGCGGCGACCGGCGGCAACGCCGAGGCGCTCGCGAAGATCGTCGGCGATGTGGCCGCGGCGGACGGCGCCGCGCCGGGGCTGCCGGGCATCGAGCTGGCGGCGCTCGAGCGCGAGCTGCCGGCGCTCGTCGGCGCGACCGTCGAGGAGCGGATGGCGCGCTACGGCATCAAGCGCGACCGCGCCGAGGTGATCGCGATCGCGGGGCTCGTGTTCACGACCGCGGCGCGCCAGCTCGGGCTGTCGCGGCTCGTCACGCCGGGCGTCGGTGTCCGCGAGGCCGTGCTGCTCGAGCTCGCCGAGACGGCGCGCGAGCAGCAGCAGCGCGCCGAGGGCGCGCACGACAAGGCGCTGCTCACCGCGGCGCGCTCGTTCGCGAACCGCGTCGATCACGACACCACGCACGGCGAGCACGTCCGCCACCTGGCGCGGGCGCTGTTCCACCAGCTGCGCGACGTGCACGGCATCCCCGACGACAAGGGCGTGCTGCTCGAGGTGGCCGCGCTGCTCCACGACGTCGGCGAGGTCGTGAACCCGCGCGGCCACCACAAGCACAGCGAGTACATGATCCGGTGGGCGCGGCTGCCCGGCCTCGACGACACGGCGCGCGAGATCGTCGCGCTGCTCGCGCGCACGCACCGCAAGGACGCCCCGCGCGCGAAGGAGCTCATCGGCGCGTCGCCGCTGCCCAAGGAGCTGCGCGCGCAGGTGCGGCGGCTCTCCGCGCTGCTCCGCATCGCCGACAGCCTCGACACCGATCACCGCTCGCGCGTCGAGCAGGTCGTGTGCACGCGGATGGGCGAGACGATCGTGCTCGATCTGGTGGTGCGCGACGGCCCGGCGCGCGACGACGCGCGGCTCCTGCGCAAGGCGGACCTGTTCTCCGAGGAGCTCGGCCACGCCGTGAAGCTCACGGTCGCGCGCCCGGTGATGCCGGACGTCGCCAGCGCCGCGGCGGTCTCCGGCGGCCCGGCGGCCCCCGGCGGCCCGGCCGGCCCGGCCGGCCCGGCACCGGTCCGCTGACCGGACGCGGCGCCTGGACGCGGCTCGCGAGCTAGCCATCTCGGCACTGAGCCGCGGCGGATGATCCCAGGGAATACTCGCAGTGCTATGCAATGAATGGAACGACTGCGAAGAACGCGTGAATGCTCAGCCAAAGGCTTTGTTACCGCCGGGGCTCTTTATCCCCGGCTTCTACCGTTTCGTCTTTGAGGATTATGCGGTAGCACGGACTATCTCATCATCTCCACATGGGAGAGCCGGGCGCTCGTGGGATCGTTACTGCTTTCGCTCGGATCCTAGTCTCTGAACCTTGCCGATCCCTCGGAGCCTTGCAGCTCCTCCGTATCGGCCTTGGCTGCCGATTTTCCGTCCCCGGAGGTCTCGGCAATTCACCCGGTTTGCACCGTCGCTCGCGCGGCGGCGGGCCCCAATTTCGAGCCGGTGCGTCCTTCCTACTCACCTCCTTCGAGCTTCATGCTTTCGCGAGTTAGCATCACGGTGGGGTGATACTTACGATGGGCCGGATCGTACTCCAGGAGCACGATAGGCGCCAACGCGGTGAACGGGTACCTGAGCCCGAGCGCGGCGACCAGCGCGGCCGGGAGCCTGGTGGCGAAATAGAGCACGCCCGGATTGTGCTGGGCAGCGAGCCGCCTGAGCCGGTCGAGCACCTCGCCGACCACGGCGACGCCTGCTCGAACGTCCCGGACGACACCGCCCTCGGCCAGGAACGGTACGGCGAACGCAGCGCGAGCACCGACCTGCGCTGCGAAGGTCGCCAGCGCGTCTCGGTTGACCGGCTCCCGCCCGTCGACGCCGACGACGATTCCCCCGCCCTCGTGACCGAGCGTGGGCACGGCCGTCGGCGCCCCGAGGAGTGCCGTGCCGGTGGGCCGCGGCTCCCGTGAGCTATAGAGGCACGTCCAGGCGCCGGCCTCGTCCTGGTTCTCGATCTCGACGGCCTCGACGGCTGGATCGCCGTGCGAGGCCAGCATCCGCCCGACCGAGAAGGCGATGCCGTATCGGGCGCGGATCCGCAGGCGCACGCGCCCATGGACGCGCGGCATTCGACGGAGCTCATCGAGCGCCTCCGTCCATGCCGTGCGATCCGGCGGGACGCGCAGCAGCCGATCCCCGAGCTCCCGGTCGACGAGCAGCCGGGTCACGCTCGAAGGTCCGTCGATCTCGCCGACGTCACCCACCAGCAGGGCCGCGGCTCCGCCAGCGCCCCGGCGACCCTTGACCCAGGCATCCTTGCCCCGGAACACGACCGCGACTTCGTGAATCCGGTTGCTCCCGCGCGCGCGCAGCTCGGTGACATACGCCTGTCGATCGATCTGCTGAAGGGCTTCGTCCAGCGCCGGCTGGGGCGGCGCGCCCGGGCTCAGCACCTTGAGCTCCAGCACCACGCCCGGCAGGCTCGCCCGGCGGGGAATCAAGAGCACGTCGGCACGCCCCCTCCCGGTCTCGCGGTTCGATCGAATCTCGTAGTCGTCGGCCAGCGCCATCATCAGGCCGATCACCAGGCCGTGATAGAAGCTCTCCCCCGAGTGCCCGGCGGTGTCGTGAAAGGACAGCGTCTCGAGCGACACCGTGCGGATCATTCGCTCGAATTCCTCGAAGTCGCCGGCGACGAGGGTCTGGCGCAGACCGCGCAGGCCGCGCCCTCGCTCGCCCTCGTCAGCCCATGAGCGGAAGAGATCGCGATAGACCAGGTCGACCTCGCGATTGGGGATGGCGAGTTCGGCGACGGTGGCGCCTCGGTCGTCGACCCGCGCCGCGTTGACGCGGAGATACCCCGCGAACAGCAAGAACGTCCACAGGGCGTGCGGGCTGCGGTCGATGTCTCGAAGCGAGAGGTTCTCGTCGACCCGCTGGGTGATGGCGTGGCCGCCAAGGAGCGCTTCGAGCTCTGCCGAGAACCCGAGACCTCGATCGACGAGCAGTCGCCGGATGAGCTGGTTCTCGCTGGTGTTGGCCCAGTAGGGCTCGAACCGCTTCTTGTCGAGGTAGCAGAGGACCGACCACGGGTTGTAGATCCGGCTTTGGCCGAACCGATAGCCGTCGTACCAGGCCCGCACCTCGGGGAGGTCCGGGTCCGTGAGGCGCGCGACCTCGTCTTCTGTGAAGCCGAAGCTCTCCGCGTAGACGTCCTCGAGGATCGAGCACACCTTCACGTTGTTGAGCCCGGAGAACAAGCTCTCTCGGGCCACGCGGAGCACGCCCGTCAGCACGCCGCGGGCGAGGTTCTGGTCGTTGTCCTTGAGCACGGCGGAGTAGAACCCGCGGAAGAAGTCGACCGCCTCGTCGTAATAGCCGTGGTCATACGCGTGTTGCAGCGGCGTGTCGTACTCGTCGATCAAGACGACGCATCGCTCGCCCCAGCGCTGCGCCAGGTCCGCCGAGAGGTCGCCCAGCGCGCGGCGCAGGATCGCCTCGTCTTCGCACCGTCCGTCCAAGAGCTCTCGAAACCGGTCGCCGCGCTCCGCGGGGAGGCTCCCCAGGAGCTCTCGATGCGCGGCATAGGCGCGCCGGATCTCCTCGCGAACGTCACCGAGCATGTCGCGGTAGTTTCGCGATCGGACGTCCTTCAGGCTGAGCGCGATCGTCGGGTAGCGGGCGAAGTGCGACCGCGCCTCCTCATCGGTGGCGACCTCGAGCTCCTCGAACAAGGACCACGTCGCCGCGCTGACCGCAGGGTCGGGGCTGCGCTCGAAGAAGCACCGCAGCATGGTCATGTTGAGAGTCTTGCCGAAGCGGCGCGGGCGTGGAAACAGCAGCACGGAGCCGGCGTCACGCAGGAGCAGCGAGATCAACCGCGACTTGTCGATGTAGAGTCGGCGATCGTTCCGCAGCGAGCGAAAGTCCGACGCACCGATCGCCGGGCGGGCGTTCGACCCCGACACGGGCGCAAACCTAGCACAGTGCAGGATCTCGCCGGCGGCAAGGGGGAGCGAGGCGCGGACGCGCTCCTCGAAGACGTGCTTGACGGCGCCGGGGAGGCGGAGGAGGCCCCCCGCCGACGCTGGCGGGCACCTCATGAATTTGAGGAATGTCTTTTGAGGAGGCAGTCTGAATTTTGAAAAGATGGGTTATTTTGAGGCAAGGTCCCGGACGCGGCGCCCGGACGCGGCGCCTTCGCCCCGCGGGGTGAGCCTGCTTCGTCCGCGGTACGGATCACGGAAATTGCGCGGGACACCGCGTCGCCGCCGATCGGATACTCCGGCCGTGACCCGGGTGATCGCGCTGCTCGCGGCGATGTCGGCGATGCCGGCGTGCTACGCGCCGCGCCTTGCGCCGGGCAGCCCCTGCGATGACGGCGCGCCCTGCCCGTCCGGGCTCGAGTGCTCGCCGAAGACACTGCGCTGCGAGCTGCCGGGCGGCGGCGGGAGCGGCGACGTCGACAGCGGGATCGATCCCAGCGTGGACGCCGCGCCGGCGCCGCGGTGCTACGGCACCGGCATCGTGAAGGTGTGCCTCGACGAGCCGCCGCGGCAGACGGTCGTGCTCAACGGCGGCACGCTCGACACCAGCACATCGCCCCTGTGCGCGCCGTACGACGGCACGGGCCTGTGCGTCGTGGCCGGCACCGGGCTCCTCGCCAGCGGCACCGTGCGCGCGATCGGCAGCCGGCCGCTCGTCCTGATCTCGGCGGGCGACCTCGGGATCACCGGCACGCTCGACGCGGCGAGCCGGCGCATCGGCGCATCGATCTCCGCCGGCGCTGGCGCCGCGACCGGCGCGGGCGCGTGCGGCGGCACGCCGCCGGCGCTGAAGGGCGGCGGCCCGGGCGGCAGCTTCGGCGGCCGCGGCGGCGCGGGCGGCTTCGGAGACGGCACCACCGCGGCGGCCGGGGCCCCGGCCGCGACGGTGACGACGCTGCGCGGCGGCTGCCCCGGGCTCGCGGGCGTCGGGATGACGCCTGGCAGCGGCGGCGCGGGCGGCGGCGCCGTCTACCTGATCGCGCTCTCCCAGATCGCGCTCGTCGGCGACATCAACGCGTCGGGCGCGGCCGGCGGCGGCGCGCCCCTCGAGGGCGGCGGCGGCGGCGCCGGCTCCGGCGGCATGATCGGCCTCGACGCGCCGTCGATCGTCGTGACCGGCGACATGTTCGCGAACGGCGGCGGCGGCGGCGAGGGCGGCGGCGGCGCCTCGGGCGCAAGCGGCGCGAACCCGACCGCGGCGCTCGCGCCCGCGGCCGGAGGCGCGGGCGGCGCACCGAACGGCGGCGACGGCGGCAGCGGCGCGGCCGGCGCGAGCCTCACCGGCGGAGCCGGCGGCAACAACACCGGCTCTGCGGGCGGCGGCGGCGGCGGCGGCGGCGCGGGCGTGATCGCTGTGTTCGGATCGCTGGCGGCGTCCGGCGCCGTCTCGCCGCCACCGCGCTGATCGACGGCGCAGCCCGCGGCCCGCGGCCCGCGGCCTCGGCGCCGCGCCGACTCGCCGCCTCGCCGCCGCGCCGACTCTCCGCTCCGGCACACCAGACGTGCGGGATCTCACGGCTGCCCTCTCGAGCTCCCGCGCGCGTGCGAGACGGGCGTACGTCGCCTCATATCGAGCCGCCTATCGAGCCTCGAATTCTCGCCATCTCCGTCGAGCACGAGGAGAACGAGCGCGATCGCGCGCCCGGGGCATTACGCCCCTCACGCGAACGACACGAGTTTTCGGCACGCGCGATCGCCCACCTTCATCGCGTTTTTGGTACCTCTCTCGGGCAAGGAGAGGAACTTGAACATGCGCATGAATACTCGAATGATTTTCGCGGCAGCCGTGGTGGCGCTCGCGACCCTCGCGGGTTGTCCTGCCGGAGGCAAGGTCCCCGGCGGCAGCGGCCTGCCCGGCGGCGGCGGCGGTCTGCCCGGCGGTGCCCCCGCTGGCCTCGGCGGCTCGTCCGGCATGGTCGATCCGAACACGTGCGGCAACTACGCGGCCATGGAGGGCGGTGCGCGGCTCAAGGCGTTCCTCAACGCCGTCCAGGATCTCTCGGTCGCCACCGAGGAGACCGTCAAGGTCGTCAAGCAGAGCTGCATCATGCTCGGCCAGGAGCTCGGCATGACCGAGGCCGACCTGCAGGGCGAGACCAAGGAGATCTGCGCCAAGGTCTACGGCACGATCGACAGCAACATGAAGGTCGCCTTCAAGGCGAAGGCGGCCCTGAAGATCACGTACAAGCCGGCCGTCTGCCGCGTCAACGTCGAGGCGACGGCGAAGGTCGCGGCCGAGTGCGAGGGCAAGGCGTCGGCGGACATCGGCGCGTCGTGCAGCGGCACCTGCCGCGGCAAGTGCGACGGCCAGTGCTCCGCCAAGGCGGGCACCGGCGGCAACGCCGGCGAGTGCGCCGGCCAGTGCAGCGGCACCTGCCGCGGCCAGTGCGAGGGTCACGCCGACGTCAAGGCGTCGGCGCAGTGCAAGGCGCAGGCGTCGGTCAAGGCGCAGGCGAGCATGGAGTGCACCGAGCCCGAGCTCAAGATCGACGTGGACGCCAAGCTGGTCGTCGACAAGGCGAAGGCCGAGATGACGGTCAAGGCGCTGAAGAACGGCCTGCCGAAGCTGCTCTCGATCAAGGCCCGCATGGAGCCGATCAAGTACGCCGCCGAGGCGGTCGTCTCGAGCGCGAAGGAGCTCAAGGACATGGGTCCGAAGTTCGTCAACTCCTTCAAGGATCAGGCGCTCTGCATCAGCGGCCAGGTCGCCGCGGCGTTCAACGCGGCGACGAAGATCCAGGCGAACGTCTCGGTGTCCGTCGAGGTCTCGGCCTCGGCGAGCGGCACGGTCGGCGGCGGCTGATCGCCGCATCGTCGCCTGCGAGGAGCCCTCACAGGCGGCGTGATTGACTCCCGGCGAGGGCTGGCGTCGCTCTGCCCTTTGGTGTAGCAAGCGTCCATGAAGACGCTCACCGAGTTCTCGACGCTGACCCTCCGCAAGGCGGCCGACGCCCGCGGCGCTGCCCGCGCCCCGGCAGCGTCACCGACCTCGGAGAGCGCCGGGCCGGCGACGCCTTTGCCCGAGGCCGGCGCGACCGAGGGCGCCGAGGGCGCCGAGGGTGCCGCGCCCGCCGAAGGCGCCGCGCCCGCCGAGGGCGCCGAGGGCGCCGCGCCCGCCGAAGGCGCCGCGCCCGCCGAGGGCGCCGCGCCCGCCGAGGGCGCCGCGGCGCAGAGCGAAGCCGCGGCGGCGCCTGATCCTGCGATCGAAGCGGTTGCGACGGCGCTCGCCGTGCAGCCGGATCGCGCCGCGCGCCTGCTCGAGGCGCTCGACATCATCGGCAACTCGCTCGATCACGTGCGCCTCGTGCGCGTTTACCAGGGCGAGAAGGCCCCGCACGGCGCCGTCTCGCGCGGCGAGTTCCACTATGTGATCGATCGCGTCGCGGGTCCGCCCCGCCGGGGGCGGCGCGACGATCGGGGCGACCGCGGTGGCCGCGGCGGTGGTGGCGGTGGTGGCGGTGGTGGCGGTGGTGGCCGCGGCGGCCCCGGCGGTGATCGCCGCGACAAGCCGCGCGGCCTCGGCAGCCTCAAGATGGGTGCCCAGAAGGAAGAGCCGAAAGACGACGATCGCCCGGGTCGTGGCGAGATGCCGCGCGCGGGCATCGGCTGGCAGCTCACCGCCGCGCCGCGCGATTTTGGCGACGGCGGCGGGCGCGGCGAGCGCCGTCCCCGCCGCGGCGGCCCCGGTGGCCCCCGTGGCCCCGGCGGACCTGGCGGCGAGCGCGGGTTCCGCGGCCCCGGCGGACCTGGCGGTCCCGGCGGACCCGGCGGACCCGGTGGACCCGGCGGACCTGGCGGTGATCGCCGCGATCGCGGGCGCGGACGCGGCCCGCGCGGCGGCGGCTTCGGTGGCGGCCCCGGCGGCCCCGGCGGCTTCGGCGGCCCCGGCGGTCCCGGCGGCTTCGGCGGCCACGGCGGCTTCGGCGGCTCCGGCGGCCCTGGCGGCCCCGGCGGCTTCGGCGGCCCCGGCGGCCCCGGCGGCTTCGGCGGCTCCGGCCCCGGCGGCCACGGCGGCTTCGGCGGCCCTGGCGGCCCGCCCGAGGTGCGCCTCGGCCCGGACGGCCAGCCGCTCCCCCCGCGCCCGCCCCGCCCGCCCCGCGAGGCGCGCGGTCCGCAGCAACCGCAGCAACCGCAGCAACCGCAGCCACCGCGCGAGCCGCGCCTCGGCCCGGATGGCCAGCCGCTGCCGCCCCGCCCGCGCCGCGAGCGCAAGCCGATCGGCCCTGATGCCAACGGCCTGGGACCCGATGGAACCCCTTGGGATCCCGAGCGTCGCGCGAAGCGCCGCGCCGAGCGTGAGGCGCAGCCGCCCACCGGGCCCGAGGGCACACTCGGCGGCTCCCTGGATGGCGCGATGAATGGCGGCCCCGGCGCGCCCGTCGAAGGCGGCGCACCTCCGGCGCAGGGCGAGCCCACCGCGGACGCCACGCCGAAGGAGTAGCTCACCCTGAGTCGCCGAGATCACACTCAGAAACCGCGTCTGGCACGCGGTGTCCTCGAGCTATCTTCGGCTCAGCACGGAGCGAACACGGAGGAACCCATGACACGCCGCCACTTGCTCAACGCAGTCCTCGTCGCCGCTGTTGCTGTTCTTGCCGGAGGTGTCGCGTCCGCCGACGTCTCCCGAGGCGTGATCGCCGCGTTCCGCGGCCAGCTCGTCGTCACCAAGGGCGAGCTGCCCGAGGGCAAGAGCGACAAGGACACCATCGCCAAGATCAAGGCCGCGAAGCTCACCGAGCTCCAGAGCCGCGACAACGGCGAGGTCAAGGTGTGGACCTTCAACTACGCCGCATTCCCGAGCAAGACCGGAGCGAGCTCGCTCAAGCTCGAGTTCTGGCTCGACGGCAAGAAGTACGCCGCCGACAAGAGCCTGTCCGGCGTCGATCCCAAGAGCGCGATGCTCACCGGCGAGATCACGATCGACGAGGACGAGAACATCTCGCCCGGCAAGTCCTACGTGCTGAAGCTCGTCGCCGGCAACACCGCGGTCGCCACGACGACGCTCGTCATGAAGTAGCGCGCGCCCGGCCGATCACCTGCCGGGCGGCGGCCGCCACGGCCTCCGCCGTGATCCCGAGCTTCTCGAGCACGAGCTCACCGGGCGCCGACGCGCCGTAGCGATCGATCCCGATGGCGATGCCGCGATCGCCGATGTGCTCGCGCCAGCCCATCGTGATCCCCGCCTCGACGGACACGCGGCTCGGCTGCGCCGGCGGCAGCACCTCCTCGCGGTACGCCTGCGGCTGCGCCGCGAACAGCTCCCAGCACGGCATCGACACGACGCGCGCCGCGACGCCGTCCTTGGCGAGCGCCTCCCGCGCCGCCATCGCCACCGCGACCTCGGAGCCGCTGGCGATCAGGATGACGTCGCCGCCGTCGGCGAGCACGTACGCGCCGCGCTCGGCGCCCGGCGCGCCCGCCTGCGTCAGCGCCGGGAGATCCTGCCGCGACAGGACGAGCGCCGTCGGGCCGTGCAGGTTCCCCATCGCGTAGCGCCAGCCCGCGGCCGTCTCGTTGCCGTCCGCCGGGCGGAACACCGCCAGGTTCGGGATCGCGCGCAGCGCCATCAGGTGCTCGACCGGCTGGTGCGTCGGGCCGTCCTCGCCGAGGCCGACCGAGTCGTGCGTCCACACGAAGATCGCCGGCTGGCGGTTCAGCGCCGCGATCCGCACCGGCGGCCGCATGTAGTCCGAGAACGCGAAGAACGTCGCCACGTAGGGGCGCACGCCGCCGTGGTAGAGCATGCCGTTCCCGATCGAGCCCATCGCGTGCTCGCGGATGCCGAACCGCAAGTTCCGGCCCGCGCCCGTGCGATCGAAGTCGCCGCCCGGGACGATCGTCTTCGTCGAGCCGCCGAGGTCGGCGTCGCCGCCCACGAGCCACGGCACCTTCGCCGCGATCGCGGCCATGACCTTGCCCGACGCCGAGCGCGAGGCGACCGCGCCCGTGAACGCCGGCAGCCCCGCGTCCCAGCCCGCGGGGAGCTCGCCGCGCATCGCCAGCGCGAGCTGCGCCGCGGCCTCCGGGTGCGCGGCCTCGTACGCGCCCAGCCGCTCGCGCCACGCCGCGTGCGCCGCGGCGCCGCGCGCCACCGACTCGCCCAGGTGGGCCGCCGCCTCGGCCGGCACGTGGAACTTCGCCGCCGGATCCCAGCCCAGCGCCTTCTTGGTCGCCTCGACCTCCGCGTCGCCGAGCGGCGAGCCGTGCGCCGAGCTCGTGCCCGCCTTCTTCGGCGAGCCGAAGCCGATCGTCGTGCGGATGACGATGATCGACGGCTTCTGCGTCTCCGCCTTCGCCGCCGTGATCGCGCGATCGATCGCCGCCAGATCGCGATCGCCGTCCTCGACGTGCTGGACGTGCCAGCCGCACGCCGCGAAGCGCGCGCCGACGTCCTCGCTCATCGAGATCGAGAGCGGCCCGTCGAGCGTGATCTGGTTGGCGTCGTAGAGGTAGATCAGCTTGCCGAGGCCCAGGTGGCCGGCGAGGCTCATCGCCTCGCAGCACACGCCCTCCATCACGTCGCCGTCGGAGACGAGCGCGTACGTGTAGTGATCGATGATCTCGTGCCCCGGCCGGTTGAAGAGGTGCGCGAGGTAGCGCTCGGCGATCGCCATCCCGACCGCGTTCGCCGCGCCCTGCCCCAGCGGGCCCGTCGTGGCCTCGACGCCCGGCGTCTCGTGCCACTCGGGGTGGCCCGGCGTCCGGCTGCCCCACTGCCGGAACTGCTTCAGCTCGTCGAGCGAGAGGTCGTAGCCGAAGAGGTGGAGGAGCGCGTAGAGCAGCGCCGAGCCGTGGCCCGCCGACAGCACGAAGCGATCGCGATCGAACCACTGCGGCGCGCGCGGATCGTGCTTCAGGTGCTGGTGCCACAGGACGTACGCGAGCGGCGCGCAGCCCAGCGGCAATCCTGGGTGTCCAGAGTTCGCCTTCTGCACGGCGTCGATCGCGAGCGTGCGGATGGTGTTGATCGCGAGCAGCGGAAGGTCGGTCGTCATCGGCGGCCGACCCTAGCATGGTGATAGGATGCGCACGCCCCCGACGAGGGCCCGGCGACGTGCCCGGGCGCGGGGCAAGGGTGCCTCCAAATGCTGCTCAGGCGATCGGTTCTGGCCGGGTTCTCAGGTGTTTGCCCCGCCACCGTCGCGCCCGGGTCTCCCGCACGGCAGAGCCCGGATGGCGGACGCTAAGCCCACCGGCACCAAGCCCGCGACGAACGCGACGAAGGCGCCCAAGGCGCGCGCCGGCGGCTGGGCCGCCTTCACCGACGGCGGCACCGCGCCGCGCTGGGTGACCGCCGCGCGCGTCGTCATGCTGCTCGCGTTCGCCGCGACGATCCCGACGATCCTCGGCGTTGCCCACGGCAACCGGCTCACCTGGACCGTGTGCATCGCGGCCCTGCCCTTCTTCTGGATGGCGTTCGGCTATCACCTGTGGCGCCGGATCTGCCCGCTCGCCGTGATGGGCCAGCTCGGGCGGATCTTCGGGCGGCCCGGCACCCGCAAGATGGGCGCCTGGATGGGCGCGAACTACCTGCTCGTCCAGCTCGGGCTCATGCTCACGGCGCTCACGCTGCGGCTCGTCGCCACGAACGGCAGTGACGTGTGGCTCGCCGGCTTCCTCGGCGCGGTGATCCTCGCCGCGATCGCGACCAGCTTCCTCTACGGCGGCAAGACCTGGTGCAACTTCCTCTGCCCCGTCGGGCTCGTCGAGAAGATCTACACCGAGCCCGCGCGCGCCGCGACCGGCGGCGGCGAGCTGACCTCGCAGTGCTCGCCGTGCGTCGCGTGCAAGAAGCACTGCCCCGACATCGATCTCGAGCAGGGCTACTGGAAGGAGGTCGCCGAGCGGCCGCGCCGGCTCGCGTACTTCTCGTGGCCCGGCGTCGTCGTCGGGTTCTACACGTACTTCTACCTGCAGGCCGGGACCTGGGACGCGTACTTCAGCGGGCGGTGGGCGTACGACCGCGCGCTGCCGCAGCGCATGCTCGAGCCCGGCTTCTACTTCCTGCCCGAGGTCCCGCGCGTCCTCGCCGCGCCGCTGACGCTCATCGCGTTCGGCGCGGCCAGCTTCGTCTTGCTCGCAACGCTCGAGCGCGCGATCGCCGCCGCGCGCCTGCGCCGCCTCGCCAAGGGCGCCACCGACGACGAGCGGGACGCCGCGCGCCTGCGGATCCGCCACGGCATGCTCGCGTTCGCCGGGCTCGTCGCGTTCAACGCGTTCTACGTGTTCGCCGGCCAGCCGTCCTTGCGCGAGCTGCCGGACTGGGCCGTGCGGGGCTGGGGCCTCCTCATCGTGTTCGCGTCGACGGCGCTGTTCGTGCGGCGCCTCGCGCGGCGCGAGGAGCAGTACGTCCACGAGCGGTTCGCGCAGAAGATCCTGAAGAAGTGGGAGTGGGGCGACGCCCCGCCGTCGGAGAAGCTCTCGGACATCTACTTGCTCCACACCGAGCGCACGAAGCAGCGCGAGGCGCGGCTGCGCGCGTACAAGGAGACCGTGCGCGAGATGGTGGCCGACGGCGTCGTGACGCACGGCGAGCTCACGATCCTCGGCAGCCTGCGCGCGCAGCTCGGCGTCTCCGACCGGGATCACCAGAAGATCATGGGCGAGCTGTCGGCCGAGGAGCGCCAGCTCTTCGATCCCGCGTACCGCGGCAGCATCGAGTCGCGGCTCGCGCGCGAGGCGTATCGCAAGGATCTCGAGCGGCTCGTCGTCGAGGCCGCGCGGATCGGCGCGGAGCCGTCGGTGCAGACGCTCGCGGCGCTGCGGCAGGAGCGCGGCGTCGGCGAGGACGAGGAGGCCGCCGAGCTCGCGCGGATCCTCGCGCCCGGCGGGCCGATCGCGGCGCTCTACGAGGCCGAGCTCGCCGAGGTCGCGCGGCTGCTCGCGGCCGCGCGCGCCGCGAGCGCAGCGAGCGGTGCCGGAGGCGCCCGTGCCGCTGACGATGCATTCGCCGCGGCTGCGGGCGTCGCCGGCGCAGGTGACGCCCCCTCCGCTGCCGCGCCCGCGGCGAGCCCCGGCCGCGCCCGCCGGCCCTCGATCGGGACGGCGAGCACCATGTCGAGCGAGTCGGCGAGCCTCGCGCTCCTCCGCCACCTCGCGCGGCGGCGCGCCCACGAGCACGCGATCGAGGCGCTCGGCGTCCTGGCCGTGATGTCGAAGCTCCCCGCCGTCCGGCAGGTGCGGGCGCAGGCCGAGGCCCGCGGCGTCGTGCGCGCTGGCGCGCTCGATCAGCTCGCGGCCGTCGACCCAGCGCTGCGCGCGCCGCTCGCGCAGCTCCTGCCGCGGCTCGAGGGCGACCTCGAGGGCGACGCCAGCGCGCCGCTCGCGCCCGGGCCGATCCTCGGGGTCGCCTCGGACCTCTCGAAGCACCTCCGCGCCGTCGCGGCCATGATCCTGTCGCGGTTCGAGGATCCCGCGGCGCGCCAGCGCCTGCTCGAGGCGCTCGACGATCCCGAGCCGATCGTCCGCGAGGCC
>DATMCI010000231.1:0-37420 GCA_035558535.1 Kofleriaceae bacterium
TGTTGATCCTTGCACACGTGCTGCGACCCCTACCCCGCCGAGGCCTTCGGCACGGTTGTGGTCCCGTTCCGTCGGTGTTGCCTTCGCCGTGACATGAGCGGCTCGGCCGGCCGGCTCCCAACCGGCGCTCTCGGATTGTAACTCTGACGAGGCTGCAGCCTTCACTTGATGTTGCGGCCCGCGTGCTTGCTCCCTGTCGCGCGGCCTTCGCCGCGGATCAGGCTTTTGACGCTCCGCTTCGGACACAGGGATCTCGCCCCGAGCCGGGAGCCTGCTACTCGGCGCCTCACGGCTTACCGAGGCGGGACTTTCACCCGCTGGATCACCACAGCGAGACGGCGGTTGCGTCCTCCCTCCGGGAGGACGGTCTCCGTCGTCGTCGCGACGCACCACGCCGTGGGTGTAGCCTCCTCCCGAGGAGCTATCGCGAGGCGCGGGCCGTGCCGGCCGTGCGGGACCGCACGGGCCCGATGTAGGCTCGCTGCTCACTGATTTCGCAGGCAGGGCCCGTTTTTCTTACAACCGCGCGGCCGACCTTCGCCACTATCAGGCTCGTGGTTGGCCGGTGCGGAGCCGGCGGCCCTTAGCCCCGGAGCCTTGCCCATGATCACCTCGTCTCGTTGCCTGGCCGCGTGTCTCGTGGCCCTGATGCTCGCCGCGTGCGGCGTCACGAAGACATCCGCCGACCCCGGCGAGACCAGCGCGCCGCTCGCGCTCGCGCCCGCCACCGCCCCCGATCTGGGCGTGGGCAGCCTGATCATCCCGATGGACCTGTCCTATCAGTCGACGGGCATCTTCCAGGCGTACGGCCTCATCTTCCAGCTCATCCGCCAGGGCGTCCGGGTCCACTGGATCATCGATCCGCAGAAGACGTGGCACGCGGCGCCCTGCAACATGGCCGGCAACACGTGCACGTGGGACTGCGGGGTCGAGGGCTCCGGCGTGAAGTGCCCGTACCCGACCGCGAGCCCCGATATGTACGCCACGACCAAGGTGATCTGGGACGACGCCGGCGTGGTCACGCGCGGCACAGCGCTCGGCAGGCACGGGTACCGCGGCGGGCCGTTCGTGCTCGACGCCGCCGATCACGACAAGGCGCTGGCGATCATCGACGCGTGGAACGATCGCACGAAGTGGCCCGCGAACCCGTGGGCGACACGCACGGTGTTCCACGTCACGACGGTGCACGAGGCGACCGAGGCGTTCACCGGCACGGCCAAGAAGACGATGATCGCCGCGCCGACGATCGCGGTGTTCGCCGACGGCAACGAGACGATCGCGACGGGCTACCTGCGCGCGGCCGGCATCCCGCAGTCCAATGGCAGCGAGTTCCCGAGCGCCAAGTGCGGCGCGTCGGACTGCGGGCCGGGCACCGGGAACCCCGACATGCTGACCGAGGAGGCGATCATGGGCGACCTCGGGACGTGCTCGGCGCCCAACCTCGATCACCGCAACGGCGCGCTGTTCGACGCGACCGGCAAGCCGAAGTTCTGCCAGATCATGTCGATGCACTGGGGCGTGAACGAGCGCGAGACGGTGCGCTGCGACGGCGGCAACTGCCCCGCGACGCAGGCGCAGTGCACGGGCCAGAAGTTCACGTTCAACGGCCACGAGGTGGTCGCGGAGGTGCGCGAGTTCCTCAAGCACCAGACCCACTTCTTCGCCGAGTGCCAGGCGGTCAACGCCTACGAGAACACGGTCCCGAACCCGGCCTGGCCGTTCCTCGACGACGCCGGCCGTAACGGCCACTTCCTGACGACGACGGGGACGCCGCCGCTGTGCCCGGCCGGCACGTGCACGAACAGCGACTACCAGTGCGTGCAGAACGCGTGCGCCGGGCAGGCCTGCTGCCTGCCCCGGCCGGCGACGTGGCAGAACCTGCCGGGCTACGAGGTGGCGGCGCAGCCGAACTCCGACACGGTCAAGGTGCTGCGGCCCGACGTGCCGTACAACCAGGTCGACGGCGCGTTCGGCACGGTCGGCGGCAGCGAGCCCGCGTACAACCTGAGCACGTACCTCGGCACGATGTACAAGAACAACCGCCAGGTGACGCTGCTCACCGGCCCGAACGGGCCCGGCGATCAGGACCTCTGGATGAGCGGCTACATCGACGGCTGCGACGACATCATCTTGAAGACGAACCAGACGGCCAACGAGGCGACGACCGGCGGCCCGCGCCACGCGTCGTGCGGCGGCAAGATCAGCTACCTGGGCGGGCACTCGTACAGCACGAACGTGCCGCTCACCTCCGGCTCGACGAGCCAGGGCACGCGCCTGTTCCTGAACGCGCTGTTCGAGGCGGAATGCGTGACCGGCGGCGTCGATCCGACGACGAACGACTCGGACGGCGACGGCGTGCCCGACAGCTCGGACGCAAACCCGGACGATCCGAACGTGTGCGGCGACGGCGACGGCGACAGCTGCGACGACTGCGCGAGCGGCACCTACGATCCTGAGAAGGACTGCGACGCCGTCGGCGACAAGAGCGGCGGCTGCTGCGACGCAGGCGCGCGCGCGCCCGGCAGCCCGCTGGCGCTCGGCGCTCTGGTGCTCGGGATGCTGCTGCGCCGGCGCCGGCGCCAGCCCAAGAACTAGCACTCGGGCGCGCGCCCGCAGTGGCGATCTCGGGATCGGCACTGCCCATCTGCCGATCTCCGCGCCCGATCCCGGGCGTGGATAGGAGATCTCGCGAGCACGGGAGATCGCGCGCGGAGGCGCGGTGAGCGCTCCCGGGGGATCGAGCGGTGTGCCAAGCTCGTGTGCGAGCGGCTGCCGCGAGCCCCGCTGCGATCGGCGTCCGCCGGCCGCGGTGGCCCAGCGCGGCTGCCCGCACGAGATCGCGATGACGTCGAAAGCGACGAATGCCGGCCCCTGCCTCGACGACTGGTCGATCCACGACGACCTCGTCCGCCTGCGCGAGTGGGGCTCCGACACGGTCTATGACCTGTCTGCCGCGCAGCCCGAGTGGCTCGTCGGCTCGTCGGCGGCGTGCGCGCTGCGCCTCACGGACGCGTCGGCACGCCTGTCGCGCCGCCACGCGCGCCTCGTGTGGACGCAGGGCCGGTGGACGATCCATGACCTGGGCAGCAAGAACGGGCTCCGGATCGACGGCGCGCGCTGCGAGGCGTGCGTGCTCGAGCCGGGCGTCGAGGTGGGGCTCGGCGGGATCACGCTGATCGCCGAGAGCCCGCGCTCGATCGCGCTGCGCGGCTACCTGGCCCGGCTCCTCGGGTTCAGTCTCGGCCAGCTCCCGGCGATCGATCGCGCCCTCCGCGCGCTCCGCCTGGCGTCGGCGCACCGGAGCGCGCTGCTCCTGTGCGGCCCGGAGGACCTCGTGCCCGTCGCGCGCGGGCTGCACCAGCGCGCGCTGGGCCCCGACCGCCCCTTCGTGACCTGCGATCCGCGCCGCCGCCCCTCCGCGGGCGACGCGCGGGTCGCCGCGAACGTGGATCGCGCCGTCCCCGCCGCCCGCGCGGCCGCGGGCGGCTCGCTCTGCGTGCGGGGCGAGCGCCTGCCGCCGGACTTCGCCGAGGCGATCGATCTGCTGCGGCGCACCGACGCGCTGGTCCAGATCATCGTGTGCACCCGCAGGCCGGCCCGGAGCGATCTGTACGTCCCCGCCGCGATCGCGGTGCCGCCGGTGGCGCGGCGCCGGCGCGAGCTCGGCCGGATCATCACCGAGTACGCGGGCGACGCGCTCGCCGCGCTCGGCGCCCCGGCGGACAGCTTCTCGCCGCGCGATCGCGACTGGGTCCGCAGGCGCGCCGCGCGATCGCTGGCCGAGATCGAGAAGGCCACGCTGCGGCTGATCGCGGTCCGGACGACCCGCTGCACCAGCCACGCCGCCGATCGGCTCGGCATGTCGCACGCCGCCCTCGCGGCCTGGATCGAGCGCAAGCGCCTGCGGTAGCCGTCAGCGCGCGAGCTGCTTCCCCGTCAGCGCGCGAGCTGCTTCCCCGTCAACGCGCGAGCTGCTTCACGACGGCGAGCGCCTCGTCGACGTGCCTGCCGAAGCGGATCATCGAGTCGAAGCGGTGGCGGAGGACGCCGGCCTTGTCGAAGACGTAGGTGACGCGGCCGGGGAGGCCGAGCTTGCCCCTCACGCCCCAGGCATTGGCGACCGTGCCGTCCGGATCGCTGAGCAGCGTGAACGGCAGCCGGTGGTGCGACTTGAACTGCTCGTGCGACGCGGCGCTGTCGCGCGAGACGCCGATGACGTCGGCGCCCGCGGCGACGAAGTCCTCGTACTCGTCGCGGAACTTGCACGCCTCGATCGTGCAGCCGTACGTCTCGTCCTTCGGATAGAAGTAGACGACGAGCGGCTTGCCGAGCTTGTCGCGCAGCTGCACCGGACCATCAGCCCCGGCGAGCGTGGTGTCGGGCATCGGGTCGCCGGGCTTGAGATCGGCCATGCGCCGTATGATGTCGCGCACCGGCCCCGGAAAGTACAGCGGGTACAGCGGGCCCGGCCGGATCGCGGCCGCCGCCTGCGTCAGGAGACGCCGGCCGCCGCGCCCGCGGCGAGGCCGGCCGCGCCCGCGACGAGGACGAGCGCGCCGATGACGACCGCGCGCCGACCGAGCGCGCGGCCCCCGACGATCGCCGCGAGCGACGTCTTGACGGCGGTGTTGACCCCGATCGCGAGCACGATCGCGACGGTCGCGGTGACGGTGTCGATGTCGCCGCGCGCGAGGTTCGCGGTGGACAGCGTGACGGCGTCGACGTCGGTCGTGCCGGCGAGCAGCGACGTCAGGTAGAGGCCGCCCCGCCCGAGGTACGCGGTGGCGGCCTTCGAGGCGAAGAGGACCACGCCGAACACGAGCGTGACCTTGACGGCGCTGCCGAGCTCGAACGGGTTCTTGAGCTCGAGCTCGCCGGTGGGGACGTCGGCGTCGCGGCGGAACGTGAGCAGGAGCCCGGCGAGCGTGGCGAGGAGCATCGCGCCGAGCGGGACCGCGAGCGTGCGCAGGAGCGGCGGATACACGAGCCCGACGAGCACCGCGACGCGGCCGAGCATGATCGACCACGCCACCGCGATCGCGCCGGCCGCGACGGGCGCGAGCCGCGGCTCCTGCTTCGTCCGGGTCGCGAACGAGAGCGTGACGGCCGTCGACGAGACGAGGCCGCCGAGCGCGGCGCCCAGGAGCAGGCCGCGCCGCGCGCCGAGCAGGCGCATCGCGACGTAGCCGATGAACGACAGGCCGGAGATCGTGACGACGAGGATGCCGAGCGTGCGCGGGTTGACCGCGTCAAGCGGGCCCATCGCCCGATCGGGCAAGAGCGGCAGCACGATGACGGCCACGATCAGGAACTTGAGCGTCGCGTAGAAGTCCTCGCGCGAGATGCGCTCGGCGAACCGGTGGGACCACGGCTTGGACGAGAGGAGGAACGTGATCGCGACGCCGAGGCCGGCGACCAGGACCAGCCGGTCCGCCATCGGCTCGACGACGCCGCGGCTGGCGGCGAGCGCGCCGAGCAGGTACGTCGCGACCGCGGACAGCTCGGTGGTGATGCCGTGATCGGCCTCGCGCCGCACGTCGGCGGCGTACGAGATCGCGACGAGCGCGAACAGGCCGAGCAGCGCGATCAGCGGCAGCCACATCGACGCGGGCTCGAGCATCGTGGCGAGCGCGCCGATGAGCGCGACGATCGGGTACGTCCGCAGGCCGCCGAAGTGCGAGCCGCCCCGGCCGGACTTCGTCTGCTCGCGCTCGAGGCCCACGAGCAGCCCGACCGCGAGCGCGGTGGCGAGGGCGATGTGCGTCTCGTAGGGCTCCACCGAGCCGGACTATCGTACGACGTACGAATTTGCGGTACCAATTCGCCACCCATGTGGCAGCCCCCCGAGCGGATCAAGCACGCGCTCCCCGCGCCCGCCTGGCCGACCGAGGAGCAGGCGGCCGGCGCGCGGCTGTTCCAGCCGATCGAGATCGGGCCGCGGACGGCGCGCGCGCGGACGTGGGTGCCGGCGATGGTGCCGTGGCGCGCCACCGACGACGGCGTCGTCACGCGCGACGTCGTCGACTGGTACCGCCGGTTCGCCGCGGGCCGGCCGGGCGTGATCGTCGTCGAGGCGACGGGCATCCGCGACGTCCCGTCGGGGCCGCTCTTGCGGATCGGCGCCGATCGCTTCGTGGACGGCCTGCGCGAGCTCGTGGCCGCGGTCCGCGAGGCGTCGGGCGGCGAGACCTTGCTCTTCATCCAGCTGATCGACTTCCTCGCGATCCGCCGCCGCCCGCCGCGCGACAAGTACCTCGCGCGCTTCCTCGCGATCACCGAGCGCCACCGCGAGGCGCTCTTCGCGCTGCGCGGCGAGCCCGCGGCCAGCGGCACGGATCCGGCGGCGCTCTCCGATGCCGACGTCCGCGCGCGGCTCGCCGCGCTACCAGACGCCGAGCTCGCTCGCGTGCTGGCGCCGCGCGAGCTCGAGGATCTCGAGCGCGGCTACCGCGAGCGCGTCACCGACACGCACCTGCCGCACATCCGCGACCTGCCGCGCACGCTGCCGCCGCTGTTCGCCGACGCCGCCGCGCGCGCGCTCGAGGCGGGCTTCGACGGCGTGGAGCTCCACTTCGCGCACGCGTACACGATGGCGTCGTTCTTGTCGGCGCTCAACACGCGCGACGACGGCTACGGCGGCCCGCGCGAGCACCGCGTGCGGCTCGCGCGCGAGGTGATCGCGGCGGTGCGCGCGCGCGTCGCGGGGCGCGGCGTCGTGGGCTGCCGCTACCTCGGCGACGACGTGATCGAGGGCGGCAGCCACGTCGAGGACGCGGCGTGGTTCGGCGTGGAGCTCTCGCGCGCGGGGCTCGACTTTCTATCGATCTCCAAGGGCGGCAAGTTCGAGGACGCCAAGCAGCCGAAGGTCGGCTGGGCCGTCTATCCGTACACCGGACGCTCCGGCTACGAGTGCATGCCGACGATCTACTCCGACGCGCGCGGCCCGTTCGCGCGCAACGCGCCGATCGCGGGGCAGATCCGCGCGGCGGTGCGCGCGGCCGGGCTCGCGACGCCGGTCGTCGCCGCGGGCGGGATCTGCGAGTTCGCGCAGGCCGAGGAGCTGCTCGCGCGCGGCGACGCGGACATCGTCGCGTCAGCGCGGCAGAGCCTCGCCGATCCGGACTGGTTCCTGAAGATGCGGCAGGGGCGCGGCGGCGAGATCCGGCGCTGCGAGTTCACGAACTACTGCGAGGCCCTCGATCAGCAGCACAAGCAGGTGACCTGCAAGCTATGGGATCGCGAGGCGCTCGACGCGCCGGACGTGACGCTCGCCAGCGACGGCAAGCGCCGCCTGGTCGCGCCGCGCTGGCGCCGCTAGCGCACGTCGCCCGAGCCGCGCGGGCCCGGCGCGGGCCCGGCGCGGGCCGGCTAGCCCTTGCGCCCGCCGCGCTGCTTGCCCGCGGCGCGCCCGCCCTTGCGGCTCGATGACGTATTGCGCGCCTTGCCGCGGCCGCTGCCGCTCTGCTTGCCGCCGCCGTCCTGCTTGTTGACGGTGGCCCACGCGATCTGCTTGGCGCGCTTGGCCGACTTGCCGCTCTTCTGGGCGCTCTCCTCGATGTGGCGAGCCTGTCGCTTCTGCTTGCTCGTGTAGCTGCGCTTGCTGCCTTGTGCCATCGGAGTCCTCCTGTTGGCTCTTTGTCTCGGCGCCACGTGCGAGCCACGTGCCGGATGCGCGCGGCCGGTGGCTCGGCCCGATGGAACACCGCTTGCTCATCCTCAGCCTCGAGAAGGAGACCGCCATGCACAAATTTCGTAGGACCCTCGGGGCGACCACGCTCGTCGGAGATCGGGTCGTCAACCTGGCCGGCGAGGACATCGGCCGCATCGAGGAGCTGATGCTCGACGTCACCACAGGGCGTGTCGCGTACGCGGTGCTCTCGTTCGGCGGCTTCCTCGGGGTCGGCAACAAGCTGTTCGCGCTGCCGTGGTCGGCCGTCACGGTCGACGAGGGCAAGAAGCGCTTCGTCGTCAACGTCACGCGCGAGCAGCTCGAGAAGATGCCGGGCTTCGACAAGGGGCACTGGCCCGATCTGAACGACCTCGAGTACGCGACCGGCGTCTACCACCACTGGGGCGCCACGCCGCACTGGACCTAGCGCGCACGCGCGGTGCGCGCGATGCGTACCTCACGCTGGCTGTGCGCACGCGCGCTGGGCGCGCGACGCGCACAGGAGCACGTCACGGATGTGCTTCGCCGCCGTCGGGCGCCCGGTCGACGACCTCCCGCACGCCGCCCCGCCGCGCGCAGTGCGCGCAGCAGAAGTACTGGCCGCGCGCCTCGATGCCGTGCCCGATGATCGGACACTTGCAGTGGAAGCAGCGCGGCGCGAGCGTCTGGATCGCGCACTCGAAGGAGTCGAACGTGTGGGTGGTCCCACCGATCGAGATCTCGAACGATTTGTCATAGGTGTTGCCGCAGCACTCACATGGCGTCATGGCCCGGAAGGTTTGCAACGCGCACGCCGAAGCACTACCGCGCGAAGCAGGCGCGAGGCCGGCGCGAAGCCGCGCGCGCGGGCGCTCCCCGCACACGGCACCGCGGGTTGCGAGTAAGGTCGCGGCATGCCCGAACCCGAGCTCGCGCTGACGACGATGACCTATTCCGTCGACGGCAGGATCGCGCGCATCACGCTGAACCGCCCCGAGCGCGGCAACGGCCTCGTCCTCGCGACGCCCGTCGAGCTCGCCGCGTGCGTGGAGCGCGCGAACCTCGATCCGGCCGTGCACGTCCTCGCGCTCGCCGGTAACGGCAAGGGCTTCTGCGGCGGCTACGATCTCGAGGCGAGCGCCGAGCAGGGCATGCGCGCGCAGCCGGTGGTGGGCCCGCGCGGCTCGCCGCTCGATCCGGAGGTCCTGCGGGCGAACCACGATCCGGCCCAGACGTGGGACCCGATGGTCGACTACCAGATGATGAGCCGCAACGTCCGCGGCTTCATGAGCCTGTTCCACAGCGAGAAGCCGGTCGTCTGCAAGGTGCACGGCTTCTGCGTCGCGGGCGGCACCGATCTGGCGCTGTGCAGCGATCTGCTCGTGATCGAGGACACCGCGAAGATCGGGTATCCGCCGGCGCGCGTGTGGGGCGTGCCCACGACCGCGCTGTGGGTGCACCGCCTCGGCCTCGAGAAGGCCAAGCGTCTCCTGTTCACCGGCGACTGCCTGTCGGGCACCGAGGCGGTCGCGTGGGGGCTCGCGATCGAGGCGGCGCCGCGAGCCGAGCTCGACGCGCGCTTCGAGAGCCTGCTCGCGCGGATCGCGCGCATGCCGGTGAACCAGCTCGTCATGATGAAGGCGATGCTGAACCAGGCGGCCTACGCGCAGGGGCTCGCGCAGAGCCAGCTCCTCGGCACGGTGTTCGACGGCATCGCGCGCCACACGGCGGAGGGCTACGCGTTCGCCGCGCGCGCGGCGGAGGCGGGCTTTCGCCAGGCGGTGCGCGAGCGCGACGAGCCGTTCGGCGACGCCGGCCCCTCGACGTTCAAGGGCTGATCGTGGACGCGGCCGCGCTCTCGTCCTCCGTCTCCTCCCTCGCAGCCGTGGCGGGCGCGGCCTTCGCGGCCGGCGCGGTCAACGCGATCGCCGGGGGCGGGAGCCTGATCACGTTCCCGACGCTGATCGCCGTCGGGCTGCCGCCGGTCGCCGCGAGCATCACGAACACGGTCGCGCTGTGCCCGGGCTACCTCGGCGCCACGCTCGGCCAGCGGCGCGATCTCGAGGGCCAGGCCGGGCGCGCCGCGCTCCTCCTGCCGATCGCCGCCCTGGGCGGGATCGCGGGCGGGCTCCTCCTGCTCCACACCGACGATCGCGCGTTCGACCGCGCGGTGCCGTTCCTGCTCCTCCTCGCGGCGGTGCTCGTCGCCGTGCAGGAGCCGCTGCGCGCGCGGCTGTTCGGCCGCGAGCGGGCGCGCCGCGGCGAGGGCTGGGCGGCCCTGCCGATCGCGGCAGCCGGCGTGTACGGCGGGTACTTCGGCGCGGGGATGGGCGTCATGATCCTGGCGGCGCTCGGCGTCGTGTTGCCCGAGCCGCTGCCGCGGATCAACGCGCTCAAGCAGCTGGTGTCGCTCGTCGTGAACGTCACGGCGGCGCTCCTGTTCCTGATCATCGCCGACGTCGACTGGCTCTACACCGGCGTGATGGCGGGCGCCGCGCTCGCAGGCGGCGCGCTCGGCGGGCGCGTCGCGTCGCGCGTCCCGGCGCGGGCGCTGCGCGCGCTCGTCGTCGTGCTCGGCGTCGCGATCGCGATCGTCTACTTCGTGAAGTAGGCTACTTCGCCGCCGGGCAGATCGGCAGCGGGTGCGACTTCTCGAGCTTGCCGGTGCCCGGATCGACGATCGAGACGCCGGCGCCGCCGACGATCGCGAGCTTGCCGGCGGGCTGCTTGGCGATCGGCGCCGCGCTCCACTGCGCGGGGTTACCGAGCGCCGCGCCGCACTGCGCGCAGCCCGCGGGCGGCGGGAGCTCGACCATGTGGACCTGCGCGCCGGTCTTGCCGTCGAACACGAGGACGCTGCCGCCGCCGTAGCCGACGAGCGCCCAGTGATCGCCGCCGACGTCGACGGGCTCGGCGTCGTACGGGTTGAACGTGGCGGGCCCGAGGTCGCCGAGCTTCTTGCCGTCGGACGAGTAGAGCGCGCCCTTGCCGCCGGGGCCGTCGCAGTTGCTGGTCGCCACGTACACGGCGTCGCCGACGAAGTGCGCGCCGTCGACGCACGTGCCGGCCGCCGCGAGCTTCACCAGCTTCCGCTGCTTGCCGGTGGTGGCGTCGAGGAAGGCCACGCCGTCGAGCCCGCCGCCGGTCGCCGCCGCGTGCTTGCCGTCGCTCGACACCGCGACGTGGTACTCGGCCGCGTCGTCCTCGCCCTTGGGCTTGGGCAGCTCGAGCTTCTGGCACGCGGTGCCCTTGCACGCCAAGGCGAGGCCGTCATCCTGCTTGATGATCAGCGCGGGCGCGTGCGGCGTGGGCGCGCGCGGCGCGGCCTCGGCTGTGCGGTACGCGCCGGTGGCGAGGTCGACGACCGCGCACTTCGGGGCGGCCTTCTCGCCGGCCTTCTCGACGCCCTCTTTGCCGATGCAGAACGTCGCGGTCGTGTCGTCGGCCGTGAACGCCGCGAGCTCGTTGGCGGCGTCGCTCGGGATGCAGTAGGCCGCCTCGCCGGGCCCCGCCCCGGCGGGGCCGGCGCTGCCCTCACCGCTGCCCGCGCTGCCCGCGCTGCCGCCCGCGGCGCTGCCGCCCGCGGTCCCGTCGGACTTCTTGCTGCCACACGCCGCGAGCGCCGCGAGCGCCGCGAGCGCCGCGACCGTCACCAGAGCCACACGAAAACCCATACGCAGGGGTCTACACCGAGCGCGGCGCGCTCCGCGAGCGGATCGCGCGCCGATCACCTGGCGCGCCCGATCACCTGGCGCGCCCGATCGCCTGGCCTGGCGCGCCGATCACCGGCCCGATCCCGCGCGGCGGGCGGCGCGTAAGGCGCCGAGCCGATTCACGATCTCGCACGTTCTCTGTTTCACCCCATTCTTCAGCCTTTTTTTTTCGATTGACGATCTTACCCAAGTGCTTTATTAGTGCAGGCCTCGTCGGGCGCTCGCGCGCCCAGGCCAAACCGGCGCCGAGGCGCACGCCCGGTCGATCCTTCCCAAAGGTCGTCACGTGGGGCGTGTTCGCGCACACGGCGTCCCGGGGGCGGGTGGCTCTCGACGGGGCAGGGACCTGAAGGTTCGAATCCTTCCCCCCCGACTCTTCACCGGGGGGTGGCGGAACAGGCAAACGCATTGGGCTTGCTCATCCCAACATCCCAACGGTTTCGAGAACCGTAAAAAACCTGAGCAGGTCGTCGCCGGTGCTCGCCCGGAAGGGTCCGCCCGACCACGTCTCGTCGCCTTCGGAACGAAGCCTGCCCGTCGCCCGCCGATCACCAGCCCTCCGTGGCCCGTGCTCGGTACGCGCGGGCGCGCCCGCTCCACCGGCGGCGCGCCGGAGCCCCCACGCAACCGCATCGCCGCACCCGCGGCGGTGCCACGGCGATGGTGGCGATCGCCGGCGGCGGCCACTCCCTTTGCTTCCACTCCCACCTTCCACTCCAACAATGAGCTTTGTCATGATGCACATACACCTTCGCCTCCACGAGCGCGCGGTCCTCATCCGCGAGGGCAAGCCCGTGCGCGCGCTCGGCCCTGGCCGCTACACGCTGTGGCGCCGCTACGACGTCCAGCGCTTCGACACCGACCAGCTGACGTTCACCGCCCCGGCTCCCGTGGTCGCGGCGCTGCCCGCCGACTGGTTCGAGACCGTGCGCCTCGCACCGGGTCAGTACGGCGTCATCTTCCGCGATGACCGCGCGGTGGCGTTCCTGCGCCCCGGCGTGCACCGCGTGTGGCGCGTCGACGGCGACGTCGCGCTCCGCGCGTTCGACGAGCGGGAGGAGCTGCCCGAGCTGACGGACGCGCTGCGCAAGGCAATCCCGGCGGCCGAGCTGCTCGAGGCGAACCTCGAGCTGAACCAGCGCGCGGTGCTGCTGCGCGACGGCGTGCCCGAGCGCGTGCTCGAGCCCGGTCACCACGCGTTCTGGGGACGCCACAACAAGCTGGTGGCGTGGAACGTCGACGAGCTCGTGTTCGCGGCGCAGCCGGACGTCCTGGCGGTGCTGCCGGCCGCCTGGTACCGGACCGTCGAGCTCGGCGCGATGCAGCGCGCGGTCGTCTCGCGCGACGCGCGGCCGGTGAAGTTCCTGCGCCCGGGCGTCCACCGGATCTGGACGGTCCACCCGAGCGTGGCCGTGGAGGTCTTCGACGTGAACGCGGCGCCGCCGGAGCTCACCGACGAGCTCCGCACGGTGATCCCCGCGGGCGAGCTCGTCGAGGCGCAGGTGAAGCAGTTCGAGCGTGGCCTCAAGTACGCGCAGGGCAAGTTCGAGGGCGTCCTCGAGCCGGGCCGCTACGCGTTCTGGAACCACCCCGGCGCGCGCATCGCCGTGCAGGTGATCGACACCCGCGTGCAGCAGCTGAAGATCGAGGGCCAGGAGCTCATGACGAAGGACAAGGTGACGCTGCGCCTGACGCTCACCGCCGAGTACGCGCCCTCCGACGCGCCGACCACCGTCCACGCGGTGGCCGACGTCAAGGAGGCGATCTACCTGGCGGTCCAGCTGGCGGCGCGCGAGTTCGTCGCGGGCGTGACGCTCGACGAGCTGCTCGAGGGCCGCGAGACGCTGACGCGCTACCTCGAGGCGCAGGTCGTGCCGCGCGCCGAGCAGTTCGGCGTGCGCGTCCACCGCGTCGGCGTCAAGGACGTGATCCTGCCCGGCGAGATGAAGACGCTGCTCAACAAGGTGATCGAGGCGGAGAAGGCCGCGGCCGCGAACGTCATCCTGCGCCGCGAGGACGCGGCGGCGACGCGGAACATGGCCAACACCGCCAAGGTCATCGCGGAGAACCCGGTGCTCATGCGCCTGAAGGAGCTCGAGACCATGAAGGACATCGCCGAGAAGATCGACGAGATCAAGCTGGTCATGGGCACCGACGGCCTCCGGGGCCTCCTGCCGTTCGCGGCGGGGAGCAACGGCAAGCCCGGCACGGAGGTGCCGGCGTGAGCGGGGCGGTGACGGCGCGCGCCGGACCCTGACGGCGCAAGCGGCGTGAACGAACGACGGAGAGGAGCGCTACGGCTTCTTGCTGGCAGGTGAATCCAGCGGGAGCTCGCGCTCCTCTCTCCTGGAACGGCCGGTGCAGCGATGCACCGGCCGCTCGCTTTTTCGGCGCCCGGGGGCGAGCAGTGCGGCCCGGGATCGCCTGGGATATGCTGCGCGCATGCCGGCGGACCGGATCACCAAGCTCTCGATCCAGGGGATGCGGTGCATCGAGTCGCTCGAGCTCGACTTGAGAGACTTCACCGTCCTGATCGGCGAGAACGGCACCGGCAAGAGCACGATCATCGAGGCGCTCGAGCTCCTGCGCAAGGCGGCGACCGCGATCCCGCTGATCGACAAGATCTACCATCGGCACGATGGCACGAGCCTCGTACACCAGGGCTCACGACATCTCAGCCTCGCCGTGACGATCGAGGGCGATGGCCCCGAGCTGACCTATACGCTCCGCATCCTTCGCGACCAGACATACCTCAGCATCGCCGAGGAGAAGCTCGTCGAGCGAGGAACCAAGGCGCTGATGGAGCGGGCAGGCACCAAGTACAAGCTCGTCGAGACGAACGGAATCGACGCGGAGCAAGCAGGCACGATCGAGATCGATGAGGCCGTGCTCCCGCACGCGCGATTCCTGAAGCTCCCCCAGCTCGCGCGAGTCCAGCAGGCGCTCGCCTCCATCGAGGTCTACCCCTCCCTCGATCTCCGTCGCACCTGGACCACCCTGCAGGCCTCTCAGACCGCCAGGTCGAGCAACCTGGTTCGTCCAGCGGACCGGCTCGAGCCTGGCGGCACGAACCTGGTCAACATGTACGCCGCGCTGCGAAATCAGCGGAACTGGAAGGAGACGCTCGGACGGCTTCGGGTCGCGCTCGGAGATATCGACGACATGTTGTTCGTCAACGAGGCTACCGGTGGCACGCAGACGATCGGGCTTCGGTGGCGCAACGGCCCCGAGGTCTTGCTGTCCGGGCTCTCCGATGGCCAGGTCTCCGCGCTAGCGCTCATCGCGATCCAGCAGCTCCAGCGGCACGCGACACCCAGCATCATCGCGATCGACGAGCCCGAAACCCACCTCCATCCTGCGCTGATCGCGCGCGTCGCCATCGAGTTGCAGGAGCTGTCCGACGAAGCTCCGATCCTCGTCGGAACTCAGTCAGATCCGTTCCTGAACGCGATCGAGCATCCCGAAGATGCGGTCGTACTATGTCAGCTCAACGAACACCGACAGACGGCGCTGATAAGACCGGATCGCGAGCAGCTCCGAGTCTGGCTCGGAGAATTTAAGGGACTGGGCACCGTGCGCAGTGAGGGTCTCCAGAGCGTCATCTTCCCGTGAGCCAGTCCGGGTTGCCAATGACTGCCAACGACTCGCAATGACTCGCGAGCGCCAGCGACTCCGCATTCTCTACGAGGACCAGCCGAGGCACTGCCGGACTTCCCGCTTCACCGCCTGGTGCTCGCTGCGGCGCACGATCTCTGCCCGCAGCTCAAGCGCTGGCGACTTGAGTTGCGTGTGGCATCGCCGTGGGGGCGCACACGATCGATGGACGCCCGGCTACATGTTTCGCGATCAAGCCCACGTCGCCAGTGCGGTCCATCGGACTCTACAAAGGCGACATCGTCAGCTCGTGGAGCAAGTGCTCGACTAATTGGTCGCCTCCCGCCAGTACTAACTCGAGTTCCTCTAGGCTTTCACAGAGGTTCCTCGCCGCTACACGTCCTGCCCAACGCACAAGTTGATCGCGTTCGTTCTCCAAGGGATGGATCTCAGTTCCCCGAGGCAGGCGTTCCAATGATTCTCGCAATCTCATCGCGATCTTGTGCAACTGTCGCTTCTGCCGTTCCTCGTAGGAATCCATGATCATAGGATAATATTGACTAGTATTCCAAACATCGTCAACACGTGCCGCCAGCAGTCGAGCCGCGACAACACACTCGGCAATAGTCCCTAATTCAGGGCTAAGCGCCTTGATATCCCATGCCTCAAGCCTGAGTCGCCGCAAAGCGTCGTCATCAACCTCAAACGGAATCCCATATGGAAAAATACCCGAAGTCGAATAAGCGAGGGTTAGCGAGGAGAGTCGTCGCGCAGCAGCCGTAAGCGCTCGCGAGTGCACGCACGGAATTACGAGCACGCTCTCCCATTCTACTTCATAAATCGCCGTGGCGAGACGACCGGCCTTTCTCCACAGATCAGCGGTCGCATCAACAGTCTGCCTGATTGCACTATCTAATAATCGATAGTCGCCGCAATTTACAATTACCACTACTGAACGTAGGTCTTGACTCTGGTCGACTATCGTTACGCTCGTTCCTCGCGACAGGCGTCGCTCTAGGAGTCTTCGAAGATCTCGCTGCCGCTTACGCTTCCAGTCCGAAACAAGCCGATTGGCCGAGGACCGAACAGCCGTCGCTGACTCTCCGATGGCATGAGGCTGCAAACTTAGCAGCCGCCATACATCTCTTGCTTCACACATTTCCGAATCGGACAAGAGAATCAGTCCATCATTGAGGATCATCGACCCCAGATAATCTCGTAGAGAAGTCGCAAACTCAGCATACAAACGGCTGGCATCACGCAGATTGCGCGCAGCCAAGTCTATCTTACTGCTCGGAGCCAATTTCTCGAAATTAGCCCTCACCGAGGGTGGCCGCCTGGCAGTTGCGGCCACCGAGATCAATGCCATGTTTGCATTCGTAAAGAATGCCGTGATTTCCGCCAAAAATGCTTGGGCGGCCTTCTCGAAGGCTCTATGCTTGCTGACCGGAATATCATCTATATTCCCGTGTGAGTACCTCGCACCCGTCCCAATCGTTCGCCCCCATCGCTCAACCGCGGTCTTCGGGAGCTTAACACTTTCACCAAGAGTGCGCGCATAGTCGTCGAGGGGTGATTCAAGCTGGAGCCTCACTTTTCCAGTTAGATGCTCATACGCTCTGCTGACAGTCCAACGGACTCCGTCTGTCACCATCTTGCATTTCGTTCGTACTGCTTCAACGTAAGCCGGCCAATCATCTGGCCTTGCAGCATATCTTGTGAGGTTTGCGAGCGTCCGTCTCAGGCGACGTTCCCATGGGAGTTCGATCGTGGACGCGTCAAGACGTTTCTCCGCATCGCCCAGATCCAGTTCTCGAAGTTGATTGCATCCGCGCACATGAACTCGCCCGTGTTGCGGAAAGAGACAATGCAGAATTTCCACACGGATTAGCGCTTCCGATACAGCAACATCCCCCGACCCGGCGGCAACTTCTTCAGGGAGGATATAATCCGCCGTGACTGCTTCGGGGTCGCACTCGATCGACAATATCTCATATTCCTCGATAAAGCGACTAAGAATAAGCTTGTGCACGGCATCGTGCTCTTGCAAATTCTTGAATTCACCAGCCAGACAAGCTGACAGATAGCACTGCGCGGCGATTGCAGATGACAGTTCGGTAATGCCCGCAATGTCTAGTTTGACAACGCATTGCGGACCGACCTGCAGCGTATGGATCCAGAACAAAAAGTCAGCCACTCCCAACCACTCGCTCACGTTGGCAGAGGCTGGTTCGGACGGTAATGAGTGCAGTCCACGTATCCAAGCGCTCGCATCCAAAAACGCGATCCTATTAGGCAGTCTTGCAATAAACGCCGGTACTCTTTCAGCCAACTGTGGATTGAGCATTCGAACAGCTTCTATCATCGGCTGAATCCCACTGAGTTTTCCCAGCGATGCATCCATAAACATTCCAATACCAAAGATCATAAATTCACGACCAGCCTCCTCAAACAACTGTCGATTTTCAGCCATGTGTCGTTTCAAGCCTAACCACAATTGCCCTCGAAGTGCGGCGCCGACACCGCTCCAGGATGTTAAGCGTCGCTTTGTTAGTGCTAAGCAGACATCCTCCGTCGCATGCTCATAATTGGAGTAGGCATGCAATAAGAAGTCCTCCAGATCGTCTTCGATTACAACTTGAACAGCCACCTGAATCGCACGAGTCAATGGGCGAAGCGTAGAGTCGGTCAACAGTCCAGTCATGATCCGAGAACGAATTGGATGGAGACCAACAACCTCATCATCACCAATGCGTCTAATTATATATTCATCAGACAGCCTGGCGACCGTTTGTATTGGATTAGATATAGAGCATGAGGCTACGAGCTTTGATAAGCTGATCCGCGCATCGCACTCAGCTGCGCACATGATTGCCTGCGCGAAGACCAGTTCATCCTCGCGCAATTCCTCTGATAACCGTCTGACCTGTTCCTCAAGGCGGGACGCAAGTCGACCATGCTGTGTGACTAGATAAGTGAACTCGAGTAAAGGTCCGCCGTGGTCGAAACTCTGCCAGGCATCCTCAAAGCTCGGAAATCGAGCCCGGTCGCGTTCCTGAAGCATTGCGAAGACTGCACGTGCTTCGTCTTCGTCGAATGACAGGCTGAGGGAACGAAAGTCCACACGCGTGAGTAGATCGCCGCTTCGACGCCAATCTTCTTCGCGAAGCGTTACGAGTGTTCGTATCGACCGATCCCGCGAGAGTTCCTCGAGCAGGGGCGCCCAGGCTTCATCGCTACGAGCAACATCAATGTGAACGAAAATCGACATCCCCAGGGCATCCACATGCGCTGACAGTGCATGCGTGATCCGTAGTGCTTGTTCGTCGTTACGCACATTGCGCACTGAGAACCGCGCTGCAGCTGGTGCATGGTCTTCCATGTACCGCAGGGCGAGCGTTGACTTACCTTGACCGGAAGCGCCATGAACAATGACAGTCTGTGATTCTCGAAATGAGTTATCGAGCTCTTCAATCTTGCGAAAACGGGGGATATCGGCATTTGCGAGGATGTGCTCACGCCGAGCAGCAATGCCTGCGCAGAACTCGTGGACGAGCTTGGCCGTGTCTAGCTGTAGTTCAGGCTGATCAACGATAGGTTCGATGGTCTTGAACCATTCTGCCTCTGCCGCGCGAAGGTTCTCTACGTACCGAGCAAGGTGAATCACACGCTCAAGTGCTTGTTGGCGTGTGACAGTTGCTCGGGCTTCGGACTGTATGGCTAACCAATAAGAAAGTAGCTCAATCGTCGTAGAGGGATTTGCACCGGCGATCGTATGCGCTAAAATATCTCGAAGTTCAGCAACCATTGGCTGCTCCTCGACGTGGACGAGGTTCAGCCTTGAAAATAGCTGTTCAAGCGGCTTATCTGCAAGCAAGTCGCGCAGTGTCTGCGCAACCTCGACTGAGGCATGGGCATCTCCCGTTTTGGCTCTCGTTAACTCTGCGCCAAAGCCCGAATAGCTAACGAGGCTATGGGGTTCTCCGTTGTTCAGGAGCGCCCGACGAGAAATGGTGCTATCTCGCAATGCAGCGGCCGTAAGAGGTGAACGTTCCGATTTCACCTGTACAACGTCAATCACGGTTTGTTCTGCCCCGACGAAGGCGGCGTCTTCGTAGGTCTCGAGCATGACTGCGGCGATGTTTGCGTCAGTCAGCAACCGGTGCAGCACGTAAAGCATTTGTAGACGAAACCCACGTAATGCAGGCGGGCCGCCTCGCCCTGTTCGCGGAGGCTGCCGAGAATTGAGCCCGACTTGATGCCTTTGATGGGTCGCCATTCGCTGACTCCGAGAGCATACCGTACCGAGGCGACGCGATTCTGCAAGCGGATTTTTATTAATTCTAGCTTCTTAGACAGACATGCTACCCGCAATGGGATTATAGATCGCCGGTCTGATCCCGAAGAGCGACACGGCCGACATCGGAACGCATTGCCGCCCCGGTAGCCACGGTGCTGCGGGCCAGCAGCGCTCGGGACTCGCCTGAGTTACGGGGCTCCACGCTACCGCCGGCACTCACCGCTGCCCCACCTGGGACGGCACCACCCTGGTCAGGATCGAGCCGTGCGTCACCGTGAAGCCCGGCGGCGGCGTTGCGGGCGCTCAAGCCGCCCGAGACGCCCCTGATCGCAAGAGCGATCGCCAGAGGCCTCCGCCTAGTTCCGCGAAGTGGCCCGGGCTCGTGCACAAGAACGCTCGCCCAGAGAATGTCATCGTTGGAACGCATCGTGGCCGCGTAGCGCTGGCGAGGCGGCGAGGCGTCGCCGTCCGATTGACTCCCGAACCGCCACCACGCCGCCCACCAGTTCGCGGTCGCGGCGGTCGGACTTCCGCTGGATCATCGGACGATCGAGCCGATGTGGACGAGCGCAACCGCGGCACCTCGGCGTGCTGCCACTGCCCAAGCGGCGGCTCGGCGAATAGGCGATCCGGCGAACGCCCGGAGGGCAGTTTACCGCCGCGGCTGCCCGAGACGATCGCTTGAGAAACAAGAGATCCAGGTGCTGTCCGCGTCAGCTTCCTTAAAGCACCGCAACGCCCGCTCAAGCAGTGAAGAACTCGACCAACTTCTTGTCCGTGCGTGGCTTGAGAAGTCCCTTTGCGGTGATCACTCGATCCGCGACAAAACGAAGGCTCTCGTTCGTGTTGGCGAACATCCTTACATGATCGATTACCTCTTGGTAGGTCGTGACAATCGTGAGTCGACCCGGCTCGGCTCCGAGCGAATACGGACTACATTTCTGGCACCAAAACCACGGCTCGCATGCATCGCGGTACAGCGACATGCGGGTTGCGGGTTGTTTGCAACTCGAACAGGCCTCAATAAAGGGACGGTGGTCGAGTCGAGCTAAGCACTGCCGAGCGTGGTTGGCAGCTGTCGCGAGCCGACCGGAGGGTGACTCGACGCCAAGTATCCACTGAATGTACCCAGGATCCTCGATGAGGAGCCTCTCAAGGAGCTTCCCATTCTTCTTGCCGAATGCGAGCTGCATTAGCTACGAGTATAACATCCGGCGAGGCGACGTTCTTCACTGTTCGATGGAACTTCGTTGGGGACGTCGAACTCCTGATGCTCCCACAGTTTTGGCGCACTCGTTTCTACTCACGGTCCGGATCGGTGTTGTGCTGAGCGACTTCTCCACCCAGTAGTCTGGAGCCGTACCGCGCCGGTGCTGCAGATCGTCACTGTCGCCACTGGTATCCGGCGCCGAGTTCGAGGTCGGCCAGCAATCACGACGCAGCGACCGTAGCCCCGAACAGGACCGCGCGGCAAGGCCGCGTCGCCAGTGGTCCGACCGGGATCTCTCCGTAGCGCCGAGAGTGACTCAGGTCAGTTGTTTCGGTCTGGGTGGGTGAGGCTAAAGAGTGCTTATGCGCGTCGTAGTTAGCAGGTGCCGGCCGGGACGAAGTGTTCGGCGAGGAGACCGTGACCCGAGCGATCCACAAGAAGCGCCTCGATTCACGAGATCAGCTCTTGCTCCACATCGCGCACAACCGCGACCGCCGCCAGCTCCTGCGAGAGCGCCATCAGGGCTTCGACTGCGTCACCCGTTATGTCGCCGCCGTCGCGACCCTCGAGCCGTGGCCGTTCCACCCGGCGACGACGCCCGGTCGGTGATTCGCGCAGGCGGCGGAGGTGGTACGCGGCTCGCAGCACTCCGGGGCAGACAACTTCCGAGGAGCAGAGCAACCATGGGCACCGCCACGAATCGACCGTTCGCCGTCGTCACCGACGCATCCAGCGGGATCGGCTTCGAGCTCGCGAAGCAGTGCGTGGAGCACGGCTTCGACGTGCTCGTCTGCGCCGATAACGTTGCGCGCCTCCAGGAGGCGGCCGAGCGCCTGCGCGCGGCGGGCACGCGGGTCGAGGTGGTGCGCGCGGATCTGGCGACGTACGAGGGCAACGAGACGCTCGCGCACGCCGTCCGCGCGGCGGGGCGCCCGGTCGACGCGCTCTTGCTCAACGCGGGCATCGGCGTGAACGGCAAGTTCGTCGAGACGAGCCTCGACGAGGAGCTGCGCTCGATCGGCCTCAACTGCGCGGCGGTCGTCCACGCGGCGAAGCGGATCCTCCCGGACATGGTCGCGCGCGGGAGCGGGCGCGTCCTCATCACAGGTTCGATCCTCAGCACCGCGCCGGGGCCGTACCTCGCGGTCTACGGCGCGACGAAGGCGTTCGACATGTCGTTCGCCGAGGCGCTGCGCGTGGAGCTCGCAGACACGGGCGTCACGGTCACCGTGCTCCAGCCGGGCGCCACCGACACCCACTTCTTCGAGCGCGCGGACATGGAGGACACGGCCGTCGCCCAGGGGAAGAAGGATGATCCGGCCGACGTGGCGAAGCAGGGCTTCAAGGCGATGATGAAGGGCAAGGACTCGGTCATCGCCGCCTCGATGCGGAGCAAGCTACAGGGCCTCGCGCACGAGATCCTGCCGGAGACGGTGAAGGCGCGCGTGCAAGCGCAGGCGGCGAAGCCGGGCTCCGGCACAAGTCGTGAGTGACCGGCGCGCGGGCGATCGGGCATTGAGCGCCGTGACGACCTTCTCGATCGCGTCCTTCGCGTCGCCGAACAGCATCTGCGCGACGGGGTGGATCGCGAAGCGGACGAGCACGCCGCGCGCCCGCAGGACCTCGGTCAGCTCGCGGACGGCGTGCTGCACGCGCGCGACGGCCATGCCGTAGCCGGGCACGATGATGACGGACTTGGACTGCTTCAGCCGGTCGGCGAGCGGCGCGGCGGCGATTCGCGCCGGTGGGAGCCGGCGGGCGCCGCCGCACCCCATCGGCTCGCGGCGCAGCGAGGGGACCGCGCTCCTGCTCTCGCTCGGCGGCACGACCGGGCCGCGGGGCTCACCTTCGGGCAGGCTCATCGCGAGCTGACAGGGATATCGAGGGGTTGCGCAGCTGCCGCGGCGGGCCACGAGTGGCATGGCGCGTGGATTAATGGTTCGACCATGAAGCACGCAGTCGTCGCCGTCTCGCTCGCCGCCTCGCTCCTCCTCACGCTCGTCGGCGGCGCCTCCGCGCAGCCGGGGACGCCCTCGACGGTCCCGGCCCAGACTCACGACGTGGCCGACGAGCCTCCGCTGCGAGCGCCCGTGGTGGTGCCGGCGCCCAATGGGGAAGTCGAGCAGCCGCCGCCGCACCCCATCGGCTCGCGGCGCAGCGAGGGGACCGCGCTCCTGCTCTCGCTCGGCGGCACGACCGTGTCGTGGGGGCTCTTGCTGGGTGGGTCGAGGCTGTTCGAGGGGGCGGCGTATGCCGGCGGGATCGGCGCGGTGATCGCCCCGAGCTTGGGGCACTGGTATGCGGGTACGGCCTTGACGCGCGGGATGGGCGTGCGGCTGCTCGGCACGGCGTTGATCTTCGGGGGCGCCGTTGTCGGGGTCGCGTCGTTCTTCGACCAGCTCCACGACGACAATGACGACGACAATGACACTGACACTGTTGTCCGTGACTCGCCGACGGCCAAGGCGCTCGTGATCAGCGGGCTCGTGCTGGTTGCTGCCGGGACGATCGACGACATCATCACCGCGCCGCTGCGTGTGCGGCGGGAGAACCGAGCGCGCGGCT
This sequence comes from Kofleriaceae bacterium, assembly GCA_035558535.1. Taxonomy (GTDB): domain Bacteria; phylum Myxococcota_A; class Polyangia; order Haliangiales; family Haliangiaceae; genus JABFXX01. The sequence goes on from DATMCI010000231.1 coordinate 23,031, forward strand.
GGGGCGTCGGGCTCGCGCCGGTCGTGACCCAGCAGTCGGCGGGCTTCGCGCTCGGCGGCCGCTTCTGAGCGAGGTCGGCCTTTGCTTGGTGCCAAGAGCCCGTTTCTGAGTTGGACCCGGAGTCCCGCGAGCACCCCCAATTGTGGCCGCGGTCGCGTAAGCGGCTGCGAGCACGCTATCGAGATTTCGAAGACGGGGACTCCACGCCGACGCGCATTCTCAAGGAGCGCCCGTGGATGAAGGTCGGGCGACCAGCGGGGCCATTCCAGACTTCTCGCTCCATCGCCTGGTGCTCGCCGCGGCACACGATCTCTGCCCGCAGCTCGAGCGCTGGCAACTCGAGCAGCGCGTGATCGCGGTCAGGACTTGAGCGCCGTGACGACCTTCTCGATCGCGTCCTTCGCGTCGCCAAATAGCATCTTCGTCACCGGCTTGTAGAACAGCGGGTTGTCGATGCCGGCGTAGCCGGCGGCGCGGCTGCGCTTGTTCACGATCACGAGGTGCGACTTCCAGACCTGGAGCACGGGCATGCCGGCGATAGGCGACGTCGGATCGTCCTCGGCGGCGGGGTTCACGATGTCGTTCGCGCCGATCACGATCGCGACGTCCGTCGTCGGGAAGTCGGCGTTGATCTCGTCCATCTCGAGGACGATGTCGTAGGGGACGTTGGCCTCGGCGAGCAGCACGTTCATGTGGCCGGGGAGGCGGCCGGCGACGGGGTGGATCGCGAAGCGGACGAGCACGCCGCGCGCCCGCAGGACCTCGGTCAGCTCGCGCACGGCGTGCTGCGCGCGCGCCACGGCCATGCCGTAGCCGGGCACGATGATGACGGACTTCGACTGCTTCAGCTGATCGGCGAGCGCCGCGGCGTCGATGTCCTGCACCTCGCCGGCGGGCTGCGCCGCGGCGGGCTTGCTCCCCGCAGGCGGCGTCGCGCCGAAGCCGCCGAAGATCACGTTCCAGATCGAGCGGTTCATCGCCCGGCACATGATGTAGGAGAGGATCGCGCCGCTCGAGCCGACGAGCGCGCCGGTGATGATCAAGAGATCGTTGTGGAGCATGAATCCGGCGGCGGCGGCGGTCCACCCGGAGTAGCTGTTCAGCATCGACACGACGACGGGCATGTCGGCGCCGCCGATCGCGGCGACGAGGTGCACGCCGAGCACGCAGGCGATCGCGGTGCCGATGTGCAGCCCGGTCTGGTTGCCGTCGCGGCCGTAGAGGTACACGCCCACGATCGAGCCGGCGAGCATGGCGAGGTTGAGCCAGTGCCGCGCCGGGAGCAGCAGCGGCTTGCCGGAGACGGAGCCGCGGAGCTTGAGGAACGCGAGCACCGAGCCGGTCGTCGTGATCGCGCCGATCCAGACGTCGATGTAGATCTCGATCCGCTGCGACAGGACGGGCGGCGCGCCGGGCGGCACGCCCTCGGGCCACAGATCGAGCGAGAAGCCGACGAGCACCGCGGCGAGGCCGACGAAGCTGTGGAGCAGCGCGACGAGCTCGGGCATCTGCGTCATGCCGACGCGCGCGGCCATCGTCGCGCCGATCACGGCGCCGACGCCGATCGCGCCGAACAGCGACGGATGGAACTTGTGCGGCAGGGTCAGGGTCGCGCCGATCGCGATGATCATGCCGACGATGCCGTAGACGTTGCCGCGCCGCGCGGTCTCCTGGCTCGACAGCCCGCGCAGGCTCAGGATGAACAGGACGCCCGCGACGAGGTACGCCGCGACCACGAGCATGTTCGAGACGGCGAACAGTTGGCGGAGGTGGTCCATGGTGCTCACTTCGGCGCTCACTTCCTGAACATCGCGAGCATCCGGCGCGTCACGAGGAACCCGCCGGCGATGTTGATGGTGGCGAACAGGGTCGCGATCACCGCGACGGCGACCGAGCCGTTCCAGCTGCTCTGCGGGCGGGTGATCGCCTGTAACAAGCCGCCGAGGACGATGATCCCGCTGATCGCGTTGGTCACGCTCATGAGCGGCGTGTGCAGCGCGGGCGTCACGTTCCAGACGACCTGGAACCCGACGAAGATCGCCATCACGAACACGGTGGCGTGCTGGAGCAGCTGGTACGTCGCGAGGCCGGCCCCTTCATGGGCGGCGTCGGCGCGGCCGTAGCGGATCGCGAGGAACACGATCGCCGCGGCGATGCCGATCACCGACATGACGATGCCGGCGGTCTTCGACGGCGGGCGCGGCGCGGGGCCGTGGCTGCGCGCGGGCGGCGGCACGGCGGGGCCGTGCGCGGGCGCCTTGGCAGCAGCGGGCGCGGCAGCAGCGGCAGCGGCAGCGGGCGCGGCGGCGGCCGGCGGCGGCTCGGCCTTCTTCATCGGCGGCGCGGGCCAGCGCTTCTCGCCGCCCTCGAGCACGAGCGCGGGCCGGACGGCGTCATTCTCGTGATCGACGCGGTAGCCCTTCGCGCCGCCCATCTCCTCGAGGAGGTGCCAGAGGTTCGTGCCGTAGAGGTCGCTCGCGACGTGCGCCATCCGGCTCGCGAGATCGGTGTAGCCGATGACGGTGACGCCGTGGTGCTCGATCACCTCGCCGGGCACGGTGACGTCGCAGTTGCCGCCCTTCTCGGCGGCGAGATCGACGACGACCGAGCCGGGCTTCATCGCCTCGACCATGTCTTTGAACCACAGCTTCGGCGCGGGCCGGCCGGGGATCAGCGCGGTCGTGATGACGATGTCGACCTCGCGCGCCTGCGCGCGGAACAGCGCGTACTCGGCCTCGAGGAACTCCTTGCTCATCTCCTTGGCGTAGCCGCCCTGCCCCTCGCCGGACTCCTGGATCTTGACGGTCAAGAACTCGCCGCCGAGCGACTTCACCTGATCCTCGACGGTGGGCCGCACGTCGAACGCGCGGACGATCGCGCCGAGGCCCTTGGCGGCGCCGAGCGCGGCGAGGCCGGCGACACCGGCGCCGATGATCAGGACCTTCGCGGGCGGGACCTTGCCGGCGGCGGTGAACTGGCCGGTGAAGAAGCTGCCGAACCGGCCGGCGGCCTCGATGACGGCGCGGTAGCCGGAGATGTTGGCCATCGACGACAGGGCGTCCATCTTCTGCGCGCGGCTGATGCGCGGCACCTGATCCATCGCGAGGACGGTGACCTTGCGCGCCGCGAGCTGATCGACGAGCGCGGGGTTCTCCGCGGGCAAGATGTACGAGATCAGCGTGGCGCCCTCGCGCAGGAGGCCGACCTCCTCGTCGAGCGGCGGCCGCAGCTTCAGCACGATGTCGCTGTGCCACGCGGTGGCGCGATCGATGATCGTCGCGCCAGCGGCGGTGTACTGCGCGTCGGGGTAGCTCGCGCCGTCCCCCGCGCCGCGCTCGACGACCACCTCCCAGCCGGCCTTCACCCACTTGGCGACGCCCTGGGGGGAGGCCGCGACGCGGCGCTCGCCCGGCTGCATCTCCTTCACGATGCCTAGCTTCATGGCGCGCGAACGATGCCAAACCGCGTGGCCAAGGGAAAGGGCGAAAGCGGCCAAAGCAGCCAGAAAGGCGTAGGATTTCGGCTATCCGCATGACATCGCCCCACGGGACCCGCTACGAGGAGCAAGCCGGCCGGCTGACGGCGATCATCGACCGCACGGGCTTTGCGTGGGCCCTCCTCGCGTGGGACGGCGATCGGCTGGCCGAGCTCCGCCTCCCGGGCGGCGTGATCGTCGACGGCGCGATCGCGCGCGATCCGCTGCTGGGCGACGCGCATGTGATCCGCGACGCGCCGGGGGCAGCGCCGCTGACGGCGATGAGCGCGCTCGACTGGGCGCGCCCGGCGGAGATCCCGACGGTGGCGGCGCCGGGCCGGCTGCCGCCGGGCGCGGGCGGCGCGCTGCTCCACGCGATCGCGGTGCTGGCGGCGCGCGCGGGCGTGCCGGCGCTGCGCTACGCGGGCCCGTACCCGACGCCGGCCCTGTGGCGCGCGCTGGCCCGCTCGTTCCGCACGGCGGGCACCGAGGCAGCGTTCACGGCCGATCTGATCCCGCGCGCGGCGCAGCTCGCGCGCGAGCCGATCGCGATCGACTTTGCGCCGGCGCCGGGCGAGCGCGTCGCGTTCCCGGGCGGCCACGCCGAGCTGCGCGATGGCGTCGAGCGGGCGGTCGTCGACGGCACGGCCTACGAGCGGGGCGGATCACCGGCGCGCCTCGTGCCGGCGGACGGCGGCGGTGCGCGCGCCGAGCTGTGGCTCGGGGACGCGCCGTACGCGCACGTCGCGACGCTCGGCCCGGACGGCAGCCTCGTCGAGGGGCCGCGCGCGATCCCGCCGTGCGAGAGCCGCGTGCTGGGCGCGGAGTTCCCGCCGCCGCTCGTGCTCGCGCTGGCGGAGCTGGTCGCGCAGGCGGTGCCGGCGCCGCTCGCCGCGGACGCCCGCGCGTGGATCGCGGCGCGGCCGGTCCGGTGGGCGGACACGGGCGCGCGCGTGGCGGCGGTGCAGGACGGCGAGCTGTGCGTGCACGCCGCGCTGTGGGAGCGGATCGCGCCGCTGGGGCTGGGCCGGCTCGCGCTCGCGCTCGCCGAGGCGCTGGCGCCGACGGCGACGGCGGCGGTGGTCGCCGCGGTGACCGCCGCGCCGCCGGCCGCGCCGCCGGGACATTAGCCGCGCGCGCGCCGCGAGCCGTGGTAGGGTCCGAGCGCCGTTCGAAGGAGGCCCCGATGCTGAAAGTCAGCCTGTTCACCGCCGTGCTCGCGCTCGCCGCCACGACCGCTTTCGCGGACGTCAACATCGTCGACAACAACCAGAAGCTCACCGTCGACTGCGCGAAGGAGAAGGGCGTCAACATCACCGGCAACAAGGCCGAGGTGACGCTCACCGGCACGTGCGAGTACGTGAACATCTCGGGCAATAACGCGACCGTGAAGGGCTCGGTCCGTCAGGCCAACGTCTCGGGCAACGACAACACGCTCGCGCTCGACGCCGTCGATCAGATCCTCGTCACGGGCAACAAGAACACGATCTCGTACAAGAAGCCGGCGAAGGAGAAGAAGACGAGCACGGCGAACACCGGCGAGAACAACAAGATCACGCAGGGGAAGTGACCCCGCCGCCGGCGGGATCGCCGCCGAACGCGGCGAACGCGCCCTGATCGAGCTCGAGCGTCCACTTCCCGCGCCGCGTCGGGTGATCGAGCGCGGGGCGCAGCATCTCCAGGTACACGAGCCGCGGCACCTCGAACGCGCCGAACCGCTCGAGGTGCTCGGTGTGCACCTGGCAGTCGATGAGCCCGATGCCCCACGCGTCGAGCTGGCGCACGGCCGCGACGAACGCGATCTTCGACGCATCCGGCGCGCGCGCGAACATCGACTCCCCGAAGAACGCCCCGCCGAGCGAGACGCCGTACAGGCCGCCGACGAGCGCGCCCTCGGCCCACGCCTCGATCGAGTGCGCGAAGCCGAGCTCGTGGAGCCGCTCGTACGCCTCGACCATCTCGGGGATGAGCCACGTGCCGTTCTGGCCGGGCCGCGGCACCGACGCGCAGCCCTCGAGCACAGCGGAGAACGCGGTGTCCATCCGCAGCTCGTACGGCCGCTTGCGGATGGCCTTGCGCAGGCTGCGCTGGACGATCAGATCGCGCGTCGTCATCACCATCCGCGGATCCGGCGAGTGCCACAGGATCGGCAGATTCTCGGCGTACCAGGGGAAGATGCCCTGCGAGTAGCCGAGCAGGAGCCGCTCGGGCCGCAGATCGCCGCCGAGCGCGAGCAGGCCATCCTCGGCGAGGTGGACCGGCGGGAACTGGAGGCGATCGTCGAGCCGGAAGACCGGCATGGGCGGCATTGTAGCCCGGGCGGACCGGACTAGGCGCGGCGGCGGCGGCGCAGGAGCGCCAGGCCCGCGAGCGCGAGCGCGCCCCAGCCGGCCCCGCCGCCGGTGCTGCAGCCGCCGGTGACCTCGACGCCGTCGTCGTGCACGTCGTCGGCCTCGTTGCTCGTGCCGTGGTCGCCGTTCGGCGTGACGGTGAGCGCGATGTTGAGCGTGCCGAGCGAGGTGGTGCCGTCGGTCAGCTCGAGCTGCGTGAACACGGGCTTCTCCTCGGTGGCGGCGGGCGCCATCACCTCGACGTCGAACGTGCCCTGCCCGCCCGCGGCGATGTCGACGCCGATCTCGCCGTACTCCGCGGGCGAGGTCCACGACGCCGCGTCGTAGAGCTCGCTCGTGCCGCCGCCCGCGACGCGCAGCTTCGTGGTCGCCGGCCAGTCGGTGGCGCTGGTGTTGTCGACGGTGACGGCGTACCGGACCTTGACGCCGGGCGCGACGCGATCCGGGCCATCGATCATGACGACGTCCGCGCCGGCGAGGCGCGCCGCCGCCGCGCACGTGGCACCGGTCGCAAAGCCGGTCGCGGGCGAAGCCTTGAGGCGCGCCTCGGTCTGCGGACCGTACGCGCCGTCCTCGGCGATCTTGTCGGTGGGGTGGTTCCGGTTCCACAGCCGCTGGAACGCGAGCACGTCCTTGCCGCGGCTGTCGGGCGAGCTCAGGTGATCGAAGTGGACGGGGTCGCCGGGGACGTTGTGCGACCAGCCGCGCGCGGCCATCGCCGAGATCACCGACGAGTAGTTCTGGACGTCGAGCGCGCGCCCGCTCTCGTGGTTGGAGTTGCCGGGCGTGGCTGCGGCGGTGATGCCGCAGCGGCCGAGCTGGTACCAACGGTAGAGCAGGTACTGCTGCGCGACGGTGCGGAACGCGCTGTTGACCTGCACCGTCGTGGACTGAGTCACCGCGACGAGGTTCGTCTTGGCGGTCGAGTGCAGGTACGGCAGCACGGCGTTGCTCGTGATCTGCAGCCGCGTCGTCGGCGTGAACCGCGACAGGAGCGTGGGGCTCATGCAGCTGATCTCGTCGGCGATCTGCGTCGACAGGCCGAGCACGGCGCTGGTCGAGCAGGTCGACGTGGTGTAGTCCACGACGTTGACGGCCGAGGTGGCCTCGCCGTACTGCGCTTCGTCCTCGACCCCGCAGCCGGAGAGCAGCGCGGCGCCGAGGAGGACGGCGCTCAGGTGCGTGTGCAACCTGCCGGTTGCAGCGGAACGGTCGGCAGACAGGCGGACGGTGCGGCTCGAGGTCTTCATGATGATGTCGGGGGACTCAGCAAGGGCCGGGCCGATCAAGCGACGGCGCCGCGGCTGCGCGAATCGTGCAACGGAGTGCGCGTCGCGCGACCTGCGTTCGTCCTTGCGTACGGCAAGCGGGCGCGCCGGCGCCGAGATCGGGGCCGCGCGGCGCGTGCGGGAGGCGACACGAGTTGCCGAGGCGGCCAGCCGAGTTGCCTGGGACCGGCGCTGGGGATCCGATGCCCACGGGAGACAGCGGCGGGAGCGCGCCACCCACGCGCGCGGCTCGTCGCATCTGCCCGCAGCCCACCGGCGCGACGATCCGCGCTGAACGCGGCGCTCGGCGCGCGGCGCTCCTCCCGCGCGAGGTCTCGCGGCGGGGGCGCGCGGGTCGCAGCGGCCCGGCGGGTTACCTCAGGTATCTCCGCGCCGCGCTCGGCGACGCGGCACTGCGCGCCGAGCTGGAGGCCGTCCTCGCTGCCGTTGTCGTCCTGCGGGACGGCGCAGCCAGCGACCGCACTGCCCATCATCAGGAGCGCTGTGTGCAACCTGGGAGAAGCAAATCGAGCCGCAAACGAGAGCAAGCGGTGTTGAAGCTCGCTCTCTTCGACGAGCCGACGGGAGCCCTGAGCCGGAGGTAAAGTCCGCGCATGCGCCTCCTGTACTGCGGCTCTGGTTGGCTCCCGATCGTCGAGCAGATCCGCGCGCGGCTGCCCGAGGCCGGCGTCCCGGGCGGCGCCGTGATCGATCGCTGGGACCGCGCCGCGCCGCTCGCCGCGCACGTCGGCGAGGTCGACGTGCTCTTGCCCTCGAACGCGCCGATCACGGCCGAGGTGATCGCCGCGGCGACGCGGCTCCGGCTCATCCAGCAGCCGGCGGCCGGCACCGACGGCATCGATCACGCCGCGGCGGGCGCGCGCGGGATCCCGATCTGCAACGCGCCGGCGACCAACCACGTCGCGGTCGCCGAGCACGCGCTCCTGCTCCTGCTCGCGCTGGCCCGCCGCGTCCCGCTCGCCCAGCGCGCGTTCCGCGAGCGGCTGATCGGCGTCCCGGTCGGCTTCGAGCTCGCCGGCAAGCAGCTCGGCATCATCGGCATGGGCCGCGCCGGGACGGCGCTCGCCGAGCGCGCCCGCGCCCTCGGCATGGAGGTGCTCCCGCTCCACCGCGGCGCGTCCGCCGCCTCGCGCAAGGCGTTCTTCGCCGCGTGCCACGCGATCAGCATCCACTGCCCGCTCACGCCCGAGACGCGCGGCCTCGTCGGCGAGGCGGCGTTCGCGGCGCTACCTCCCGGCGCGGTGATCGTCAACTGCGCGCGGGGCGACATCATCGATCGCGCCGCGCTCACGGCGGCGCTCGCGGGCGGCCGGCTCGGCGGCGTCGCCCTCGACGTGCACTGGGACGAGCCGGCCGATCCGGACGATCCGCTGTACGCCGATCCGCGCGTGCTCGCGCTGCCGCACGTGGCCGGCTCGACGCAGGAGGCGTTCGGCCGGATCACCGACGTCATCATCGACAACCTGGGCCGGCTCGCGCGCGGCGAGCCGCTGCGCTGCCGCGTCGCGTGATATATCGCGTGCGACGCTGCACCGCACCACCGCATCAGAGATCACCGAGGCACCGCCCATGACCTGGCTCGTCCGGTACGCCCGCTCGTCGATCGGGGCCAAGCACATCATGGCCGTGACCGGCCTCCTCTTGCTCCTGTTCGCGCTCACTCACATGCTCGGCCACCTGCAGATGTTCGGCGGCCCGGACATGTACAACGCCTACGCCCACTTCCTGCAGAACCTCTGGGAGGTGAAGTGGCCGGTGCGCGTCGGGCTGCTCGCGCTGCTCGGGACGCACGCGGTCGTCGGGATCGCGCTCGCGGCGAAGAACCGCGCCGCGCGCCCGGCCGGCTACGCACGGTTCAGGCCGGTGCGCGCGTCGATCGTCGGGCGGACGATGATCTGGAGCGGGCTCGCGCTGTTTGCATTCCTGTCGTTTCATATCCTGCACTTCACGGTCGGCGTCTTCGGCGCCGAGCACTTCCACCTGCCCGATCCGAAGGGCCGCTGGGACGCGTACACGATGTTCGTGCGCGGGTTCCAGAGCCCGGCGATCTACGGCATCTACCTCGGGGGCATGCTCGTGCTCGCCTCGCACCTGGGCCACGGCGCCGCGAGCTGGCTGCAGTCGCTCGGCCTGCGCCACCCCAAGTACCCGATGGATCGGGTCGGGCGCGCCGCCGCCGTGCTCCTGTTCGTCGGCTACATGGTGCCGCCGACGGCGGTGCTCGTCGGCGCAATCCCCCTGCCCGGCCTGCCCGGCGCCTGACCCGGAGGATCGCCATGACGCTCAAGCTGGATCCGCGCATCCCCGGTGGCCCGATCGAGCAGAAGTGGACGAACGCCAAGTCCGGCTTCCGGCTCGTGAACCCGGCGAACAAGCGCAAGTACAAGGTGATCGTCGTCGGCTCGGGGCTCGCCGGCGGCGCCGCCGCGGCCACGCTCGCCGAGCTCGGCTACGACGTCGCGTGCTTCTGCTTCCAGGACTCGCCGCGCCGCGCGCACTCGATCGCGGCGCAGGGCGGCATCAACGCCGCGAAGAACTACCAGAACGACGGCGACTCGATCCACCGCCTGTTCTACGACACCGTGAAAGGTGGCGACTTCCGCGCGCGCGAATCCAACGTGCACCGGCTCGCCGAGGTGTCGGTCGACATCATCGATCAGTGCGCCGCGATGGGCGTGCCGTTCGCGCGCGAGTACGGCGGCACGCTCGCGAACCGGAGCTTCGGCGGCGCGCAGGTCTCGCGCACGTTCTACGCGCGCGGCCAGACGGGGCAGCAGCTCCTGCTCGGCGTGTACGCGGCGCTCTCGCGGCAGATCGGCGCGGGCAAGGTCGTGATGTTCCCGCGCACCGAGATGATGGACGTCGTCGTCGACGGCGGCCGCGCGGTCGGCGTCGTCGTGCGCGATCTCGTCACCGGCGAGCTCACGACGCACGCGGCGCACGCGGTGCTCCTCGCGACGGGCGGCTACAGCCCGGTGTTCTATCTCTCGACGAACGCCAAGGGCTGCAACGTGACGGCGGCGTACCGCGCGTACAAGCGCGGCGCGGGGTTCGCGAACCCGTGCTTCACGCAGATCCACCCGACGTGCATCCCGGTGGCGGGCGATTACCAGTCGAAGCTGACGCTCATGTCCGAGTCCCTGCGCAACGACGGCCGCGTCTGGGTGCCCAAGCGCAAGGAGGACACGGGCAAGCGCCCGGACCGGATCGCCGAGGGCGATCGCGACTACTTCCTCGAGCGCAAGTACCCGAGCTTCGGCAACCTGTCGCCGCGCGACATCGCGAGCCGCGCCGCGAAGGAGCAGTGCGACGACGGCCGCGGCGTCGGCCCGGGCGGGCGCGGCGTCTACCTCGACTTCCGCGACGCGATCCGGCGCGACGGCGAGGACACCGTCCGCGAGAGGTACGGCAACCTGTTCGACATGTACGAGCGGATCACCGGCGAGGATCCGTACCGCGTGCCGATGCGGATCTACCCGGCGACGCACTACACGATGGGCGGCCTGTGGGTCGACTATCATTTGCAGACGACGATCCCGGGCCTGTTCTGCCTCGGCGAGGCGAACTTCAGCGATCACGGCGCGAATCGGCTGGGCGCATCGGCGCTGATGCAGGGGCTCGCCGACGGCTACTTCATCATCCCGTACACGCTCGGCCACTACCTGGCGGGCGTGCCGGCGGGGAGCCTCGCGGATCCGAAGAGCGCGGCGTTCACGTCTGCCGAGGGCGAGGCGCGCGGCAAGCTGGATCGCCTGCTCGCCGTGCGCGGCAAGCGCTCGGTCGATTCGTTCCACCGAGAGCTCGGCCAGATCATGTGGGAGGGCTGCGGGATGGCGCGCAGCAAGGACTCGCTCGAACGCGCGCTGGGGGCGATCCCGGAGCTGCGCGAGCGGTTCTGGCGCGAGGTGACGGTGCTCGGCGGGCGCGACTCGTTCAACCAGTCGCTCGAGCAGGCGCACCGCGTCGCGGACTTCCTCGAGTTCGCCGAGCTCCTGTGCCGGGACGCGCTCGTGCGCGAGGAGAGCTGCGGCGGCCACTTCCGCGTCGAGCACCAGGTCGACGGCGAGGCGAAACGCGATGACGAGCGCTTCTGCCATGTCGCGGTCTGGGAGCACCGGGAGGGCGGCGCGGAGCCTGTGCGCCACACCGAGCCGCTCCACTTCGAGCACGTGAAGCTCGCCACGCGGAGCTATCGATAATGTCGACGTCGACCGAGACGAACGAGCGCACGCTCCGGCTGACACTCCACATCTGGCGCCAGCCGGATCGCCGCGCCGCCGGCAAGATGGTGAAATACAAGGTCACCGGCGTATCGACGCACGCCTCGTTCCTCGAAATGCTGGACATCTTGAACGAGCAGCTGCTCGAGCGCGGCGAGGAGCCGGTCGCGTTCGATCACGACTGCCGCGAGGGCATCTGCGGGACGTGCTCGCTCATGATCAACGGCCGGCCGCACGGCGGGCAGCGGGGCACGACGACGTGCCAGCTCCACATGCGGCGGTTCCGCGACGGCGACGAGATCTGGATCGAGCCGTGGCGCGCGCACGCGTTCCCGGTCATCAAGGACCTGTGCGTCGATCGCTCGGCGTTCGACCGCGTGATGACGGCGGGCGGCTTCATCTCGAGCAACTGCGGCTCGGCGCCCGAGGCCAACAGCATCCTGGTCCCGAAGGACGACGCCGAGCGCGCGTTCGAAGCGGCGGCGTGCATCGGCTGCGGCGCGTGCGTGGCGGCGTGCCCGAACGGCTCGGCGATGCTGTACGTCGCCGCGAAGCTGGCCCACCTGCACGCGCTGCCGCAGGGCCAGCCCGAGCGCCCGCGGCGCACGCTGGCGGTGGTCGGCGCGATGGACGCGGCCGGCTTCGGCAACTGCTCGAACCACTACGAGTGCGAGGCGGCCTGCCCCAAGGACATCTCCCGCGACGTCATGGCGCTGCTGAACCGCGACTACGCCCGCGCGACGCTCGGCTACCGCGAGCGCGCCGACAAGGGCGGCGGCGGCTGAGCTCCGCGGCCCGCGGCGGCGCAGCGCGAAAGAGCCGGTAGGCGTCTATGTATGGCAGTTGCGCTTAACGCGGTGAGTCACTCCTTTATATAGAGGCTCAGCGCTCGAACTCACGCGCGAGCCTACGGCTTAGCCGCGACCGCGACCGCGGGTGCCTGGTGACGTGCGAGATCGTTGTGGTGTTTGACGGTCCGGACGGGGCGGCGTCGCCTGGGTCGAGGCGGCTTCCGTGGCGATCGAGCACGTCCACGACCAGAGCGGCAACTTCCTCGTCGAGGTGAACGGGGATACGGCGACCGCGTTCTGCTACGGCGTGGCGTACGACCACCACGTGCTCGACGACCTCGGTGCGACGGAGACCCTCGCCGATCCGTATCCCGTCTATCGCGCCCTCCGCGATGGGGGCCCGTGCGCTTCCAGCGGAGCCCCAGCCGGACGTTGTCCGGGCATGTCCGGCATTCGGACACTCCGGACAACCGCGACCGGGCACGTGCTCGAATGGACGCGGAGCCGGAAGATTCCGCGCGCAATGACGCAACCCTGGCGCGACGTGCCGATAGGCGCATCGTGCACCAGCCGTTCGACCAGCTCGCCAAGAACCTCCTGCGCGATGCCTTGAGCCGCGCCTGCACCGCCGAGACCGAGGTCGAAGTCCTGGCAGCGACGCAGAAGATCGATGTCTATACGGCGCCCGATCCGGCCCGCGCCGCGGAGCGCGCCCACATGGGCCTGCTCGGCGAGCTCGCCGCTCAGCCGAGCTTGTTCGAGCCGTTCCACGACACGCCGACCCTGCGCCAGCTCCGCAGATGCATCAACAAGCAGCACACCTGGCATCACGAGCTCGAGCGCCGCGCCCGCGCTGCCGGCTCCGCGTCGGTCGATCCCGTCCGCGGCAGACCCGCCGCGGACGAGGTGCCGTTCCCGATGCTCGTCGTGATCAGCACCGGCAAGCCTGCGACCGTGCTCGCCGCTTATGGCTGCGAGTGGGTCAGCCCGGGCGTCTACCAGGCTGCGGGCTGGGGCCTGGCGCTGCGCATCGTCGTGCTCGCGGAGCTACCCCGGACGACGGAGACCTTGCTCTTGCGCCTGCTCGGCAGGGGCCGCGTGTTCACCCACGCGCTGGCCGATCTCGCACGATTGCCCGACGACGCCTGGGAACGGAGCGTCGTCACACCGCTGTTGGTACACTTTCGACTCGATAGGCATGAGCACACGACGCACGAGGAGGACACCGTGAGCGCCGAGATCCGAGCATGGTTCGAGGACTACGAGCGCAAGGTGCGCAGCGAAGCGCGCGCGGCAGGCCACAAGGAGGGCCACAAGGAGGGCCACAAGGCAGGCCGCAAGGAAGGGGAGCGCCACCTGCTGCTGCGACTGCTGCGCGCCCGGTTCGGCGAGCTGCCGGCGGCGGCGGTCGCGCGCATCGAGACGGCTGACCTCGCGGACATCGAGCAGTGGGGCGAACGCGTCCTCGATGCGCCGACCCTCACCGCGGTCTTCGACGGCTAAGCTGCAGATCGCCTCGCTCGAGGAGACATCACTGGAGAGCTCGCGTACCTACGCCAAGAGCGCGCGGATGTTCGTCGGCAGCTACGACTTCCACCTGGTGCGCGGCGATCGCTGGCGTATCGATCGCTTCAAGTTCAACGTGAAGTTCGTCGAGCCGCCGCGCTGAAGGTGGCCAGTTGCGGCGGCTTCTTCGATCGCCGGGCCGCGCGGACGTGGGACACCAGCTCGTCGACCGCGGCAGAGGTCGCGTCGTCCACGTCGCGCAGCCGCGCGAAGAACTCGGGCGACCAGGCCGTCTTGCCACCGACCTCTCGCTCGCGGCTCGCCATGCGGCAACTCTACACGTGCGCAGCAGGCGCGCGAGTGACGCTCGGCGCGCGACGCGGAGGGTGACGGCGCAGGCGGACGGTCAGCGCGCGAGGGGGGCGCCGCCGTCGACGGCGAGCACCGTGCCGGTCATGAATCCGTTCGTCGCGACCATCGCGATCGCGGCGGCGACGTCCTCGGGATGACCGACGCGGCGCACGGGCGACACCGCGTTGACGCGGATCGGGGCGAGCTCGAGCGCGAGCGTCCGCACCGCGGCCTCGATCCCGGCGTTGATCGCGGCGAGCCCCGTGGTGCCCGCGATCGCCATGCGCGCCGACGCCGACGATACGAACGTGATCGAGCCGGCCGCCGCGAGGGTCGCGAGGCTCGCCTGGGCCACCGAGAGCTGCGCGAGCAGCTTGTGCTCGAGGCCTGATCGCACGTCCGCGATC
>DATMCI010000232.1:0-19196 GCA_035558535.1 Kofleriaceae bacterium
AAACACGGCGAAGCTCGTCGGTGGGATGCGTCCTACTTCTACGCCTTCGGATTGGTCAAGCTCTCTGGCACCGTCGCGTATCCGGGGGCTGCGTAATGCCTCATCACGTCCATCTACGACCGCCCGTAAGCCGTGTGCGGGAAATCCGCATGCACGGTTTGAAAGGGGTCCTTGCTCAAACCCACCGGCAGGTGGGGGAAAGTTAGGTTCTACCAATGCGAACCTCTCCGACCATCGCGATCGTCTGCTCGGGCCTCCTCGCCGCCTCGCTCGCAGGCTGCAAGAAGAAGGAGGAGGCGAAGCCCCAGACCGGAGGCAGCGCCACCTCGATGGGCAACTCCGGGAGCGGCGGCGGCGGCAGCGGCGCTGGCGCCGCCGCGACGGGCTCGGCTGGCGAGGGCTCGGCCGGCGCGAGCGCGACGGCCGCGGCCGGCTCGGGCGCGGGTGGCTCGGCCGCCGCACCAGCGCCCGCCGACAAGCGCGTCGTCGTCAAGGACGCGGGGTTTTTGACCCCCGAGTCGATCCTCCACGACGCCGCCGCGGACGTGTACCTCGTCGCCAACATCAACGGTGAGCCGGCCAAGGCTGACGACAACGGCTTCATCTCGAAGGTGTCGCCCGACGGCAAGGTCAGCGAGCTCAAGTGGATCGACGGCAGCAAGCCCGACGTCAAGCTCGACGCGCCGAAGGGCATGGCCATCTCCGGCGACATCCTGTGGGTCGCCGACATCACCGTCGTGCGCAAGTTCGACGCGAAGACCGGCGCGCCCAAGGGCGAGGTCAAGGTCCCGGGCGCATCGTTCCTGAACGACGTCACGGCCGCCGAGGGCGGCGGCATCTACGTCGGCGACACCGGCATCAACGCGAAGTTCGAGCCGGCCGGCGCCGACGCCGTCTACCACATCGGCAAGGACGGCAAGGTGAAGCCGCTCGTCAAGGCGAAGGACCTCGGCGGCCCGAACGGCCTCGCGTTCGCGAACGGCTCGGTGTGGGTCGTCACGTTCGGATCCGGCGAGCTCTACGAGGTCACGGCGAAGGGCGGCAAGGGCGAGAAGAAGGCCGGCGCGAAGCTGCCGAAGGGCCAGCTCGACGGCCTCGTGGTCAAGGACGATGGCGAGCTCCTGGTCTCGAGCTGGGAGGGCAAGGCCGTCTACGCCGGCAAGCCCGGCGGCGAGTGGAAGCAGGTCCTCTCCGACGTCGAGGCGCCGGCGGACATCGGCTGGGACACGAAGCGCAAGGTGCTGCTCGTCCCGCAGTTCATGGCGAACGCGCTGATCCTGCTACCGCTCTAGCCGCGCCACCGCGCGCGGCAGCGTCGGCGCGCGCCACGCGCGCACCGCGAAGACGACGAGCGTGCCGGCGAGCGCGAGCAGCACCGCCGAGACCAGGCCGTTGATCCACAGCGCCGAGCCGACGGCCGCGTCGACGAGCGTCTTCGTCTGCAAGACCAGCGCGATGACCGTCACGGCCATCACGAGCACCATCGGCGCCACCGTGTACCAGACGGGCTTCTGCAGCTTGCGCAGCCAGACGGTGATCGCGAGCAGAGACAGCGCCGCGAGCAGCTGGTTCGACGTGCCGAACAGGGTCCAGAACAGCCGGAAGCTGCCCTTGCCCGCGGACAGGAGGAACACGAGCGGCACGCCGGCGGTGAGGAGCGTCGCGATGAGCCCGGAGGTGCGATCGCGCCGGCCGGCCAGCTCCTGGAGGATGTAGCGGCCGAGCCGCGTGGCGGAGTCGAGCGTGTCGAAGATGAACGTCGACAGCACCATCGCGCCGAACGTGGTCGCCGCGACCGGGTCGATCCCGGTCAGCGCCTGGAGGAACCGGCCGATGCCGCTGGCGTAGACCGCGTCGGGCGGCGCGAGCTTCCCATCGGCCGATGGGGCGACGATCATGATCGTCGCGAGCGCGATCACCGCGACGAACGCCTCGAGCAGCATCGCGCCGTAGCCGATCGGGTGGCAGTGCTGCTCGCGATCGATCTGCTTCGACGTGGTCCCCGAGCACACGAGGCCGTGGAAGCCCGAGCACGCGCCGCACGCGATCGTCACGAACAGGTACGGGAACAAGAGCCCCGTCGGCCCGCCGGTGTCGAACCCGCGGAACGCCGGCCGCGCGATCTCGAACCCGCCGATGAAGATGCCGAGCGTGCCGATGAGGAGCGCGGCGTACAGGACGAAGCCGCCGAGGTAGCCGCGCGGCTGCAGGAGCAGCCACATCGGCGACATCGACGCGACGACGCAGTACGCGAGGATGACGATGACCCAGGTCTTCCAGCCGAACGCGAGCCACGTCGAGTGCGTGGTGCCAAACCACACCGCGGCGAAGATCAGCGGCACGAAGATGAGCGTGCTGAGCCACAGGGGCGGCTTGAACCAGCGCTCGACGAGCCCCATCACGACGGCGAGCCCGAGGTAGAGCACGCCCGCGAGCGCCACCGCGCCGCCCTGATCGAACGTCGAGGTGATGCCGGGCTGCGCCTTCGTCGTGAACGAGCCCGCCGTCACGTCGACGAACGCGACGATCACGTAGATGAGCGCGAGCCAGATGAACGCGAGGATCGCGAGCCACGCGCGCGGCCCCAGGTTCGCCTTCACCACCTCGGCGATCGACTTGCCGCCGTGGCGCACCGACGCGACGAGCGTCGTGAAGTCGTGGACCGCGCCGATGAAGATCACGCCGACCGTGATCCAGA
Source organism: Kofleriaceae bacterium (assembly GCA_035558535.1). Taxonomy (GTDB): domain Bacteria; phylum Myxococcota_A; class Polyangia; order Haliangiales; family Haliangiaceae; genus JABFXX01. Next base: position 2,699 of record DATMCI010000232.1, read on the forward strand.
GCAGCGCCGGCAGCCAGCCGAACTGCTGGCAGGCGAGGATCGGCCCGACGATCGGCCCGGCGGCGGCGATCGCGCTGAAGTGCTGGCCGAACAGGTAGAACGGCCGCGTCGGCACGAAGTCGACGCCGTCGTTGTGCTGGTGCGCCGGCGTGTCCTGCGTGGTCTTGAGCGAGTACTGGCGCGCGACGAGCCGCCCGTAGAAGCGGTAGCCGAGCGCCAGCACGATGAGGACGGTCCCGGCGATGACAGGGAGGCTCACGGTCCGAAGATAATCGAAAACGCCGCGCGGCCAGGCCGGCGACCGCCGCGAACTGCGGGCGTGCCCGGGGCGCGGGGTATCGTGCGTCCGTGCGGGCGATCGCGATCGTCAACGGGACCGCGCGGCGGCTCGGAGATCACCTGCGCCGCGGGCTCGCGCGCGCGCTGCCGGGCGGCGTCGTGTTCACGCACTCGCTCGAGGAGGCGCGCGGCGCGATCCGCGCCGAGATCGCGCGCGGGGTCGACCTGCTCGTGCTCGGCGGCGGCGATGGCACCTTCGTCATGGGGCTGTCGCTGATCGGGGAGGCGTGCCGCGGCGCCGGCCGGCCGGAGCCGGCGATCGGGGTCCTGCGGCTCGGCTCGGCGAACGCGATCGCCGACGCCGCCGGCGCGAGCGCCGATCCGGCGGCCGATCTGGCGCGCCTCGCGCGCGGCGACGGCGCCTGGCGGCCGATGCGAATGCTGCACGTCCTCGGCGTCCGCGCGCCGGTCGTGGGCCTGGGGCCCGACGCGCAGGTGCTCGAGGAGCGGCAGGCCATCGCGCGCGTCATCGATCGCGGCATCGATCGCGTCCCCGGCGCGCGCCGGCTCGTCGGTGACGCCGCGCGCTCGGCGCTCTCGATCGCGCTGCAGACAGCCTCGCGGCTCGCCGCCCCACCGCAGCTCCACGCGGTGATCTCGAACGCTGGCTCGCCCGTGATCGAGGTGCGCCGCGGGGACGCGGCCGGCCGATCGATCACCGCTGGCGAGGTCCTGTGGAGCGGCCGCTGCACGCTCGTGGCTGGCTCGACGATCCCGAGCTTCGGGTTCGGCGCGCGGCCGTTCGCGTTCGCGGGCGCGCGCGGAGATCGCTTCCACCTGCGCTGCGGCGAGGCCGGCTGGCTGGACCTCCTGCGCGGCGCTCCCGCCGCGCTCCGGGGCGGGCATTCCTCGGCCTCGGCCTCCGCCTCCGCGCAGATTCGCGATTTCCTGTGTGATCGCGTGCAGATCCACCTCGATGGCGAGGCCCTGGTCACGGCCGGCGGAGAGCTGCTCGGCCGCCGCCGGAGCCTCGAGATCGAGTTCGGCGCGCCCGTGACGGTGGCGCGGCTCGCGTAGCGATCGGCGCGGCGCGACGCGACGAGGGGTCCGCGCAGGCCGCTCGAAAAAAAAAACGATCGGGAACCAGAGCGACAATGCGCAATTAGCAATCTTTTTAAATTCGCGCGAGAAAGGCTTTGACAGCTCGAGGGAGCGCTGTTATCTCTTTCCACCATCGGCCGCTTTCACGAAGCGGACGAGCGAAAGCAAACCCCCGTGAAGCGCACCAGCCTACATACCCGTCAGCCCGGGCAAGAGCCCGCCGCCACCCCAGCGTGGCGCCGGTCCTATGCCTGTGCCCCGTCGGCCGCGCCCACGTTGGAAGCCCTGGAGTTTCGGGCAAATATCGATCGCGACGGCGGTAGCAACCTCCCCGGAGGTCCCTTCTGCGGATGAAGTGACGTAGCGTCACCTCACCCCCGCAAAGGGCCGCCCGGGAAACCAGGCGGCCCTTCTTCGTTTCGGGCCGCGCCCCCACCCGGGGGGCCCCCCGCCGCCCGGCGACCCACAATCTGATTTTGCGACTCTCGATCTGAATTCGTAATTCAGAGTCGAGAGCACGCGAAAGGTGCCATTGCGGACTCCGCGATTGCGCCACGGCCCGAGGTGCGCCCCGCGCGCGCCGCGGGAGGTCTCTGACAACCGAAGAGCGATGATGATGAGGGTGCCCTGGCAGGCACCCAACGAAGACAACGTGCCGTGCCCCGAGGTTCTTCCCCGGTGCACGGCACCTCTTCCCACCCTGGCGCAGTGGGTCTGCGCGCTCGGCCGAAACCCGAGAGGTCCTGGTTCGATCCCAGGGGGTGGGACCACACGTCGCCGAGCAGGTCGGTAGCAAAAGTTGGCGTTGCAGCGGACTCTTACTCCGCCGTCACGTGGGTTCGATTCCCACCCGACCTACGAAGGACCGTCGAACGTGCCCTCCGGGCGCCGCCGTCGGTTCGCAATTCGGTCTCCACGGAGACCACCAAGCAGGTGAAGTGTTGCGGTGACATGCCGGTGCGCCACACCGGAGTCGTAGGGTTCAACTCCCACCATCTGCTCGACTTTTCTTTGCCTCCCTAGCTCAGCTGGAAGTAGCAGCCGCTTCGTAAGCGGCCGGTCGCCGGTTCGATTCCGGCGGGGGGCTCGACTCGTCTCTCGCCGCGCTCCACGCCGGAGCGCTGGCCCACTCGAACCGTCCACGTCTGGTCGCATCGCGCGGCCGCGGCGAGGGCCGAAGGAAGTGCCATGCTCGAACTCTCGTCCACTTCGAAGTCCTCGCCCTGGCGCGAGCCGCTCCACGGCCCGTCGCCTGGCGGCCACGCCGGCGAGCTTCTGCCCTGGGCGCGCCTGGAGCGCTTCCTCGTCCTCGGCACCACCGGGGGCGTTTATCACGCCGGCCACGCCGGCCACGCCGGCCACGCCGGCCACGCCGGCGCTGCGCACGAGCCGACGGACGCCGACGCCGCGGTCGTCGCCCGCTGCCTCGCCGCGGACGGCCTCCGCACCACCGCCCGGATCGCCGCGTTCACGGGCGAGCCCGCCCTCTTCTGCCTCGCGATGGCGGCCAAGCGCGGCGACGAGCAGACCCGGCGCGCCGCGTACGCGGCCTTGCCGCAAGTCTGCCGGACCGGCGCGGAGCTCCTGCGATTCACGGCGTTCGCCGAGCGCTTCGGCGGCTGGGGCCGCGGGATGCGCAAGGCGGTCGGCGCGTGGCTCAATGACCGCCCCGCGGACGACCTCGCGCTCCAGCTCGCGCGCCACCCGGCGCAGGGCGGCTGGGCGCACCGCGATCTGCTCCGCCTCGCGCACCCGCGCGCGGCGTCGCCCTCGCACGATCGTTTGTATTCATGGGCGGTCCGCGGCGAGCTGCCGGACGGCGCGCACGAAGATCCAGCCTGCCGGCTGATCGTCGCGCTGGACGAGCTCCGCCGCACCGCAGAGCCCGCGCGCGCCGCGCGCATCGTGCTCGAGCACGGCGTGCCGGCCGCGTGCGTGCCGGCCGCGCTCCGGGCGTACCCCGAGGTGTGGGAGGCGCTCTTGCCGCGCATGCCGCTGGCGGAGCTCCTCGGCGACCTCGCCGCGATGACGCGCGCCGGCCTGCTCGCTCCGGGCAGCCGGGCGGCCGCGTGGGTCGTCGCGCGGCTCGGGGACGCGGCCTGGGTCCGCGCGGCGGGCGCGGCGGGTGTCCACCCGCTCGCGCTCCTGGCAGCGCACCTCGGCTACGGTGCCGGGCGCGGCGCGCGCGGGCAGGGGACGTGGCAGCCGGTGGCCACGATCGCCGACGCACTCGACGCCGCGTTCTACGCGAGCTTCGGCGGCGTTCTGCCGATGGGCGGGCGCGTGCTGCTCGCGCTCGACATCTCGGGCTCGATGGGCTCCGGCGCGGTCGCCGGTGTCTCGGGCCTCTCGCCTCGGCTCGCGGGCGCCGCGATGGCGCTCGTGACGGCGGCGACGGAAGCAAGTCACGCCTGCGTCGCCTTCACCGCGGCAACGGGAGGAGGCTATGGAGGCAGGTGGGGCGGTGGCGCGCCCGGCATCACGGCCATGGCGATCTCGCCGCGCGAGCGGCTGGACGACGTGGTCGCGCGGGCCGGCGCGCTGCCGATGGGCGGAGTTGACTGCGCGCTCCCCGTGAGGTGGGCGCACAAGCACCGCGTCGATGTGGACACGTTCGTCGTCTACACCGACCACGAGACCTGGGCAGGCGACGTGCCTCCTGCGCAGGCTCTGCGGGCGTATCGAGACGCACGGGGAATTCCGGCCAAGCTTGTCGTGGTCGGAATGACGTCGACCGGGTTCAGCATCGCTGACCCGGACGACGCCGGTATGCTCGACGTGGTCGGTCTCGACCCGTCGACGCCGCCGGTCATCGCCGACTTTGCTCGCGCGTAGTGCACTGCGCAGCTTGAGCGAAGGCGCGGCCCTCGACAGCTGCCGGTGTGGCGACACACCGGTATTTGGGAGCGAAGCTCAATTGGAATGAGCGGCCGATTGTTAATCGGATGGTAGTTGGTTCGAGTCCAACCGTTCCCGCCTATGTCCGTGTCGTATAGGGGCCAAATACACCCGTCTTTCCAACGGGGAACACGGGTTCGACTCCCGTCACGGATGCCTCTCGGGCTCGCGCGCCGCGAGCTCGAACATGTCGGTGTCGTATAGTGGTTAATACCTCCGTCTCTCACGCGGAGAACACGGGTTCGATCCCCGTCACCGATACCACCTCGGTTGCCACCCGCGCTGACGCGGTGCGAGCCGTACCTGTTACCTATCTGGATGTAGCTCAGGAGTGAGAGCGCGTGGTCGGGGACCACGAGGCCGCTGGTGCGATTCCAGCCATTCAGACGACCGCCACCGACCCAAGGACGGGACACGAGACTACGAATCTCGTTGGTTGAGGTTCGAATCCTCTCGGTGGCTCGATAGATCGTTTCACCGATACCACCGTTCCATGGAGGGACACGATTCTGCGAAGGTCGCTGGCTGAGGTTCGAATCCTCTCGGTGGTGCTCTTACGTCGCCGTCTGGGACGACCCTGGTCTCCAAAACCGGGGAGCAGTGTTCGATTCACTGGCGGCGTGCTTCATCTACGTGTGGCCCAGCAGCCAGGGCGCTCGGTTCGGGTCCGAGAGAACGTTGGTGCAACTCCAACCACGTAGACCATGTCCATGTTTGTGACCATCTGGGTGTAGCTCAGTAGGAGAGCGCGTCGCTCGGGACGACGAGGCCGCTGGTGCGATTCCAGTCACCCAGACCGCGATTTTTGGTGGCCGAGTCCGAAGTCGTCGAGGAGCGAGGCCGTGAACCTCGTCCAAGTGGGTGCGAGTCCCATCGGCCACCCCACGGGAGCGTTGAAGGTAAAGTGACCTAGGCGGGCTGTAACCCCGTCGCACCTACGTGCCAACTGAGTGCAAGTCTCAGCGCTCCCACTAGTTTTGGTAGAGAGATGCCGCCGTAGACCAACGGCAGAGTCGATGGTTTGAGAGACCATGTAGTGGAGGTTCGAATCCTCTCGGCGGCACGATTCGTTTCATTGCGGGGAGAGTGTGAGCTTCTCAGCCTGGTCTCATACGCCAGGCCACGCCGGTGCAACTCCGGCCTCCGCGACCAGCCGCCGCTGTAGACCAATCGGAAGAGTCTGTGGCTTCAAACTCCACGTAGTGAGGGTTCGAGTCCCTCCAGCGGCACGCGCTCGCGTCTTTTTTCTCCGTCTTGCCGCCGTAGACCAATGGAAGAGTCGGTGGTCTCAGAAGCCATGTAGTGGAGGTTCGAATCCTCTCGGCGGCACTTCGCCCGCATTGTGCGGGCCGATGGCACGCGCGATCCGGCGCGCGCGCCTGGCGATCACCGGATAGAGAAGGAGGCGTGCTGCCGTGCTGCACGTCGATGCTACGCGTACGCTCCTGCTCTCGCAGGGATACGAGCCCATCAAGATCATCTCCTGGCAACGAGCGATGACGCTCCTCACCCTCGACAAGGTCGAGGTCGTCGAGGAGTACGACACCGAGATCCGCGCGATGTCGCTCGTCATCAACGTGCCCGCGGTCGTCCGGCTCCGCAAGGCGTTCCGCCGCCACGCGAAGCCGGTGAAGTTCTCGCGCGTGAACATCTACGCGCGCGACGGGTACCGCTGCCAGTACTGCGCAGCGAGGTGCTCGATCGACGAGCTGACGTACGACCACGTGACGCCGCGCTCGCGGGGTGGTCGGACGACGTGGGACAACATCGTGTCGTGCTGCTACGCGTGCAACGCCGAGAAGGCGAACCGCACGCCGGCCGAGGCGCGCATGAGGCTGCTCTCCACGCCGGCGCGGCCCACCTGGGTGCCGTCGGTGCAGATCAGGGTCAGCACGAGGTCGGTGCCGGACGCGTGGCGTGACTACGTGTACTGGACCGGCGAGATCGACAGCGAGGACGGGACGGGCGTGGTGTGAGGAGCACGCGGCCCCGCGTCAGGCGAAACGCGCGCGGCGGCCGCGGCTCTCCCAGGTGGCCTCTTTTTCCAGCTCTCGAGGTCTTCAACATCGTCATCGCTCTCGCGAGCGGGTGTCCGTCTAATGGTAGGACGGCGGGCTTTGACCCCGACGGTCTAGGTTCGATTCCTAGCACCCGTGCTAGCTCGCGAAGTCTCTTGCGGGTCGCCGTCCGATGGCTCTCGGACACTGGTCTTCCAAACCAGCTCATCGGGGTTCGATTCCCCCGGCCCGCTCCTGCTCTTGGGGGAGTAGTTCAAAGGTAGAACACACCGCTCTGAACGGTCGAGGTTGTTGGTTCGAGTCCAACCTCCCCTTCCAAGCTCTCGTCGCTGTGAAACTGGGCTCATGGTCTAATGGAAAGACGCCGCGCTTGCAACGCGTGAGATCGGGGTTCGAGTCCCCGTGTGGTCCACCGCTTGCTTCATGCTTCCGGATACGTCTGGTGACGTTGGGTGACTGTCTATCACCCTTAGGCGGGTTCGATTCCCGTCGGAAGCGCGATCTCCTCGCTCATCGTTTCTGCGCTCGTAGCCAAGTCAGCGAAGGCACGTGATTGCAAACCACGCATTCCCCGGTGCAACTCCGGGCGAGCGCTCCAGAACAAGCCAGAACAAGACAATCGGGACCAGTTCACCTAGGGGTGATGCCGTTCTTACAAATCGGCTGCGAAGGGTGCGATTCCCTTGGTCCCGACCAGTACCAGCAAGCTTGCCTCCGCGCACAGATGCGACCCGGGTCTCCGAAGCCTGGTGAAGTGGTGCGACTCCACTCGGTGGCACGAAGACTCCGCACGCCTCCGTGCACAGATGCGACCCGGGTCTCCTAAACCTGGTGAGGTGGTGCGACTCCACCCGGTGGCACCGCGAGCGAGCGCCGCTCGACAGCCCGGATCCGTACCGCGCCTCGAACCTCGCTTTCGTGCCTCAGACGGTCCCTTGCGTTCGAGCATGTCGAACCTGTCGCACCGGGATCACCGCCACCTCGTTGCGGAGATCGGGGGACCGGATCATGATGGCCACCATGGCGAACATGGCGAGGGCTCGCGACATGCTTCAGCTACGCGTTCGCCACGCTGCCACCCCGGCGCGCGTTGCCCGTGCGGCGACCCTGTTCAGCGATGCACTCAAGGCTCTCGGTGCATCCGATGAAGTGGGGACCACGCTGATCGTCGCGAACAAAGACCTGGTCGCGACGCTTCGTACACGCTCCAAGAGCGGGGCCTCTGCGGTCGGTACGATCATCCAGATCGTACAGAACCCGATCACCATGCCGTCACAGCCGGGTCGCGCCGAGGTCGCGGCGGCCCTGGCACGATACGCACACGACGAGGGGCGGTACCATCCACAGCTGTGGCTCCCTCGGCACGCCAAGCCGCTATGCAACCTCGACGAGACGTTTGCGTCGTTGATGGAGGCCCTGGCGAACGCGCCCGAGGTCGGGTCCCACAAGGCTCGTGGTACCACGTACGTCTACTCGAAGATCCTCCGCGTTGGACGGATCGACGAGCGCCACGAGTACCGGGTTCGGGTCGTCGTCGACGGCCGCCCGCGAGACCTCTCTATTGGCGGGCTCGCTGTGGCTCCGTTCTTCGACGCCGCCAAGCGAGATGTGCTCGTTCGCCTCAAGCTGCAGGCAGAGTGGACGCAGTCGCCGGGGCAGTCGCCATGCTTGTTGGACGCTTCGATCCTCGGCATTGAGGAGGCAACGCCGGGCTCCGGCGCGCGAATTCTGGCGCTGGCAAAGGAGTACAACGTCATCACGGCCGACGCGCTCCCCGAGGTGCTGGCCGCTATCGATCGGCAGCGGAGCGGCGAGTGACACCCGCGATGATCGACACGCAGGTGCTGTCCTACGCACTGGCTGCCGAACCCGCAAAGGATGAGAAGACGAGACGCTTGCAGCGCGACAGCGCGGCGCTGGTCGCTACCTTGGCCGAGGTGCGCGTGAGCGCGCTGACTGTTCTCGAGTTGCTCCGGGCGCCGCCGAATGTCGTCGCCAAGGTGCAGGCGAGCGGCATCCTCGAGCAGCTCCAGGTGGAAGGATTGGACGGAGGAGTCGCGAGGGAGGCTGCTCGCATTCTCGAGGCGGCGCGTGGCGACAGTGAGACATGCATCCGTTGTCTCAACATCAAGGGCGCGACGCCGTGCCCCGTCTGCAAGCAGCTCGTCAGCCATCAGCAAAAGACGCAGGATGCGCTGATCGTGGCCACGGCGGCTCGGCTCACAGATGTGGATGTACTCTACACCTACGATCTGGGCGTCGTGGAGCTTGCCAAATTTGTCAAGAACCTCCGCACTCAGTCGCCGCCAGATCTCGACGGACCTCTGTTCGCGCAGCAGAGATGAATGTGCGGCTCGTTCGCCTTGAGAGTGGCGGTGCAGGAACCGTGGTGTCACTCACCACGGTTCGGAGTGGCGGCGGTCAGTCGCCGTCGGCGTGGTCGGCGGGCTTGCGCGCCGGGGGCGGGGGCGGCGGGCCCTTGCGGACCTTGTCGAGGTGATCGCGCAGGTCCTCGACCTCCACCTCGACGGCCAGGCCGGCGAGCGCGCTCTTGGGCAGATCGAGCGCGGCCGCGAGCGCGCACAGGTAGTCGTTCTCCGCGAGATCGAGCTCCTCGTCGGCGTCGTTGATGGCGGCGACGAGGTGCACGAGGCGCCGGCGATCCTCCTCGGGATCGCCGCGGAACTGGGCGGCGGTCGCCGCGAGGTCGAACCGCGCGGGCGCGAACTCGAGGATCCGCTCCTCGAGCTCGGGCGTCAGCGCCGCCCCGGTCAGCTCTGCGAGAAGCTCGCGGACCACCTTGCGCTCCCGCGCCTGAAACTGCTGATCCGCATACGCGGCACCGAGCAGGAGGTCGCACAGCGGGAGGATCCGATCAGGGAGCGCCATGCGGTGAACATACCGCCGAGTTGTGTAGGATCTCCACGCTTGCGCCGCATCGCTGGTCTCCTCGCGCTCGCCATGCTCGCGGGCTGCCCCGCGCCCAAGCGGGTCGCCACGGCGCAGCCGCCCGCGCCGCGGCTCGTGGTGCTGATCGTCGTCGATCAGCTCTCGACGTGGGCGTTCGAGCGCGATCGCGCGCTGTACCGCGGCGGCTTCGCGCGCCTCCTCCGCGACGGCGCGTACGTGCGCGCGGGCGAGCTGCCGTACGCGAACACGTTCACGGCCCCGGGCCACGCGACGATCGCGACGGGGGCGACGCCGAGCGTCCACGGCGTGGTCGGCAACACGTGGTACCGCCGCGGCGAGGGCGTCGAGCGGTCGGCCGAGTTCGATCCCGACGCGCCGCCGTTCACGGTGGGCCCGTCGCACGGCGGCGCGCTGGGGCCCGAGGACTCGGCGTCGTCGCGCGCGCTGCGCGTCGAGGGCCTGGCCGACGTCCTCCGGCGCGCCACAGCGGGCCGCGCGCGCTCGGCGGCGATCTCGCTCAAGGCGCGCGCCGCGGTGTTCGTCGGCGGCCAGCACCCGGACGCGGTGGTGTGGTACGAGCCGGCGGCGGGCGGGATGACGACCTCCCGCGCGTTCGCGGCCGAGGTGCCGCCGTGGCTCGTCGAGCACGCGCGGGTGCACCCGGCGACGCGCTTCTTCGGCCAGACCTGGGAGCCGCTCGACGCGGCGCTCCTGGCCCGCGCGACGGGGATCCCCGACGACGCGGTGGGCGAGGGCGGCGTGCACGGCTTCGGGCCGACGTTCCCGCACGCGCTCGCGGCGAGCGACAACCCGGGCCGCGTCGTCCTCCACACGCCATACGCCGACGAGCTGGTCCTGGACGCGGCGCTCGCGGCGATCCCGGCGCTCGGGCTGGGCGCGGACGGCGTGCCGGATCTGCTCGCGGTGAGCTTCAGCGCGCACGACTACGCGGGCCACCTGTGGGGGCCGGAGTCGTGGGAGGCGCTGGATCTGCGGCTGCGCCTCGACGCCGCGCTGGGCCGGCTGTTCGACGCGCTCGACGCGCGGCTGGGGCGCGGCGGCTGGGCGGCGGTGCTGACGAGCGATCACGGCGTCACGCCGGTGGTCGAGCGCAGCAAGGTGGCGGGGGCGCGCCGGATCCGGCCGGACGAGATCGCGCGCGCGGTCGAGGCGGCGCTCGAGCCGCGGATCGGCAAGGGGCCGTGGGTGGCGCAGATCGCGTCGGGCAACGTGTACCTGGCGCCAGCGTTCGGGGCGGCCCCGGAAGGCGCGCGCGATGAGGCGCTCACGGCGGCGGCGGACGCGATCGGCCGGATCCCGGGCGTCGCGGCGAGCGCGCGCAGCGATCGGCTCGCGGGGCGCTGCGACGGCCGCCAGGCGCTCTTGCACGCGATCTGCCTGTCGATCGTCCCGGGCGAGTCGGGCGAGCTGCTCGTGGTCCCGGCGGCGGGCTCGCTGATCTCGACCTTCTCGAGCGGCTCGCACCACGACGCGCCGTTCGACGACAACCGGCGCGTGCCGATCCTGGTGCTGGCGCCGGGGCTCTCGCCGCAGGCGGGCACGGGCTCGCTCCTGCAGGTCGCGCCGACGGTGGCGGCGCTCTTGGGCGTCCCGGCGCCGCCGGCGGCTACCGAGCCGCCGCTGTTTGGGCTCCGCGCTCGCTAGCGAGCGCCTGCGCGAAGAACGGCGAGCGCTGGGCGAGCGTCGCGACGTAGTCGCGCACGTCGTCGCGCGCCACCGGCGAGAGCTCCGCGAACGGCACGACGTGCTCGTCAGGGACGTAGCGGAACGTGAAGTTTATGCGCCGGGTGCGGAAGCCCTCGATCGCGGGGGGCAGATCGAGGTGCTGCTTGTCGTCGACGCGCTGCACGCGGTGCAGGAGATCGTCCTTCCACCACGGGCCGCCGAAGATCTGGAGCGAGCGGTCCTCGAGCCACTGCGTGCGGACGGGAGGCAGCTCGCGCGCGCCGCGCCGCACGAACTGGAACCGCGCGCGCTCGCCGAGCGAGACGGAGGCGACGGGGCCGGGCTCGAAGTCGCGGTGCTCGCCGACGCGCGCGGCGTCGACGGGTTTGCCGTCGGTGAGGCGGTCGCCGTAGAAGTTGACGAGGCACGTGTTCAGGTGCCACCGCCGCGGCACGGCGGCGGGCGGGAAGCCGGCGCGGACGCGGCGCTCGATGGCGGCGACGAGCTGCGCCAGGACGGGCGGGAACGGCTCGGCGGCGACGGCGACGCCGTGCGTGCGCCTGGGCGGCTCGTAGTAGCCGAGGCAGGCGAACTGCCAGTTGCCGAGCCAGTACACGGGCCGGAGCAGCGGGCGCTGCTGCTTGCCGGGCGGGGGCGGGCGGCGCGTGGAGTACCGCTGCTCCCACAGCGGGCGCAGGGTCGCGAGCCAGGCGAGGAGCTCGGTGCGCGCGGCGTCGGTCACGAACCCGGGCTCGTAGACGTAGCAGCGGTCCGTCGCGGGTTTGGCGTCGCGCACCCGGCGGGCACGCTAGCACGCAACCCGGCGCGCGCCGGGTCGAAAGCCTCGGTCATGCTGGAGTGGCTCTTCCGTCCCGAGTGCGCCGCGTGCGGCGCGATGTTCTCCGAGTCCGAGGCCGCCGCCGGGGCCCCGCCTCTGTGCGGCGCCTGCGCCGGCTCCCTGCTCGAGCTGGGGCCGGCGTGCCCGCGCTGCGCCGAGCCGACGGGCGCGCGCGACGCGCGCGAGGTAGTATGCGGGCGGTGCCGCGCCGCGCCGCTGCCGCTCGAGCGGATCGCGGTGCCGTGGCGCTTCGGCGGCCAGCTGGCGGCGGCGATCCGGCGGCTCAAGTTCGCGGGCCGCGCGCACGTGGCGCGCGATCTGGCGCCGCTGTGGGCGCCGCTCCTCGCGGCGGCGGCGGCGGCGGCGGCGGCAGCGGACGGCGCGGACGGCGCGGGCGGCGAGCGCGGCGGCGTGGTGGTGCCGGTGCCGCTCCACTGGCGGCGCCGGCTCGCGCGGGGCTACGACCAGACCTGGCTCTTGGCGCGCCACGCGTGCGCCGCGGCGGGGCTGCCGCCGCCGGTGCCGGCGCTCCGGCGCGCGCGGGCGGCGCCGCCGCAGAGCACGCTGCCGGCGGCGGCGCGGCAGGCCAACCTGCGCGGCGCGTTCGCCGTCCGGCGGCCGGACGCGATCGCCGGGCGCGCGGTGATCCTCGTCGACGACGTCGTGACGACGGGCGCCACGCTGGCGGCGGCGGCGGCGGCGCTCCACGCAGCGGGCGCGGCGTGCGTGATCGGCGTGGCGCTCGCGCGCGCTACTTCCGCTCCAGGATGATCAGCTCGATGCGCTGGTTGAGCGCGGCCGCGTTCTTGCGATCGGGCGGGACCACGGGCTTGGTCCCGCCGAAGCCGCGCACCTCGAGCCGCTCGGGCGCGACGCCCCACGCGACGAGCCACTCGCGCACGGCGGCCGCGCGCTTGTCGCTGGTCTCCTGATCGCGGTCGTCGTCGCTCGAGGGATTGACGTGGACGGTGATGCGCAGGCGCGCGATCTCGGTGCGCGCGCGCAGCGTCGCGCCGATCTGGCCGAGCAGGCTCTGGCTCGCCTTGGCGATCTTCTGGTTCGCGGTGAACTGGATGGCCTCGAGCAGCTCGAGGCGATCGGGGCTGAGCACGACGAGCGAGTCGCCCTTGTCGGGGCAGCCGTCGTCGTCCTGGTTGCCGTTGATCGTCTCGGCGGCGGCGGGGCACTTGTCAGCGGCGTCGGCGATGCCGTCGCGGTCGTTGTCCGCGTCGGGGCAGCCGTCGGTGTCGTTGTAGCCATCCTTGTCCTCGGGCTTCATCGGGCACTTGTCCTGCGCGTCGGCGACGCCGTCGCCGTCGTTGTCCTTGTCGGGGCAGCCGTCGGCGTCGCTGAAGCCGTCCTTGTCCTCGGGCTCGAGCGGGCACTTGTCGGCGGCGTCGGCGATGCTGTCGCCGTCGTTGTCCGCGTCGGGGCAGCCGTCGGTGTCGTCGAAGAGGTCCTGGTCCTCGGCCTTGTCGGGGCAGCGGTCGACGCTGTCCCGGAGGCCGTCGCCATCGGCGTCGCCGTCGGGCTTCGGGATCCGGATCGGCCGCAGCTCGGGGGCGCCGGGCGTGACGCTCAGCGAGAACACGCCGCGGAACGCAGGCGTCCCGACGGCGCTCGTGAGCCCGCGCCCCGCGGCGAGGCCGACGGTGAACCGGCGGTCGGGCTTCCAGCGCAGGCCGCCGAGCCACTCGATCGGCGACAGCACGCTCGAGTGGGTCATCGCGTCGGCGCGCTCCGTGCGGCCGGACAGCACGGTGTCGCCGTAGACCTCGGCGGCGAGCCACAGCGCGTCGAGCGTGCGGACCTGCAGGCCGAGCCCCCACGCGATGCCGCTCTTCTGCTCGAGGTTCGCGTACGTCGCGGGCGCGCGGAGCATGGCGCCGAGGTTCATCGTCAGCGTGATGCGCTTCTCGAACGCGCCGGGGAGGAGCGAGCCGAGGAGCAGCAGGCGGCCGGACGGGTCCTCGAGGCCGGTGAACTGATCGCGGGTCGCGGTGGGCAGCGTCACCTGGCCGACGAGCCCGGCGGCGAACACGCCGTCGCCCTCGAGGCGCCGCCGCGTGAGCTGCAGCTTGGCGTGCACCGCGAGGTCGCCGCGCGCGTTGCCCTCGGCGGGGCGCGAGGTGAACTCGGTCTTCGGATTGCCGGCGGGCTGGCCGTCCTGCAGGTAGAACGGCATCCGCGCGCCGATCTCGAAGCGGCCGAGGAACGCGAACGCGGCCCCGACGTTGGCGGCGGTGCTGCGCGTGATGACGGCGAACGATGTGATGGCGTCGCCCCCCAGGCTCCCGTCGAGGGTCAGCGGATCGGTCGCGTGCGAGAGCACGGCGGACATGGCCCAGTCGCCGCTCTTGCCGACCTCGGGCGACTGGAGCTGGAAGCCGTTCGAGACGGTCGCCGGGGCGGGATCGAACACGGACAGGACGATGTCGTCGGCGGAGGCGGCACCGGGCGCGAGCAGGAGGAGCGCGGCAGCTGCGGTGATGGTGATGGTGGTGGCCGCGGCGGTGGCGGGCTTGCGCCGCGGCGCGGGGCGGCGGCGCCGCAGCCCGAGCAGCGCGGCGAGCACGAGGCCGGCGGTGCCGGCGGCGCCGCGCGAGCCGCCGGCCGCGCAGCCGCCGCCGCCGTGCGCGTCGACGAACACGGCGGTGCCGGTGAGCGTGACCTCCTGCTGCACCAGCGGATCCTCGTCGAGATAGAGGCGCGCCTTCGCGGTGAACATGCCCTCCCTGGGCGACGTGAACGTGATCCCGAACGTGCGCTCCGCTCCGGGGGCGAGCTCGAGGCCGGGCGTGAAGCCCTCGAGCTGGAACGGGCTGTCCTGATCGAGCTCGATGTCACGGATCGTGAACGTGTTGTTCATCATGTCCATGCTGGTCACGACGAGCGCGCCAGCGATGGTGACGGGCACGCCGACGCCGGTGAACCCGAGGTTGATCCCCTGGGGTCCGCCGGACCCGAGCTGCACGTTGCGGTTGACGCCTGTGCCGACGAGGTCGACGCTGGCCATGGGCCGGTCGCTGTCGTCGTTCGTGATGACGAGCTTGGCCTGCGAGGGCCCGGCGGCCATCGGCGCGAACCGCACCATGAAGTCCTGCGTGGCGTCCTTGCCGAGGGTGAGGGTCGTCGTCGGCGCGTTGACGAGCTGCCACGCGCCGGAGACGTCACCGATCATCGCGGCCGACACCTTCAGCGGCGCCTCGCCGAGGTTCTTGATCGTCACGGTGCGCACGGGCGCGTCAGCGCCGGGGTTGCGGAACGTCGGCGGGAACGTCGGCGTGGCCGCGAAGTTGAGGACGCGATCGATGCCGCGGCCCTGGAGGACGAGCGTCTGCGAGGCCGGGCCGTCGATGTCCCCGGCGATCGCGTGCGTCACGTTGACGCGCTCCTCGGAGCCCGCGGGCGACGCGAGGACCGGCTTGTACGTCACGGGGATGTTGACGGACTGGGTCGGCTGGAGCGTCGTGTTCGGGGGCAGCGTGATCGTGAACTCGGGATCGGCGGTGCGCGCGAAGCTGGTGAGATCGAGCGGCCCGTCGCCGGTGTTGGTGATCGTGAAGCTCGACGACACGGGGGCGCCCTGCACGTCGACGGCGCCGAAGTCGATCATGGGGGCGGGCGACAGCGTGAACGCGCCGGTGGTCGAGTTGGCCTTCAGGGTCAGCGTGCGCGTCGGGTTCATCGTGAGGCTGCTGTTCACCGTCAGCGTCGCCTGCATCATGCCGGCGCGGTTCGCCGGGTCGGCGCGCACGGTGACCTCGAGGAGCTCGGCCACGGCGAGCGTCTGCGGCAAGGTCAGGTTCGTCGTGCTGGAGCCGCCGCACGTCGCGGGCTTTCTGATCCGCACGACGGAGAACTCGCCGGCCACGGTGCCCATCGCGGGCACGATGTCGAGCGGGTTCGTGATCGTGATCGAGAGCTGGCCGGTGTTGAGGATGCAGAACGTGCGATCGAGCGTGGCGTCGAAGCGCAGGTTGCCGAAGTCGATCATCATCGTCGACAGGTCGTAGCTGGCGGTGCGCGGGGTGCCGGAGAGCTGCAGCACGGCCGTGGTCTGCTTCACCGTGGTGCCCCAGTCGCCGGTGAACGTGATCGTGGCGGCGCCGCCGTCGGTGGTCAAGGTCGGCGCGAACCGCACAGTGAGCACGACGCTGGCGCCGGCGGCGAGCGACGCGGGGACCGGGTTGCCGGCGGGGTCGATGCTGTAGCCGACGTTCGGCGGGTTCACGACGGCGGCGATGTTCGTGACGGCGAGGTTGCCGGTGTTGGAGAGCGTGAACGTGCGGGTGACGACCGTGCCGATCTGGACGTTGCCGAAGTCGATCGGCGAGCCGGTGATCGAGAGGACGCCGGCGAGGCCGGTGCACGAGAGCGGGACGTTCACGGTGGACTGCGTGAACGAGTTGCTGACGATCCGGAAGTTGCCGGGCTGCGAGCCCAGGGTCTGCGGCGTGCAGACGAGGGTCCACGAGGCGGTGGCGCCCGGGGCGACGGTCGTCATCTGCGAGCCGGTGGTGCCGGCCATGACGACGTAGTTGGCTCCGCCGGAGGTGAGCGTCGCGTTCGAGATGACGAGGTCGGCCGTGCCGGTGTTCGTGACGACGAGGTCCTGCGCGGTGCTCATCGCGCTGACCTCGATGTTGCCGAACGGCAGCGTGGCGGGCGCGCTGATCTGCGGCGCGACGCCGCGGCCGGTGACGGCGATCGCGAGGGGCGTGCTCTTCTCCGGGTCGTTGTGGGCGACGTTGATGGTGATGTTCGC
>DATMCI010000233.1:0-33590 GCA_035558535.1 Kofleriaceae bacterium
CGGGTCAGCAGCCGTATCCGCCGGGTCAGCAGCCGTATCCGCCGGGTCAGCAGCCGTATCCGCCGCCGGGTCAGCAGCCGTATCCGCCGCCGGGTCAGCAGCCGTATCCGCCGCCGGCGCAGCCGTATCCGCCGGCGCAGCCGTATCCGCCGGCACCGCCCGCGGCAGCACCCGCGCCGCCCGCGCCGCCTGCGCCGCCTGCGCCACCCGCGCGCTGAGCCGTCGCCCGGCCGCGCGCTGGGCCGTCACTCACCCCGCGCGCCCGCTCACAGATGCGTCGGCGCGCGCCACTCCATGATCTGGCGCTGCGCGTCGTGGCGGATCACGCGGAACCCCAGCCGCTCGTAGAGGAAGCGCGCCGGGTTCACGAGGAGCACGTTGAGCCGCACCGGCCGCGTGCCGGCCTCGGAGAGCACGTCGCGCAGGACGAGCGTGCCGATTCCCTTGCGCTGGTAGGGCCGCGCGATCGCGATCGCGTCGATGTACCAGAAGCTGTCCCGATCCTCGATCGAGACGTAGCCGGCGCGCCGGCCATCGACCGAGAGCACGTGGCACGTCGCGAGATCGATCTCCGAGCGGAACTGCTGGCGCAGCTTGACGGCGGGCCAGCCGTAGCCAACGAGCGCCACCGGGCCGAGCGCCGCCACGTGCACTTCTTCGATGAATGGCAGATCCGTCGCCACGGCACGCCGCCTCTCGACACGGAAGGGCAAGGGAGAGCCGCTGCTCAGTTCACGGTGCCGTCGCAAGGCGCGAGCTCACAGAGAAGGTGGCTGACATGCCCCAGCGTGCGCTGCAGGCGGACCATTGGATCGCACGCCTCCAGTAGCCCCTGCCGCTCGTCGGCGTCCATGATCAGCGCCGCTGCGACCGCGTCTGCGCACGCGCCCGGCGACTCGAACGACCTCACCAGGTCGCGTAGCTGTGGTCCACCTTGATCGATCACTTCAGCAAGCCTATCGCAAAGCTTGATCAGCCGGCGGTGATGATCGCTCGCATCGGCGGGGTTGCAGCTCTCGTCCGGAAGGACCTTCGCCTCGACGATCCTGTAGGGGCGGTCTGCCGGCAGCTCGCGCGCGATCTCGATCCGTGCAACCCCCCGTAGGAGGAGCGCGAACCGGCCATCTGGCAGCTCCTCCGAGCAGATGATACGGCCGACCCCACATCGCTCGTAGACCGGGGGGCGGCCGTAGTACGAGGTCTCGTAGCCCGGCCGCAGCCGCGCCACCGCCATGAGCTGCGTCCCCGCCAGGCAGTCCCGGGTGAGATCGCGGTAACGCGGCTCGAACACGTGCAGCGGCATGAGGCCGCCGGGCAGGAGGACGCAGTTGGGCAGCGGGAAGATCGGAAGCGAGTCCAGCGCGCCCGGGTCGAGTCCAGCGGTGTCGCGCATGAGTCCTGGCATCCCCCTTGGTCCGTCTTGGTTAGCCGAACACGTCGATGCAGGACCCAGTCAGCGCCTCCGGCGCTTCGTGGGCCAGGAACAGTGCGGTACGGGCGATATCATCCGGGGTCATGTCAGGCCTCACGCCAGGCATGCTCTCGCGGAGCATGACGGTGTCGACACTGCCGGGACAGATCGCATTCACGCAGACCTTAGCAGCGCGGAGTTCGAGGGCAAGGGCGCGGGTGAAGCCGACCACCGCATGTTTCGCGGCGCAGTATGCCCCGAACAGCGGTGTTCCCTCGCGGCCCGCGATCGAGGCAATATTGATGATCCGGCCCCCGGTGCGCGCGAGGTCCGGCAGGAACGCGCGCGTCACGTAGAACGTGCCGTCCACGTTGGTCGCCATGATCACGCGCCAGTCGGCGTCGGTGGTCGCGATGGTGGGCTTGCGCAGCGCGGCGCCCGCGTTGTTGACGATGACGCGCACCGGCGACATCGTCTTGCGCACGACGTCGGCGGCCCCGCTCACCCCGGCCGGCTCGGTCACATCGCAGACGATCGCCTGCGCGCGCCCGCCGCGCTGCGTGACCTCGCTCGCGACCGAGCGCAGCGCGGCGCCGTCGCGCGCCCACAGCGCCACCTCCGCGCCGGCCTCGGCGAGCCGCAGCGCGATCGCGCGGCCGATGCCGCGGCTGGCCCCGGTCACGACCGCGGTGGTGCCGGCCAGCGGCGACGTCATTGTTGACCTCGCCGGTCCTCGCTGTCGCTCCTCCGGACCGGCGACGTCATGGCTTCGCCTTCTCCTTCTGTTTCTTCTCGAGCTCCTTGAGGTCCGCGGGCTCCTCGTCGCCGAGCTGGCCGCGGCCCTTCTGGGCCGCGAGGTCGAGCGGATCGACGAGGCCGTTGTACGGGAACGGCACCGTCACCGTCTGGCACGAGAACGTCGCCTGGTTCTGGTCGTCCTTGACCTCGAACGTGTAGACGGGGTCCTGCTTGCCGAGCGTGCCGGTGGTGCAGTCCTTGAGGTTCTCCCAGCCAGTGCCGGAGATGTCGCGCCACACGCGATCGAACTCGGCCGGCGACATCGAGCGCTTGTCGTCGATGCGCTGGCCCGCGCGCGCGGCCTTCCAGCGTACGATCCGCGGCCCCGCCGCGGCGCAGTCCATCTGCACGCCGAGCTCGTCACCCGCGATGTGCCGCACCACCATGTAGCTGACCGAGCGGTCCCGGCACTGGAAGTCCTGCGCCTCGCGCCGGGCGAGCTCGGCCGCGGACGGGCCGCACCCGGCGGCCGCGACCGCCAGGGTGGCGCCGACGGCCGCGACCGCGACGGCGGCGCGCGCCCTACGCATAGTCCCCCGCGAGCGAGGCGCGCAGCGCCTCGAGGCCTTCGGCGCGGTGGCGGTAGGTCGGGTGATCGATCTCGACGGCGAGCGGCGTGCCCGGCGTGAGGAGCGCGGCGCGCGCCTCGGCGGTCAGCGGGTAGCGCGTGTACTGGACCGCCGAGATGCGCTCGTGCGTCGCGCGGCCCGGCTCGAACGCGGCGCGGATCGCGTGCGGGCCAATGTGCAGGATCACGTGCTCGTCGAGGCCGACCAGCTCGTTCAGCGCCTTGAGCGGATCCATGTCCGTGGGCAGCTCGATGAACAACGTCGCCGAGAGCGACGTCTCCGTCGGCATCAGCTCGTTGTAGACCTCGATCTCGGCCTCGATCTGATCGTCGCGCGTCAGGTTCTCGGCGCGGCACATCTCCTCGATCTGGAGCGTGAGGGTGTGCCGGTTCTCGAACACGAGCGCCACACGATCACCGACCAGGACGCGGCGCGGCCGCTTGAGCTCGATCACGCGCTTGCGGAAATCGTCGCGGATCGGCCCGTACAATGCGGGCCCTTTGATGTCCCGCCGAGTGATGGGGCGGACCAGACTGCTCATGAGGCCGTGTGTACCACGGCCTCCTTCGGGGGATCTCCGGCTCGGCGGAGCGCTCGCGCGCTAGGTCGACGACAGGCCGTCGAGGCCCTTCTGGAACCGGCCGGCGTGCGAGCGCTCGGCGCGGGCCAGGGTCTCGAACCACTCCGCGATCTCCTCGAAGCCCTCCTCGCGGGCGGTCTTCGCGAAGCCCGGGTACATCTGCGTGTACTCGTACGTCTCACCGGCGATCGACGCCTTGAGGTTCAGCTCCGTGCCGCCGATCGGCTCGCCGGTCGCAGGATCGCCGACGCGCTTGAGGTAATCGAGGTGGCCGTGCGCGTGGCCGGTCTCGCCCTCCGCGGTGTCGCGGAACAGGCCGGCGATGTCTGGACGGCCCTCGACGTCGGCGACCTTTGCGAAGTAGAGGTAGCGACGATTGGCCTGCGACTCGCCGGCGAAGGCTTCCTTCAGGTTCGTGTGAGTCTGGCTCCCTTTCAGCTCGGCCATGGAATGCTCCTTTTCCCTGCGGCACTCCTACCATCGCTCGGGCACCTCCGTCGAGACGGACGCTCGGGGAAAACGCGCGGGCGCGGTCGATCGACAGGAGACTATGTAGCGCCGAGGTAGGCGGCGAGCGCATCGACCATCTCGTCGACCATCGCGCGGATGACGGCGCGCTGACCGGCCGGGATGTCGTTCGTGAGGATCGCGAACGCGAGCAGGTGGCCGCCGTCGACCCCGACGTAGCCGGCCAGCGACGACACCTTGTCGAGCGTGCCGGTCTTGGCGCGGACGCGCCCCTGCGCCGGTCGGCCGGCCCAGCGCCGCGCCAGGGTGCCGTCCTGGCCGCCGATCGGCAGCGAGGCCACGAGATCGGGGCCGACGCGGTAGTCGCGGTGGGCCGCCGCGAGCAGGACGAGGAGCTGCCGCGCGCTCACCTCCGACGACGCGAACAGCCCCGAGCCGTTGTCGGAGCGGTAGCTGCCGGGCGGCAGGCCCAGCTTGGCGAGCTGCACGGCGAGCGCGGCTGTGCCGTCGGCCCACGTGGCGGGGCCGGGCGTGCCCTTGGTCTCGGCGCCGAGCGTCTTCAGCACCGACTCGGCGATGTAGTTGTCCGAGTGCTTGTTGACCAGGCGGAGCACGTCGGCGAGCGTGGCGCTGTCGTGGTGCGCCAGGAGGCGCAGCGTGAGCGGCACGGTGCCGCTGCCGATCCCGCGCGTCCGCAGGCGCACGCCCTCGTCGGCGAGCGCCCGGCGGAACACCTCGGCGGCGAGCCGCGCGGGGTCGTCGAATCGGCGCCGCACCTCCCAGGTGCCGTCGCTGGCGCGGATCTGGCCGGTGACGTCGTACTCGATGACGCCGCCCTTCGTGCGCTGCTCGACGCGCAGCCGCGTGCGGCCCTTGTCGGCGCTCGTCACCTCGGTCTTGGCGAGCCGCGCGCACTCGCACGGCGGATCGAGGAGCACGCGCGGATCGCCGCCGCCGGGCTCGGGGGCGACGCGGATCGCGATCGCGCCGCGGTTCATGCCGAGGCTCGCGACGGGCGCGCGGAACGCGGCGCGCTCCTTCGGCTGCTCGTCGAAGTGCGGCGGCTCGATGACGCCGTCGAAGTACGTGGCGTCGACGACGAGCCGGCCCTCTATCTCGCGGACGCCGCGCGCGGCCACGTCGGCGGCGAGCTTCTGCAGCGCCGCGGCCGACAGCGTCGGATCGCCGCGTCCGCGCAGGTAGAGGTCGCCCTCGACGACGCCCTTGTCGTCGGGCGGCTTTGCGAACACGGCGGTCCGCCAGCGGAAGCCGCTGCCCAGGCCGAGCAGCGCCGCCACCGACGTGAGGAGCTTGGCGTTCGAGGCGATCGTCATCCCGCGATCCGGCTCGCGCGAGACGAGGTCCTGCCCGGTGGCGAGATCCTGCACGGCGAACGCGATCTGCGCCTTGGCCAGGGCGGGGCGCGAGGCGATCGCCGCGGCGAGCCGATCGCGCAGCCACGCGACGCGCGCCTTGGGGTCCTGCGGCGCCACGAGCGGGCCGGCGCTGCCGGCGGCGGCGCCCTCGTCGTCGCTCTCCGGCTCGGCCGGAGTTGGCGCCTCGGAGCCAGAGCCGGTACGCTGCGAGCGTGCCGGCAGCGCGAGCGCGGCGATCACCGCGCCCGCGATCGCGAGCGTCCCCCGGCGCAGCCCACGAGATGAGATCACGGCCTCACGTTATCACGGCGGTGCTCGGTGCCGTCCTGGGCCTTGGGGCGGGCGCGCTCGGGCTCGCCGCGGGCGCCGGGTGCGAGCCGGCCAGCCGGCGCACCCCCGACGATACGCTCGTCATGGTGACCGAGTCGGCGATCACCACCGCGGATCCGCGGTTCGCGGTCTCGAGCTGGGAGACCAAGCTCTCGCGGCTCGTCACGGCGGGCCTCATGGTGGTCGACACCGACGACCTGCAGCCGCGGCTCTACCTGGCGTCGCACCGCGAGGATCGAGACGACCGCACGGTCGACTTCACGATCCGCCCGGACGCGCGGTTCTCCGACGGTACACAGGTCACCGCGCAGGACGTCGTACTGACCTTCCAGTCGGTCCTCGAGCCGAAGTCGAAGAGCCTGCACTCGAAGGCGTACAACGAGCGCTTCGCGCGGCTCGAGGCGCTCGGTGAGCGCGTCGTGCGGTTCCACCTGAAGGAGCCGCTCGCGACGCTCGGCTCGGATCTCGATTTCGGCATCCTGTCGCCGAAGGGGCTCGGCGCGGGCCCGTACATCTTGCGCGAGCTGACCTCGACGCACGCCTCGCTCGAGGCGAACCCGCACTACTTCGGGCCCAGGCCGAAGCTCCCGCGCCTCGTCATCAAGTTCGTCCGCGACTCGGCGGCGCGGATGCTGATGATCGTCGGCGGCTCGGCGGACCTGCTCCAGAACGGGGTGCGGATGGACCTGATCGAGGAGGTGCGCGGCCGGCCGCGCGTCCAGATCCAGACCGGGCGCAGCGTGGTCCTCACGTACCTCATGATGAACACCGCCGATCCGCTGCTGCGCGACGTGCGCGTGCGGCAGGCGATCGCGTACGCGATCGATCGGCCGGCGATCGTCGCGGCGCGCTACGGCGGGCACGCGCAGCTCGCGACGGGCCTCTTGCCCGAGCTCCACTGGGCGTACGAGGGCGACGTCCCGCGCTACGACCACGACCTCGCGCGCGCGGCCGCGCTGCTCGACGCGGCGGGCTTCCCCGATCCAGACGGCGCCGGCCCGCGGCCGCGGATGCACCTCGTCTACAAGACCAGCTCGGACGCGTTCCGCGTCGCCGTCGCGCGCGTGATCGCGGCGCAGCTCTCGCGCGTCGGGATCGAGGTCGACGTGCGCGCGTTCGAGTTCGCGACGTTCTTCCCCGACGTCAAGAAGGGCATCTACCAGCTCGCGTCGATGCAGTCGGCCGAGCTCAACGAGCCGGACTACTACTACTTCTACTTCCACTCGTCGCGCATCCCCGACGAGCGCAACCCCGACGGCGGCAACCGCTGGCGCTACCGGAGCGCGGACATCGATCGGCTGACCGAGGCCGGCCGCCGCGAGCTCGATCTGCGCAAGCGCAAGGCGATCTACGGCGAGATCCAGCGCCGGATCGCGACCGACGTGCCGGTGATCGCGCTGTGGCACGAGGACAACGTCGTCCTGGTGAACTCGGACGTGCACGGCTACCGCGTGACGCCGAACGCCCGGCTCGTGAGCCTGCCGGAGATGTGGAAGGACTAGCGCGGAGGCCGCCGGGCCCTGGCCTCGAAACACCTTGGACGACCGCACCCGCTGTGGTAGGTACGGTCCTCTCATGGCCTTGGACCCAGTTACCGAAGAGCTGTTCCTCGGTATCGCGCACGCGCTGTTCGTCAATCGCCTCCACGTGCTGCGCCTGACCGAGGTGGTGCGGCTCGGCATCCGACCGGATCCGAACGATCAGAACATGGAGGTCCCGCCCGACGTGGATCGCGAGCTGATCAATCAGGCATTCGCGTACGTGCTGCGGCACTTCCCACAATCGTTCAGCGGCAAGATCGAGGGCGCGAAGGCGCGCTGGATCCGGCTCGCGTAGCCGATCGCGGCCAGGGCCGGCGAAGATCGGCTAGGGCCGGCTAGGGCGCGCTGCGTTTCGGATCCGCCTTCTTCGGAGCGGCCGCGTCGCTCCGGGCCGCGTCACTTCCGGCCGGGTCGCCCTTGGCCGCGTCGATCTCGGCGCGGCGGGCTCCGAGCTCGGCCTCGAAGCCGGAGTCGCTCGGCTCGTAGATCCGGGTGCCCACGAGCGCGTCGGGCAGGTAGTCCTCCGGCACGTAGTGGCCCGCGAAGTCGTGCGGGTACTTGTAGCCCTGGCCGTGGCCGTGCGCCCGATCGAGCGCCGTCGAGCCGGGGCGATAGCGGGCGGGCACCGGCAGCGCGCCGTGCTCGCGGACCAGCTTGCGCGCCGCCGCGTAGGCGGTGAGCGCGCGGTTCGACTTCGGCGCGAGCGCCAGGTACGTCACCGCCTGCGTCATCGGCAGGACGCCCTCGGGCAGCCCGACCAGCTCGACGGCGTGGAGCGCGGCGACCGCGACGCCGAGCGCCTGCGGATCGGCGTTGCCGACGTCCTCGGCCGCGAAGATCACCATCCGCCGCAGCACGAACCTGGGATCCTCGCCCGCCTCGAGCATGCGGGTCATCCAGTACACGGCGGCGTCCGGATCCGAGCCGCGCATGCTCTTGATGAACACGGAGATGACGCCGTAGTGCTCGTCGCCCGCCTTGTCGTAGAGCAGCGTCTTGCCCTGCGCGGCCTCGGCCACGTGCTCGGCGGTGATCTGCGCACGCGGTGCGTCCCCCGCGGCGCGGCGCGCAAGATCTGCAGCCACCTCGAGCACCGAGTACAGCCGGCGCGCGTCGCCCGCGGCGGCGGCCACGAGCTGCGTGGCGACCTCGGCGTCGAGCGCGACGTCGAGCGCGCCGAGGCCGCGCTCGCGATCCTCGACGGCGCGGGCGGCGAGGCCGGCCAGCTCGGCGTCGGCGAGCGGCTCGAGCCGGACCACGCGGCAGCGCGAGAGGAGCGCGGCGACCACGCCGAAGCTCGGGTTCTCGGTGGTCGCGCCGATCAGGGTGACGGTGCCCGCCTCGACGTGCGGCAGGAGCGCGTCCTGCTGGGTCTTCGAGAACCGGTGGATCTCGTCGATGAAGAGGAGGGTGCGGGCGCTGAACTGATCGCGGCGGGTGGCCGCCTTGGCGACCGCCTCGCGGACGTCCTTGACTCCGGCCTCCACGGCCGACAGCGATGTCAGATCGGCCTTGAGCGTCTCCCCCAGGAGGCGCGCCAGGGTGGTCTTCCCGCTCCCGGGCGGCCCCCACAGGATCAATGACGGGATGGCACGCCCCGGCGCGAGGTCTGACAGGATGCGCCCAGGCCCGACGAGGTGCGTCTGGCCGACCAGCTCACCCAGCGATCGCGGGCGCATACGTTCGGCGAGCGGCTGTCCCACCTGCCGGCGCTTCGCGCTCTGTGCGAACAGATCCATGGCCGGTGGATACCGCAAACCCCAGTGTTGCGCAGAGCTTACACCTGCCTACCTCCACCCCGTGTCGCTTGGTCAACGCTCCCACGAACTGGTGACGACACACCCGGCGACACCTCCCGCAGGTACGGTCGACCCCAGCAAGGTTTCGGCGCGTTACCCTGCGTCCTCCCCTGATCTCCCCCTGAACGAGGATGGCACGCGACCTGCTACTTGGGTTCAGGCATGCTGGTCGACATCGTGTTTCAGTATCGCTCCCTGATCGGGAAGTGCGATCTGGGCGTCGGCCTCGAGTGGGACGAGATCGAGCAGGTCACGGCGATCGAGTCGGCGTTCGCGCCGACGGCCGATGACCGCCGGATGAAGAACGGCCGCCGCTTCCGTCGCGAGCAGGTGAAGCTGACCGGGCTGCTCCGCGGCGATCGGATCAATGATCGCGTCGACGTGGCCGAGCTCGGCCCGAACGGCGCGGTCATCCGCAACGCGCCGTACGTCGCGAAGGGCGAGATCGTCGAGCTCGTGATGGACAACGGCGACCTCTCCTACCGCTTCCGCGCCAAGGGCGTGTGGCTCAAGGAGGACGGCGACGACTACCGCGTCGGCCTCGTGTTCATCGGCATGCCGGTGTGCCTCCACAAGGTGACGCTCCGCCGGCAGGACGATCTCGTCGACAAGATCTCCGCCGCGGCCTAGCCGCCGCGTGGGCCGAAGAGGTCGGCGAGCGCGACGCGCGCGCCGGCGGTGAACGACAGGAAGTTGGCCCAGTTGTAGATGTCGCGCGACGCGACGTCGGCGCCGCCGCCGAGGAGGCGCGCGCCGAGGACGAGCTCGACGCCGCGGGTCACCGGGCAGCCCAGCATCAGCTGGACGTCGTAGATGCCGCCCTTGGTGCCCGAGATGAGGCCGAACGTCGACAGTCCGTCAGCCTCGAGCGCGGCCCACAGCCGATCGGGCGTGGGCCGCCACCACAGGCGGACCTTGGCCGCGGCGACGACGCCGATGTCGTCCTCGTCGGCGCGCCGCGCGCCGTCGGTGGCCGTGAACGCGACCTCGGCGTTCCGGATCTGCACCGAGCCGCCCAGCTCGAGCGCGAGCCGCTCGCCGTCCAGCACGCGGTACAGGTACGAGGCGCGGTAGCCATCGAACAGGTAGCGGTGATCGACGACGGTGCCGGCGGGAAATCGCTCGTCCCGGAACTGCAGATCGCGCTGGAGCGTGACCTGCGTGCGGAGCTCGAACGGCGCATAGAGCAGGACGATCGTGTGCCGGCCGCGCGCGAGCTCGAGGCTCGTGCGCTGGATCCGCGCGAGGTTGTCCTGCTGGGCGACGTCGCCGGCGTCGTAGCGCGTGCCGGCGGCGCCGTACGCGCCGTCGTTCTGCAGCACGTACGCCGGTCCGGTCTCGTAGACGAGCGTCGGCGAGAGCCACGGCGCCTCGGGCTCGCCTGGTTCCTGCGCCAGCGCACGACCGGGGAGCAGCGCGGGCCAGAGCATCGTCAACATCGCGACGCGGGAGATACGCATACGATCAGAGATGACCGTCGCGCGGCGCTGGTTACGCGCGCCAGCGCACGGCGTGTGCGGGGCAGGGTCGTCTCGCTGGAGCCGTGGAGCCGGCAAGCGGTGGTAGGTTCCTCACATGGGCTCGGCCCTCTCAGACTTCTTCGACGCTGCGAACCGGATCGCTGCCTCCACGGGCTTCGATGCGATCGATCTCGGTGCGATCTGGCGCGAGGCTGTCGATGGCTCCAGCGTGCTCCTGGCTTTACGCGGTGTGCTATGCCGCTCTGGGCCGTCGAAGGTCGAGCCCTTCGACGCAGGACCTTTGCATGCGCGCCGGCTCTGCCTCGGGCAAGAGCACTGGGAACTGCTTGAGCGCGAATTGTCCCTGTCTCGGCTGGATCTCAACGGGCTGCTGCAAGTAGGCGAGTTCGGGATCAGCAAACATCCGATCACGTGGAGCTATTCATCGAGGACCGGCGTACGAGGTGTCGATGGTCCTGTGACGCGCGCATCTGCATTCGGGAGCAGCCGATCCGATCTGCTAGGCGCAGAAGTATATTATTCACTGACGCCTCTCATAGCCAAATACAGTGACTACGAGATCGCTTCTTTCTCCAGGCTCGCGCAGCGGTTCATCGGAGATACCCTCGAACAAGGATCGGGGATCGAGATCGAGCTGCTTGCGCCCTGGCCGGTTCGCGATATCAGCATCGAACGGAGCGGGCCCAGCCTGCGGCTGCTGATCACCGGTCCTCAGGGATTGAACACCGAGAGCCTCATCGTCAATATCGAATCGACGGCGGGGGACCGTCGTCTCCGGCCAGAGGAGATAAAGTGGCTCACGGGTTCGCGAGATGACATTTCTCAGTATGTCGCAACGATCGATGATCCGGCGTATTCATGCCTCGCGGTCAACGTCTACTTCAGGGGCGTCGAAGAGGTACATCATCGCGCCAAGCTTCGAAGTGGGAGGATCGAACGAGACCTCGTTGAACCACCGCGGTCTCGCCGTCACGTGCCTCTTCCGGCAGAGCCAGGCGGCCAGATCGTACATCTCCATGTAGAACGATTTCGGGGCCTGCGTGATGTGCAGCTTGATCTCCGCGATCTTCGAGTCCTGATCGGAGCCAACCAGGCGGGCAAGAGCACGGTGCTGGATGCGCTGGCTTTCCTTCGAGAGGCGGCGGCTGGCTCGCTGTACGACGCGACCTTTCGCAAGCGAGGCGGATTTCGCCAGGTCCTGTGGCGTGGCGACGGACCTGCGGTGATGCGCTTCGAAGTAGATGTCGTCCATGCCGAGCGAACCTTCCGTTACGGTTTCGCGCTGGGGCTGGCCGGCCCTTACGATTACATCGTCGAACGTGAGGTGCTCTACGAGTGGCGCGATGAGCAATGGCAGCTGCTGGTCAGCGCTGCGGGCGGCGTGGCTGTGGTCGATGGTATCGAGGAGCGGACAGATGATCCGCGCGAGCTCTTGCTTCCATCTCTGAGGAGCCGCGTGCACGCGGAGGTGCTGCGTGCCGTGACCTCCACGCTGGCATCGATCAGTGTCTTTCCAGGCTTTCAGACCGGCGCGAGCTGGGTTGATCCGAGCCGCGCGGAGATCCGGCAGCCAGCACGCATCCAGCCTGGGGCGCGGCTGGAGCCGCTCGCCGGCAATCTGACCGCTGTGCTTCACGCACTGTCGCAGAGCCACCCCAAGCAGTGGGACGAGTTCATCGAGGTCACCCGCCTCGTTTTTCCCAAGCTGGAGCGGATCACCTTCCCTCCGGCCGAGGCCGATCGGATCCAGCTCGCGTGGCACGAGGAAGGGATGAGCGGGCCATTCTACGCGGTCGATCTATCCGACGGCACGCTCCACTTCCTGGCAGCGCTCTGCGCGCTGTATCAAGCTCAGAGCAGCAGCCTGATCGCCATCGACGAACCGGAGACTCATCTGCACCCGGAAGCGCTCTATCGCTGGGTGGGCATTGCATCGAAGACGGCCGCCGAGGTGCCCGTGCTGCTCGCCACGCAGTCCACGCAGCTGCTCGGGTACATCGACGATACGCCCGAGGCTGTGGTTGTCCTCAGGCGGGATGCGGGTGGCACTGTAATCGTCCGGCCCGACAAGGAGGAGCTCGCCGAGTGGGTCAGGCGGTTCAGCCTGGCAGATCTGCGCCATGAGCTCGAGAGCTGGGGACAGAGCACGTGACCAGAGTCAATGTGCTCTGCGAGGATCGCACTGGCGGTGGTCTGGCGGCTGTACTGCAGAGCGCGTCGAACCGGCGGCGTGCCGCCGAGGGGAAGTCCCGGCTCTCATTCGCGCCTCCGGGGACGGTCCTCAACAATCACAAGCTCATCGATAAATGTGCCGGATACGATCTGCTCCGGTTTCGAAGCCAGCCGCGGTTCGATCACGTCTACTACGTCGTGGATGCGAAACAGCTCTGGGACGTGGACGCGGTCGGTCTCGTACCGCCGCAGCCGAACGAGCCGGCGCCGGAGTTCTTGGCGAGAGCGCAGAAGGCAGCCTACGGCGCGATGTCGTCACGCGCTCGTGGTGCTCGCGACGATGTCCAGTGGGCAGAGATCTCTGCCGGGTTTCATCCGTGCGTCCTCATGTGGGAGCGAGAGTCGTTGATCTTGCCCGTCGCGGATGCGCTCGGGCTCGGTGTGCCGGAGCTCAGCTCGGATGAGGTTCGTAGGGCAGATGGCTGGGTCGACAACAGATTCAAGCAACATCTGAAGGGGAAGTACAACAAGGCCACGGATGGCATCAGGTTGTTGAAGCGGATCGCCGAATCGAACGAGCTGACCGAGCGGGTGCTCCGCGCCAACGCGTCCTTGCTCGAGATCGTCACCTCGATGGTGGAGCTGCCAGACGCATGATGTCTTCGCCACCAGTCAGGGCGCTCCTCCGCGGTATCCCGGACAGCTTCGCGGACGCGCTGTCGGCGGCGCCGCGCGCGGTGGCGATCGACGTCCCGCGGACGCGCGCGCAGCACGCGGCGTACCGGGCGGCGCTCGAGGCGAGCGGCGTCGTCGTCACGGAGCTGCCGGCCGACGAGCGGCTGCCGGACTGCGTGTTCGTCGAGGACACGGCCGTGATCGCGGGCCAGCCCGGCGTGAGCGGGAGCGGGCAGGGGAGCGGGCAGGGGAGCGGGCAGGCGGACGGCACGCTCGCGCTGATCACGCGGCCCGGGGCGCCGTCGCGGCGCGGCGAGGTCGACGCGGTCGCGGCCGAGCTGGGGCGCCACCTCGAGATCGTGCGCCTCGAGGCGCCGGCGACGCTCGACGGCGGTGACTGCCTGCGGCTCGGCCGGACGCTCTACATCGGCCGCTCGGCGCGCACGAACGCGGCCGGCATCGCGGCCGCCGAGGCAGTGCTCGCGCCGCGCGGCGTTCGCGTCGTCGCGGTCGAGCTGCCGCCGGGCATCCTGCACCTCAAGTGCGTGTGCTCGCCGCTCGGCGAGGCGCGCGTGCTGCTCGCCGAGCGGACGCTGCCGCCCCGGCTGTTCGACGCCGAGATCGTGTGGGTCCCGGCCGAGGAGCAGTACGCGGCGAACGCGGTCGCGATCGGCGATCGCGCCACGCACGCCGCGCACGCCACGCACGTCATTGCCGCGGCAGAGTACCCGCGCACCCTCGAGGCGCTCGCCGCGGCGGGCCTCTGCGTCCACCCGGTGCCGACGTCCGAGGTCCGGAAGGCGGACGGCTCGCTGACGTGCCAGTCGATCTTGTTCTGATTGCTATCGATTTCTATCGAGCAGGGGCCCGGGCTACGGCTCGCGCGAGCGGTCGGTGAGCCGGCTCAGGAGGTGCAGCGTGCGGGGCGGCAGCGTCTCGCCGCGCCACGCGACCGCGCGGGCGAGGGCGAGCGCCTTGTCGCTGTTGCCGAGCTGCGGGCGCTCGGCGAACAGGCGGGCGCCGGTCGACTCGATCTTGTCGAGGATCCGCATGCCGCCGTGCCACATGAGCGCGAGCTCGACGGCGAGGTCGGCGCCGACCTGGTCGACGAGCGGGCGTGCGCGCTCGAACAGCGCCCGCGTGCGCGCGACCTCGTAGCGGACCAGCGCGCCGACGGCGGGCGTGACGCGGCGCTGCGCGATGTCGGTCTCGGTCACGCCGAAGTGGCGGAGATCCTCGGCCGGCAGGTAGACGCGGCCGCGCTGCCAGTCCGCGGGGACGTCCTGGATCAGGCGCGCCACGGCGAGCGCGCTCGACAGATCGTCGGCGTAGGCGTGCAGCTCGGGCGCGCGGTAGCCGCCGATGTAGAGGAGGAGGCGGCCGACGGGCTCGGCGGCCTGGCGCGTGTAGCTGCGCAGCTCGTCGAACGTGGCGTACCGGCGGCGCTCGAGATCGGTCCGGAACCCGGACAGAAGCTCCGTGAACTCGGTGATCGGCAGCGCGTACTTGTCGACGGTGTCGGCCAGCGCGACGAACACCGGGTGATCGGTCGTGCCGCGGTACGCCGTGTGGAGCTGCTCCTCCCAGCGATCGAGCTCGCGCGCGCGGCGGCCCTCGTACGCGGGCTCGTCGGCGAAGTCGTCGGCGACGCGCGCGAACGCGAACAGCGCGAAGATGTGCTTGCGCAGCTCCGAGCGGGTGAACAGCGACGCCACCGGGTAGTTGTGGCGGCGCGACCGGCACAGCGTTTCGCAGTAGCGGTAGCAAGCTAGGGGCTCGAGGGTCGGCGGGAGCGGGACGGCGAGCTGGGTCACGCGGGCGACGCCGATGCGGTGGATCACGGGGACTCCTTTAGCACGATCGGCCCGGCCAGGCGGGCGAAGACCTCGCGCGCGCGGTCGGCCTTGACGTCTCCGGTGGCGGCGAGCTCGGCCGCGACGCGCTCGATCAGCTCGCCGGTCGCGCCGGCGGCGCGCGCCAGCCCGCGGGCGTGCAGCGCCATGTGGCCGCGCTGGATGCCCTCGGTCGCGAGCGCGCGCAGCGCGGCGAGGTTCGTGGCGAGGCCGGCGGCGCCAGCGATCGCGGCGAGGCGGTCGGCGCGATCGACGCCGGCGAGCTCGAGCGCGAGCCGCGCGCCGGGGTGGACGTGCAGCGCGCCGCCGACGGTGCCGACGGCGAGCGGCATGACGAGCTCGCCGGTGAGCCCGCGCTCGCGCTCGCGCCACACGGCGAGCGGGCGGTAGCTGCCGCCCTGGCACGCGAACGCGTGGGCGCCGGCCTCGACGGCGCGCCAGTCCTGGCCGGTCGCGACGAGCACGGCGTCGACGCCGTTCATGATGCCCTTGTTGTGCGTGGCGGCGCGGTACGGATCGAGCTCGGCGAACCGCGACGCGGCGGCGATCGCCGCGCGCACCTCGGGGCCGGCCGCGCCGCTGTCGGCGAGCTGATCGTCGTCGATCGAGCACCGGACCGTGACCGTCCGGCGATCGGTCAGGTTCGACAGGATGCGCAGGCCGGGCCGCCCGCCAGCGATCCGGGCGACCCGGTCGGCGAGCGCCTCGCACAGCGTGTTGACGAGGTTCGCGCCCATCGCGTCGCAGCAGTGGATGTGGAGGTGAACGACGATGACGCCGCCGTCCGGCCCGCTCCGGGCCAGCACGCGGACCTCGACGTCGCGCGGGCCGCCGCCGCGCTCGGCGAGCCGGGGCACGAGCCGGCGGCCCTCGGCGACGAGGTCGGGCGCCGCGACGCGGAGCGCGTGCGCGCCGGCGTCGACGTCCGCGACGTGCGTGAGCTGGATCTGGCCGATCATCATCGGCTCGGAGACCACGGACGCAAAGCCGGCCGGCCGCGTGATCCGGGCCGCGTTCGACGCCGCGGCGACGATCGACGGCTCCTCGACGACCATCGGGACGAACGTCTCGACGCCATCGATGCAGAAGTTCACGGCCACCGCGAACGGCAGGGCGTAGATGCCGACGACGTTCTCGATCATGCCGTCGGCGACGTCGAGGGGCAGGGCGCCCGGGTCGACGGCGGCGAACGCGTCGGTGCGGCTGGCGCCGTTGCCCGCGGTGGCGGCTGCGTCGGCGAGCCCCGCCGCCTCGCGGAGCCGCCGCCGGCGCTCGGCCAGAGAGAGCCGGTAGAAGCCGGCGAGGCGGGAACTTCGGGGGACCACGGAGATGCCGTTTTCTATCCCGCGTCGGGACGTGTGTCCACGCCGGTCTCGTCGAGGGAGAGGTTCAGGGGGCGACACCCAGCTTGGATGAGCGTGCGGGTGACCCGGGTACGATCAACGATGATCGGGACCACCCCGACGGCCAGGTCGCCGCCGCCGGCGCCGGTGGTCTTGACCGTGCCGCCCAGGGGGGCGAGGGCGTCCGCGGCGGCCGTGACGCAGTCCGGCACGAGGTCCGCCTCGGCGGCGGCGGCGAGCGCGGCGATGGCGCGGCCGGCGCGCGCAAACGCGGCGATCGCGGCGCCGGCAGGGGCGCCAGCGGGGGCGTCGGCGGAGGCTCCGAGGGCGGCGAGCGCGTCGCAGACGGCTCGCGAGGCGGCGGCGATCTCGGCGAGGGCGGCGTCGACGGCGGCCGGGCGGGCGGCGCGGGCGGCCGCCACCTGCGCGACGAGTTGCGGCGTGTCGGCGGAGCGGCCGGTGAAGAACGGGACGAGCAGGAGGCTGGCGGGCCAGCCCAGGGCGGAGATGCGGGGCGGGGCGGCCGGATCTCCGCTCATCTCGTAGAGGATCAGTCCGCCGTGCACCGCGGCGGCGACGTCGGCGCCCGAGCCGCGCGCGCCGCGCAATCCTTGCGCGGCGGCGTGCGCCGCTTGAGCGACCGCGAGGATCTCGGCACGGTCGAGCGGTCCGGCCTCCGCGAGCGCGCAGGCGGTCGCGGCGGCCGTCACCGCGGCGCTCGAGCCGAGGCCGAGCTTGGCGTCGCCGTCGTAGAACGCGCTCGAGTCCACGGCCAGCTCACGCGCCGCGCGCGCCGCCGGATCGGCCGCGCCGCGCCGCGCCGCGAGCTCGGCCGCCACCGCCTCGAGGAACGGCGAGCTGGCGGTGCTCGCGCCGGTCGTGCGCCGGGCGACGGCGCGCCGGTCGACGGCCATCACCAGCGCGGGCGCGCCATCGAGGACGGCGTACTCGCCGGTCAGGATCAGCTTGCCGGGCGCGGTCGCGATCATCGGCGTCCTCGCGCGGTGCGGCGCGACACGTAGAGACCTGCCATCGGGATGGTTCGGGCTGTCGCGATCATCGCGGACCTCGCGCGGTGCGGCGCGTGCCGTCCCTCGGGCGCGATCGCGATCATCGGTGTCCTCTCGCCTGGCTCCATGCTGACTCCGCCAGCATGCACGGCGGATGTGGAGGATCCGTGGAGATCCGGCGGGCAACCGCCGCAGCGCGCGCGCCGCGCGTCACGGGGGCGGGGCCTCGTCCGCAGCAGCGGGCGAGCTGTCCGCCGGGCCGCCCGCCGCGCCGTCCGTCACGTCCGCCGCGCCGCCGGGCGCGCTGATCGTCACCGCGGTCACGCCGTCGAGGTCGCGGAGCTGCATCGCGATCGTCGAGGCGTCGTCGACGGTCGTCAGCACCTTGACGTGCGGGCCGGCGTCCATCGTCGCCCACGCGGCCACGCCGCACTCGCGCAGGCCGCGCACCTTCTCGAGGAGCGCGAGCGTCGCCGGGCGCCAGTACATGACGGACGGCCGCGCGGTCATCGCCGAGGCGTGCATCGCGAGGGCGTTCGCCTCGGTGATCGCGCCGAGCCGCTCGAGGTCGCCCGCGGCGAGCGCCTCGGCGGCGGCCGCGAGATCGCCCGGCACGAGCTCGAGCCACGCGCGGTACATCGGCGACGTGGCGGCCGTGTGGTCCATCGCGTCGGTGGAGCCGTGCTGCTTCGGCGCGCCGCCGCCGACGATGGCGATCACCATGCGGACGCGCTCCGCGAGCGGCGACTCCAGCGGCTCGGCGTACGCGTCCTCGCTCGCGGTCCCGGCGCGCATGCGCACGAAGCCGCCGAAGATCGAGCGCGCCGCCGAGCCGGAGCCGCGCCGCGCGAGGATCGAGAGCTCCCGCGGCAAAAGCTCGACGCCGGCCGCGCGCGTCGCGGCCAGCGCCAGCGCGGCGAAGCCGGACGCCGACGACGCGAGCCCCGACGCCGTCGGGAACGAGTTCTGGCTCGCGACGCGCGCGCGGATCGGGATGCCGGCCTGGGCGCGGACCAGATCGAGGAACGTGGAGATCCGCCGGGTCTCGGCCGGGCCCGCGAGCGCGCCGTCGAGGGTGAGCTCGTCGGCGCCGAGCGTCTCGTCGAACTGCACCGTCGTCTCGGTGAACAGCGCGGCGAGCGTGAGCGACAGGCTGCCGGCGGCCGGCAGGTTCTGGAGCGCGTCGCGCTTCCCCCAGTACTTGACGAGCGCGATGTTTGCGCAGGCGCGCGCCGTGACGGGCTCCATCGCGCGGACCATACCGCGGCGCGGCGCCGCCTGCAGGCCGCGGGCGGCCGCGGGCTGTCCACGCGAGCGCCGCGCTCGTCGACCAGCGCCCCGCGCGCCCCCGGCGTGGCCGTGCCGCGTGCCGCGCGAGCGGATCGCGAGCGTGCGCAGCTCGTGCGCGGCCTTCCCGGTCGCCGCAGGCGTTGCGCGAGCCATTGCGCCGACGCGACGGATTCACGCAGCCTGCAGGCCCACCTCGCGCCTGGTGCCCAGCTACGACCCTCGGGCATGTCGATTGCTTTCGAGCAATCTGCTGTGGAAAAAACACGATACTCGAAGACCTTCAGGGCTGCGGCGATCTCCATCCTGGTGCTCACGTTCCCGCTGGCGGTTCGCGCGCAGTCGGCGGGCGCGCAGGCGGAGGCGCTGTTTCGCGAGGGCAAGCGGCTCATGGCCGCCGGTAAGGTGGCGGAGGCGTGCGCCGCGTTCGATGCGAGCCAGAAGCTCGATCCGACGGTGACGACGCTCCTGAACCAGGCTGACTGCCGCGAGAAGAATGGCCAGCTCGCGACCGCGTGGGGCCTGTTCCTCGAGGTGAACCGGCTGAGCCGCACGGCCTCGGATGCCGCGGGCAAGCAGATGCGCGTGGTGGCTGCCCAGCGCGCCGCCCGGCTCGAGCCTCGGCTGTCGACGCTCCGCATCGACGTCCCGGCCGAGAACCGGATCGGAGGTCTCGAGATCCTGCGCGACGGCGACGTCCTCGATCCGGCGACGTGGGACAAGCCGCTGCCGATCGATGGCGGGACCTACCGGATCTCTGCCCGGGCACCCGGCAACGCCGAGTGGTCGAGCAGCGTCACCGTCGCGCCGGAGCGCGATGCCAGGGCGCTCGAGGTCCCCAAGCTCCGCCCCGCGGATCTCGGCCGGTTGCCGCCGGGGGCACAGCACGAGCGCGCGGAGCGCGCGGGGCCGCTCCCCGCCCCGACCTCGGCGCCTCGCGAGCCCGGCGGGGTGTGGAGCACGAGGCGCAAGCTCGCGGTAGGCATCGCGGGCGGCGGGGTGCTGGCGATCGCTGCGGGCGGCGTGCTCGGGGTTTCGGCGAAGAGCCAGCAGCGCGACGCGCACGCGCTGTGCCCGGATCCGCAGCTCGTATGCGATCAGGCCGATCGCGCGAACGAGCTCGTTCGCTCCGGCCATGCTCGCGCGCTCGGCGCCAACGTGGCGTTTGGCGTCGGCGCTGCCGCGATGATCACGGCGGGGGTGCTGTGGCTCACCGGCGCGCCGGAGTCGCGCGGGCGCATCGAGGTCGTGCCGTCCGCATCGCCGGAGCAGGTCTTCGTCACCGCGAGCCGGAGCTTCTGATGCGACCCCATCGGCTCGCGAGCGTGTGGTTGAGCGCAGGCTTGCTCCCGGCGTGCGACGTGCCGCTCGAGCACTACGAGCGCGTGGATGCCGCCCCAGACGTCGACGCGAGCCCGGACGCGTCGCCGCCGCCGTTCGTGCCGAGCCACGTGCTGCCGGAGACGATGATGGGCGGCGCTCCGGATCTCGTCCTGAGCGCGAGCTCGACGTCGATCGACACCACCACACTGATGATCGACGGATCGCCGACACCCTATCTCGTACGACAGGGCGATTACGCGATCCTGTTCGCGGGCTCGTTCTCGGTCCCAAATCCAGTGACGGTCACCGGGACGTCTCCGCTGATCGTGGTGGCGAGCGGCCAGGTCATCATCTCGGCTCGCGTCGCGCTCGGTGCCTCGGGACGCGTCCCGGGCCCTGGCGCCGCCACCGGCGGTTCCGGCGGTGGGGGGGCCGGCCAGTCCGTGTACAACGTGCCCGCCAACGTGCGCATTTCCTCGGGCGGTGGTGGCGCCAGTTACGGCACGCTCGGCGCGTCCGGCGGCGGGACCTACGCCCCCGCGGGGGGCGCCGGTGTGCGCTACGGGGACCAGCTGGCCGATCCGCTCGTCGGCGGCTCGAAGGGCGGCGCTGGCGGATTCTGCGGCCCCGGCGGCGGCGCCGGCGGTGGCGCGCTCCAGATCTCGTCGGCGGTCTCGATCAGCGTCGGCCCCGGCGGTCTGATCGAGGCCGGGGGCGGCGGCGGCGGGGGCGGCGGCGGCGGCCCATGCGGGGGCGGGGGCGGCGGCTCCGGCGGCGAGATCGTCCTGGAGGCGCCGTCGATCGCGGTCGCCGGCCGGCTCGCAGCCAACGGCGGCGGCGGCGGCGGCGGCGGCGGCAACGGCGGCGGCAGCGCTCCGCTCGGGTTGGACGGCCAGGACGGCACCGCGTCGGCGATGCCAGCAGCGGGGGGAGCCGGCGGTATCCCGATGGGATCGGACGGCGGCGCGGGCGCGGCGGGCGCGGCGGGCGCGTTCGTCGAGGCGAGGTCTGGTGGCACCCAGAACAGCGAGGGCGGCGGTGGCGGGGGAGGCGCCGGGCGGATCTGGCTGCGGTACCGTGCCGCCATCCCACCGGACCTGACCGGCGCGGTCATCTCGCCGCCTATCAGCATCGATCCGACGCTGCCCTAGCGCGTCCGACGGCGTACCTGGAGCTCGCGTTCGGGATCGTCTCACCACGAGCAGGAGAGTCTGATGCGCTTTCATTGGATACGGGGCATTCATCTGGCCGTCGGCCTGCTCCTGGCGTGCGACGTGCCGCTCGAGCGCTTCGCGCGGCCGGATGCCTCGGGCGAGGATGGTCCCATCGCTGCGTGCGAGCGCCCCAGCGAGCTCTGCGACGGTGTATGCGTCAACGTCGTCGAGAGCTCGACGAGCTGCGGCACGTGTGGTCACGATTGCGGCGGCGGGGCTTGCGCAGGCGGCGCGTGTCAGCCGGTCGTCGTCGCGAGCGCCGATCAGCTGGACCAGCCGGCGGCGCTGGCCGTGAACGCGACCGCGATCTTCTGGACCGAGCGAACGCGGGTGCGTTCGTGCCCGTTGGCGTCGGGGTGCGCGCAGGACCCCAAGCTCATCGCCGATGCGTACTTGAAGCTGAACGCCATCGGCGTCACCGACGACGCGGTGTACTTCACGGGGTGCAGGACCTGCTTTGGGCAGCAGGACCTGCGGCGGTGTCCGGTGAGCGGGTGTCCCGATCCCGTGCCGTACGTGACGACGACGACGCTCGGCTACGAGGAGATCATCGTCGGCAGGACGCGCGCTTACTGGCGCGATGGCTCGGAGGCGCTGCTCGAGTGCGAGCATGCAGACTGCGCGGGGAGCGATGTGCGCTGGCCCTATTCGGACTTCGGGGGCGAGTTGCTCGCGGCGGCCACCGACGGCTCCACCGTCTACGTGAAGCCCGTCGGCACCGGGTTCGGCAGCGAGCTGCGAGCGTGCACCGAGACCATGGGGTGCGGCTCCAAGAGGCTCGTGACCAACAGCTCGAGGATCACAGCTCCATTTCGAGTCCACGACGGGAGCGTGTTCTGGCTCGCCGCAGGTCCCCTGACCGGGCTCGTGAAGACGTGCGTCCTCGCCAACTGTGGAGACGGCACCACCTTCGCCGAGGATGATCAGGGGAGCACCGAGATTGAAGTCGACGACACCGGCGTTTACTGGCTGAGCCCATCGGGGGCGATCCGCCACTGTCCGCTGCTCGGCTGTCCGCCGGATGGCCCCCGCACGCTGGTGAGCGGGAGGAGCCTCCCGAAGGAGCTGACGCTTGGCGCCGGGTTCGTCT
The DNA here is from genome assembly GCA_035558535.1 of Kofleriaceae bacterium. Classification (GTDB taxonomy): domain Bacteria; phylum Myxococcota_A; class Polyangia; order Haliangiales; family Haliangiaceae; genus JABFXX01. Next base: position 22,321 of record DATMCI010000233.1, read on the forward strand.
ACTGGATAGAGAGCAACGCGATCTTCAAGGTCGCCAAACCGTGATCGGGTAGGCGGTAGGGCTGCGCCGCGCGGCCGGCGCGGCCTCAGCGCACATCGGGGATGCCGTCGCAATCGAGGTCGAGCGTGCGATCGCACGTGGGGGGCGCGGCGCCGGGGACGCCCTGGCGAGGTCGATGCGTGGGCGGCGCGGCATCGGGCAGCGCGGCATCGGGACGCGCGGCATCGGGCAGCGCGGCATCAGGCAGCGCGGCATCGGGCAGCGCGGCATCGGGCGGCGCGGCATCGGGCGGCGCGGGCGGCGCGGGCGGCGTGCTGGCGATGGGCATGGCGTCGGGCGGCGCGGGCGGCGCGGACCCCCCGTTGTCGGTGGCGAGCACCACGCCGATGGTGATGCCGAGCGCCGCCACTGCCCCCGCAGCGATCCACCGCCCCGGCCGTCTCGAGCCCGGCCGGGTCCCCGGCGATGTCGAGAGCGCGTGGCCCGCGGCGGCACCGAGCGTCGTGTCCGCCGAGGGGCGAGCCAGCGGTAGCACGGCCGTGTTCCCGGGCGGCACGAGCGTCGGGGCGGACGGCTCCCGCGTATCGCCGACCGCGGCCGCGAGCTCGCGGGCGAGCTCCTCCGCGGAGGCCTGCCGATCCTCGGGCCGCTTCGCCAGCGCGCGGAGCACGACCTGCTCGAGCGCCTGCGAGAGCGCTGGCACCAGGCTGCGCGGCGGCGGCGGCGACTCGAACATGTGCATCTCCATCATCGCCATCAGCCCCTCCGCCATGAAGGGCGGCCGCCCGGTCAGCATCTCGTAGAGGACGACTCCGAGCGCGTAGATGTCAGCGCGGTGATCGACGGAGGAAGCGGCGCGGAACTGCTCGGGCGCCATGTACGTTGGCGTCCCGATCACCACACCGGCGCGCGTCTTGACTCCGGCGGTGGCGTCCTCCGTGAGCTTGGCGATCCCGAAGTCGAGGATCTTCGCCCGCTCGCCGCCGATCACGTCGGGATCCGGGACCAAGAAGATGTTGTCGGGCTTGAGATCGCGATGGATGATGCCCTCGCGGTGGGCTTGACCGAGGGCGTTGGTGACCTGGCCGATGATCCGCATCACCATCGCCGGTGAGAGCGTGTGCTCGCGCTCGAGCCGCGCGGCCAGCGACTCGCCGCGCAGGTACTCCATGACGATATAGGCAGAGCCGTCCTGGTCGCGGCCGAAGTCGAAGATCTCCACGATCCCCGGGTGGTTGATGCGTGTGGCGGCGCGCGCCTCGTTGAAGAACCGCTGGACGAGCTCGGCGTTCTGCGAGTGCTGGGGCAGCAGCACCTTGATCGCCACCTTCTTGCCGAGCAGCTCGTGCGCGGCGGCGTACACCTTGCCCATGCCACCCTCTCCGAGCTTGTCGAGGATGCGGTAGCCGCCGATCGTCTGTCCGGGCATTGCTGGACATGAGAGCAAGCGGCCTGCCAGCACGGTGGCGCGAATTTCGACCGATCGCGCGCACTCCTTGCGCGGCCTTCGCGCGTCCGGCGGGTCGCAAATCGTGCGTCGGCGGCCGCGATGATCGCAAACAGTGCACACGCGAGGCTGCGCCTGGCGGCGCTGACGCTGGTCACCTCCTTGCAGAGGCGTGGGGCATCTATGGACGCGCCCGCCTCAGCGTGGCACCCGCGTGCATCGTCGCGCTCTGCGGCGCGGGCTGTGTGGTCGCAGATCAGGAATCCATGAAGCCGCTGACCCTCGTCGCTGCGGAGCCGGCGATCGACATGAGGGAAGGGACCTCGAGGGAGATCATCGTCGAGCTCTCGCAGCCGCCGGTCACCACGCTGTTCGTGACCGCGACCACCGACTCGCCGAAGCGCGAGATCCCGCGTGGTGCCTCAGGGGCTCGGCGCAGCCTCGCCGAGCCACGCGCGCGCGAGGGCGAGCGTCCGGGCGTTCTCGGGGACCTCCTCGAGGAAGCTCTTCCGGTAGGCCGGATCGGCGATCCGATCGGCGATCGCGAGGAGGCGCGCTCGCGCCTCCCGGGCGGCGTGCCGCGCGGCCTCGTGCGCGCCGGTGGCGTGGAGCGCCTCGACACGGGCGAGGCGCACGAATGCGCCGCGGAACAGGCCGCAGCCGCCCATGGCCTCGCAGCGGGAGACGGCGTCCTCGGCGGCGGCGCGCGCCTCCTCGGCGCGCCCCTGCGCGAGGCGGATCGCCGAGAGCGTCGCCAGGGCGCCCGGCTGCTCGATCGGAATGAGCGTCCCCAGCGCGGCCTGGATCTCGCGCTCGGCCCCCTCGAGGTCCCCCATGCGGCGGAGCACCTCCGCGAGCACCCAGCGGCCTCGGCTCTCGTCCATGGCGACGTGGTGCGTGCGGCCGTGCTCGCGGAGCTCGCTGGCGAGGACGCGCGCTGGGTCGAGCGCGCCGCGGTCGGCGCGCAGCCAGGCCAGGCTCCACCGCCGCAGCGAGCTCGCGATGCCCATCACCTCGTCGGCCGCCGCGATCCGTTCCAGCGAGCGCTCCGCAGGCTCGAGCGCCCCGAGGAACCAGCGGTTGAGCCCGCCATACAGGTGCAGGTTCAGGAAGACCCGCTCGCCGCCGATCAGCTCGAAGATCGCCTGATTCGCGTCGCTGTGCTGGAGGCCCAGCCACGGATCCTCGTGCGCCCAGGCAGCCCGCTGCGACATGAGGACGTTCCACCAGAAGCGCGCGAGCGGCTGTCGATCGGGGGTCGGGCGGACGACCGCGAAGAACCGCGCCTCGACCGCGTTCCCCTCCGGGATTCGCCCGAGCAAGTCGAGGCTAGCGACCGCGGTGACGAAGGCGAGCCCCATCCGCTCCACGACCCCGGGGGCAGGCTCGACCTCCCGGAGCGCCTTGATCCCCGCCAGGAGATCGGTGACCCGGCCGGCCACCATCGTGCCCTGGAAGTACATGCTCAGCGCCTGCGTCCAGGGCAGAGAGCCGCGCGGCGCAGCGCGCATCAGCTCCTCGGCGTCGGCGATCCCGCCGCTCAGCATCTGCATGCTCTCGGAGGCGGCCTCGGTGCGGATGCCGAGCAGCGCGAGCCGGAGCTCCGGCGTGGGCGCGCAAGCCAGGCCGAAGCTGGCGCGGGCCACGGCGGCCTCCAGGTCGAGGACGTGACAGGCTTGCTCCGCCGCGCGCAGGTAGTACCGCGCCGCGCGTGCGCGGTCTCCGCCGCGCTCGAAGTGACCGGCCAGCACCATCGGATCCCCCTCGCCGTGCTGCTCGAGCCACTCGCCGGCGAGCCGGTGCCCGAGCCGCTGGTCCTCCTCGGTCAACGTCACGTAGGCACCCTCGCGGAGCAGGGCGTGGCGGAACCTGAGCTCGCGCTCGCCGGGGAACCGGCTCTCTCGCTGCACCGCGAGCACCTCTTGCTCCACCAGCTCGGCGGCCCACTCGCCCACCATGGTGTCGCCCATGACCCGGCTCAAGAGCAGCGCCACGCCGCTCTCCCAGCTCACCTCTCCGAACACGCTGGCCGCGCGCAGCACCCGCCGCGCCTCGACCGGGAGCTGCCCGAGCCGCGTCTCGACCATCGCCAGCACGGTCTCGGGGAGCGCCTTGTCCTTGCCTTCCCCGACGGCGCGGATCAGCTCTTCCAGGTAGAACGCGTTGCCGTCGGCGAGCTTGACCAGGCGCTCGATCGTGTCCGGCTCCACGCTGTCGCCGAGCACCTGGCGCACCAGCCGCTCACCGGCCTTGCGCCCGAGCTCCTTGAGCCGGATCTCCTGGACGTGCTGGCGCTCGGCCCACAGCCTGGGAAACACCTCGAACACCTCGGGGCGCGCGAGCGCGAGCACCATCCAGGGCAGGTCGCCGCGGTCGCGCAGCGCGGCGTCGATGAACCGCACGGTACCGAAGTCGCCCCAGTGCAGATCTTCGAGCACGAGTAAGACCGGGTGCGCGGAGGCCTCCGCCTGGAGGAACGCCAGCCACGCGTTCCGCATCTGCTCGCTCATGAGCTGCGCGTCCTGGTGCGCCGCCCGAAGCTGCGCGCTGACGCGCTCGTCGCTCGGGAACGGCGCGCCGACGAGCTCGCCGAGGAACTCGGTCACGCGCGGCTGATCGGCGAGGGGCACGTGCTCGGCCACCCGCGTCCGGATCTTGTCCCAGCGCTCCGGCAGCGGCTCACCGCCGCCGATGCCGAGCGCGTCGCGCAGCGCCTGGGCGAGCAGGTCCAGCGTCGAGCCCGCGCGCAGCGAGTCGCCGCGGCCGATCCAGATGGCCACGTCCTCGTGGCGCTGCTGGACGCGGCCGACGAGCTCGGTGCCCAGGCGCGACTTGCCCATTCCGGGACCCGCCGTCACGATCACGGCGCGCGCCGTCCGCTCATCGATGCAGTCGTCGAGGATGCTCAGCAGGGCGCCCAGCTCCCAGTCGCGGCCGACGCACGAGGTCGGCCTCCCGAGGAGCGTCCTCGCGCTCTGCGCCAGCGTGCGCTCGCCGCATAGCCGGAGGCCGGCTGCGTCATCCTCGATCACGTCGAACCGCGCGTCGAGCAGGCCGGCGATCATGTCGTCGAGCGCGATCGGCGGGCGGTCCCCCGGCGCCCGCGCGGCGTGCGAGAGCAGGCGTGCGGCGCGGTCGATCACCTCGCTCTCGGGCAGGCTCTTCGTCGAGTCGGCGCGGCCGATCGCGACCGCGATCGGCCGGTTGGTCGTGAGCGCGTGCAGCGCGAGCGCGCAGCGCGCGGCCTGGACCGCCTGGTCCGTCGCGGCCTGGTGGTCCCCCGCGAGCACCACCATCGTCGAGCCATCCGCGAGCAGCTCCAGGTGGCCGCCGTACGGCCGGATCGTGCGGCGCAGGGTCGCCTCGTCGAGCTCCGGGGCGTCGTTCTCGGCCACCGGGCCGGCATCGTCCTCGGCCACCGGGCCGACCAGCACCGCCGACAAGAGCCGCCGCTCGCCGCCGGTGATCGCCCCCGGCCGAGCCGCGCTGTGCTGCGCCGCGGGCATCGCGTCGACGCTGTGCGTGAGCGGTCCCAGCGCCGCCAGGGCCGCCGCCAGGTTCGCGCCGTCGTTCGGCCGCTGCGCGGGGTCCTTCGACATCATCTGCGCGACCAGCGCGTCCAGATCTTCGGGCGCGCCGGTCCACAGCGCGCGCAGCCGCGGCGTCTCGCCGAACAGGATCTTGCCGAGCACGGCGGCCGGGCTGTCGCCCTCGAAGGGTGGCACCCCGGTCAGGCACTGGAACAGCACGCAGCCCAGCGCGAACACGTCCGCCCGCGCGTCGACCGCGCCCTGGCTGCGCGCTTGCTCCGGCGCCATGTACTCCGGCGTCCCGAGCAGCATCCCCGTCTGGGTCAGCTGGGTCCGCCCTTCGCGCAGCGCGATCCCGAAGTCGAGCACCTTGACCTGATCGATCTGGCCGTCGGGGAGGAACAAGTTGCTCGGCTTCAGGTCGCGGTGCACCACCCCGCGCGCGTGTGCCGCGCCGAGCGCCTCGGCGGCCCGCGTCGTCAGCTTGACCGCCTCGTGCTTCGTGAGCGGCGCGCGCGCGAGGCGGGTCTGGAGATCCTCGCCCTCGAGCCACTCCATGACGAGGAACAACTCGCCCGAGGGCGTCTCGCCGTGGGTGATGTAGCGAACGATGCCGGGGTGAGAGAGCTTCGCGAGCAGCTCCACCTCGCGCACGAAGCGCGCGGTGCGGTGATCGCGTGGGTCGGAGCTGGAGCTGGCGATGAGCTTGACGGCCACGGGATCGCCGGTGAGCCGATCGCGGGCGCGGAACACCTCGCCCATACCGCCTGCGCCGATCCGCCGCTCGATCTCGAAGCGATCGACGAGCAGAGGATCGGTGAGCATCATGGGCGAACGAAAAGCTTCCGCTGCTTCTCGACGAGTGACAAGAGCGTCGGCGCGCGGCCGGGCCGACGCGCCGCCAGGACATGACAGACGAGCGCGAGGTCATCGCCGCGGCGCGCATCGCGCGCGCGTTCGCCTCGGTGATCGCGCCGAGCAGCTCGAGTCACCCGCGGCGAGTGTCTCGGCGTGGCCGCGAGATCGGGCGGACCATGCTGCGGCGGCGGTCCGCGCGGAGCGCATCGGCGCGTAAAGCGCTGGCGCCAGCCGAGGATCAGGCATGCTCGTCGTGCAGCCCGATGAGGTTGCCGTCGGGGTCCTCGACGAGTGCGATCGTGCCGTTCGGCGGGATCGGCGTTGCGTGCTTGACCACCTTGCCGCCCGCCTCGACGGCGCGCGCCAGGGTGCGCTTCACGCCGCCGCGCGCGAGCAGGTAGACGACCGTGCCGTGGCCGCGGCGCGGGGGCCGCGTGGGGTCCGCGAACAGCGCGCCGCACGGCGCGGTCTGCAGCGCGTTCGGGACCATCGCCTGGGCGACGCCGTCCTCGGCGTGCTGGATCAGCTTCGTGTCGAGCATCGCTTCGTAGAAGGCGGTCGCCTTCGAGAGATCGGAGACCGGGATCTCGAACCAGTGGACGAGCTCGGGGGTGACGGCGGCGTTGGTAGCGGCGGCGTTGGTAGCGGCGGCGTTGCTCATGATGTTTGTCCTTGTGAGCTGCACTTTGCCGCGCTCAGGGTGACGGCCTAGTGTCAGCTTTCACGCGCCCGCCCGCGGCGATCGCTGAGGCACGGCACGAGCGAGGGGCGTCGGTCTCGAGGTCGACGCGGGGGCCAGCTGAGCGCTCGAACCGTATCCCCTGCACGGCGAGCGAGCGTCGCCGGTCTCGAGGTCGATGCGCGGCGCAGCTTGAGCCACGCGGACCTGGACGCGTTTCCTCGTCGGAGGATTGCCACGCTCGAGGCCGTGGCTCCCGCCTCGCGACGGCGGGCCTCACCCTCGCGCGCGCTGGCGCTCGTGTCCCGCGCCGAGCGTCAGGAGGACGGTGGAGTGACGAGGGAGTGACGAGGGAGTGACGAGGGAGTGACGAGGGACGCCGCGAAGGTGAGCGTTCGGGAGAGCACGGGTGTGTGGCGCGTGCGCACGGCACGGGCCGAGCGCGCGGCGCGCTGGCGGGCGAGAGGCCGCCGCCGCTCGGAGACTGCGGGGCTGAGGGGATCTGGAGTTGAGGCGTGGTGCCATGCAGGGTGGCTCGTGCTGCATGGGGTGCGGGAGTAAGTGGGAGCGGATACAGCACGGGCCACCTTTACTGGGTCGCAGATGTTGCAGATAGCTAGATGTAGGAATCGCGATTCCGCCCGATACGCCCAAACCGCTCGACGCTGATTCTGTTGCAGCGCGGTCACTGCCGGTCCCGAATGCGCGAGAGCAGCATTCACACAAATCGAAACCAATGAATTCTTAATGCATTGGTTGCTTGACGATGATAGGCAGTTGGTCTATATAGTACGAAGATACGGCGCGGTGAATCCTGGATGCCGGGCGTCATTTAGGTAGGCGACGCGCTTGAGTCGTATCTCTCCCTTGGAGATCTGTCGAGAGCTCGCTGAGCAGAACGGGCAATCGTATACCGCGCACCGCGCACCGCGGCGGAAGTGCAGGACATGCGGAGCTGAGGATAGATGATCAGATCAAATGTGCAGAATGTGCAGGTTGATGTCGGTGTCTTCAATGAAGAGGTGCCGCAACGTGCCTGATGGAGCAGCACGGCGCGAGCTCGTGGTAGACCACGCCGTCGCGGCCATGGTCGTTCGGTCCCACGTGGGGGACGGCCGGTGTGCCGTGAGGCGTGCTGGTCATCGCGCGGCTGTTCGGTCCCACGTGGGAGGCGGCCGGTGTGCCGAGAGGTCGTCCGGTCATCGCGCGGCTGTTCGGTCCCACGTGGGAGACGGCCGGTGTGCCGTGAGGCGTGCCGATCGTCGCGCGGTCGTTCGGTCCCACGTGGGAGGCGGCCGGTGTGCCGTGAGGTCGTCTGGTCATCGCGCGGTCGTTCGGTCCCACGTGGGGGACGGCCGGTTGTCCGTGAGGCGTGCCGGTCATCGCGCGGCTGTTCGGTCCTACGTGGGCGGAGGCTGCGGGGCCGAGAAGCCGGCCATACGGGGCGGCTGCTTCGCCCGCTCCATTCGTTACGAGCGCGGACTTCGCGTTTCGCCAAAGCGCGGCGCGCCCGCGCGACGGGGTCTCCGCGGCGAAGCGAGTGGTGCCGATCGGTCGTGCGAGCACCAACGGTGGGCGGGCGTGCGGGCAACCACCTCACTGCGAAGCAAAGTGCTATCCCGAGCGAGCGAGCCGCGGAGCACCCCGCGCGCGATGGCAGCCGCGCGTCTCCACACGAGCACTCTCGTCCGCGTTCTCTTGCTGGAGCCGGCGCCACGCGGGGCGCCCACGGTTCTTCGCACCGCTGCGAGGCGGTGCATCGCGCGCTTCGCCGCCGTCGCCGCTATGTGCCGCTGCCGCCGCTGCCGCTGCCGCTGCCGCCGCCGCCGCCGCTATGCGCCGCCGCCGCTGCCGCTGCCGCTGCCGCCGCTATGCGCCGCCGCTGCCGCCGCCGCTGCCGCTGCCGACGGTGGCGACGAAGCTGGCGGTGACGCCCGCCTCGCGCCACGCCGCCAGCACGGTCGCCTCGCAGTCGCGCGGGGCGACCGCGATGACGGCGCCGCCGCCGCCCGCGCCCGTGAGCTTCGCGCCGTGGGCGCCCGCGCCGTGGGCGGCCTCGCAGAGTGCGTCGAGCCGCGGCGTCGAGACGCCGAGCTCGGCGAGCACGGTGTGCGCGCGGTTCATCGCGGCCCCGACCTCGGCGAGGTCGCTGGCGAGGAGCGCCGTCGTGCCGGCGTCGGTCAGGCGGCCGAGCTCGGTCAGCCGCGCGTCGGACGTCTGGCCGCTGGTCGCGTCCGCCACGCGCTGGACCATCTCCGAGGTCGCGCGCGGCTCGCCGCTCGGGCCTATGAGGACGCGCAGCGGCGCCACGGTGAGCGGCCGCAGGCCGGAGCTGCGACGGAACACGCCGATGCCGCCGGCGATCGCGAGCGCGACGTCGACGCCGCTCGCCCGGCCGTGCATGAGCGCCTCGCTCGCGGAGGCGGCCGCGCTCACCGTCCGCGTGTCGGCCGGGCGGCCCTCGTGCACGAGCAGCGCGCGCGCGACGGCGACCGCCAGCGCCGCCGAGGAGCCGAGCCCCGCGCCCGCCGGGATCTGCGCGTCGCCGACGAGCGAGACCGGCGGGAAGCCGATGCCGAGCTCGTCGGCGATCGCGGCGAGCGCGCGCCCGACGCGGTCGTGGTGGAGGTCGCGCCCGGCGGTGACGGCGATGTCCCACGCCGGGATGTCGAGCCGCAGCGTGCCGCCCGCGGGCGTCGGCACGGCCGCCACCTCGACGCCGCGATCGAGCGCGGCGGCGAGCGCGGGGTAGCCGTACACGACGGCGTGCTCGCCCAACAGGATGATCTTGCCCCAGCCGACGGACTTCATGTTCTTGGCCCCGTCATCGTACCCCGGTCATTGTACCGGCCATTGTACCGGTCATTAACTGCAGGTCCTCCAGGTGAGCGCGCAGCGGCGCGCCGAGGTGGCGCGGGGCGCGCGCGAGGTCCCGCGCGGCGCGGCACCCGGTGAGCAGGCAGACCGTGCGGATCGAGGCGACGACGCGCTCGATCTGCGCGGCCACGCCCGCGGCGCCGTCGCTCCGCTGCGCGCGCAGCATCGGCGCGGCCATGCCGCCGGCCCGCGCGCCGAGCGCGAGCGCGCGCGCGACGTCGAGGCCGCTGCGCAGCCCGCCGGACGCGATCACCGCGTGCCCCGCGCGGACGCACGCCGCGACCGAGACCGCCGTCGGGATGCCCCAGTCCCACAGCTCCTCGCCGAGCGCGGCCTCGGGCGAGGCGGCGCGGGCGCGCACCGCCTCGACGGCGACCCAGCTCGTGCCGCCCGCGCCCGCGACGTCGACCGTCTGCACGCCGGCACCCGCGAGCGCGCGCGCGGCCTCGACGGACAGCCCGCAGCCGGTCTCCTTGACGAGCACCGGGATCGGCGACGCGTCGACGACGCGGCGGATCGCGTCGAGCGCGCCGCGGAAGTCGCGGTCGCCGCGCTCCTGGATCATCTCCTGGCCGGGGTTCAGGTGGATCGCGAGCGCGTCGGCGCCGATCCGCCGGGCGAGCTCGAGCACGCGCGCGGGCCCCATCGCGAGCGCCTGCACGGCGCCGATGTTGCCGATCAGGACGACGCCGGGCGCGACGTCGCGCACCTCGTACGTGGCGGCGAGCTCGGGGTGCTCGTCCATCGCGCGCTGCGAGCCGACGCCGAGCGCCACGCCGGCCGCCTCGGCGGCGCGCGCCAGATCGCGGTTGATGGCCGCGGCCTCCGGCGTGCCGCCCGTCATGCCGGTGATCACGAGCGGCGCGCGCAGCTGCTTGCCGACCAGCTCCGTCGTGAGATCGATCTCATCGACCGCCAGCTCGGGGAGCGCCTGGTGGACGAGGTGGACGTGCTCGAGCAGCGTGGTCTTGACGAAGTCAGCGCGTCCCGACGCCGCCACCTCGAGGTGGTCTGATTTGCGCTTGGCGATCGCCGGCTGATCGACGGACACGGCCTGTTCTTACACCAGGCACCCGGTTCATGCGTCAGGCTCACGCATATCACGCATAGATGACGTACAAGATGGTCGCGGCGGCCAGGGCGAGATCGACGAGGAACCACGGATCTTTGAGCATGGCCTCGGTGGGGCTGTCCTCCGTGGGCCGCCAGATCGCCAGCATGAGGAAGCGGACGATCCCGAGCAGCACGAACGGGGACGAGTAGACGAGGCGATCGGTCTTGAACTGGCGCACCGTGCGGTCGTCGAGCGTGTACGCGACGTAGGTCGCGCACGTCAGCACCGCGAGCCCGAGCATCGCGACGCGCAGCGTGCCGGCGCGGTAGCCGGCGAGCGCGGCGCGGGTGGTGTCGGCGCGACCGGACTGCTCCGCCCACGCGAGCTCGTGCGCGCGCTTGCCGCACGCGAGGAACAGCGCGAGCAGCGGCGTGCAGATCAGGATCCACGACGAGACCGGGACCCCGATCGCCGCGGCCCCGGCGAGCACGCGCAGGAGGAAGCCGCTCGCGATCAGCGCGATGTCGACGAACGCGACGCGCTTGAGCCCGACGCTGTAGGCCACGTTCTGCGCGAGGTACCCGGCCGCGATCGCGGCGAGCTGCCAGCGCAGCGCGAGGCAGGCGGCGAGGGCGGCCGCGGCGAGGAGCCCGGCCCAGACGAGCGCCGTCCGCTCCGCCAGCGCGCCGGAGGCGATCGGCCGCCGCCGCTTCGTCGGGTGCGCGCGATCGGACAGGGCGTCGCGGACGTCGTTGAACGCGTAGACGGCGCCGGACAGCGCGCAGAACGCGAGCACGGCGATGGCGGTGCGCGAGACGTACGCCG
>DATMCI010000234.1:0-20378 GCA_035558535.1 Kofleriaceae bacterium
TCACTTGAGCGTTGCTCACTGGTCGCACGGGTACCTGGGCCTCCGCCTCGGGGAGACCACGGCCCTCTGACCGGCCAGCTACGCCGTCGCGATGGGGCGATCTAATTGTCGTCGCTGGGGAGATCTAATTGTCGCTCGCCAGGCTCTCGGCGAATTCAAGTTGTGGGGTGCCGTGGCGCGCCCAGCTTGCTCTCGGCGAATTCAAGCTGTGGGGTGCCGTGGCGCGCCCAGCTGGCTCTCGGCGAATTCAAGTTGAAGATACTGGGACGCGCTTAGCCGACTCTCGGCGAATTCAAGCTGATCCGCTGCACCAGCGTGAACTGCATTTGGCAAGCGGCTCGCGCGGCTACGCGTCGCTGGCCACGGCAGATCCGGGGAATTGATGACCGACTCGTCGAGCCTTCTGCTCCATGCTCGCCGGGTCGGCTGCCGCCGCCACGGCGCCGGGGCCGGCCTACAATGGGCGCATGAAGCTCGTCGAGATCGCAGCAGGCCGCTTCTCGTGGCGCGCGCGCGATCGCCGACTGTGGCCGACGCGCGCTCGCGCCGTCGCCGTCGCCGTCGCCGTCGCGAGCTCGAGCGGGGCGATCTCGTGCCAGTGCCGGCCGCCGTCCCCGTCGCCAGGGCCAGCGCCGCAGGCGGAGCAGACACCGGCTCCCAGCACGTCGCTGGAGCACGCGGCCGGGGGCGCGTCGGTCCCCTTCGCGGAGCAACCGGTGAGCGAGTCGCTACCGGCCAAGCTCGCGGCGTACCGCGCGTACCTCGACGATGCCGACCTGACGCTCCACGCGCTACGGATCTCGTGGCCCGGCGCGCGCACCCAGCCGTGGCGCTGGCCGAGTTGGCTGTCGCCCGACGAAGCCGACCGCGCGCTCGATGCCATGGCCAAGCTCGGCGGCACACCACCGCAGATCCCGGCGGTCGACGCCGCCGCGCGGCGCTACGTAGAGATCGTGCGTCCAGAGCTTTTGCGCTGGCGGTCGCTCTTCGTGGAGGCGAGCACTGCGCCGCGGTGGGACGACGAGGTCGTCGCGTCGTTCGATCGGTTCGTCACCGCGAGCCTCGCCCTGCGCGATGCGGTCGCCGCGGCGCCCGATCCCGAGCCGCCGCCGCGATCCTATGGCGCCATGGTGAAGGCGTGCCGCGCCGGGAGCGAGCTGGCCGCGCGCGCGACGTGGTTCGCGCAGCTCCCGGCCGAGGCTGGCTCGGCGGCACCGTCGATGCCCACCTCGACCGTCGAGGTCGCGCCGATCGAGCTCCACCGCGCCGGCCTCGCGTGCCACCGCGCCACGCTCGCGTTCCTCGAGGCGCGCGCGCCCGATGACTACGAGACGAACCCCGACTTCAGGCTCCACGTCAGCATGGCCACGAGCCTGATCGAGGAGGCCGAGCGGCGGGCGCGGGCGCGGCGCTACCTCTCCACATTTCCGAGCTACGCGCAGAACGCGGCGTACGCGGCGCGCAGGCGACACCGATTTGTGGCCCGCTGATCAGCCCGCTCACAGCGCTCACAGCGCTCACAGCGCTCACAGCGCTCACGGCGCGCGACGGCGGGCGGCGCTCCCGACGAACCGCGCCACGCTCGTCCACATCGCCTCGAACTGCGCGCGATCGAACTTCGATCCCGAGTGGAGCCAGTCCGTGTGCGGCGGCTGATGCGCCGGATCGTCGAAGTGGCCGATCACGTCGAGGTGATCGCCCGTCGCGGCGAAGAGCACCTCGCCGCGGCGCTGCGACGCGAGCGGCACGATGCCGTCGCCCTCGCCGACCTGACGGTGCAGCCAGGCGTAGAGGGCGTACGTGACCTGCGACCACGGCCGCGGGCCCAGGGCGAGGCGCGTGGCGAGGCGCGGCGGCGCGGCCTGGGCCGTGACCGACGCATAGCGGACATCCGGGCGATCGGCCGTCGAGGCCTCGAACAGGTCCATCGCGGCCGGCGTCAGCTGCGGCATCAGCGCCTGATCGCCGTGGACATCGTGCAGGAAGGCGTCGATCAGCTCGGGCTCGCCGCCGCCCAGCTCGCCGCGCAGCTCCTTCTCGAGGTGCTCGAGGAGCTCGATCGACGCGCTCGGGCGGCGGATCGCGAGCCGCGCGACGGCACCCGCGAGCTTCGCCAGCATGCCCACCGGCAGCCGCCCGCGTCGGAGCACCGTCACCGTGGCCAGCGAGAGCAGGCGCAGGACCTGCTGGCCGAGCAGGCTCGAGAAGAACGCCGCGAGCGGGGTCCCGCGGTGCGGGCTCGCGATCGAGACCACCGAGCGGACGCGGCACGCGACCGGCTCGACGTCGAGCCCGCCTCCGCCCCCGAGCCCGCCTCCGAGCCCGAGCCCGCTTTCGAGCGACACGCCCGGCGTGGTGACGAGCCGCGCGTCGAGCCCGCCCGTCGAGTGGCCGATCAGGTGGAGCGGCGCGTCGGCCGGGGCCGCGTCGCGCAACGTCGCCAGGAGCTCGGCGGCGCGGACCCGCAAGGACGACGTCGGCTTGACCCGGACCCGATGGATCTCGACGACCAGCCCCTCGCGCGCGAGCGCGTCCTCGAGGAACTCGCGGACGTGGGTGAAGTAGACGAGCCGCCCGAAGTTCACGAACCCGAAGAACCCGGGGATCAGGAAGACATGGTGGGTCGCCGGCACGTGGTTCCGCGATTTTAGCGAGCCGCTCGACGCCTACCGGCGCCGCCCCGAAAGAAAAACGAAAAAAGGCGGGCCGATGTCGAAACGCGCCGCGCAGGTTCGTCGTGTCATCGAGAAGGAGACCCGCCTATGCGCAACCTCATGAAGATCCTGACCCTCGCGGCCCTCGTGGCCCTGACCACGTCCACGACCGCGCCCGCGCCCGCCCATGCCGACTCCAAGGCCAAGACCCCGCCCCCGGGCCCCGGCGCCTACGCCGACGTGAACGGCCTGAAGATGTACTACGAGGTCCACGGCAAGGGCCGGCCGCTCGTGCTCCTCCACGGCGCGTTCTGCACGATCGACGCCTGCTTCGGGCAGCTCGTGAAGCTCCTCTCGAAGTCACGTCAGGTGATCGCCGTCGAGCTGCAGGGCCACGGCCGCACGGCAGACATCGATCGGCCGCTGTCGACCGTCAGCATGGCCGACGACGTCGCCGCGCTGCTCGGCAAGCTGAAGATCGCGAGCGCCGACGTCTACGGCTACAGCATGGGCGGGGGCGTCGCGACGCAGCTCGCGATGCGCCATCCGGCGCTCGTACGCCGGCTCGTGATCGCGGGCGCCGCGCTGACGAAGGAGGGCTCGCAGCCCGGCATGATCGAGATGATCCGCTCGATCAAGCCGGAGATGCTGGAGCAGTCGCCGTTCCACGACGCCTACAAGAAGACGAGCCCGCACCCGGAGAAGTTCCGCACGCTCGTCAAGAAGGTGCAGGGCCTGGACTCGCTCGAGGGCTTCAAGCTCGACGAGGTCCGCAAGATCAAGGCGCCCGTGCTGTTCCTGCTCGGCGACGCCGACGGCCCGACCGTCGAGCACGGCGCGCAGGTCCTCCGGCTGTTCGGCGGCGGCGCGTTCGGCGACACCGGCGCGCCGCGCGCGAAGTCGCAGCTCGCCATCTTGCCCGGCACCTCGCACGTCGATCTCATCAACCGCGCCGAGTGGATCGCCCTCTTGATCACGCCGTTCCTCGACGCGAACTGACCCTCACGGGGCGGCGCGGCTGCCCCGCCGCCCCGCCCCGCCCGGTCACGCGCCGCGGACGCAAAAGACCGTCGCTGCCGCGAGATCGCGCGCGCGGGTTGGCGTAGCCTCGGCGCGTGTGGACTCGCTGGGGGGCCGTGGGAGCCGCGCTGCTCGCGCTGATCCTGATTCCGTTCGCGCTGTTTGGCCCCGCGCTCGACGCGGCCGTGACGCCGTGGCTGCGGGCCGCCCCATCAGGCGCGTTCGCGCTCGGCAGCGCCGCGCTGCTCGCGGCCGACTTCGTGTTGCCCGTGCCGTCGTCGGTGGTGGCCACGGCGGCCGGCGCGCGGCTCGGGTTCGAGCTCGGCGCGCTGGTCGTCTTCGGCGGCCTGCAGCTCGGGTGCGCGTGCGCGTGGGCCGTGGGCCGGTGGATGGGGCGCGCCGCGATCGATCGCCTCGTCGGCGAGCCCGAGCAGCGCCGCGCGCGGGCGTGGCTCGGCGGCCCCGGCGGGCTGGCCGCGCTCGCGGCGAGCCGGGCGGTGCCCGTGCTGAGCGAGGCCACGACCCTGCTCGCCGGGAGCGTGCGGGTGCCGTTCGCGCGGTTCTTCGCGGTGACCGCCGCCGCGAACGCCGGGCTCGGCCTCGCCTACGCCGGCCTCGGCGCGCTCTCGAGCCAGACCGGCTCGTTCGCGCTGGCGCTGCTCGGCGCCGTGGGGCTGCCGGCGCTCGCGATCCTCGCCCTGAGCCGCCGCGCGCCGGCCGCCCGCCGTGCGCCCGCACGCCCGCACCACACAGGATGAGCAATCCGTGAAGCTCACGACCGCATATCACCCATATCACCAAGTGGGGGAAGAACCGGAGGAGACCGCATGAGCTTTCTGCACCGAGTCCGACTGGCATTCCAGGGCACGTTTCAGGCAGATGTCTCGACCGTCAATAACGATGTCCGGCATTACGACAATGCGACATTCCAGCCCTCCTATCAGGAGCTCCAAGCGCCCGGCCATGTCGAGAACGGGTGGTGGAACCCGACCGGCTCGGGCGCGTTCCGCCTGCTCGACTGCCGGGTGACCGGCGTCTGGTACGCAGACGGGACCTCCACGACCGATCCCGCCGTCGATCCGATCATCGGCGCCCTCGTCGGCGGCTCGAGCGATCGCACCAGCGGCAAGCTCGTCGACGTCGATCCGCAGTGGCAGCTCGCGTCGGAGCTGTGGGGGCTCGACGTGAGGCTCATCGAGTCGGCGGCCGCCGACTGGTTCGGCGGCCGCTACCGGCCCAACTCGTTCCGCGATCTCTGGTTCAGCCGCAACGTCAATGCAGGCGGCGACCGCGCCGCCTCGGCCACGTTCCAGTCGGTCCTCGAGGGAGTGTCCTTTGGCCCCGACGCGGCGGCGCGGAGCCGGGCGCTCCGCGAGCTGCAGGCGGCGACGGCCGAGCAGCGCCTCTCGATCCGGCTGGCGACGTTCGGGTACCAGGACGACGTGCACCAGCCGGGGTTCACCGTGGGCACGCTGGTCGGCGCCATCGGGCCGTACCTCGCGGGCGAGCCCACGTCGTTCGTGCTCGGGCGGCGGTTCACGCCGGCCAGCGGATTCACGTCGTGGGCCGGCATGACCTGGTTCACGGGCGCGCTCGACGAGGGCTCGCGGACCCTGTTCCTCGATCTGTCGAACGCGCTCCAGATCACGGACTCCGCCGGCACCCCGGTGGACGTGGGGACGATCGTCGTCGGCGCGCTCAAGAACGCCGCGCTCCGCGAGAACACCCCGGTCTCGCCGGACACGTTCGAGTCGTTCGCGGTGATCCCGTACCAGGATCCGCGCTGGCTGCAGGCGAGCGGCGGCGTCTTCGCGGCGGAGCTCACCGAGGTGCAGGTCGCGATCGCGCGCAACTCGCCCCTGGCGCTCGTCGTGGGAAGCGAGGTCAACCCCGGCGCCGTGGGCATGGGGCCCAACATCGTCGGAATCCGCGAGAGCGACGACGGCCTCCTGGTCGGCGCCGAGCCCGTCATCTCGCGCGTGGACGGCGGCGGGAGCGCCAGCGTCACGGTCTACGCGAGCCGCTACGGCATCCCGCTCGCCGACACCGCGATCCAGATCGGCCAGACGGGTCCCTCGCCGCAGCAGGGCGGCGGCTCGCCCCAGAACCCGAACCCGCCGCCCGCGCCGATCCCCGACATCGGTGTGCCGATGGACAAGGTGGAGCTGCCGCGGCAGGTGACCACGGACCGAACCGGCGCCGCTGCCCTCACGATCAAGACCCAGGACCCGAAACACCCGCGCGGCTACCTCGACGGCCAGCTCTACCTGGTCGATTACCGGCTCCCCGGGCAGGGTAATCAGGCGCGCTCGGCGTTCGATTACGCCGTCATCCACGTGCGCGACCAGTTCGACGTGCCCGCGGATCCGACGTGGAGTGACGTACAGCCCATCTTCATCCAGTACGGGAATCTGTACCCGATCATGAGCAAGCGCCTCGTCAACCTCGCCGACCCGGCGGACGTCAAGGCGCACGCGAAGCTCCTCCACTTCGCGTTCACGCGCGATATCTCGGATCCGAGCTACATGCCAGTGACGCGCGATCTGTCCGAGGGCAAGCGCCGCACGATCATCAAGTGGCTCGAGAAGCTCATCGCCACTGGCGACCCGGGCGTCGCTGCGATGCAGGCCGTCGCCGCCGGGCCGGTGCGGGCGCCGGCCCCGCCCGCGCGCCCGGCGGCTCCCGCGCCTGCGCCGAGCGCGGAGCCGCCGGAGGGCAGCAAGTCGCGGTTCGCGCGCGGCCTCGGGCGCCTCTCGGGGAAGGAGAAGCAGTCGTGAAGATCCGCAGTAGCATCGTCCGTGAGATCCAGACCGGCGGCGTCGCCGAGCTGCACAAGTACCTCCAGTCGGCGATCGAGCTGGAGCACGCCACGATCCCCGTCTACCAGACCGCGCTGTACTCCATCAAACCCGGCACCAACCGCGAGGCGGCGGCCATCATCGCCTCGGTCGCGCGCGAGGAGATGCTGCACCTGAACATCGCGGCGAACGTCCTGAACGCGCTCGGCGGCGCGCCGGTGATCGACAAGCCCGGGTTCATCCCCGTCTTCCCCGGGCCGCTGCCGATGGGCATTGGCGATCTCCGGGTGAGCTTGCAGAAGCTCACGCGCGGTCACGTATACGACACGTTCATGGCGATCGAGCAGCCGGAGCAGTCGCTGGACCTGCCAGTGTCAGAGCCGCGGCTGGCCCCGCTGGCGGCGCTGCGCGCCCCGGCGGTGCCGCCAGCGCCCACGGCCGAGCCGGAGTACGCGACGATCGGCCAGTTCTACGAGGCGATCATCGGCAAGCTCGAGGAGCTCGGCGCGCCTCTGTTCACGCGGCCCTTGAGCCCGCAGGTCGTGGACAACACGTGGTTCCCGCCGTCGCAGCTGTTCCCGGTCGATGGCGTGGAGAGCGCCGTCGCCGCGCTCACCGTCATCATCGATCAGGGCGAGGGCACCAAGCTGTCTCCGCTGGAGTCACCGCACGGCGGGCCGGTCGCGCACTACTACCGATTTGCCGAGATCGTCTATGCGCGCCGCCTGGTCCGGGACGCGTCCCACCCGAACCAGTTCTCCTATTCGGGCGCGCCCGTGCCGCTCGACCCCGCCGGGATCTGGAACCTCGTCGCCGACGCGAAGTCGGTGGACTACGCGGAGGGCAGCCAGGCGCGCCGCATCTCCGATCGCTTCAATTACAGCTACACGAGCCTGCTCAAGGCGCTCCACGAGACGTTCAACGGCCGGCCCGACAACCTGTCCAAGGCGCTCGCCCTCATGTACGAGCAGAAGCTCCTGGGCGGCGATCTGGCCGCGACGCGCATCGACGGGACCGACCTCCAGGCCGCGCCGACGTTCGAGTACGCGACCCAGCCGATGTGAGCCGCCGCGTTGGTATGGTCGGGGCGTGGCAAGCCCATTGATCTCGGTCGCCGATCTCGCAGCTGATCTCGCAGCCGATCTCGCGGCGTTCACGATCCTCGACGTGCGCTACAAGCTCGGCGGCCCGCCGGGCCCGTCGGAGTTCGCGGCGGGGCACATCCCCGGCGCGGTGTACATCGATCTCGGTCGCGAGCTCGCCGCGCCGCCGGGGAAGGGCGGCCGCCATCCGCTCCCCGACGCGGCCGTGTTCGAGGGCGCGATGCGGAGCGCCGGTGTCTGCCGCGCGCGTCCCGTCGTGGTCTACGACGACTGGGAGGCGCGCGCCGCCGGCCGCGCGTGGTGGCTCTTGCGCTACTTCGGCCACGCGAGCGTGCGCGTCCTCGACGGTGGCTGGGCCGCGTGGCGCGCGGCGGGGCAGCCCGTGTCGACCGCGGCGGCGAGTCCGCCCGCCGGGGACTTCGTCGCGACGCCCGGCGGGATGCCCATGATCGAGGCGGCGGACGTGCCCGCCGTCGGGATCCTGATCGATGCGCGCGCGCCCGAGCGGTTCCGCGGTGATGTCGAGCCGGTCGATTCAGTCGCGGGCCACATCCCGGGCGCGGTCAACGTGCCGACGGGGACAAACCTCGACGCCGACGGCCGGTTCCGCGCGCCCGCCGAGCTGGCGCGTACGTACGCCGCCGTCGGCGCGGTGCCGGGGGCGGACGTCGCCGTGTACTGCGGCTCCGGCGTGACCGCCGCGCATGACGTGATCGCGCTCGAGCTCCTGGGCGTGCGCGCGAAGCTCTACCCCGGGAGCTGGAGCGGCTGGATCACGGATCCGAGCCGGCCGGTCGCGCGCGGCGAGTGAGCCGCGGCGCGCCGTCGCGCTCGTGGTCGTGGTCGTGGTCGCTCCAGCGCCGATCACGTTCACGCCCTGAGCCTCGGGGAGGAACCGGCCTTGGCCGCGGCGCTTCTACCTGCGGTCGCGCCGCTCTGCGTGTATCTCGCCCGCAGACAGCGCTCGCAGCGAGCGCGGTCTGCTCGTAGGATCGGCCGGTGCGGCTCCTCTGGATGATGCTCGGCCTCGCCGCTGGCTGCGATCCCGTCGCCGACAAGGGCATCCGGATCGTCCACACCTCGCCCATCGGCGTCGGCGAGATCGGCTTCGTCAGGGTCACCGACGAGTGCCAGGGGTCGCAGAGCGGGTGCCGCCCTGACACGGTCCTGGTCGATTCGATCTCGAGCGATGATCCCGGCGTGCTCGCGCCGCTTCCGCTGGCGACGAGGACGGGCGAGGGGCAGTTCATGGCGACCGGCGCGGGGCGAGCCACGCTGCTGGTCACCGCGCACAATGGCATCAACGACGAGCAGTACGAGCTCCCGATCGAGGTGCTCAGGGCCGACTCCTTCGTGCTCGATCCGGTGACCCTCGGCGTGTTCCGCGCGTCCAGCCACCCGCCGGAGTCGACGCTGATCCCACGCAGCCGCGTCTGCGCAGCGCCCATTCGCCTCCAGGCCGAATCACGCGCGCACTTTCACCTCTTCATGAGCGCTGGGGGCACGGAGCTGTTCGGCAGTGGCCATCATCCATTCACATCGTCCGCGCTCGAGGTCGTCGCGCCGCCGTACGGGGACGCGCACGATGAGGACGTGGTCGCCTTCCAGGTCGGCACGTCGGCCGGGCCCGCGGCGATCACCTCGCCCGAGATCCCCGGCTCGCAGCTCGCGATCGAGGTGATCCCGCGCGCCGCCGCGACGGGGCTCGTGCTGTCGGACCTGCAGCTCATCGCGTTCGATACAAGCGGGATCTGGGTCGACGAGATCGCGGGCGGCCAGCCGATCTGCCTCGACGACGATCTGCGCGTCGCGCGCTCCGAGACCCCGGACGTCTGCTCGATTCAAGACACGCGTGACGCGGCGACCCGGTTCCGTGGTCCGGGGCCCTACCGCATCTTCAGGAGCGGCGCGGACCCCTGCCGGATCACATTCGAGATCCCAGCTCTCGGGCTGATCGCGATGCGCGAGTACTGACAATTCCATCGGCCCGACCCTCCAACCGGAGCGAGGCAGTCGCTGCTCACCGCGAGTGCACCAGGTGTGATGGCTATCATTTATTTTGCGAGCAGATACTCGTAGTCTGATTCGAACATGCGCAAGCAAATCATCGAGACCCAGAGCACCCCCAAGAAGCCCTACGCGCCGCGGAGCTTGTCCCTGCGCGAGCTGCAGCAGATCCACGGGGGCGATGACTGGGAGGCACCGAGGGCCATCATCGCGCCGCCCATCATCCAGAAGATCGGCTGATCGCCTCGGGGAGCGCGGCCGCGAAGTTGTCGTCGAACCGCTGCCGGTCATCGGCGAGCCGATCAGTCGTGACGGCCGTCGTCTCGCGCCAAGTATCTGACGAGGCACAGATGTAGCAGAGCCCATGCGCCGAATTCCAAGCGGGCTACGATCCTCGCGCAATCGTCGCGAAATGCTTTCTTTTCGATGGTCACCGGATTGACGAACATCGCCATCCGGTGAGCCTGTTGCTCGTCGTCTCGCCACGGCGGAACGTAGAATTGACGGTAAAAGGCGTAGCTTCGTAAGATTAGGAGCTTGTCTTCCGTTGGTGCCGGTTGAATGACCTCCAGCGGCACGATGGTCGAATGCTCGACCTCATCTCGATCCATGTCGCAAGTGTTGCCGAGCACCATCCAATGCTCGTACTCATCGGCCGCGACGATTTCGCCGTCCTCACTGATGAGCGGTAGCATGCTGCGAAATTCGACAATGTCCCCTTGGCATGCGAATCCGCCGCGGAGCTCGCCTTGCTGGAAGAACTTGGCTTCGAATTCGGGCCCGGCCTCGACGATGCCCTGGAGCGCGCGATCAAGGTCGGCCTTGTCCCAGATAGCCGGCCAACGTCCGGTTTCGAAGAGCCTCATCGGTTCAGCGAACGCGACGTTTGATGACTTGCTTCGCAGGGCCGGCCGCCCTCCTCGCTGCACGGCTTGCAGCCAGCATCTCATCGACGAGTGCCTGTGCCTCCTCGCGCATCGGCAGCAGCGCCGCGATCTCGAGCCGGTTCATGACTGCGCCGGCTTCGGCCCGGATGGTCTTGGCGCTCGGAACCGATGTAGTAGCGTCGTACCCGACATAGGTCGCGAGTCGCTCAGGCAGCGACGTCTCGGAGCGCAGCTCGCCACTGTATGTGATCCGTCGCTCTCTTCGCACGGGCGACGGGGACGCGGTGCCGAGTTCGAGAAGACCAGAAACAACGACGCCGACCATCATGATTGCTCTCCTTGGCTCATCCACTCCACGAGTGCTGGCCCGGCAGCGGTCATGAAGAGATGAAAGATATCTTCAGTGAACTCGTTGGCCAACGAGCGGATCTCCGTGAACTTGAAGGATCCTTCGATATACCGATCCGTGTCCAGTCGAAATTTCCGTTCGGCGGATGGGAAGATCTCCAAACCGAAGGAGACCGGCGCCCCTTTCCCGGGAATGCCGTAGCGGACGGTCATCCGTCCATGAGTACACGGCGATGCGACTTCGACCATGAACGTAGTCACCTCGTCGAGCTCAGCGATCCCACCTGGGGTCTGAGCGAAGTTGCGTGCGAGGAGATCAGTCCAGTCTACTGATCTTCCCAAGTCCGAAGAAATTTGGACCTTGTCGATCAAGTTGACATATCGGACGCCGAGGCGTTTCGGAAGGACATGCGCATAAACCGCGTCCAGCGCTGACAGGACCATCTCCAGATCGGCGAGGAGCACTTCGCGTGATTGGTGTTCGCTATACTCGATGCTGACCGCTGACGTACCGAGGGAGACCACAGTTGGCTCGGCGGCTGCGATAAACCGGTACGCGATTTCGTTGCGCACCTGAACGCCGACCGAAGTGATTTCCATGTTTTGAATTTCGACCGTCTCAAACCCTGGGAAGCGAGGACGGACCCGATCCTGAAAGTCTGCGATTCGCTCCGCCACCTTCAGGATCGGATGGAAGCGCAGTTGCAAAACGACGATGGCCAAGGTGTTCCTCCGGAACGTCTTGTTCGGAGCTTCCTTGAGGAGCCAGGTCACAAGCTTATGCCTACCATAGACGCGATCACCCGTGGCCCAACGTGTCACGCTTCGTAAGCATCGAATAGTTCGTCTGTTTCGGTCGCTGGGAGATCTCTGGGGCTACCCTGAGGTGACGTTGTGCCGGTACGTTTCGCGACCTTGGTCTGACCCCGTTCTCTCCCCTGCCGCGCCTCCCTCTCCCCACCTCCAGCCGGGCCCGCCCTGCCCGCGCGGTCGTCGCGGATGCGAGTGCGGCCGTTGCGAGCGAGCGCAGGCTGGATGGATGGCGCGCTCGGCGAAGCTCTCGTTCACGCGGTCGAACCCGAGGTCGAGCCGAGCTGCTCGCCCAGCTTGGGACGTTGACACCATATTGTAGCGCGATTGAATAGCTCTCCCTGAGGCGATCGAGGCGAGCGCGGTATTTCGCAGCCTGGGATCGATGACAATCGAGATCTAGTCGTTCACCACCAGGCGGGCGCGGTTCCGGAAATCGGGAGGGTTACTGCTAGGCAGGTAAGCTCCTGTGCATTGACTGTCGGACTGGGTGCAGGGAGGACGGACTCCTGATCGAGGTCTGCGTCGAGCCCCAAGATCGAGTGGCACCATCGGGCCATGAGCCGCAGGCGCCTCGCGGGAGAACGCCATGCCGTAGCCATGGCCACGCGGCGGCGCGGCGGCGTGGAGAGCAATGGCACCGGGCGCGGCGGGGAGTCGGTCGATGGGGTTGGCGCGGGCGGTGTGCGCCGCTCGCCGCGCCCGCGCCTCCGCCGACGGCTCCGCCCAAGAAGTAGCGGCGACTGGGCCAGGCAGTTATCGTCGCGACGTCCATCATCCAGAAGATCGGCTGATCGCCTCCGGGAGCGTGGCCGCGAAGTTCTCGTCGAATCGCCGCCGGTCATCGGGGAGGAACTGTTCGGAGAGCCCGGCGCGCTCGAGCTCGATGAGCACGAGCCCGAGGAGCGCGAGCTCGACGGTGATCACCGTCGGCCGGAACAGGAGTCCGGACCTGAGATCGTGCGCGAGCTGCCGCCACCGAAAGCCGACCCGTCCTGCCACGCGCGCATCGTAGCGCGGGAGCGCCGCGCGCCAGGTCGCGCAGCGCCGCCATCGGCCGCTGTCAGCTCAGGCGCGCGGGCGGGACCTCGGAGACGGACGGCGCGTCGCCGTTGCGCAGCGTCCGCCACGCCAGCACGGCCCCGAGATAGCCGACGAGGCCGAGGAGCGGCAGCGCGACCAGGCTCGCGATCGCGAACGCGGCAGTGAACCCGTCGCCGAGCTGCCACAACGCCATGCACACGGCGCCGCCGGCGCCGCACGCCACCGGCCGCCGCGATGCGACCACCGCCTGCGTGACGAACCCGCCGCCGAGCATGCCGAGCAGGCTGGACAGCACCCACCCGAAATCCGTCATGCGCACGACCGCGGCGAAGACGCCGATGCCGACGCCCGCGCTGAGCACGATGATCAGCCCCGTCTGCGCGGTGACTGCGAACCGCCGGGCCACGAGCCCACCCGCGGCCGCGAGCGCGCCGCTCAGCGCCGCGACGCCGAGCGCCACGGGCCACAGCTCTAGCCATTTGAACGCCTGGTGCGCGCTCCCGAACCGCTGCACCCACAGCAGCACGACCGCGAGCGTGCCGGCCGCGGCCGGCTCGCGCCACGGGCGCAGCGGCGCGTGCGCGACCATCAGCGCGCCGCCCGCCAGCGCCGCGAGCACGTGCGTGCCGTACCTCATCCAGTCGGAGCGGACCCCAACACTGAACAGCACCATCACGGTCAACCAGTACAGCCCGATGACGGCGAATGTCCCTGCGATCACCCAACGTACCCGCACCCCGTCAAGATACTCGAACGGGCGCAGGAGAGGGCGCCGAAACAGGCGCCAATCTGTGCCCGCTGGTCGCGCGCTCGGCCAGCCGGCACAGAGATCGCCCCTCCTCCATCAGCGGGCGTGTTCGCCACCACCCCGGTCTGGGCGATCTCGCCGCTCACCATCAGGCGAGCGAGCAACCGATCCGGAGCTCGAGCTCGAGCACGAAGATGCCGGTGAATCGATGTTCACCGTGTGCCAATCGCCGGACGCGATATTGCTGCTGCCCTACTGCGGGGTTGGGGTGGATTGGCTCAAGACTTCGGGAATGTACCCTGGCCACCTTTTGCTACGATAGCCGGGCTTGCCTACGCGGGTCGTGGTGAGCCGGTCGAGCTCGAAGTCCGTCACGCTCGTGTTGCTCTTCGAACTGGAGCGGGCGCGCGAGACCGAGCAAGCCGCCCTGGCCCGCGTCCCACCGGCAAATGTTGCCTGGCCTGGCAGATTTGGCCCGTGGGCGCGCCTCAGCGGGGCGTGCGCTCGCCGGATAGCTCATGGGCCAGGCTTCCATGAATACAGCCTACTCCGGTCACCAGTGCCACATGCCTCGAATATCAGACAGCTTGGCGGCACGTTGGCCCCGCAATCGCATCGAGCATGACCGGGCAGCCTGGCAAGAACCGCGGCGACGGCGTTACGTCGGACCGCGGTTGCCGGCAAGGCGCTGCGGCTGTCGCAGCGGGCGAGCGCTGCTGTTTTCCGCGCGACGAGATCGCGGTGGCCCCTCCTGGTTGTAGCGGGCACGGCAGGACGTCGTAGCCGGCATCGGATCGGGCGCGCTGCAAGCGCCGGATGGTCGGGCATGACGAGAGAGGATCTCGCATGCCCTCAGATTAGACACTGGAGGACTCATGACACGATGGTATTTGAGCGTAGAGATGCTAATGGCCGCGCTGCTCGGCGGCGCGTCACTCGTGGCCTGCGGGGGAGTGGAGGTGGAGGACGAGGTCGAGTCGACCGAGCCCACCGCGGAGGCTTCCTCACCGCTCGTGGGCGGCACCTTCACGAACGTGCGGCCGGAGATCGGCACGCTGGGCTTCTGCACGGCGACCCTGGTCGACCCACGTTACATCGTGACCGCGTCGCACTGCCTCGGCTACACCACGGGGCCGCGCAACGACACCTTCACGATCCGCTCGACCACGGGCGCGCTCCTGGGATCGTTCCCGGTCGACCAGTCCTACGCGCTCGGCGCATCGCTCGGCGCGGCCGACGTCGCGTTCGCGCGGCTGACGGCGGCGGTCCCGCGGACCATGGCGACGCCGGCGGCCTTCGCCCGCGCGCCCTCCGCCCACGAGCGGGTCTCGGTGTTCGGCTACGGCTGCACGTCGCGGCCCGGCGGCGGCGGTGGCTTCAAGCAGTTCGTCGACTACTCCTTCGAAGATACCACCGTCAGCTGCCCCGGTGATTCGGGCGGCCCGCGCGTGCTCGACTTCCACACCGGCACTGGCGGCATCTGGGGCCTCAACAGCGGCTACTGGACCGGCAGCGGCATCGATCTCAACGCCGACGCCTCGGCGTATGGCCCGATGGTGCTGAACGCGGTGCGCGCGTTCGGCGGCACCACCGTCACCAACTCGTTCGTGGCCAACTTCCCGTCGTGGGCGACGGTCGCGGGCGCGCGCGCGGTCGCCGGCGACTTCGACGGCGACGGTCACGGCGACGTGGCGCTGGCCGGCGGCGTGGGCTGGAACACCGTCCCGGTCGCCTTCGGCGACGGCGCGGGCGGCTTCTGGGTGACGAACTCGGGCGTGGCCAACTTCCCGAGCTGGACGACTGCCGCGCGGAACCTCGTGGCCGCCGACTTCGACGGCGACGGCGCCACCGATCTCGCGCTGCTCGGCGGACCGGGCTGGAACACCATCCCGGTCGCGTTCTCGAACCGCGACGGCTCGTTCCGCGTCACGAACTTGCATACGCCCAACATCCCCGGATGGGCGCAGGTCCCGGGCGCCCAGGCGGTCGCGGGCGACTTCGACGCGGACGGCGCCGGCGACATCGCCCTCGTGGGTGGCCAGGGCTGGAACACCGTGCCGGTCGCGTTCTCCAACCGCAACGGCACGTTCGCGCAGACCAACGCCGGCGTGGTCGCCTTCCCCGGGTGGGCGCAGACCCCGGGCGCGCGCGCCGTGGCCGGGGACTTCGACGGCGACGGCGACGCCGACCTCGCGCTCACCGGCGCCTCGGGCTGGAGCACCATCCCCTTGGCCTTCTCTGACCGCCTCGGCGGCTTCGCCGTCTCGAACCGCGGCGTCGCGGACTTCCCCGGCTGGGCGACGAGCGCGGGCGTGAAGCTCGTCGCGGGCGACTTCGACGGCGACGGCGACGCCGACATCGCCGCGGTCGGCGGTGCGGGCTGGCGCACCACCGCCTTCGCCCTGTCCGACCGCGTGGGCGGCTTCACGTCGGCGAACTTCCCGATGGCGAACTTCCCGGGCTGGGGCAACGCGGCCCGCTTCGCGCTCGCGGTCAAGGCCGACTTCAACGGCACGATGGATCTCGTCCTGACCGGCGGTGCCGGCTGGCAGACCATCCCCGTGGCGTTCCTGCGCCCGTAGCGGGCGGCCCGGCGGCCCGAGCTCAGAAGCGGGGCTGGTCAAGCATCGCAACGGCTCGGAGGCGGCTCACCCTTGCGCAGAGCCACGCCCGATTCCAGGCGCGAGAGGGCGTCGCCTGCCAGCTGGGTGTCCTTGGCTTTCTGGGCGTATTCCAGCGCGGCCCGGCGGTCGATCAGGATGGCGTCGATACGGCCGTTGCGCAGCTCGGCGAACTTGCTCGGGTCATCTTCATAAGTGCACACTTCGGCCTGCGGAACATCCTGCTTGACCCATTGTTCATAGTTGGTGCCCAGGCCCACGCCGACCTTTTTGCCAGCCAGATCAGCGGCTGTTCTGATTTGCAGCAGCTCGGCGTTCTTCTTCAGGATCAGCGTCTGGATGCCGGAAACGGTGTAGGGCACAGAGAAGTCGTACTTCTTCTTGCGCTCTTCCGAGATAGTCACCTGGTTGATCACGACGTCCAAACGTTTGAACTCGAGGGCCGCGAGGATGCCGTCCCACTTGGTCGGCTGGATCTTGGCTGCACGTTGGTCGCGCGATGACGACGCGCTCGCCGGCCTCGACCTCTCCAGCAGGCGAGACAGCTTGGTCTTTGCCTCGTGTACGTTCACTTGGCGCATGGACTACTGCTCGCCTTCGCGATCCGGCGGCACGCGGAACTCCGTGCCGGTGTCCGTGACCTTGGCGTTCAGCCCAAGGCGCGTCAACGTGAGAATCGTCAATTCACTCAGGTCCTCGAGCTGCTCGGAGGTCAGGAAGATTCCATGGTGGGTGATCTCGTGAGTGATATTGTCGAGCTCGCCGCTGCGGAGTTGGGCGAGCTGGTTGGGGTTGGCCGCGGGCGGGTGGCCCGAATTTATAAGCATGTGCATGTTCTCCGGTGTTGCGGCTCAGGGCCGCGGGGGCTTGCGGTGCTCGTGGGGCGACGCTCGGGACTTTATTGACAGACGCGAAGTTACCATAAGAGTAGCGCAGTACTTCACCGCTGAGTATGCCGTCGGACCTCCCTCAACGAAATCAACCCCGGTCGGGTTCCCCCCAGATCGCGAACGCGTTCGGCGGGGAGGTCACGCTGAGGGAGTGGATGAGTCGCCGCAGGATGCGTTGCCGCAGGTCCTCGCTGACCTGATGCGGCGATTCCAGACTGCGTATTTGTACGCACCACCGAGTGTGATGCGTCGCCGCAGGTCCTCGCTGACCTGATGCGGCGGGCGTCAGCGCGCGTGGCTCACGCACCTGAGCGCGGACGGCGCCAGCGAGTACGAGGGTGCGTGGACGGCCCAAAGCTCCTGCTGCATGCACGAGAAAGCTCCTCGAATCAGCGAGCCGGTGGAGCACTACTCATCTACATCCTTCAGGTGCTTTTCTGACATACGTCCACCGTACACCTTGATCTTGGAGAGCTCGGTATCGATCTCGCGAAGATCCGTGGCCGTCAGCTGAACATTGCTGGCTCCGAGGTTCTCCTCCAGGTGATCCAACCTACGTGTGCCGGGGATCGGAACGATCCACGGCTTCTGTGCGAGGAGCCATGCCAGTGCTACTTGAGCAGGTGTTGCGCCCTTTCGCTCCGCAAATCGCGTGAGCGCATCCACGATGGGCTTGTTTGCTGCCAGGTTCTCAGGACGGAAGCGATCGAACTGAGAGTGACCCGATGCCTAGCTCCTCACACGTCCTGAGCACTCCATTGTGCTCTGGATCTCTGTTCATGAGCGAGTATTCGGTCTGAACTGCCGCGACGGGTTGAACCGCATGCGCTCGGCGGATTGTCTCTGCACTCGCCTCGGAGAGACCGAAGTGCAGGACCTTTCCCTGCCGGATCAGATCTTTGATCGCGCCGACGACATCTTCGATGGGCACGCTGGGATCGACGCGGTGCTGGTAATAGAGATCGATGCGGTCAGTCTTGAGGCGTTCGAGGGAGCCCTCGACGACCGTCTTGATGTGCTCTGGTCGGCTGTTGAGACCACCCGCTTCGAGGTCGAAGCCAAACTTCGTTGCGATGACGATCTCGTCGCGGAAGGGCGCGAGCGCCTGTCCGACGAGCTCCTCGTTCGTATATGGGCCGTAGACCTCGGCCGTAATCAGGTCCACGACATGCAGGCGGCACCCCTCCCGCAACTTCGCCTCGTCGATATCGTGGGGGAGGGCTACGATGCGGGCGTACGGCTCAGCGAGTCGATCGATCGCGACATGGTGCAGGTGCGACTCACCGACGAGTTCCGCTTTGTCATCGTCGGCACGCCCGAGTACCTCGCGAAGAACGGTACGCCCCGCAGGCCGGAAGACCTCTTGCGGCACGAGTGCATCACCTATCGTGCGCCGACGACCGGTGCGCGCTACGCATGGGAGCTGGAGCGCGGGCGTCGAAGCTGGCGCGTGCCGGTGCGCGGCAGCGTGGTCACAAACGAGCCGGAGCTGAACCTCGCTGTGGCGGAGCAAGGTCTCGGGCTCGCGTTCACGTTCGAGCCGTGGGTGGCCGAGCAGGTGCGCGCCGGCCGGCTGAAGATGGTGCTCGAAGCATACGCACCGACGGTGCCCGGCTTCTTCCTCTGCTATCCGAGCCGCGCGCAGAGCTCGCCTGCGCTACGGCTCTTCGTTGAAGTCGTGAAGGAGCTGACCGCGTCCTCGAAGCCATCAATGCGAGGCGCGTGGAGGTCCAGATGACGATGTGCTAGTGGCCACCTGGCGCCCAGCCCGGTCCTCCTGCAGCAGTCTCTTCCTCCAGGCGCCACTCCGTTCAGGCACCCGATCGGCGCGTATCCTTCGGATCGTGATCCGCAACCCCGGACGGGCGAGCGAGCCCCGGGCGCGCCCGGCGCCGACGATCTAAGCTCGGCCATGGCCAAGGCAGCAAGCGAGATCCCGGTCGACCGGCTGGCCGCCTACGAGCGGCTCATCGCGACCCAGCCGGACGTCGAGCGCAAGGGCGCGACGATGCCGTACACGTCGCGCAATGGGCACATGTTCAGCTTCCTGACCAAGACCGGGACGCTCGTGCTCCGGCTCCCGACGCCAGATCGCGAGGCGTTCCTGGAGCGGTACGGGACCACGCTCCACACCGCGCACGGCAAGATCATGCAGGAGTTCGTCGAGGTGCCGGACGCGCTGCTGACGAAGCTCAAGGAGCTGCAGCCCTACTTCGTGCGGAGCCTTGCTTACGTCGGCGCGCTGAAGCCCAAACCGACGACCCGCAAGCCTGCGGCGAAGCAACCGCAGGCGAAGCGGCACTCCACGAAGTCCTCCTCGGCACGCAGCCGGGCGCGCGACACGCTGAACGGCAAGGTGGCGCGGTCGAAGAAGTAGCGACTTCGGGAGCACTGACGACCGCTTCATCCTGTGTGGCGGTATCGTTCGGCCCGAATTGCGCACGGTTTCAGTCCAATCTAGGCTGGGCACCATGAAGACATTTGGACTAGCGCTATCGCTTCTGCTCGGCTTCGGCGGTCTGGTGTTCGGTGGTCTGGCGTTCTCCGGATCCGATAACGCAGTGCACGAGATCGAGGCTCTGATCATGCTGCTGATCGGGACCGTCGGTATCGGGTGCAGCACCGTCGCGCAAACGCTCGAGTCGGTCCGCGCGGAGGTGGAGGTGCAGACGAAGATGACGGCAGGGGCGGCGCAGCGGAAGGCGGACGTCTCGCCGCCGAGCTGAGCGCGCTGTCGCTGGACGGCGATGGGCGTGGTCTGCAACCCCGGTCTGGTCGTGATCTGCGACCCCGGCCAGGATCCGCCCAGCGGCTGTATGATCGACCGGCACGGCGAAAGGGGGCAACTCGCGATGTCGCGCGAACGCATGCTCGGACTCCTGGGGCTCGAACCGGACGCGACCACAGATGCAGTCAAGCGGCGGTACCGGGAGCTCGCCCGCAGGTATCACCCCGACGTCAATCCAGGCGACGACCGTGCCCACGCGCGGTTTCGCGCGATCCTGGCGGCCTATCAGCATCTGCTCGCGTCGCGCGCTCCAGCTCCCAGAGGTGCGGACGCCGAGCCCGACCCTGCATCGTCGCAGGAGATTCCGGTCGCGTGCCCGCTGGTGGTGCCGCTGCGGCGCGAAGAGCGGGCCCGCGTGGTGCCGATCGAGATCACGCTGCTCCAGGTGATCCAGGGCGCGCAGCTCGGCGTGGCGCTCCCCGATGGCCGGATCGTGCTCGTGGATGTCCCGCCCGGCGCGGACACCGGTTTGCTGCTGCGCCCGGAGGACGGACTCATGATCGAGATCCGCGTCATGCCTGCGTAATTCGCGGCATCGTGATCACCGAAACCGCGGCATCGTGATCGCCGAAACCGCGGCATCGTGATCACCGAAACCGCGGCATCGTGATCGGCGGTCCGACCAATCGGCCGCCGTCAGACGGCAGGTCGACGCTGGGC
>DATMCI010000235.1:0-23919 GCA_035558535.1 Kofleriaceae bacterium
GTCCTCGCGCGCCACGGCGCCACGCACCTGTTCACGCTGTGCGGCGGGCACATCTCGCCGATCCTCACCGGCGCCCAGGCCCGCGGGCTGCGCGTGGTGGACGTGCGCGACGAGGCCAACGCCGTGTTCGCCGCCGACGCGGTCGCGCGGATGACGGGCACGGTCGGCGTGGCGGCGGTGACGGCGGGCCCGGGCGTGACGAACACGATCACGGCGGTCAAGAACGCGCAGATGGCGCAGTCGCCGCTGATCATCCTGGGCGGCTCGACGGCCACGCTGCTCAAGGGCCGCGGCGCGCTGCAGGACATCGATCAGCTGTCATTGATGAAGCCGATCACGAAGTGGGCGACGCTGGTGAAGACGGTGCCGGCGCTCGTGCCGACGCTCGAGCGCGCGTGCGAGCTCGCGATGGGGGGCGTGCCGGGCCCGGTGTTCGTCGAGGTGCCGGTCGATCTCCTCTATCCAGAGGAGGTGGTGCGCGGCTGGTACGAGAAGGAGGTGGGCCTGGGCAAGGGCAAGGGCCTGGGCGCGAAGGCGCTCGAGCTCTACATCCGCGGCCACCTTTATAGGCAGTTCCGCGCGCCGGTCTGGCCCGAGGTCCACCTGCCGGTGTGGCGGCCGCACCTGCGCAGTGGCGCGGCCGGGATCGAAAAGGCGGCCGAGGCGCTCAAGGCGGCGGAGCGGCCGGTGATCGTGGTCGGCAGCCAGACGCTCGTCGGCGTAAAGGATCCAGGCCGGCTGGCGCGCGCGATCGGGATGCTCGGCGCGCCGGTGTTCCTCGCGGGCGTGGCGCGCGGGCTGCTCGGGCGCACGCACGAGCTGCAGCTCCGGCACAACCGCGGCGCGGCGCTCAAGGAGGCCGACGTCGTGATCGTGTGCGGCTTCCCGTTCGACTTCCGGCTCGGCTACGGCCGCGGCATCAGCAAGCGCGCGACGGTGATCGCGGCGAACCTGGCGGCGGACGAGCTGCGGAAGAACCGCCGCCCGGACATCGCCGTGGAGATGCACGCGGGCGAGTTCCTGATCGCGCTCGCCGATCGGATCAGCTCGGCGGGCGATCGCTTCCGGCCGTGGCTCGCCGGGCTGCGCGAGAAGGAGCAGGCGCGCGACCGCGACATCGTGGGCAAGGCGAGCGCGAGCGGCGAGCTCATCGATCCCGTGCACTTCTTCCTGCGGATGGAGGAGGCGATGGCCGACGACGCGGTGCTGGTCGTCGACGGCGGCGACTTCGTGGCGACCGCGAGCTACATCGTGCGGCCGCGCGCGCCCCTGTCGTGGCTCGATCCGGGCGTGTTCGGCACGCTGGGCGTCGGCGGCGGGTTCGCGCTCGGTGCCTCGCTCGTGCGGCCGGGCCGCGAGGTCTGGCTCGTGTGGGGCGACGGCTCGTCGGCGTACACGCTGGCGGAGTTCGACACGTACGTCCGCCACGGCGTGGCGCCGATCGCGGTGATCGGCAACGACGCGTCGTGGGCGCAGATCGCGCGCGAGCAGGTGGAGGTGCTCGGCACGACGCTCGGCTGCGATCTGCGGCGCACCGACTACCACCGCGTGGCCGAGGGCTACGGCGGCGTCGGGCTCTTGCTGACGGATCCGCTGCGCGTCGACGCCACGCTCGCCGAGGCGAAGGCGATCGCGCGGAGCGGCCGGCCGGTGTGCATCAACGTCCACCTGCGCCGGAGCGAGTTCCGGAAGGGGTCGATCTCGATCTAAGGAAGGGAAGGCGCGATCGGGTTCGATCGCGCCGCGGGCGGCGCGCGGCGGACGGGGATCGGCGCTAGGGTCTGGCGTATGGACCGGGCCGGCTCGACGATCGATGGCGCGGGCGCGGGCGAAGGCGCGGGCGATGCCGTGATCGATGCGGCGCTCGCCGAGCTCGGCGTGCGGCGGATGCTGCTCGCGATCCACGACGCGAGCTTCCCCTGCGATCCGGACGAAGATCTGGGCCGCGGCACGCCGGCCTCGCGCGCGACCGAGCGGCTCCTGCCGTTCGTGCGCGGCCTGGGCTTCACCGGGCTGCAGCTCGGGCCCCAGGGGCAGACCTCGCGCGACAACCCGTCGCCGTACGACGGGACGATCTTCTCGCGCCACACCGGCACGGTCGCGGTCCGCTCGCTGCGGCCGGGCGGGCCGTACGCGGGCCTGGTCCCCGACCGGGAGCTCGACGCGCGCGTTGGCGGTGGGGGCGGCCGCGCGCGGCCCCAGGAGGCGTACGACGCGACGGAGCGGCTGCTCGACGTGGCGTACGCGGCGTTCGCGGACGGCGCGCGGCCGGATCTCGCGCCGGGGCTCGGGCACTTCGTCGAGGAGCACGGGGCGGCCTGGCTCCTGCGCGACGCGCAGTACGCGGCGTACGCGCGCCGGTTCGGCGGCATCGCGTCGCGGCACTGGCCGCCGGCCTTCCGGCGCGTCGAAGATGTCCCGGCGCCGGGCGAGGCGCTGGCGCGCGAGCCGGCGGCGCGCCGTCACGCGTTCGTGCAGTGGCTCGCCCACGCCGAGCACGCGCGCTTCCGCGCCGCGGTCGGGCGGGCGGGGCTCGTCCTGTACGGCGATCTGCAGGTCGGCCTCGCCGACGCCGATCTGTGGGCGCACCGCGCCGCGTTCCTGGACGACTACCTGATGGGCGCGCCGCCGAGCCGGACGAACCCCGACGGCCAGCCATGGGGCTACGCGGTGCTCGATCCGGCGCAGCTTCCGGCGGGCGGGCCGGCGCTGCAGCTGTTTCTGGCCCGGATCGAGAAGGCGTTCGCCGAGTACGACGGGCTGCGGATCGATCACCCGCACGGCGTCGTGTGCCCGTGGGTCTACCGCGCCGACGCCGCGGATCCGGCGATCGCCGTCCGGCAGGGCGCGCGGCTCCACGAGTCGCCGGATCTGCCGGATCACCCGGGGCTCGCGCGGCTGGCGATCGCCCGGCCGGAGCAACTCGATCGCAGCAAGCCGCGGTACCACGACGCCTGGGTGCGCGAGCTGGACGACGCGCAGGTGGCGCGCTACGCGCTGCTCCTCGACGCGATCGCCGGCGTGGCGTCGCGCAGCGGCCGCTCGGTGGCGGACCTCAGCTGCGAGGTGCTGAGCACGATGCCGCTGCCGCTCGGCCGCGTGCTCGCGCGCCACGGCCTCGGCCGGTGGCGCGTCGTCCAGAAGGCGGACCTGGACGATCCGACCGACGTCTACCGGCCGGAGAACGCGCAGCCGGCCGACTGGGTCATGCTCGGCAACCACGACACGCGGCCGATCTTCGACCTCGTGCGCGCGCTGCCCGACGACGCGCGGGCGCGCTGGACGCGGCACCTCGCGGGCCGGCTCCGGCTCGCCGACACCGGCGCGCTCGCGGCGCCCGGCCGCCTGCCGACGGCGATGCTCGCCGAGCTCTTCCTGTGCGCGG
Source organism: Kofleriaceae bacterium (assembly GCA_035558535.1). Lineage (GTDB taxonomy): Bacteria > Myxococcota_A > Polyangia > Haliangiales > Haliangiaceae > JABFXX01. Next base: position 3,386 of record DATMCI010000235.1, read on the forward strand.
CCGAGAACGTGCAGATCTTCTTCGCCGACCTCTTCGGCTACGAGGAGCGCTACAACGTCCCGGGCCTGGTCTCCGACGAGAACTGGACCTTGCGCCTGCCGGCCGACTTCGAGCGGCTGTACGCCGAGCGGCTCGCCCGCGGCGCGGCGCTCGATGTGCGTGCGGCGCTCGCGCTGGCGCTCGACGCGCGCGGCTCGACGAGCGGCCTCGCTGCGAAGCTCCGCGCGGCGCCGCCGTCGCCGTCGCCGTAGGCGACGGCGGGAGCGCAGCGGTCCGACGAGGCGCGCCGCCATTGTAGGTGGCTTGTTCCTGTGCGTGGGCGCGCACTGCCAATGTCGCGAATCCCGCACGAGGGACTTGCTCGCGCCTTGGGCGCGCAGTGCAGTGCTGTTCTCGATGTGAAGCCCGTGAGCGCGTGTCCTACGGAGAGCACATGAGCTGCATATCTATCCGTTTGCTAGCTGCAGTCGTTCTCGTCTCTCTGGCGTCGTGCGATGCGGGGAGGGCGGGTGGAGCAGGGGAAGTTGCGTCCCGTAGGTTGACGCCTCGGTCACTCCAGACATCCGGAGCCGCCGAGGACGATCGCGCTGCATGGGCGCTCTTCGATCGCGACACCGCCCGGGGCTTTATCCCGACGCACGATGCCACCGGAGGCACGCAGCTCGTGCTCTCGCTCGATGAAGGCACGAGCGTCGACGGACTGAAGGTGTACGGCCCGAGCCCGTACCGCCTCCTCGTCCTGAGCGCGACGGGGGGGACGCTCTCGGGGCCTCATGACCTCTCCGCGCTCGACACCGGGTGGAACACCTTCCACCTGGCGTCGCCAGCGACAGCGTCAGAGGTGACGCTCCGTCTCGAGCTCCCACAGGACGCGGACGGAGCCGTGCCAGAAGGCGGAGCCGTGCCAGAAGGCGGAGCCGTGGCAGAGATCGAGCTGTGGGGCACCGCGGCACCGTTGCGACAGGACTGGGAGCCTGCCGCGTCTCCCGACGCCGACCGGCCTTCGCCGCTCTTGGCCGACGTTCTGGCCATGACACCGGAGCGCATCACGCTCGGCCACACGGGTGGCGCTAGTGTCTGCAGCTCATTCGAGCTCGAGCTCACGCGCCATCCGGGCGCCTATCGGCGGGCCTGGCTCCGCTATCACACGAAGGGCGCATTTCGGCCATTCGTGCTCACGCGCCGGATCAACAGCGGTCCAAGGACGCGTGGTCACTGGGTGGCCGCGCAGGGCGAGCAGACGTTCGTGCAGCCCATCGATCCAGAGCTGCTCCAGCCCGGCACGAATCGAGCCGAGCTCTGCGTCCCCGGTGACGCAGGCGGCGGGGTCGAGATCTCCGCAGCGGAGCTGCTCGGTGAGCTCGAGCATGGGAGCAACCTCGTCGAGGCTGTGTGGATCGCGCCTTTCGATGGCGAGCCGAGCGCGGGCGCGCCTCAGCTCCTGGGCGAGCCCGGTGACGCCGTCCAGGTCGGCACCGACCAGGAGCTGGTGCTGAGCTTCGATCGGCTCATCGCGCCTGACGCGATCTTCCTCCCGACCCTGGCAGACACCGCATGGTCGATCCGGTGTGTCGATGTTCGCGGATCGACTCACGCGCTCCGCACCTCCGCCGCCGATGGGGACGCGCGATCGGTCGCGCTCGCCGTCGAGGATGGTGGGCGCGAGCAGTGCGCTGGGCTCAGGCTCCGACCGGCCGCCGACGCGAGCGTCACGGCCGTGCGCGTGCTCGGGTCAGGCGCGGGTCGGCGCATCGACTTCCCGCGCATCGTGCTCGCGTCTGCCCGCGAGCACTTCGGCCGTCGCGCCTGGCTGGACGGCTGGGCCCGCGCCCCCGGTGACACGGGCAGCAGCGCGAGCGTGATCGTGAGCGTGAGCATCGACGGCCAGGACGTCGGAGCAGAAGCCGGCGTCTTCGGAGCGATGCTCACTCGCAGCACGAGCTCCGAGGGCGCCGAGGGCGAGTGGCCGGTGACCATCAAGGCCACGTTCACTGGCGGATCGACGTTCAGCCGCGTGTTCGTCCTCGACCGCGACAGTGGCAGCATGCCGGGCGGCTCCGGGAGCGGGATGGACCCCGACGACGGGCTCACCAGCGAGGAGCGCGCCACGCGCTACGGCGGTGTTGGTCAGGAAGGCTCGAGTGAAGCTCGGCCCAACGCGCCCGCTCATATCCAGCTCGGGACCCACGTCTATCTGGACATCCCGGCCGGGGCGGTGCAGGGCCCCACGACCATCAAGATCCGGCATCGGGACGTCGCCGATCTGCCCCCGCTCGATCCCGGCATAGTGAACGTGACCGCGCCGTTCCGGCACGGATACGAGTTCCTGCCTCATGGCCAGCAATTCCACAAACCGATCGAGGTGACGGTTCCGTACCAGAAGACGCTGGTCCCGCCCGGCTACACACCGGACGACGTCAATACCTTCTATTACGACGAGCAGCACAAGCGCTGGGAGATGATCCCGCGCGCCGGCGTGGATCGAGACCGGGCCACCACCAAGAGCCTCACCGATCACTTCACCACGATGATCAACGCGGTCGTGGTGGCGCCCGAGCATCCGCAGGCTTCGTCGTTCGACCCGAACCGGCTGAGCGGGCTCAAGGCCGCGGTTCCCACCGAGCGCGTGCAGCTGATCGCGCCGCCCGAGGCCAACGCCCACGGCGATGCCTCCGTGAGCTACCCGCTCGAGATCCCGCCGGGCCGCCTCGGCGTGCAGCCTGCATTCGCGCTCACGTACAACTCCTCCGATGGCAATGACTGGCTCGGCGTTGGCTGGTCTCTGGGCGGCGTCTCGTCGATCGGGATCGACACGCGATGGGGTGTCCCTCGGTACCACGCCACCGTCGAGACCGAGACCTACACGATCGACGGCCAGCAGCTCTCCCCGACCGCGCATCGCGGTGCCGCCGTCACGCGCGCGCACGACACGATCCAGATCGACGGCAAGATCGCCAAGATCTTCCGGCCGCGCATCGAGGGCTCGTTCCAGCGCATCGCGCGCTACGGGACGAACCCGAAGCAGCACTGGTGGGAGGTCACCGATCGGAAGGGGATTCGCTACTTCTACGGAGGGACCCCGAGCACGGGCGTCGATCCGTCGGCCTGCCTCGCAGACGACAGCGGCAACGTCTACCGGTGGGCCCTGCGCGAGATGCGCGACACTCACGGCAATCGCGTTCGCTTCGATCACGAGCTGGTCACCACGGGCGCGCCGCCCCAGGTGCCGGGGCGCGAGCTATATCTCCGCTCCGCGCATTACACGCTGCGGTCGGGCGAGACGATCGCGCCGTACCGCGTCGTGTTCCTCCGCGAGAAGGGGCGCCCCGACGAGATCGTGAGCGGGCGCGGCGGGTTCAAGCAGGTCACCGACGAGCGCCTGCGCCGCGTCGAGGTCTATTACAACCAGACCCTCGTCCGCGCGTGGCAGCTGGCCTATGACCAGGGGCCGTTCCAGAAGAGCCGACTGCGGAGCCTCACCCAGCTCGGCGTCGGCGAGCAGCCGTTCCCCGGGAATGTCCATCGCTTTGATTACTTCGACGAGGTCACGCAGTCGAGCGACGTCTACAACGGCTTCGACTCGTCCTCGCAGCTGTGGAGCGCCGGGCTGGAAGAGCCGGATTACGGGACGGTGCTCCCCTCGAGCTTCTACGACATCGTCGGTGACGGACGCCCCAGCGCGCTCGGCGGCTCTCGGACCCGCGAGGGCGGCCCGCACCTCTACGTGGGCCAGAGCCCGCTGTCCGGGACCAAGTCCGTGTCGTTCGGCGGGAAGATCGGCGGCCGCTTCAGCAAGTCCGAAGGCCGGCTCTCGCTCGTGGACATCGACGGCGATGGGCTTCCAGATCGGGTCTTCCGCGCGCCCGACGGGAAGCACTACTTCAACCGGAACGAATCGGGACCGGCCGGCTCCTCGCGGTTTGCGAATGTGGCGTTGCCCGTCGCGCAGCTCCCGGCACTCTCTCGCGAGGACTCGACCACATTCTCCTTCGGGCCCGAAGCCTACGCGGTCGGGCTCAACTTCCACGACAACCTGGCGCGCTCCTCCATGCTGGAGAGCACCTACCTGAGCGACGTCAACAGCGACGGCCTGGTCGATCTCGTCCACGGCGGATCCGTCCTGTTCAATCGCCTCGCGAACGGTCTGCCGGTGTTCGTAGCGGACGGCGGCGCCGGGACCCCGGTGCCCATTGGGTCGAGCGTCGTGGCGATCAGCGCGCTCCCCGCGGATCTGAACCAGCTCCCGGTCGACCTGGACACACATGTCCCGCTCATCGACACCGTGCGGATCTGGGAAGCTCCCTACCCGGGGCGGGTCCGCGTGTCGGGCGCCGTCCGGCTCGTCCAGGCGCAACGGCCGGGGGCCGACGGCCTGCGCGTCTCCATCGAGCACGAAGGCGCGCAGCTCTGGACGCATCAGCTCAGCGCCAGCCAGACGCAGGCGCAGCAGCCGCAAGTGAGCCTCACCGTGCAGGCGGGCGATCGCATTTACTTCCGCGTCCACTCCCTGAAGGACGGGCGCGACGATCGCGTGCGGTGGAGCCCGGTCGTCGAATACGTCGATCTGCCGCCGTCGCAGGACGAGAACTTGCTCGATGTACGCCGCTTCGACGCCGCGGCCGACTTCGCGCTCACGGGCCGCCCCGGCATCGGTATGCAGTCGCCGTTCTCGGGGACCATGCGCCTCTCCGCGCGCCTCCGGAAGCTCCGGGGTACCACCGACGATGTGGAGGTCCTCCTCAGGGTGGGCGGGGGCGTCGTGCTCTCACAGACACTCGCGGCGTCTAGCACGGGCGTCGTCTCGATCGACAAGAGCTTTCAGGTGTCGATCGGGAGCTACGTGTCACTGCAGATCCACAGCGACTCTCCCATCGACGCGACCGCGATCACCTTCGACGAGCTTACCCCCGGGTCCAGCGAGCCGAGGCGCGGCCCCTGGATCTCGTACGTGACTGCCTACGATCAGCAGGGGCGGGTGGTCACGACCGTCGATCCACAGGGGCGCCCGACGTTCGAGATGCCCCTGCCATACGACCAGACCACGTATTCTCGACGCTCGACCGCCGCCCCGGCACCTTCGATCACGCACGGGAGCAGTCAGACGTTGAACGTGATCGCCAGCGTCCACGTGGGCGCGACGCCCGGCGGCGGGGGTGGCGGGGAGGTGACCTTCACGGCCAAGAGCGGCGGCCGGTTGCTCGGCAAGAGACAGGTGACCGTGAATGGCCCGGGCAGCCACACGATGCAGCTCGGAATCCCGGTGACCGCCGGCAAGCCGGTCTTCTTCGCGTTCTCGGCGAGCAGCCCGGATCTGTACGAGGTCCTCTCTGCGTCGGCGACCGCGAGCGGCGGTGCCATTCCCACGATCACGTACGGCGTCGGTCGCGCGGCCCGGCTCCCCACTCCGTACCGCGGATGGTCTGTCGGCGCCTACAACGGCGGCGGGGAGCGCGGCAGCCAGCCTATCCCCGCCGACGCCTTCGATGCCGCGCCGATCTTCGACGGCAGCGAGCAGATCACCGACGAGCAGCGCGCGCGGGAGCTAGCTGCGGAGCTCATCGCCGAGGAGATGAAGGTCTTCGGGCTCCTGCCGCAGCCGGACGCCCCGCCGTGCCCGTACAAGGCGGAGGATCCCATCGTGTGCACGCCGGTCACCGGGCCGCACTGGAGCGGCCCGGATAGCCAGGTGTACGTGACTGCCCAGGAGATGGGCGCGTCGCGGCTTGGCGGGCTCGATCTGAGCCTCCCGGATCCCGCCAGCCTGGCAGGTGCCCGCGCGGTGCCGAGGATCTCGAAGTCGGACAACGCCGCGCTCGGTGGCAGTGCTCTCGGCGTATCGCTCTCTGCTGCCAAGGGCGACAGCCGGGGCGTGCTCGACTTCGTGGACATGAACGGCGACGGCTTCCCCGACGTGGTCGCCACGGGCGGAGTGCAATACACGTCTCCTCGCGGCGTCCTCGCGGAGCAGATTCCGCTCTCCAGCGAGAGCATCCGCGCGACCAGGTCCGAGAGCAAGACTGTGGGCGTCGGCGGTAACCCGGCCACGAACCCGTTCGACAGCCGAGGCCAGAAGGGCGCGAGCCACGCGTCCCGCACCGATCAGATGGCCCGGCTCGGCTTCGCCCTGAGCATCGGAGCGAGCGGCAGCCAGGCCGAGGCCAAAGTGGAGCTCATGGACGTGAACGGAGACGGTCTGCCGGACCGGATCCATCAGGACGGAGACGGGGTCTACGCGGCCCTCAACCTCGGCTATCGATATGCGCCCTCCGAGCCGTGGGGTCAGGCGTACATTCACCGCAGCAACACCGGCGGAGTGAGTGGAGGATTCAGCCTCAATGATGGAGTCTATGGCTGGGCCGGTGGGCCCTCTGCGAACCTGAGCCAGTCGAGCATCGACAAGGCCCAAACGCCTCTCGGCAGCAGGGTCGGGGCGACTCTGCTGGACGTCAACGGCGACGGTCTGCTCGACCGGGTTGCGCCTGGCAATGAAGGTCTGCAGGTCTGGTTCAACCTCGGGCATCGGTTCGCGCCGACTCCGGTGCGCTGGACCGGCACGCTCCCCGGCAAGGACATCAACCAGACCGACACGACGTCCCTGGAGCTCGGGACCTATTACACGATCTCGATCGGGATCCCGGGAGTCGGCGGCATCGTGATCAACCCCGGTTTCGATGGGGGCGAGTCCGTCGGCCGGCCCACCGCGGTCATTCGCGACATCGATGGCGACGGCTATCCCGATCACCTCGCGTCCAGTAACCCGCACGAGGTCCGCGTCGCGCGCAACCGCACCGGCCGCACCAACCTCTTGCGGCGCATCGAGCGGCCGCTCGGCGCCCAGATCTGGATCGACTACGAGCGCATGGGCAACACCCAGGACCTGCCGCAGAGCCGCTGGGTGCTCGGCGAGGTCAAGGTCCATGACGGGCAGGCTGACTCGGCCGAGCTCGGCCAGGCCAATGACTACACCTTGCAGAAGATTCGTTACGCCAATGGCCGCTACGACCGAGCAGAGCGCGAGCTCTACGGGTTCGAGCGCGTCACCGTCGATACGCTCGACACCCGCGGCTGGGACGGCGCGAGCCCGCCCGGTAGCCTGCCGGTCTACCGGCGCGCCGAGCTGACGTATCGCAATCGCAGCTACCCCGAGCGCGGCTTGCTCGCCGAGTCGCGCCTGCTCGCCGGCGACGGCGCCCTCGTCAAGCGCGACGTGTACCAGCACGAGCTCCGCCACGCCGTCACCGGCCAGGTGCTCACGCCGTCGCAGGTCGCGCAGACCGAGTCGATCTTCCCCGCGCTCGTGCGCGAGGATCATTACCAGCACGAGGGCGACCCCGCGGCCGCGATCCACACGTACCGCACGCAGGACTACGATCTATACGGCAACGTCGTCCAGCTCCACGACATGGGCGGCCCCGGTACCGGCGATGACTACCACGCTCAGATCCGTCATACGGCCGAGCGTGCCGCCTGCCGGGCTCACCACATCGTCGGCGTGGCCGACCGCATCGTGGTGCGCGACGGCGCGGGCACCGTACTGCGCCAGCGCGAATCCGACATCGAGTGCGCCGCCGGCACTGGCGACCTGCTCCAGATCCGCACCACGCTAGACGCGAGCGGCGGCATCGCGCATACCGATCTGGTCTACAACGCCGACGGCAACCTCGTCCGCGTGACCGAGCCGCCGAACCGCCACGGCCAGCGGTACCAGCTCGATTACACGTACGACTCGCAGGTCCAGACGCACGTCGTGCAGATCGCCGACAGCTTCGGCTACTACTCGACGGCCGACCACGACCTCCGGTTTGGCACGGTCACGCGCGACACCGACATCAACGGCAATGCCGTGATCACCGAGTACGACGACTTCGGCCGCCCCGCGCGCATCACTGCCCCGTACGAGCTCGAGCACGGCCTGCCCTACACCGTCGCGTACAGCTATGTCACCGCGGGGCCGGTGCCGTACGCCACGACCGCCAACATGGACCGGTTCCGCAACGTGGCGGATCCCATCGAGACGGTCACCTTCGTGGACGGCCTCGGCCGCGTGCTCCAGACGAAGAAGGACGGCACCGTCCACCGCGGCGATGCAGCGCCGGCCCAGGACGTCATGCTCGTCTCCGGGCGTGTGCACCACGACCCGTGGGGGCGCGCTGTGGCCACGTACTTCCCCAGAGAGGAGGCCAAGTCAGGGACGACCAACCTGACGTTCACGCGCCCGCCGGATGCGAGCGCGCCGCCCACGCGGGCCTCGTACGACCTGCTCGACCGCGTGGTCGAGACGCGGCTGCCCGACAATGCGCGGACCCGCAACAATTACACACTCGAGCCCGCGCTCGAGGGCGGCGGGCTGTGGGCGATGACGCGCACGATCGACCCGCTCGACAACCGCCGCGATAACTACCGCGACTCGCGCGGGCGCATCCAGGCCGTGGTCGAGTACCTGGACGGCCGCGGCATCACCACGCGCTATGGCTACGACGCGCTCGACCAGATCCGGCGAGTCACCGACGCGGCCGGCAACCTGACCAGCACCAGCTACGATCTCGCCGGCCGCCGGACGAGCGTGATCCACCCTGACAGCGGTCAGACCGAGATGGTCTACGACCCGGCCGGTAACGTGATCCGGAAGATCACGGCCAATCTGCGGGACAGCGGCCAGGCCATCGAATACCGCTTCGAATTCACTCACCTCGTAGCGATCGACTATCCGACCTTCAATGACAACGACGTGACGTACACGTGGGGGCAGGCCGCGCTGCGCGGCCAGGAGGGCAACCGGGTCGGCCGCATCACCCTGGTGCAGGACAACAGCGGGAGCGAGCAGCGGTGGTACGGCAGGCTCGGCGAGACCATCCGTGAGACGCGGACGATCGATAGCCACAAGATCTACACGACCCGGTACCAGTACGACACCTGGGGCCGCCTCCAGCAGCTGGTCTATCCGGATACCGAGGTGCTGACCTATCGATACGACTCGGGCGGCCAGGTGCGCGAGGCCGTGGGCGTCAAGCTCGGCACGGTGTTCCCGTACCTGCAGCGGCTCGAGTACGACCGCTTCGAGCAGCGGGCGTTCATGCAGACCGGCAACGGCATCCGCAGCCACTACGCCTACGATGCGCGGCGGCGCTGGCTCACCAGCCTCGACGCAGGCGACTTCCAGCGGCTGCGGTACACGTTCGACCTGGTCGGCAACGTCCAGACGCTGCAGAACGACCTGATCGGGGTGCGGCCCAACGAGTACGGCGGTCGCGTCGAGCAGTCGTTCACGTACGACGACCTGTACCGGCTGACCCACGCGAGCGGCCTGTGGGTGGACCCGCCGGGGTTCCGCAACCAGTACAGCTACTCGCTGACGTACAGCGACATCCACAATATCCTGCGCAAGAATCAGCAGCACTGGGTGCGAAAGGGCACGGGCAACGGCAACGGGCCCGACGTGCCGCAGCACAAGACGTCCTACGACTGGACGTACACGTACGGGTCGGCCAAGCCGCACGCGGCCACGCATATCGGGGACCGCACGTACTTCTACGATCTCAACGGCAACCACTACCGCTGGGATCACGACACCAACGGCACGCGGCGGACCATCGTCTGGGACGAGGAGAACCGGATGCGGTCCCTCTCGGACAACGGGCGGACCACGGACTTCGTGTACGACGACAAGGGTGACCGGGTCATCAAGACCGGCGCGCAGGGCGAGACGGTCTATGTGAACGACAAGTGGACCGTGCGGAACCGCGAGATCGGGACCAAGCACATCTTCGTCGGCACGACGCGGGTCGCGTCGAAGCTGTCACCGGGCGACGCGCACACCGACCCGGACGATCACGACCTGCTGTCGCAGATGCTCGGCCGCTGGTGGGAGCACCGCTCGCAGAGCGGGGGCGCGCACGCCAGCAACACCACGCAGAACCCGCACTACCAGGTGCCGAGCTCGATGCCCGAAGGTGGGCAGCCCGATACGAGCTTCGTGTATTTCTATCACCCGGATCATCTCGGCAATACGAGCTACGCGACAGATGGTGAAGGTGAGCTGTACGAGCATGTCCAGTACTTCCCGTCTGGAGAGCTGTGGGTGGACCAGCGCTCGAACACGGAGCGGCTGCCGTACCTGTTCAGCAGCAAGGAGCTCGATCAGGAAACGGGACTCTACGCTTTCGGTGCACGCTACTACGATCCACGCGTAGGGCTGTGGAGCAGCGCCGACCCGGCCCAGACAGCCTACCTGGATGGTGCACCCGCAGGCGGCGTGCTTACGCCTGTCAATCTCGCGACGTACACCTACGTAGCCCACAACCCACTGATCCTCTACGACCCCGACGGGCGCTCGTGGTTCTCCAGAGCGCTGGATTGGGTGCAGGACGGGCTCGATGCCGCCTCGATGGCGCTAGATGCGACCGGCGTCGGAGCGGCGGTCAGCTGGGTTCCAGACGCCTTGAACACTGGTATCTCTGCAGGCCGCGGAGATTGGACGGGCGCGGGTCTATCAGCCGCGGCTGCCCTCCCATTCATCGGCGCGGCTGCAAACGCCACGCGCCTGGGCAGGAGCGTGGCCAAGAGTGCCGACAAGGCCAATGATCTGCGCAAGATCGAAAAACGTGTTGACGCCGCAACGGATGCTACGAAGGCCACCTTACCATACAAGCGACCCAGCGGCGCAACAACCCCTGCGCAGCGCGCATCAGTTCAAGGTAAACCGTGTGTAGACTGTGGCGCAGTAACGCCCAAGCAAGTGGCTGATCACAAGACGCCTCTCGTGAAAGAGCATTATGAAACTGGTACCATCGACAAGACGCGTATGCGAAGTGTGGATACGGTTCAGCCGCAGTGCCCAACGTGTTCAAATCGCCAAGGCGCGGAGATGAGCAGATACTCCCGAGATCAACGACGTCTTTTGAAGGACGACTAGCCGTGAAAAACAGCGATGAGGTACTTCGGCAGCAAGTCCTATGTCATCGACACGGAACCGATTTCGTGCCGGCACCTGGTCATCTGAAGGTTGGCATCGCACGCAATGTTCGTGAGGGAATGCTACCGATTAACGGTCTGCGCCACTCTCCAGTGGGCGATACGACTGGCTGGTATATATGGGCCGGAGAGCAACTTATCGACGATCCTGACTTCTTTGTACCGTTGCATGTTGAACACCTCGCCGAGTGGTGCCCAGACGCTCTGCGTTTCCTCGGGCTCCCTCCCGGCTGGCGGTTCTTGGTGGCTGGCGAATACGAAGACGTGTGGGAAGATCCGTCACTCCTCGACGGGGACGTGCCCCGACAAGGTTAACAAGTTATTTCGATTCGCCTTTGCTGCTTACAGCTTCAGCCCCGCGTGCGCGATCAGCCCGCGCAGCGGGATCTCCAGCCACTCGGGCCGGTTGTTGAGCTCGTAGCCGACCTCGTAGATGCACTTCTCGAGCAGGAAGAAGTCGAGGAGGAGCTCGAGATCGGCGGGCTTCCTCGGCACGAGCGAGCTGTCCTTCGCCCGATCCAGGTAGCCGCCGAGGAACGACGCCGAGACCCAGTGGGCCCACGGCAGCGCCCACCCGCCGAGCCGCGCGACATCGTCCTGGCGGAGCCGCCCGTCGGTCAGCGCCGCGGCGCTCGCGTAGTGGAACGAGCGGATCATGCCCGCGACGTCGCGCAGGGGAGGGCGCTTGAACCGGCGCTGCGACAGCGGCCGCCCGGGCTCGCCCTCGAAGTCGATGATCGTGAAGTCATCGCCGGTCCACAGCACCTGCCCGAGGTGGAGGTCGCCGTGGATGCGGATCCGCGTGGCGTCGATGCGCCGCACCGTGATCGCCGCGAGCGTGCGATCGATCTGCGCCTCGTGCGGGAGCACGGCGAGGGCGAGCTCGCGCTGCTCGGGCGCGAGCCGCGGCAGGCGGCTGCGCAGGAGCTCGAACGTGCGCGACAGCTGGCCGCTGACCGAGCCGTACATCGACTGCTGGTGCATGATGTCGAGCGGCTGCGGCGCGAGCAGCGGCTCGCTCGGCGCGCTCGCGAGCACGAGGTGCAGCTCGGCGGTGCGGAGGCCCAGGAGGCGCGCGCGATCGAGGTACGCGCCGATCCAGTCGATCACCTGATCGTGCGGTGCGGCGTCCGCGCGCTCGAGGAGCGAGCCGGTGATCGGCGGCGGGCCGCCCGCCGCGGGCTCGCGGGCGAGCACTCGATCGTAGTAGCGCGCGAGCGCGTCCATCGTGAGCGTCCACGCGTCGCCCTGGTTCGGGACGAACGTGGACATGACGCCGAGCGTGCCGGGCTCGCGCTCGCCAGCGGCGCGGTACTCGACGGCGCCCGCGAGCGGCGGCACGCCGCGGTAGTCGGGCCGGGTCGCGAGGAAGCGGCCGATCTCGAGCTCGGTGTTCGGGCCCTCCTCGAGGACGCGGAACAGCTTGAGCAGGTAGCTGCCGCCGTAGACGATGCCGGTGTTGCTCTGATCGGCCGCGAGCGGGCGCGGGACCAGCGGCGCGTCGGCGGGTTGATCGCCCTGGCCGAGCGCGCCGAGCGCGCCGAGCGGCGCGAACGCGACGCCCGAGATGCGGCCGCGCTCGCCGGTGCCGACCTTGCCGGCGGTCATCGTCGCGAGCAGCGCGGTGGCGAAGCTCTCGGCGAACACGGCGTCGTACAGGGTGCCGGTGAGCGGGCCCTCGCGCCCGGGGACGTTGCTCACCGTCAAGGTCGCGATCGCCGCCGTCGCCGGCGGGCGCGTCGGGCTGTCGGCTAGATCGGTGTCCTCGGCGAACGCCACCGGCAGGACGTAGGTCTCCGGCGTGCCCTGCTCGTACTCGACGGCGAGCAGCACGATCGCGAAGCGCGCGTCGCCGAGCTGGATCACGTCGGTGATCGCCGCCGACTTGCGCGGCCGCGCCTTGCCGCGGAACCATCGCCGCTGCGTGACGTACGCGATCAGCGCGCGCGCGAGCTGGCCGCGCCGCGCCCGGTCGAAGACCTCGGTCCACACGCCGCGCACCGCGATCGTCGGCCGCTCGGGGGCGGCCTCGGCCTGCGGCCGCGACAGCTGGAGCCAGTAGAAGTTGTGGGGCCCGAGCGAGATGAGGTACGGCGCGTCGGAGATCTCGGGGAACCGCGCCATCCCGAACAGCTCGACGGGCACCATGCCCCGGAAGCGCGCGAGCTCGAGCCGCGCGCATTGCACGAACCGCGACAGGTTCGCCACGACGAGCACCGCCTCGCCCTCGTGCTCGCGCACGAACGCGAGCACGCGCGGGTTGTCGCCGGACTGGAACTCGATCGAGCCGCGGCCGAACAGCCGGTGCTCCTTGCGCTTGGCGATGAGGCGCTTCATCCACCAGAGGAGGGACAGCTGGTTGCCTTGCTGCGCCTCGACGTTGATCGCCTCGTAGTGGTACTCGGGATCGATGATCGTGGGCAGGTACAGCTTCTGCGGGTTCGCGCGCGAGAAGCCGCCGTTGCGGTCGCCGCTCCACTGCATCGGCGTGCGCACGCCGTCGCGGTCGCCGAGGTAGATGTTGTCGCCCATCCCGATCTCGTCGCCGTAGTAGAGGACGGGCGTGCCGGGCAACGACAGGAGGAGCCCGTTCATGAGCTCGATCTTTCGGCGCACGCGCATGAGCGGCGCGAGCCGGCGCCGGATGCCGAGGTTGACGCGCGCGGCGCGCTCGGCCGCGTAGGCACGGTACATCGTGTCGCGATCCTCGTCGGTGACCATCTCGAGCGTCAGCTCGTCGTGGTTGCGGAGGAACGTCGCCCACTGGCACGAGTCGGGGATCTTCGGCGTGCGCTTCAAGATGTTCGTGATCGGGAAGCTGTCCTCGAGCTCGATCGCCATGAACATCCGCGGCATCAGCGGGAAGTGGAAGTTCATGTGGCACTCGTCGCCCTCGCCGAAGTAGGCGGCGGCGTCGGCCGGCCACTGGTTGGCCTCGGCGAGCAGCATCCGGTTCTTGAACTTTGCGTCGATGTGCGCGCGCAGCTTGCGGAGGAACGCGTGCGTCTCGGGCAGGTTCTCGCAGCTCGTGCCCTCGCGCTCGTAGAGGTACGGCACCGCGTCGAGCCGCACGCCGTCGACGCCCATCTCGAACCAGAAGTCGATGACGCCGAACAACGCCTCCTGCACCGCCGGGCTCTCGAAGTTCAGGTCCGGCTGGTGCGAGTAGAAGCGGTGCCAGTAGTACGCCTTGGCGACCGGATCCCACGACCAGTTCGAGGTCTCGTAGTCCTTGAAGATGATCCGCGCGTCCTCGTACTTGGCCGGCGTCTCGCTCCACACGTAGAAGTCGCGGTGCGGGCTGCCGGGCGGCGAGATCCGCGCGCGCTGGAACCACGGGTGGTCCGACGAGGTGTGGTTCAGCACGAGCTCGGTGATCACGCGGATCCCGCGGCGGTGCGCCTCCTGGAGCAGGCGCGCGACGTCCTCGCGCGTGCCGTAGTTGTCGTGCACGTTCGTGTAGTCGGAGATGTCGTAGCCGCCGTCCTTGAGCGGCGACGGGTAGAACGGCAGGAGCCAGACGGCCGTGACGCCGAGGTCCGCGAGGTAGTCGAGCTTCTCGATCAGGCCGTTCAGATCGCCGATGCCGTCGCCGTTCGAGTCCTGGAACGCGCGGATGTGCAGCTCGTAGATGACCGCGTCCTTGTACCAGAGCGGATCGTCGAGGAGCTCCCCGGGCTGTGCCGCGAGCGAGGTCAGGGACATGGAGGCGGACGAGGACGGTGGCGGGGTGTTCTGGTCGGTCATGGGTGTTTCACGTCGTCTGGAGCGAGTCGAGGAAGGCGCGAGCCCACGCGCTGGCGGTGTCGCCCCACACGGCGGCGCGCAGCGCCTCGTGGCGCGCCACGCGCTCGCCCTGCGGCATGCGCAGCGCGAGGTCCAGATCGGCCGCGACGCCGTCGGCGTGGTACGGGTTCGTGAGCTGGGCGAGCGCCATCCGCTCGGCGGCGCCGCAGAACCGCGACAGCACGAGGACGCCCGGATCGGCCGGATCCTGCGACGCGACGTACTCCTTCGCGACGAGGTTCATGCCGTCGCGGAGCGGCGTCACGAGCCCGACGGCGGCGTGGCGGTAGAGCCGCGCGAGCGTCGCCTGATCGTACGAGCGATAGAGGTAGCGCACCGGCACCCAGTCGGCCTCGCCGTACGCGCCGTTGATCCGCCCGACGAGCAGCTCGACGCGCGAGCGCAGCTCGGCGTACTCGGGGACCTCGGAGCGGGTGGGGACCGAGATCTGGACGAACGACACCTTGCCGCGCCACACGGGATAGCGCTCGAGCAGGCGGGCGAAGGCGTCGAGCCGCTCGGGGATGCCCTTGGAGTAGTCGAGCCGGTCGACGCCGAGGATCAGCTTGCGGCCGCCGAGCATGGCCTCGAGGGCATAGAGCTCGCCGCCGGGGGCGACGCCGGGCTCGCCGCTGCCAGCCGTGCCGGCGGCCGCCTCGGCGAACCGCCCGGGATCGATGCCGATCGGGAACACGCCGGCGCGGTGCTTCGCGCGCGCCTCGCCCTCGGCGCCGAGCAGGCCGCGCGCGCACGCGACGAAGTTGTCGTACCAGCGGGTCGCCTGCAGCCCGATCCGATCGTGCTCGAGCAGGCCGGCCATCACGTCGGTGGCCCACGGCATCGTCTCGAGCACGTCGAGCGGCGGGAACGGCACGTGGAGGAAGAAGCCGATCCGGCCGCGGTGGCCGGCGCGCCGCAGCTCGCGCGCGGCGAGCATCAGGTGGAAGTCCTGGATCCAGACCTGCGCGTCGGGGCCCGCGGCCTCCTGCACGAGCTGGGCGTAGGCGCGGTTCGCGTCGACGTAGCACTGCCACTCGTCGTCGAGGTAGCGGACACGCTGCGGGAAGCCGTGGAGCAGGGGCCACAGGCTCTGGTTGCAGAACCCGGCGTAGAACCGCTGGCGCCACGAGGACGGGTAATCGAACTGCGCGCGCGTGTACGCATCGGCGTCCTCGACGCGCAGCCGCAGGCCGGGATCGCGCTCGGCGCCGCTCCAGCCGAGCCAGATGCCGTTCGTCTCGGCGAGCACCGGCAGGAGCGCCGAGACGAGGCCGCCGACCTCGCGCTTGCGATCCGCCGACGGCGCGGCGGGCAGCCGGTTCGACGCGACGACGAGGCGCGCGTCGGGGGGCCGGCGCGCCGTGCGCGCGGCGACCAGGTCCTCGGGCGCGAGCGCCTGGCGATCCCGGCGCGTGTCGACCAGCCAGCGCAGGAAGCGGTGCGCCGACGCGATCGAGGGCAGGCGCAGCCCGGCCTGCGTGCGCCGGGGCTCCGCGGAGACGAGGATGCCGACGTCGCCCTCGCGCAGGCTGACGAACATGTCCTCATCGGTGATGTCGTCGCCGAGCGCGATGACCGGCGCCCCGGCCGGTCCGCGCTCGCGGAGCCAGCTGATGGCGGTGCCCTTGTGCGCGGCGCGGTGCCGGACCTCGAGCGCCTCGACGACGGGCAGCCGCTCGAGCTGCTGGTGCGTCTCGAGCCACTCGTCGACGACGATCTCGGCGGCGGACGCGATCAGATCGTGGCTCTGGGCCTCGACGCGCCGCCAGTGCAGGCACACCGAGCACGACTTGCGCTCGACGAGCGCGCCGGGGTGCCGCGCGGCGAGCTGCCGGAGCTGCGCCTCGATCTCGTCGAGCTGCGGGATCGCCGGCAGCGCGGCCACCCACTTCTCGCCAGAGTAGCGCCACGCGCCGTGCTCGGCGACGATCGAGAACTGCGGGAACCGCGCCGGCAGGTTCTCGACGAGCGCGCGCGGGCGTCCGGTGACCACGCACGCTGTCACGCTCGGCAGCGCGCCCAGCTCCTCGAGCAGCGCGGCGGCCTCGCCCTCGATCTGCGCCTCCTGCGGCGTCGGCGCGAACGGGATCAGCGTCCCGTCCAGGTCGAGCGCGAGGATGATCTGCGCGGCAGACGCGGCGCGCTGGAGGACGGCTTGCACGGCGGGGGACGATAGCCAGAACTGACCAACGCGGTCACCCCCGGGCGGCGCTTCCGCGCGCCGCCCGGGGGTGGAGTGATCGGACCATGCCTCTTGCGTCCTTCTGTCACCAGGTCGGCATGGTTCGATGAATAGGGGGCACTACAGGTGCGGGCTTCGACGTGACCTCGCCATCGCCGTTCTCCGCCTCGCGAGACATTGCGTTCTTCGCGATCGACCACCAACGGTTGGTTCGTTCCGATTGGTGCTTCTGCCCTGCTTGTGCCTGACCAGACCAAGTGCGATCGACGTGCCAGCTACCGCTGATCGTGCGACGTCGGGCGATCTCCCGAGGGGGGCTGCGCACGGTTGTGAGTTTCGGCGGTTTCGGCGGTGTTAGCCGGCGGTTCGGGCTGCGCGGCCGCGCTGGCGTGCGCCGGGATCGCAGAGAACCAGGCCAGCTCGCGCTCGGCGTGCGCGACGAGCGTGCGCCGGGCGCTCAGCCAGTCGTCGCACCACCGAATGATCCCGAGCAGCTCGTCGCCGCGCGCGGCTTCGCGGAGCAGCTTCACGATGTCCACGCCCTGGCGGAGATCGACAAGGGCGATGCGGTACGCGCGCTCGGCCTGGACGATGCGATCGACGAAGAGATCGCGCAGCGCGGCCAGCGCGGCTCCGATGCCGCCGCGGATCGCGGGTAGGTCATATCCGGAGACGATGGTGGTGAAGCGGGGCTTCATCGCCTCGGCGTGCGCGGCGACCGCGCGCAGCGCGATCACGGGTAGCGCGTGCTCGCCGATGTGGCGCGCCTCGCGCGCGGCGTGCTCGGCCGCCATCAGCTCGGCGCGCGAGACCTCGCGCACGAGCCGACCCAGGAACCGTCGTCGCTCGGGCTCGTACACCAGGTGCTCCATGGCAGCACGCTTCGTGCAGCGCCCGTGCCGCGGCGGGCACGGCGGGCATGGGGGCACGCCTCGGGGCGGCTCGACGCGGGTGTGCGCGCTCTGGGGCACGGCCTGCGTGCCGGGGCCGCGCATCGGGCGCCGGGACACGTGCAGGGGGCCGGCGCGGTCGCAGGGGGCGCGGGCGCAGGGGCGCAGGGGGCGCAGGCGCAGGGGGCGCGCGGGCGCGCGCGAAACTTTCGGCTGAGGTCGTATCATCCTGCGCGGGGGAGCGCGGCATCTTGCGTGAGCCGCGTCGAACCGAAGTCGATGCAGCCGAAGCAGGAGCCAATGCCGGAGTCGGAGCTGGAGCTGGAGCCGAAGCCGGAGCCGGAGCCGAAGAGCTCGCAGTCGAAGCCGGCGCCGGAGCCGACGCAGGCACCGAAGCCGGCGCAGGCGCCGAAGCCGGCGCAGGCGCCGTCGAGCTCGCGGCCGCCCCGCCGCGCGCGCGCGCTTTTCGGGGCCGCGATCCTGCTCGGGCTCGCGGCGATCGGGCTCGTCATGTGGCTCCGCCGCGGCAGCGCCGAGCCGGCTCGCGGTGCGCCGCCGGCTCATGCGGGCGCCGGCTCGGCGGTTGCGGCGCGCGCGGTACCGGCGCCTCGTGTCGGCGCGGACGCTTCGCGCGAGGCGCGACCGCCGCAGCCGGGGCAGGGGCGCGCGGTGCTCGAGGAGGTGCAGCTCGCCGGCGGCGCGATCTCCGGCCGCGTCGTCAACGCGGCGACCGGCGACGGCGTGGCGGGCGCGGACCTGACGTTCACGGGAGCCGGCGGCGCGATGACGGTGCGCAGCGGCGCGGCGGGCGACTTCGAGCTCGCGCCGCCCGCGCCCGGGCGGTTCACGCTCACGGCGGCGAGCGCGCCGGGGTTCTTGCCGTACGCGCCGGAGCTCTCGCACTCGACGGTTCACGTCCAGCTCACGAAGGATCGCGCCGTCCGCGGGATCACGGTGCTGCTGCTCCCGGCCGTCGACTACCGCGGCCGCGTGCTCGACGAGCGCGGCGCACCGGTGCCGGGCGCGAAGGTGCGGCTGCTCGGCACGCCGTCTGGCGAGCAGGCGATCGAGAAGCTCGAGACGGAGTGGGTGACGGACCGCGCCGGTGAGTTCCGCTTCCACGCGGCCGACGACGCTGTCCTCGAGGCGGCCCGCGGCGACGCGCGCGGCTGGGCGGTCGTCGACGATGACGTGGCGATCACCCGCCAGCTCACGATCCGGATCGGCGCGGCGGCGGCGCGCGACGTGACGATCACCGGGCGCGTCGTCGATGAGGCCGGCGCGCCGCTCGCGGACGTGCTGATCCGTGCCGAGCCCGAGGATCCCGCGCGCACGCGCGAGGTGCGCGCGATCGCGTTCGCGACGAGCGGCGCGGACGGCGCGTTCACGCTCGAGGGGCTCGATCGCGGCTCGTACTCTCTCTCGGCCGAGGCCGAGGATCGCGCGCCCGCCAGCAAGGGCGGCGTGCCCGGCGGTACGCGCGGGGTCACGCTCGTGGTCGACGCGGGCCTGCCGCTCGCCGGCACGGCCGTGACCGCGGACGGCCGCGCGCTCCCCGCGTTCACGCTGCTCGTGCTCGTGCGGCAGGGCGCGCGGCGCGAGGTGATCCTCGCGCGCTCGATCGTCGATCCGGCCGGGTGCTTCTCCGTGCGCGTGCCCGCCGGCGACTACGATCTGATCGCGGCCGCGAGCGGCTGGGCGCCGAGCGCGCCGGTCACCGCGGCGGCGGGCACCACCGACGCGCGGCTCGTCGTGACGGCCGGCGCGACGCTGCGCGGGCGCGTCGTCGCCGCGGCCACTGGCGCGGGCATCCCGTACGCCCGCATCACGCGCGAGGCGCTCGGCGGTGGCGCGAGCGCGCAGCCCTCGAACGCCGGCACCGTGACGCGCGCCGACGGCAGCTTCGAGCTGACCGGCCTGCCGCCCGGCCCGGTGTCGATCCGGATCCTGGCCAGCGGCTATCACCCGAAGATCGAGGCCGGCATCACGGCCAGCGACGGCGCGCAGCTCGGCCCGCTCACGATCGCGCTGGCCGCGCTCGCCGAGGGCGAAGCGCCCTCGCTCGAGCTCGTCGGCATCGGCGCTCAGCTCGCCGCCCAGGGCGACGCGCTCGAGGTCGGGGCGGTCTACCCCGGCAGCGGTGCCGCGGCGGCCGGCATCGTGGCGGGGGATCTGGTTGTTGCCATCGACGGCGTGCCGGTCGCGCAGCTCGGGCTCGACGGAGCGGTGGCCCGGATCCGCGGCGTCGTCGGGACGACCGTTGCGGTGACGTTGCGCCGCGGCGAGCAGGCGGTCGTGCTGGTCGTCGAGCGACGGAAGCTGAAGGCATAGGGCGCGGGAGCAGGGCGCGGCAGCAGCAGTTGCAGCAGCGGCTACGACTGCTCGGCCGTTTCCGTGGACGCTGAGGATCGAGAACGCGAGCGTGGGTGCTCGAGTGAAGACGCGCGGCTGCCATCGCGCTCGGGGCGCTCCGCGGCTTGCTCGCTCGGGGAGGCACTTTGCTTCGCAGTGAGGTGGTTGCCCGCACGCCCGCCCACCGTTGGTGCTCGCACGACCGATCGGCCCCACTGCCAAGAAACCCGCTACGTAACATCGCGAGGAGTAAGGGCAACGTTGAATCCGAGTGCTTCGAGGCGGCGCACGTGCTTGCGGGTGGCGTCGGTCTGTGAGCGGCGGGTCAGATACTGGTCCCCGAGGTCGACGAA
>DATMCI010000236.1:0-14797 GCA_035558535.1 Kofleriaceae bacterium
GCCCAGCGTCGACCTGCCGTCTGACGGCGGCCGATTGGTCGGACCGCCGATCACGATGCCGCGGTTTCGGTGATCACGATGCCGCGGTTTCGGCGATCACGATGCCGCGGTTTCGGTGATCACGATGCCGCGAATTACGCACTTGGCCGGCGTGCGCTTATCGAAGAGTCATTGACACATCGCACTCGGAACGCGAAGCCTGATGAACTCGCGGTGCGGTGTTTCTCTTGGAAAGAGTCCACCACCCTGCCCGAGCTTCAAAACGACCGTGCCGGCGCAGCAACGATTGCGTTCGCGGCCATGTGCTACCAGCGAGGTCAGGTGTGTCGGCCGCTCCTTCGGAAGCGTTGATGCACACTCCTCGTTCAGTTGCGTGCAGATGACGCGAATATTCGCGTTGGACGCGCGGACCGCCTCCACGATCTGCTTCTTGGGGTTGCCGAATCGTCCGCGACCCACGGAGAACACCACAGCGTCGGGTTTCGTCGCGCGGAGGAGCTTCGTTGCAAAGGCCGCGGAGCGCGGGCCGCTAGCGCCACCGTGGTGGGGAAACACGAGCAACGACGTCGTGGCGGGGACATTTCGGCTGAGCAACTCGTCGAGCGCGATGCCGTCCATGTCGCCGGTGAGGAGAGTTACCGGCTGGCCGTCGTAGATCACGCGGATCACGACGCTGATCGTGTTTGACGTGATCCGACGACCCTCGCTGGTGAGCGAGCCCGCCCCCATAGCAGCGAGGCCTGGTGATGGAGACAAGATCTCTAGCGTCGCAGATCCGATTGTGATGGGAGAGTCCTGTGCAGTCAGGCCCACGTCGAATTGGAGTCCCTTGTTCTGCCAATGGACGCTGAGCTCGTGGACGAGCCCCGCCCAGACTTTGCTCTCTTTTTCGGAGTTTGTATTCAGCAGGACGCGTTTGATCGGAATGTTCCCGGCCACCAGCAATCCAATAAGCCCGCCGATATGATCCTGATCTGCGTGCGACAGGATCACGAGATCGATGCTTGGGAGCGAATTCTCCTGGATGTACTCGAGCAGGGTCGTGCCCGGCCCGGCATCGATCACGCAGACCTGATCGCCGATGTGTAGCACCGTGCCATTTCCATGACCGACGTCGAGCAACGCGATTCGATCACCCGTCATGACTCCGACCACTTCGAGAAGTAGAGGTCTTCTGGACGTTCGGCTCCGATGTTGACCACAGCATAGAAGTGCGCGTCCGCTACAAGCTTCGCGTGCATCCACTCAGGGAGCTCGGAGCGCTGCAGCTTCACCATCACGTTCCGGTTCCACGACGGGAGGCAAACGTCTACGGCGGCCTCTCTACCGGGGTCGGCATGGATGTCCTCAATGCGAATCAGCGTCTTCCACGGCTTCCGGGTCTGGACGAACTCATTCCTGAATTCAAGAGCACAGCTCTCGAAGGCGTGCGCGATCGTATCCACATCGAGCTCGTCCGGGCGAAGTAGGGCGGGGATCCGTTGTCGATAAGGGCGGATCTCGTCGAGATCCGCAAACTCAAAGCGCGTACACAGGATCGAAGGCAACTTCTTGTCATAGAGCGAGGCGACGAGCTCGGCACCGTTAAAGCTGGCGTACGTCTTCACCTTTAGCTTGAAGTCCGAAATCGCCGCATGTGCGGCTCCTAGAACCCTTTCAACACACGCTTCAACCGATGTGAAAGGGCCATTCTCGCGGAGTGCCTGCATTGAGAGCTCTTCGACGTAGAGGGAATAGAGCTCTCGGCTACCGGGATCATCGTCGATCACGGAGACACGCTCGATTGCGCTGCCATGTACCTGGACCATGCGTGTTCACGCTCCTAGGATTGGAAGTTCGATACGCAGCGTCGCGCCGCCAAGCTCGCCACGTTCTTCTACGGCAACCTCGCCTCCGAGGTCTCTCGTGGCGTCACGCACGATGGTGAGACCGAGGCCGGTGCCCCCGACCTTGGTCGTGTAACCCGGGAGCCAGATTTCACTCGGCTCAAGTCCCTCAATGCCAGGGCCATTGTCGAGTACTTCCAGTATGATCTTGCCAGGGTGTAACGCGGTTCTGATTTCGATCTTGCGCTCCTTGGTACCGCCTCGTTCGAGCGCCGACATGCTGTTCGTAAGGAGGTTTGACAGGATCGACTCGATCGCCGCTTCGGTACCATTCAGATACGGTGCTCCTTTCGCGAACTTCGTCTCGACAGTGATCTCGCGCCCGGCAATGAAGGGCTGAAGGAGCGCGAGCACAGATAGGAGGGCGTCATGAACATCGACACGACCAACACGTCGCTTGGCGCCTTCAAGCAAACGTAATGTCGCCGACCCGAGGACGGGCAGTGACTCAGTGTACCGTCGTGCGATCGAGACGGGTTGCTGAAGCGTGGTCTCGTAGCGGTCGGCGAGCTCGCGTTTGCCTTTCGACTCGATCAGCTTGAGCGCCATCGTGAGCGCCTTGATCTGATTGCCGGCTGACTCGTGCGCGAACGTCGCCGCCGTGATTCCGGCAGTGCTCAGAGAGCGATAAAGCTGGACCTCTCGTTTGAGCGTATCGACTTCCTTGTCGCGCGCCTTTTCGAAGGCCTCGATCGCTTCCTCCACCTGCGCCCGTGCTTTGGGTGGAACCTGCTTCAGTGCGTCGTCAAGTTTCTTCTTCGACTTCCGGGTTGTTTTGGGAGCAGCGCCGCGCTCCGTCCCACGATGTTTCTCCGCTTCTTGAAGCCGTATACGAGCGGTCCAGTCAAGCACGTCTTGCAGCAGTGCCTTGACCTCAGTGAACGCAGTGCTTTCGATGTATCCGGAACGGTCCGTCTTCTGAACCAGGCATTTGGGTTTACCTTCGAATCTGACGCGCCCAATGCTCGTGTTCGTGCTCGGTCGTTCCTCAGGAGACCGCGCACGAAGCACGTTTAGCTCCAACCAGTCGTTGCCGGGATTGCCGTAGGGCGGGACACGGAGATCGTTCTCATAGATGTGGACGCCGCCAAACTGCTTCAGCCACGCGCGGACGTCTGGAAGCTTGGCAGTCTTTGTCGAGAACGATTCGGCAGATAGAAGAAACACCCACAGGTCGAACTCGAAGTCTGGCGCTTCGTAGAGCGTTCCCTTCCGCTTTCGGGCGACCGTCTTGTGATCAGCCGAGTGGAGCTCCTTGCCGCGCCAATCCACGATGCCGACGCTCGCCTCTCCGGCGCTGGCCGTCGCGTGGACATGGTAGTCAGCCTGTTCGAAGTAGCGCTTCTCGACGAGCGCTGACAGATCCTTGAACTCTGGCGCATCCAAGACGGAGCGGAAGCCGTGCGTTTTGGTCCCGAACGGATCCGAAAGGAGAATCATCGCTCTTGCGAGACGCTCAACTTCCGGGCGTGTCACCGGGCGCTTCAGGTCATGTACTGCGATCCGCGTGCCTTGCGTCGCCTTGGGCGACCTCTTTTGGTGAGCGATCACCAGAGGGACCTGCTCGACAGTATCTGCCTGATCAAACTGCTTCCAGACGAGCTCCAGCCCGAACTGTTCCGTGGGCCTTTTGTTGGGCCGTGTAACCAGTTCGACGCGTTCGCCCATGCGAAGACACGCGAGACGACCCAGGCCCTTGCTCCCAGTCGGGATCCGCCCGAGCGCCGTCACCGTTTGCAATTCCTTCTCAGAAGCCCCAAGTACGAGCCATCCGTCCACGATGTCGTCAGGAACCATCCCAATTCCGTCGTCGACAATCTCAAGCGTCCCGCCAGCTTGATCAACGTTGCGCAGTGACACCATGCACGAGAGCGCATCGGCATCGTAAGAGTTCTTGACCAGCTCCAGCACGCCTTGGTCCATCGTCGGATTGAGCTCCTCGCCGAGACGCCGAAGGATCGCGGTCGCGAAACGAAGCGTCGTCTTCGTCTGCGTGCTCACGACGTCCACCATGGAACGGAGCGCAGCGCGGAGACGATCAGAGTCCTGCGTTTGTCGATGTAGCGCTGGAACGAGCCTACGGAGCTGCCCACGGGCGACGACTGAGTCGACGTGTCTGTTCCGCGGATCGCGTCAGCGCCTCGGTCCATCACCTGCAGAAGGGTCGTCTAGGTTTGAGGAGCGCTCAAGAGAACCGGGTCAAAAATCGAAACATCCTGTGCAATTCCAGCTCGTGCTCGTCGCGTCCGAGGAGCCCGGGATCGAACGCCGCGAGCCCACGGCTCGAGCCGAGGAGCGGCGGTGCGATCCTGCGATCGAGGTCGGGGCCGCGGCTCCGCAGCCGCTCGCCGTACTCGCCGCCGCTGCGCCACAGCCAGATCTTGGCGTTGCGCGGAACCGGGCCGGCCGGCTCGAGCACCGACACGTGCCCGCATGGATCGTACTTGGCCCATGCAGGCTGCGAGGTGGCCAGCACACCGGCGATCAGGAGCGGGCCGCGCATGCGGGCGTGAACCGCGAAGGCGCGCGCGAAATTCCGAGCTGTGCACGACGAGTATGGTGGCCGGGAGCTCGCGGCGTGTGCTCACCGGCGATCCCAGACGACGGGCCTCGCCTTGTAGATCGCGGCACGCGCGCGATAGCGGTTGCCGACGTACGAGCCATCCTGGCGATACAGCCAGATATTGCCGGTACCCCACGTGTCATCGGAGTTCTTGTCCTTGACCTGCGTGGTGATCACCAGGCCGCCCGGCTGGTTGCCGACGCTCTTGATCTTGTTGTTGTCGATGTAGCCGGGAGCTTCGCGGAGACGCCCGCTCTGAACCGAGTAGATGGAGATATGATCTCAGGTGCTGAGCCACATCTCAGCGGGATTGCCGTGGACCGGTGACAGATCGTGGCCGCCCGGAGGCGTGGATACGCAGCCGGCGCGCCTCAGCTTGGGCCGGGCCTCGGGGCCCTCGACCGAGTACCTGCACAGCTGGTTGCCGCCGAGCGCCCAGAGCTGGTTGAGCTTTGCGTCCCACAGCACGGCATGCGCGTCGGGTAGCTCGACGTGGCTGTCGCTGGTCTCGTGCCCCTTCCCGTAGACCGTGAGCCGGCCGGTTGCGGACGACGCCACCACTACCGCGCCCGACGGCAAGAGCTCGATCGAGTGCGGGTTGCCGCCGGGCGTCGCGGTCCAGGTCACCCGGCGCGTCGCGTAATCGACCGTCGCGGCCCTCCCGCTTGACGCTGTGACGAGGAGAGTGTTCCGCCCCCCGTAGGACCGGAACTTGACGTCTGACAGATTGCGCCAGCTGTCGCCGCGCGGCGACCACGACCACGATGGCTTGTCACGGTTCCAGTTCTGGGACGCCAGGTTGAAGATCATCACCCCATGCCGCTGGTCGACGATGGCGACCGGGCCGCTCGCTGCGGCGGCGCGCGGCGCGGGCGCCGCTGCGAGGATCGCCCCGGTGTCCGCATCGGCTGCAGGCTGGCTCGTGATGCTCAGCACTGCGAACACGAGGAGGGGTGTCGTCCAAAATTTCGAGTGTGTGGCGAACATGCGATCCCTCTGATTCTGAATCTGCGGCCTGGATCCCCCGGGGCAGCATTTACGTGATCGTGCAACTCCGGGACCACCGCGTCGTGGTCAGGTGGGGTGGGATCGCCTCTGCGATCGAGCGTTTCTCTTCAGAGTCCCAGCTCGGCGGCGTTCTGCATGGGGGTGACCGCCACGCCGTCACTCCATTGGCCCATGTGGCGCACCGGATCGCAGCGCGGGCCGGCGCTGCTGCAAAACGCCGAGTAGCCCGCGGGCAGCTCGCCTCTCCCGAAGACTTCGCTGAGCGCGCCGTCCGTCGGCCGCCAGTACCCCCACCAGTCGATGCCGTCGAGCGGATCGAAGTGCGTCACATTCTGGCCAGCCTGCACGCCGGTGTGATCGGACACGAGCGCCGGGCGGCCGTGCTCGTCAGAGATCACCCGTAGGAAGTTCTTCTGCGCGCGCGCGAGCTGCGGCGTGTTGTGCCAGGCATCGGGCGCGACGGAGTTGGGATCGGTGGCCGACGTCTCGGCCTGGATGAGGAGCAATCTCGTCGTGGGCGCGATCTCGATCAAGGTTTGCTCTGAAACATCCCAGTCGGGATTGCCCTCGATGAAGGGGGCCGTCTTTCCCGCAGGCTCGTGTAACACCAGGATCTCGGGGACCGGCAGCTCCGGCGTCGCCTGCGGCTTGGCGGCGAGGCGCAGCGCGATCATCGTGCCGAGCGAATGCCCGAGCAGGCCGAAGTGGCCATCGGAGTGAACATGTTCGGGGCTGTCGAGCTCGGCCAGCGCGGCGGCGATGGCGGCGCGCGCGTTGGGCTGATAGTTCTGCGGATCGAGGAGACCGCCGTACACGGGATAGATGACGATATGGCCTTTGCGCGCCAGGTGCGTCAGCAGCGCATCGTAGAGCGCCGGCTCGCGCGAGCTATATCCATGGAGGTACACGAGCACGGGAGCGGCGTCGGGGGCCGGCATCGCTGGCTCGTAGAGCCAGTATTGCTCTTCTCCCGAGCCATAGGTGCGCACCCGCGCGCCGCCGTGCGGATACTCCGCGCCGCCGGGGCCGGTCGCGGGCTGCGCCGGCGGCGCGGGTCCCTCCGCCGCGGGTGCCTCGTCCATCCCGTCGCATCCGGCGATGAGAAAGACAAAGGCGATGCTGCGTGTTGCGAACGCGACGAGAGATGAAGCCACGCGCCGAGCAGCGCGTGCGACGGGGGTGCGCATGGTGAGTCCCTGATCGCTGGCGTGGATGCCACGAACGCCTTTGGGCTACTGCAACTCTCGCTCCGGTGGGCGGTGGTAGCGGCGCCATCGCCGTGCGCCGGCATCCGGGAGGCCGCGTCACGGCTGCTGCGCCCGCATCCTCGGATGGGACGGACGCGGATGGACGAGCGGGCAGGGGCTGGGCGCGCTGGCGCGGTGAGGCGCCTTGCGCCCTTTTCGGAGCGCCCGCGCCGCGTGAGGGGACCTGAGCTTTGGGGGGGCTTGCGTTCTCGCGAGGTGGTGTCTACCAGGAGCCTTGCAGACGGTTCCCGGCGGTTCCGGGGCAATTTTCCGCAGTAATTCTAGCTAGTCACGAGGCGCATCCTGCGGCGCCTCTCTTCCCTATACAGGAGGATCTCTCATGTCGCTCGCTCGCACCAATGGCAATGGCAATGGCAACGGCTCTGGCTCGCAGGTGGCTCGCTATCGCGATCCGTTCGCGATGGCCCGCGATCTCCTCTCGTGGGACCCGTTCTACGGCGGCCGTCCGGCCAGCGCGTTCTCGCCGTCGTTCGAGGTCAAGGAGACCACCGACGCGTTCGTGCTGAAGGCGGACCTCCCCGGCGTCGCCGACACCGATCTGGACATCGCGATCCACAACAACGTCCTCACGGTCTCGGGCAGCCGCCAGGCGGAGGAGCGCAGGGAGGGCGAGAGCTACGCGCTCTACGAGCGCCAGTTCGGCTCGTTCTCGCGCAGCTTCGCGCTGCCGGATCAGGCGGACGCCGAGCGCATCGAGGCGAAGCTCGATCGCGGCGTGCTCACCCTGACGATCGGCAAGAAGGCGGAGGCCAAGCCCCGCAAGATCGCGGTCGGCAAGTAGCCAGCACAGCGGCCCGCGCCGCCGCGCGCGCTCACCACGCGTGGGTGTACGCGTCGAGGAACGCGAGCGCGATCTTCTGGAGGTCGTCGCGCGGGGCGAGGTTCACCAGCTCGTCTCGCGTGGCGACCGGCTGATCGGCGTACTGCGCGGTGACGCGGATCTGGTTGATACCGTCGTTGTGATAGACGGTGTATGCGTGGCTGTACGGGCCCTGCCGGTTCTGGTCCTCGCCGAGGACGTAGCCGTGGGCGAGCTGGTACGTGTAGATGAGCGGCGCGCCGGCGAGCTTCACCTCGCCGACCTCGAACACCGTGTCCTTGCGCTCTCGCAGCTCGGGCAGGAGGAGGTTCTTCAGCGCGTCCTCCTTGGCCTTCCACTTCGGTAGCTCCATCGGGATGCAGTCGAAGCAGGGGGAGGCGGCGATCGTGACGCTCAGGATCGGCGGCGTCGCCGACTTGTAGCGGACCTCGAGCGCCTTCGCGTCCAGGAGGCGGATGTCCTTCGTCCAGCCGGGATAGTCCGGGCCAGACATCTTCTCGTACGCGGCCTTGTCGAGCGGCTTCGTCGTCTTCTTCGGCGCGGAGCGGCTCGCGCGCGGCAGATCGAGCACGGTTGGCTCGGGCGCGCCCGCCGATCCGGTCGGGGGCAGCTGCTTGAACGCCGGGCTCGCCGGCTCCTGCGCCGAGCCGGCGGCCGGCGGAACAGGCGGCGGCTTCGACCGGTCCTTGCACCCGCAGGCGAGGGCCGCGCCGAGGATCGCGATGGCGATGCGCACGGGCCGAGCCTAGCGGAGTCGCGCCAAAGGGGCCATCGGTGGTGCCATCGGTGCGAGCCGGCCTGTCAGGACGCCTCTGTCGCGACACCGATGTCGCGGCCGTGATCGGACAGACATGAGGCGCTGCGCGGCGGCTCGGCACGTCCTCGCGGGCGGCCATAATCGGCCCATGCCCATGCATGAGGCAGCGCTTCGGGGAGTGCTTCGGGGAGTGCGTCGGGCGGCGAGAGCTGCGATCGGTGGCGGTGGCCTGGTCCTCTGCGGTGCGTTGCTCGCCGCGTGCGGCGGCGAAGAGGTGCCGCCGCCGCCTGAGGAGCCGCCGCCGCCAGGTGATGTCGAGCCGGTGCTCGACGCGACGGAGCTGCCCCTGGACCTGGGCCACGTGGACCCGATCCGCGCGCTCCAGCGCGCCGGTGACCGCGCGCTCAGCCTCGATGCGAGCGGGCACTGGGTGCTCTGGGACGTCGCCGCCCGCCGGGCGATCGCGCGGGGCGACGCTTGCGATGCGTGCCCGGTGTTCCTGCGCGGCGAAACGATGGCGGCGCGGAACGCCGGGAACCTCGAGGTCCGATCGGCGGCGACGGGCGACCTCCGCGCCGTCATTGTCACAGACGCGAAGGACGCGAAGAGCGTCGGGCTCTCGAGCGACGGCGCGTACGTGTGGGCGGCGACGGCGACGCACCTCCGCGCGTGGTCGACGCTGGGCGCGATGCTCGTCGATATCTCGGGCAACTACGCGGCGGGCGACGTGTTCGCGTCGCCCGCGGAGCTCCGCGTCGCCCGCGGGCCGGCGGGCGCGGCCACGATCGAGGCGATCCGGATCGCCGACGGCGACAGATCCACGGCGGGCTTCGCCGGCACGTTCCAGTCGTGGTTTTCCGACGGCGAGCGCTTCCTGACGCTGGCCGGGGACGTCGTCGGCGTCCACGCCAAGGACGGCGCGCAGCTCACGCAGGCGGAGTTTCTCTTCGGCACGCGCTTCGTCGGGCAGGGGAGCTACGCGTGGACGGCCTCCGGCGACAGCGTGAGGATCTTCGCGGCCGGCGATCTGAGCGCGCCTGTCCACGTCTACCCGCTGCCGCCAGGGGCGTCGGTGTTCTCGTCGGGCGACCAGATCGGCATCTATCACGCGGCGAGCGCAGGGCCGGTCCTCGAGCTGCTCACGCTCGGTTCGAGCGTGAGCCAGAGCGGTCCGATCCCGCTGCCGTTCGCAGGTCTGGCCGCGTTCGGCGGCGATCCGGGCGGCTGGCTGATCGGGAGCTATGAGGGTGTGGTGTTCGACAGCGCCGCGGTGCTCGGGCCGCCGGCCGCCCGGCGCTCGCTGACGCTCGGACGGGCGTGGGACATCCGCGGCGCCCCCGACGGCACGGCGGTGATCGCCACCGCCTCGGGGCGATCGGAGGTGCTCGTGCTGGGCCCTACGGAGGCGGTGGTCTCGCACGAGCTGCCGATCGCGGGCAGGCACATCGAGCTGTCCCCGGACGCGTCGCTCCTGGTCGTCGCCGAGGAGCCCTCGCGGGACCTGCGCGTCGTCCGGGTCGCGGACGGCGCGGAGCTCTACGCCTGGCCGAACCTGCGGCCCGATGGCACGCACTTCGTGAGCTTCTCCTGGGCGCGCGAGGCGCTCGTGCTGAGCCACCTGCTCGCGTGGTGGGAGACGCCGATGCCGTGGCGGCTCACGACCATCACGGGCACGGAGCTGCCGAGCTATGGCCCTGGGTCGCTCGGCACCGCGGACGTGCAGCCGTCGCGGCTGTCGCCGCGCGGCACGAACGCCGCGTTCATGCTGGGCATCGCGCTCTCCGGCTCTTCGCTGGAGATCGTCAACGCGAAGACCCAGATTTACGCGAACGGCGTGCTGACCGGCACGGTCATGGGGGCCCCGCTCGCGTGGATCGACGACGACCACCTGCTCGTGGCGACCTACCGGGAAGAGCGGATCTTAACCTCCGTGTTCGCTGTTCAGGATCAGGCCTTCCTCTACGACGCGGCCAGCGCGCAGGGCGTCCTCGTCCCGCTCCCCAAGGTGGGCTCGCCGCTCGGGCGACCGGAGCTGGTCACGCCGCTGGGCGGCACCCTGCTCTACGCGCAGACCGGCAACAGGGTCATCGACTACGCCACCGGGGCCACGACGTGGCGGGGCGATCCGCTGGTGATGGACGGCGTGGTCGTCGGAAGCGACATCTTGTTCACGCGGGGGCCCCGGCTGTTCCGCGCGGCGTTTCGCTGATCGCGCCGCGCCGCGCGTGGCCGATCACTGCTTGTTGGCGATCTCGGACACCGCGTTGGTCGCGAGCTCGTTATTCGACGCGCGCTCCACGGTCAGCGTGCGCGTGTACTCGCGGGCGAGGTCGATCTTCCACTCGGGCTTGTAGCCGGCGATGGAGGTGTCGACGGTCGCGCGCGTGATCTTGGTCTCCGCGGCGAAGCGCGAGCTGATCTCGAGGTGGTGGCGCTGGTGCTTGCTGCCGTCGGCCGAGGCGCCGCTCACGTCCACGGTGAACGACGCGGGCTCGGTGATGGCACCCCAGCTCACGGCGAGGTTGCCATTGGCCTGCTCCCACTTCATACCGGTGAGCGGGGCGGGGAGCGTGTACGCGGTGGTGCCGCCGACGCGGAACGAGCGGCTCAGCGTGCGGCGCTCGTTGCCGGCGGTCGCCGTCACGGCGGCGCGCTGCAGGTCGGACTCGACGAGCGCCGAGTCAGGCGCGATCTTCGCGGTGGCGATCGGCCCCTGGTAGACGTCGAACGCGAGCTTCTGGCCGGCCTTGCCGAGGCTGACGGCGGCGCTGAGCGTCTCGTTGGCGGCGGCGTTCGTCACGGTGAACGCGGCGGCGGCGAGGTCCTTGCCCTCCTGGGCGAGGTCGATCGGCGCGGTGATCTCGAGGTCGCCGGTGATCGCGATCGCGCGGCGCAGCGCGATCCGGTCGGCGGTGCTCGCCATGAGGTCGTAGGTGCCGCTCGGGACGTCGAGCGCGAAGTCCCAGTCGGCGGTCTGCGAGGTCTTGGAGGCGCCGCCGAGCTGGACGCGGCCGGCCTGCATCATGTGGCCGGTGATCGCGTGGGTGCTCGGGGCCGCGGGCTCGCACTCCAGCTTGACGTCGTGCTCGTCCTCGGGGGTCCGCGCGACCTGGCGGGTCGTGAACTCGCCGGTCGTCAGATTTTCGCAGGCGACGGAGATCACGTAGGGGCCGTGAACGACGGCCTCGAAGCTGGTGGGCGTCTTCATGGTCGCGGTCTGCCAGTCGCCGTCGAGGCCGTCACGGAACGCGACGAGGGCGGGCGCCTTGTCGGCCGCGATGGCGATGGTGACGGGCTCGGGCTGGGGCTCGGGCTCGTCGGTGCAGGCGGTGAGGGAGTTGGAGAGGAGGAGGGGAATGAAGATAGTTGTAGAACGCATCGCCCGCCGGAGACTGCAATCGTCAGACCGCATGTCATGGGCCGCGTTGATCGCGATGATTCCAGGCCGGCGGCGATCTTTGCCGCCTGAAAAACTGAGAGCGCCGCGTCATGCGCGGCGCTACCTGCGACGGACGTCACGCACCGCGATCGCGCGCGCGCGTGCGTACGCGGCTGCAGCCCCCGCCGCGGCGCCCGCCCGCACCGGACGCGTGCGGGGCGCGAGCGGGGCGGGGCGGGGCGGGGCGGACGGAACCTCGTCGGGACTTGAGCGATGTCGCACACCACCGGATCGAACAACTCCAGGCGCGATAGGATGGCGCGGTGGGCGGCCACCGCGTCCGGGTGTTTCACATCTCCGACCTGCACATGCGGAGCCCAGAGGGGCCGCAGGCGGACCGGGCGCGACTGGGGGCAGATTCCCGATGGCGCGTGCTGGGCGAGAAGTGGATGGCCAACCTTGCCGAGCTGCGCGCGGACGGCGTGCCGTTCGATCTGGTCGTGTTCACCGGCGACCTCGGCGACTGGGGACACCCTACCGACTATCCGCGGGCGATCGCATTCCTGAAGCAGACATGCGCGGCGCTCGACGTTCCGCTCGAGCGGCTGTTCGTGATCCCGGGGAATCACGACGTCGATCGGGGGATCCAGCACGCGGCGTGGGAGTCACTGCGGAGCGACCTCGCGACGGATCCGCGTGCGTACTCGAAGTGGATGGCGGGTGAGAGTCAACGCGCGCTGCGTGGTGACGTGCGCCGCGACCAGATCCTGGAGCGGCAGCAGGCGTTCTGGGGCGCAGTGACGGCAGAGCTCGGACGGTTCGAGCTAGGACCGTGGCATTCGCCGCACCGGCGGCTGGGCTACCGCAACGCGGTGACCTTGCCGGGCCTGTTGCAACCGATCCAGGTGATCGGGCTGGACAGCGCGTGGCTCGCTGGCGACGACCACGACGGCGGGCAGCTCTGGCTGACCGAGCACCAGATATCACTGCTGACGACGACGACGGAGGGCGCGCCGTTGCCGGGCTTCCGGCTGGCGCTCATGCACCACCGGCTCGCCGACCTCGCAGATGGCAGCGATGCGCGCAAGCGGCTGGCGGATCGCGTCGATCTGCTGCTGCACGGCCACCAGCACGAGCCGACGGCGGAGGTGTTCCAGGGGCCGGACAATCAGCTCCTGGTGCTGGCGGCGGGATGTTTGTACGAAGGGGACGAGGAGCATCGGTACCTGAACACGTGCCAGGTGATCGACCTGGAGCTCGACGAGCACGCGCGGCCGCAGCGCGGCGAGGTCCGGTTCCGTGGGTGGTCTGGCCGGAGCTTCTTCTGGGGCGAGGACGCGCTGCTGTACGAGAACGCGCCGGGCGGGCGCCTCCGGCTGGAGTACGGCGCGCGCGGCTGGCGCTTCGACGAAGGTACGCAGATCCCGCGTCCGCGCGCGCCGGAGCGGCACAAGGTGTTCATCGGTCGCGACGCCGAGCTGGCACGCCTCGGCGCTGCATTCGATCGTGGCGGCTCGGGCCGCGTAGCGCTCGTCGCGGTGCAGGGGATGGCGGGCGTCGGCAAGACGTACCTGGCTCACGAGTTCCACGCGCGGCACGCGGGGCGATTTGGCAGCTATCAGCATTTGGTGCTCGATCCCGAGCATCCAGGAACGGTGGCGATGTGGATGGCGGTGCTCGGCGAGCAGGCAGGGCTCGATCCGGCGCGAGTCGACGCGCGAACCGTCGCAGAGGCGATGCGGGCGCAGCGGGCGCTGGTTCACGTGGACAATATCGACGCTGCTGCGGCGGCAGAGCTGGTGGCAACGCTCGCGGACGCGCTCGATGGCGTGCCGATGCTGGTGACCGGACGCTACGCTGAGCTCGGGACCGCCGCGGAGTCCAACTGGACGCGCATCGAGCTGGCGCCTCTGGACCCAGGGACCGCGCTGGCGCTCCTGCAAGCCGAGCTCGCAGGGGCGCCCTTCGCAGTGCCGGAGGCAGAGCTGCGCGAGCTGGTGCGCCAGGTCGCTGGCTTGCCGCTCGCGCTGCATCTGGCGGCCGGGTATCTGCGCCGTGGCGTGACCGTGGGCCGATTCCTCGAGCGGTTGCGAGCGCAGGGGCTCGCGCTCGTCCCGCGTGACCCGGGCGATCACGTGCGCCGAGATCGCGCGCGGGGCGTGCTCGCGACGTCGTTTGCGATCTCTCGCGAGTTACTGCTCGCCGAGGCGGGGGAGCGGACATCCGCGTGGTCGGCAGCGCTCGTGGCTCTCGGGTGGGCGCCTCGGACGGGCTTCGGGCGCTCGCTCGGCGCGGCGATCACGGGTCTGGACGAGGCGAGCGGGGCGCTCGAGGACTTCATGGATGCCGCGGCTGCGCTGTCGCTCGTGCAGTGGCTGGGACCGGGAGAGCACGCCGATGCGACGTGGGCGGTGCATCCGCTACTCGGCGAGTTTCTGCGCGCTGGCACGGAGCGCGTCGAGATCGACGCGCGGATCGGCGGGTGGGTGGCGGAGCGAGCCAACGCCGAGCCGTCGGAGCGCGTTGTTCGATGGAACGAGCTCTCCCCGGAGACGCCGGCAATCGGCGAGTGGCTCGGCGTGGCATCTGACAACGCTATCGGTGAGCTCTTGCCGCGCGCGTGGGACTTCGCCACAAGTCGCGGCCCCACGGGGCCCTGGCTAGCTGCGGCCCACCGGGCGCGCCGCGGTGGCGCTAATCGGGGTGTCCTGTGGGCGCTCTGTCAGCTCGCGTTACGAGCGGGTGAACTCGAGATCGTGCGCAGCGCTGCAACCGAGATGGAACGCCTCGCTCGGGAGGCTCACGATGATAGAGACCGAGCGCTTGCGCTGGGGCAGATCGCCGACGTGCTGGCGGACCGAGGCGAGCTGGACGAGGCGCTGCGGATCCGGCGCGAGGAGGAGCTGCCGGTCTACGAGCGGCTGGGCGACGTGCGGGCGCGCGCGATCACGCAGGGGAAGATCGCCGACGTGCTGGCGGATCGAGGCGAGCTGGACGAGGTGCTGCGGATCCGGCGCGAGGAGGAGCTGCCGGTCTACGAGCGGTTGGGCGACGTGCGCGCGCGCGCGATCACGCAGGGGAAGATCGCCGACGTGCTGGCGGATCGAGGCGAGCTG
>DATMCI010000237.1:0-2073 GCA_035558535.1 Kofleriaceae bacterium
AGAGACCCCGCGAGGATCTCATCGGGGACGGTGATCGCGATGCGGCCCGCCTCGTAGCGCGCCTCGATGTCCCACGCCGCGCCCGACGCGTCGCGCCACACCGCGTGGCTGTAGCGGAAGCCGAGCCCGCGCTCGCTCTGGAAGTGCAGGCCCGACACGGTCGCCGCCACGAAGCGGTGCCCGGCGACCGCGACCTCGACGGTGAGCGCACCGCCGCCCGCGGGCGGCGCGTCGAGGCGCCACGCCTGCTCGATGCCGTCCTCGCGGTTCGTGATCCGCTCGACCAGCGCGCCGCGCGAGATCTCGACGACGTTCTGCGCGACCTGCCGCGCCGCGCCCGCGCCGATCGAAAGCTCGGTTTCGCCGACCGCGGCGCCCGTGGTCGAGAGCCCGATCGCGCCGCCAGACCGGCGCTGGCCGGTCGCCGGATCGCGGTGCCACGGCGTCACGTCGACGATGCCGTCGACGACCACGACGTCGTGCGTGGCGTGGCCGCCGCGGAACGCCGCGCCGTCGTACGCGAGCGCGAGCGCGGCGGGCGCGCCGCTCGAGACGCTCGCGCCGAGATCGATCGCAGGCTCCGCGTACAGGCTCCCCGCGCCCCCCGCGCCGCCCACGCCGTCGGGGGCGGGCGCGGGATCAGGAGCGCTCGGGCCCTCGCCCGATTGACAGGCGGTCGCACCCGCCGCCCACGCCGCCCACGCCGCCCACGCCATCCAGATAGCCATGATCGAAGCCAGCTTGGTCATGCGCACGGTGAACCTCTCCCGTCGAGATGAAGCAGGTGCCTCGCTATCGCCCCTGGCGAGGAGCATCGAGGCGTCCTGGTGCAGGCAGTAGGCGAGTATCTGCCGCGCGCTCGGCGCTCGGCAAGGTCTCACGCCCGTATGAGGTCACTCACGAGCGAGGATCTCGAGGATCGCGAGGATCTCGCGAATCACGCGCTCCCGATCCGCCGGCAGAAGGCTCGATCCGCTCGGCAGGCACAGCCCGCGCGCGAAGAGATCCTCCGATACGGCGCCGCCGATCACGCGGCACCCGCGGAACACCGGCTGCAGGTGCATCGGCTTCCAGATCGGGCGCGCCTCGATGTCGCAGCTCGCGAGGTGATCGAGGATCGCCTCGCGACGCGCGTGATCTGCGACGGTGGCGCACGTGAGCCAAAAGGTCGAGCGCCGCTCCGGCGCCTCCGGCATGAAGTCCCAGCCGGGGAGCGCGCCGAGCGCCTCGCGGTACGCCTGGTTCGTGGCGCGGCGGGCCAGGACGCGACGCTCGAGGTCCGCGAGCTGCGCGCGGCCGACGGCGGCGAGCAGGTTCGAGAGCCGGTAGTTGTAGCCGATCGCCTCGTGCTCGTAGTGGCGCACCGGGCTGCGCGCCTGCGTCGCGAGGTAGCGCGCGCGATCGAGCCAGGCGCGCTCGCGGCCGAGCAGCGCGCCGCCGCCGGAGGTCGTGATGATCTTGTTGCCGTTGAACGACAGGACGGTGAGATCGGCGAGCGCGCCCGGCGGCGCTCCGCGGTAGCTCGCGCCGAGCGCCTCCGCCGCGTCCTCGATGAGGAACACGCCGTGGCGGCGGCACGCCGCGGCGATCGGGGCAAGCTCCGCGATCTGGCCGTAGAGATCGACGGCGATCACCGCGCGCGGCAGCGCGCCCTTCCGCGCCGCGTCGTCGAGCGCCTCGGCGAACAGCTCGGGATCGAGGTTCCACGTGCGGCGATCGCTGTCGACGAACACCGGCACCGCGCCGACGTAGCGCACGGCGTTCGCGGTGGCGGCGAACGTCAACGTCGAGCACCAGACGGTGTCGCCCGCGCCGACGCCGAGCACCTCGAGCGCGAGGTGCAGCGCGGCGGTCCCGCTCGACAGCGCGACGGCGTGCGGCAGCGCGAGCTGAGCGGCGAGCTCGGCCTCGAACGCGTCGACGTGCGGCCCGAGCGGCGCGATCCAGTTGGACTCAAGCGCGTCGGTGAGGAGCGAGAGCTCGGTGCCGGCGAGGTCGGGCGGGGAGAGGTAGATCCGCGGCACGCGTCGTCCGTGGGGCGCTAGTTCGGGATCTTCGCGGCCAGCTGCGCCG
>DATMCI010000238.1:0-18343 GCA_035558535.1 Kofleriaceae bacterium
CAGCCATCGCCGTTGGTTGGGTTGCCGTCGTCGCACGCTTCGCCGGTGGTCGGGATGCCGTTGCCGCAGGCGGTGACGGTGCAGTTGTTGTCGCAGCCATCGCCGTTGTTGGCGTTGCCGTCGTCGCACACTTCGGTGCCGGTGACGACGCCGTTGCCGCAGCCGGTGGGCTTGCAATTGTTGTCGCAGCTGTCGCCGTTGTTGGCGTTGCCGTCGTCGCACACTTCGGTGCCGGTGACGACGCCGTTGCCGCAGCCGGTGGGCTTGCAGTTGCTGTCGCAGCCATCGCCACTGACGGTGTTGTTGTCGTCGCACTGCTCGAGGTCGTGGCCATTGACCTTGCCATCGCCGCACACCGAGAGCGTGCAGTCGATGTTGCAGTCCGCCGTCTCCACCGGGCCGGGGCTCGTGTGGTCGGGTTTTCCGCCGTCGCACTGCTCCTTGCGCGGGCCAGTGGCGTCGACCGCGGTGATGCCGTCGCCGCACCGCGCGAGCTTGCACGCGTATGCCATGCTGGTGCCGACCACGCAGTCATCGGCGTCGTTCGTGCCGCTGTCGTCGCACTCCTCAGGCGAGACCACTTCGCCATTGCCGCAACCGGTGCCGCCCATGCAGTCGGGGCTGCAGGGCCCGCCGACCGCCATGCCGTCGTCGCACTTCTCGCCGACCGTCATGTCGACGATGCCGTTGTTGCACGACTCGTCGGACTTGCAGTTGGCCGCGCAGCCGTCGGCGTCCTTGATGTTGCCGTCGTCGCAGACCTCGCCCTTGGCGGTGTCGACGGTGCCGTTGCCGCACGTCTCGTTCGACTCGCAGTCCGCCGAGCAGCCGTCGCCGTTGACGTTGTTGCCGTCGTCGCACACCTCGCCGGAGCTGCTGGTGACGTTGCCGTCGCCGCACTTCTCGATCTGGCACTGCTGGTTGCAGCCGTCGCCGCCGTTGACGTTGCCGTCGTCGCACTCCTCGGTGGCGGCGACGACCGCGTTGCCGCAGCCGCCCGCGGTGACGCACGTCGTGCCGTCGCCGGAGCACTCGGTGCCGAGCGGACAGAACGTGCCGTTGACGCACTCGCGGGTGCCGCTGGGAGCGGCGCAGGCCCCGAGGGTGAGCGCGGCGGCCAGGGACAGCGCCGCCAGGGAAATGAATCGTTGGATCGTCATGTTCGTGTGCCTCCTAGAACCTGCCCATCACCGCCGCACCGCCCACGCCGGGACCGACGAGGGGCGCTACCGAGACTGACTTCTGCTGCGCCTGCTGCTTGCGCAGCTGCTCCATGCGGTACTCGTCCGTCGTGATCTGGTACGAGACCCGCCGGTTCAAATAGACGAGCAGGCCGCCGGCCACGATCGCGGCGCCGGCGACGCCGTAGCCGACGATGCCGAGCATCCGCTTCGTGTCGCCGCTGTCGCGCAGGCTCGTGAACTGGCTGGCGTCGCAGCTCCCGTTGCTAGCATCGGCGCTGCACCGCGCCACCTTGGTGTCGAACTCGTCGTAGCTCGAGCTCGCGCTCAGCTGCAGGCCGCCGGCGACGAGCCCGACCAGCGCGCCGCCGCCGATCACGGCCCACGGCGCCCACGTCCGCTGCTCCCACCGGCGGCGGTACCGCGTCAGCTCCTCGGCGGTGTACAGCTTGAGCTCGATGCGGAACGTCTCGCGCTTGTCGATCAGCGGCGCGTCGACGGGCGTCGCGTAGCCAGGCTTCTCGGCCACGAACGTGTGCTTGCCGATCGGGACGCGGCCCTTGTAGATGTTGGGCTTGCCCTTCTCGACGGTGAACACGTGCTTGCCATCGACGGAGACCTTCGCGCCCTCCTTCTGGCAGGAGACCTCGATGTACGCGAGCTGATCGAGGGTGAACTCGAGGAGCCGCTTGGCCTGATCGAGCTTGTCGGCCGCGCCGTTCAGGCCCTCGATGCCGTGCTGGATCGCCTTCTCGAGGTTCTCGGCGACCTCGACGGGGCGCTTCAGATCGATGAGCGCCAGCGCCAGGTTGTAGTGGATCATCGGGTGCGGCCACAGCTTCAGCGCCTCGCGGTACTTGTCCGCGGCCTTGGCCGGGAGGCTGGCGTCGAGCTGCGCGTTGGCCTCGTCGAAGATGCCGGCGGCCTGCTGCATCTGCTCCGTCGATACGCCCCTGTCCCACGGCGCTTGCTGGCCCTGGTCCAGCGGCTTGTCGTCGGCGACCTTTGGTCGCTCCGCGCGTGCGATGCCCATGCTCAGCACGAGGCCGAGCCCCACGATCAGAACCTTCATCGACGAGTCTCCGTGCAAGTGGATGGATGGAAGAGAGATGGATGTGACCGGCTGTGCCCGGGTCAGGGCGTGCTTGGCGTCGGGACCGGCAGCGCGTCACGCTGCGGCGCCGGATCTGGCTTCGGCGCCGGGA
Source organism: Kofleriaceae bacterium (assembly GCA_035558535.1). Classification (GTDB taxonomy): domain Bacteria; phylum Myxococcota_A; class Polyangia; order Haliangiales; family Haliangiaceae; genus JABFXX01. The sequence goes on from DATMCI010000238.1 coordinate 2,387, forward strand.
GCGAGTCCCGCTTCGGCGTCGCCGAGGTGTCACCGCCGGGGACCGGCAGCGCGTCGCGCTTGGGCGCCGTCGCGTCGCCGCCGGGGATCGGCAGCGAGTCGCGCTTGGTCGCCGACGGCACGGGCAGCTTGTTGAACGTGGAGCCGCCGCGCCCCTTCTCGGCGAGCTCGGCGCGCTTCTGCGCGATGTCGCGCAGGCGCTCCGCCTCGTTGCGCTGCTTCACGGCGTCGTCGCGCGACACCACGGCGTCCTGCTTGGCGCGCTCGGCCTCGCGCGCGGCCCGCTCGGCGCGGCGCTTGGCCTTCTTGGCCTTCTCCTCGTTGGCGATGGCCAGCTCCACCGACTCCTCGAGCTCCTTGTTCTTGACCGCCAGCTCGCGGGCGCGCTCGCGGAGCTGGACGTCCTGCGCGCCGACGAGCTCGTCGGCCTTGCGCTTCGCGGCCTCGGCCTTGTCGCGCTCCTGCTCGCGCTTCTGCACCAGCGCGAGCCGATCCTCGGCCGTCAGCTTCTGCTTCTGGATCTCGGCCTTCTGTGACCGCTCGCGCTCCGAGGCGCGCTGGAACGTGATCGCGAGCGACATCGCGCCGACGACGACGAGCGACAGGAGCGTGAAGCCGCCGATGATGAGCGCGCGCCGCCGGCGCAGCGCGGCCTGCTCGAGGCGGACGACGGCGTCGAGGAACCCGCGCTCGACGTCGGACAGCGGGCCCTTGTAGCGGAGGCGGAACTTCTTCGCCTCGTCGGCGACCTCGCCGCGCCACAGGAGGCCCTGGTCCTTGCCCTTCGCGGCCCACTGGCGCGCGGCGGTCCGCAGCTGCTCGACGAGGACGACGTCGTCCTGGTTCTCGTCGAGCCAGCGCCGCAACGTCGGCCAGCCGTGGACGAGCGACTCGTGCACGATCTCGACGGTGCTGCCCTTGGCGCCTTCGAGCGTCTGCACGACGAGCAGGCGGGCGTCGACCATCTGATCGATGAGCTGCTGCACCTCGCCGACCTCGCGCGACAGCTCGCGCAGCTCGGTGAGCGGCACGATCGCGCGCGTGCGCTCGGCGGTGACCAGGCGGAGCAGGATCGCGCGAGCGAGCTGCGCGCGCTGCACACCGATGTCGTTGATGACGCGGTCGGCGTGGCTCGCGAGCGCGCCGGCGACGCCGCCCATCGCGGCGTAGCTCTGGTGCGTCAGGATGCGCCGCGCCCGGTCGCGCGACTCCCACAGCTTGGCGGCCGCGAACTGGAGCAGCGGCAGCGCGCCGGGCGTGGTCTCGAGGTGATCGAGCATGTCCTCGATCGTCGCCGGGTGCTCGAACTTGAAGCCGGCCATCTCCGCCGGGAGCGTGATCGCCTCGCGCAGGCCATCGCGGCTCGGCGGGCCCAAAAAGAACAGGCCCTGCGTGAGCTCGCCGATGAACTGCGGGTCCTCGGCGACGCGATCGAGGAAGTCGGCGCGGATCGACAGGACGACGCGCAGCGGGCTCGTCGCGTCGTCGGCGACGGCGGACAGGCACGCCGTGAACGCGGCGCGCTCGGCCGCGTCGGGGATCTGCGTGTAGAGCTCCTCGAACTGGTCGACGAACAGGAGCAAGCGCCGGTTGTCGCGGCGCGCGCGCGCGCGCAGCATGTTGCCGAGGTAGCCGGGCTCCTGCCGGAGCTTGTCGACGAGCTTCTTCTGCTCTTCCAGATCGTCGGCGAGGTTCGCCGCGGTCGCGACCATCGGCTGGAGCACCGAGGCGAGCGCGTCGAGCGGCTTGCGGCCGGGCCGGATGACGAGCGTCTCCCAGACCTCGCCGGAGCGCTTGAGCGCGGGCACGAGGCCGGCGCGCACGAACGATGACTTGCCGACGCCGGAGCTGCCGACGACGGCCATGAGCGGCTGGTCGCGGATCCGCGTCATCATCGCCGCGATCTCGCGGTTGCGGCCGAAGAACTTGGCGGCGTCGCTCTCCTGGAACGACGACAGGCCGGCGTACGGCGTCTCGTCGACCTGGAGCTGGAGCGTGCGGCGGCCCGGCAGGAACGGCTCGAGCGCGGCGAGCAGATCGGAGGCGCTCTGCCAGCGCTGCTCTTTGATCTTGAGGAGGCACCGGTCGATGATCTGGATCAGCTCGCGCGGCACGTCCGGCGGCGCGGCCTCCGCCATCGACGGCATCGGCAGCTCGAGCATCGCCGTGACGACGAGCTGGTTGCCGTCGAGCGGGTGCAGCGGGTGGCGCCCGCAGATCATCCGGAACAGGAGGACGCCGCACGCCCAGATGTCGGTGAGGTGATCGATCTCGATCCCGATGCCCCACTGCTCCGGGGACATGTACTTCAGCGTGCCCATGATCGTGCCGACCCGGGTCAGGCTGTTGTTCGAGCCGGTGGCGAGCTCGAGCGGGCTCGGCATGCGGATCTGGCCGGACGCCTTGTCGACCTGCCCGCCGACGGCCTTCTCCTGCAAGACCTTCGCGATGCCGAAGTCGAGCACCTTGACGGTGCCGGAGTCGGTCACGAACACGTTGTCGGGCTTGAGATCGCGGTGGACGATGCCGGCCTCGTGCGCGCACTGCAGCGCGCGCAGGATCGAGCACATGACCTCGACGGCGCGCGCGTACGGCAGGCGCTGGCCGTTCTCGGTGAACGCGGTGAGCGGCTTGCCGCTCAGGTACTCGAGGACGATGTACGGCTGACCGGTCTGGTCCGGCGCCTCGGACGACGTGACGGGGTCGTACTGGCCGACCTCGTAGATGACGACGATGTTCTCGTGCTGGCAGCGCGCGGTGGTGCGCGCCTCGACGAGGAAGCGCTTCTTGAGCTCCTCCTGGTTCGTCTGCAGGAACTTGATCGCGACGCGGCGGCCGAGCCGGAGATCGCGGGCGAGGAACACCGTCCCCATCCCGCCCTCGCCGAGGATCTTGATCATCTCGTACTGGTTGATGCGGACGCCGGGGTGCGGCGCGGCGCTCGTCGCGTGGACGCCGGTCGACGCGCCGTCGAACGTGTCCCACGCGCTCTTGCCGGGCCCGCGGGACGGCGCCTCCGAGGAGCGCTTCGCGCGCGGCTGGGCCTGGACCGAGTGCGCCGGCGACGTCGACGACGGCACGAGCACGGGCGCGGGCGCGACCACCGCCGGGCCGGGCGGTGGCGTGCCCTTGGCCATGACGCCGGGCTGCGCGGGCATCGGCTGGTTGGGGACGGGCATCGGCGCGCCGCTGCCGCCGGCGATGATCGTCGAACTCGAGGGACTCTGCGAGCTCTGCGAGCTCTGCGGGCTCGCGGCCAGGCTCGCGGCGGCGACGGCGGGCGCCATGCTCGGCGTCGGCCGCTCCGGCCGGTGGTGCTGCGTGGTGGACGCCGCGACGCCGACCATCGTCCGGCTCCGCGGCGGTGCCACGGCGGGTGCGCCGGCGACAGGCGCGCCGACGGCAGGCGCGCCGACGGCGGGCGTGCCGCCGACGATCGTCTGATCCTCGGGGCTCCGCGCAGTGCTCCTGTCGCTGGGTTGTGAGACTGCGCCACTCGCCACCGATGGCCCCGGCGCGCCGGGGCTATCGCTTCCTTCACGCCGGGACTGATCTTCACTCATGTCGGTATCGGCCTCCGCCAGCGGTCCCCCCAAGGGCCGCTGTTTTTCCCCAAAACAGGGCTCATCCTACACAAAGCGACTCAGAGAGATAGCGGAAATCATTCACGAGTATTTCTCTGACATGTGTGTGAGGCGGCTGACGTTCGACGGTCCGGAGGAGACCGCAAGTCGCGGAGATCCCTCGTCCTCACGGACGTAGTGTCGCGTATCGCGGCAGGGGCGAATTGTTCCGAGCTGGGGTACGGGCGGGGGTCTCGCGCGTGGCGACGGGTGGGATCTGGCGAGATCTGGCGCAGGCGTGGCGCGATCCGCGGCGGGGCCCAATGCTGCGCGGCGCGGATCTGTGGTGAGGATCGGTGGCCCATGAAGACGGCGGCAGGATCGTGGACCCTCGCGCAGGCGCGCGCGCTGTGGTGGCAGAAGCAGGCGATCGGCGACGCGACGCGGACGGGCGCGCTCGCGACGGTGATCGGCGAGACGGGCTGGCTGCGCACGCTCGGCGGATCGGACGTGTACATCGCGGCGCGCGCGCGGCGACCGGAGCTCGTGCGCGGCGAGCTCGACGCGGCGGTCGCCGCGGGCGAGCTCTGCGTGGTGCCGGCGGCGCGCGGCTGCATCTACCTCGTACCGGCGGGCGTCGTCGGCGATCTGATGGCGCTGAACGCGGAGGGCTGGCGCAAGGCGACCGAGCGCGATCTCGCGAAGGCGGGCAGCTCGATGCAGGTCGTCGAGGCGCTCGCGCAGGAGGTGCTCGGCGCGCTCGAGCGGCCGCTGTCGACGGAGGCGCTCCGCAAGGCGCTGCCGGCGGGCGCGATCCCGAGCTTCGGTGAGGCGGGCAAGAAGATCGGGCTGTCGTCGCCGCTGCCGCTCGCGCTGCGGCTGCTCGAGCAGGGCGGGCGCGTCGAGCGCACGCTCGAGGGCGGCCGGCTCGACTCGGATCGCTACCTGTGGCGGCGGGCGCCGGGCCAGGGGAAGGGGAAGAGGAAGAGGATGGAAGCGCGTGGGAGCGAGCACCCGATCGACACGCTCGCGGGCGCGTTCCTCGGGTTCGCCGGGCCGGCGACGCTGGCGCAGCTGGCCGCGTGGTCGGGGCGCGCGCAGCGCGAGCTCATGCCGTCGCTCGAGCGGCTCGGGGCTGTGGCGATCACGGTCGAGGGCCTCGGCGAGGCGTGGGTGCTGCCGGACGATCTGGAGGCGGTGCGGGGCGCGCCGCCGCCGAGCGGGCTCGCGCTGCTCGCGTTCGAGGACAACTACCTCGCGCCGCACGGGCTCGGCGTGGTGTCCGATCCGCGCCACCACGCGATCCAAGTCGATCTCTGGGGCAGCTCGAAGCCGGAGGCGATCGGCGCGGCGCGGCACGTGCTGTCGCGGACGATCGTCGTCGACGGGCTCATCGCCGGGTTCTGGGAGGTCGATCCGCGGTCCGAGGGGGCCACGTGGATGACGTTCGATCCGGCGCCGAAGGCGCTCGCGCGGCAGATCGAGGAGGAGACGCTCGCCACTGCGCGCTTCTTGCTCCGCGAGCTCGGCCACGCGCGCGTGTTCACGCTCGACACGATGGATCTGGTGCAGGAGCGCGCCGATCGGATCGCGAAGCTGCGCGACGGCGTCCGGAAGGCGCCCGCGAAGGCCGCGAAGGCGCCGGCCAAGCCTGCGAAGAAGCGCTAGCCGCGGCTCAGCAGCGGCCGCTCAGAAGAGCCAGAGCGGCTTGCCGCCGGCGAACAGCACGGTCTGGCCCGCCGCCCACTCGGAGACATCGATCTCGACGAGCTGGCCGCGGTACGTGCTCTCGTTGTTCGGGTGCTGGTTCGTCACCTCGCCGTCGAGGATCGCGGTGATCTTCCCGACGTTCGAGCACGCGACCAGGCCCCACGAGCAGCCGTACAGCTTCGCGCCCAGCTTCATGTGCTTGTTGTCGTACGGCACGAACGCGAGCACGACGCGGTGGTCGACCGCCTTCAGGTACGGCGACTGCGAGAGCCGGCTGACGAGCTTGTCCTGATCCTCCATGCGGAGCTTCAGCGCCTCGAGCTTCTGCCGCAGCGGGGCGCGCCGGCCGAGCGCGTTGTCCTTCTCGAGCTGCGCCTCGTCCAGCTTGAGGCGCAGGAGCCACTGCTCGGGCGTCTTCGGCGCCTCCACCTGCGGGGCGAGGTCGGCGACGATCTTGTCGCACACCTTGATCGTGCGCTCGATCCGGGCGAGCTCCTCCTCGAGGTCCGCCCGCTCCGTCATGAACGTGCTGTGCCGGAGCTTGGCGTCGGCGAGCTGCGTCTGCGCCTCGAACACCTTCTGGTGCGACTTCGTCAGGACGACGGGGCGGACCCAGCTATGGTCGAAGAAGTAGAAGACGTTGACGATGAGGAAGCTGATCAGCCCGACGAGGATCGCCGTCAGCGCGATCAGCCCTGCGATCTTGTAGATCCGGACGATCGATGGCTGCAGCGCGATCCAGAACCGCGGCCGGTTCGTTCGGTTCTCCATGAGGCCGTCCTCTTACCACTAAGCCGCGGGCAACTGGGCATGAGATCGCGTGCGCCGGCGCCCCACGACCCCGCCGGCACCGATCACCGCGGGAGCCGTGGCGGGCTCGCCCACGACGATCTCTGAGCTGACCGACTCACGCATCGCCTCGGCCGGATTCGGAGACGGCTCGAGGGTCGCCTCCTCGTGGCCGCGGGTCTCCCAGCTCGCCGTGTCGAGCGTGAACAGCGCCAGCGGCGTGAGCAGCGCGTACGTGATCGGCATGAGGAACGTCAGCGGCGTGAACGCGAACACGCCGACGCGCTCCTCGGGCGCGAAGTGCCGCGTGCGGTAGCGATAGACGAGGCCGAAGATCACGAGGATCGCGACGTGGAGCGTCAGCATCGAGAAGAAGCGGAAGCCGATCAGCGCGCGGATGATCGCGAGCGGATAGACGAGGAGCAGCGCGAACAGCGAGAAGAAGTGGATCGCGATGATCGGGTTGAGCCGCCAGATGTGGCTGAACCCGCCAGCGTAGTCGACGATGTTCGAGCGGCGCCACCGCAGCTGCTGCGAGAAGTACGCGCCGAGCGTGGTGGGCACGAACGTGCGGCACCGGGCGTCGAGCGTCATCGTGGTCAGGTACCCGGCCTTCACGATCTGGCGGGTCAGGAACCGGTCCTCGCCGTACTTGATCGGGACGCCGAGGATCGAGCGCTCCTCGAGCAGAGGCTCCAGCTCGACCAGCACCCGGCGGCGGTACGCCGTGAGGCACCCCGAGAGGCACATGACGCGGCGGAAGCTCCACTCCAGGTTCTTCAGGAAGAAGTACCCGTACCAGTACTTCACCACCTGCATCCGGGTGAGCCAGTTGTCGTGCTTGTTGCGGACGTCGACCCAGCCGCCGACGGCCGCGATGCGCTCGTCGGTGAACCGGCGGATGAGCTGGCGGACCGCGCCCTTGTCGACGACGACGTCCGAGTCGACCGAGACGATGATCTCGCTCTCCGCCTCGCGGACGGCGCGGATGATCGAGCGGCGCTTGCCGAGGTTGACCCGGTTGCGAATGATCTTGAGCCGGCCGCCCGACTTGCGGGCGATCTCGCGCGCCTGCTCGTAGCTGTCGTCGGTGGAGCAGTCATCGATGCAGATGACGCGCAGCTTGTTGTGCGGGTACGTCGAGTCGAGGAGCGACTGCAGCGTCTCCTTGATCGCCACGCCCTCGTTGAACATCGGGATGACGGCGGTGACCATCGGCTCGTAGTCGTCGCGGGCCTCGTCCCACTTCTTGCCGCGGATGACCCTCAAGATGATGCCGGCGACGTAGCGATTGATGAAGATCACCACCCCGAGGCAGTAGACGATCACCCAGAGCGTATGGGTCGTCATCGACGCCCCCCAGCGAATGCGAGGGGCAGGCCAACGGGCGACTCTGTTCGGGTCGTTCGGAGTTTCACGGCAAGGCTACTGAGCGAAGTACGTGCAGCAACGGGGCAGGGAGCCTGATCCCGGTCGCTGCCGGTAATGCGGGCAAACTATTACGCTTCGCTCAGCAACTCAAGTTGGCTGACGCATCTTGCCACCTGAGCCGTGATTCAGGCCCCTGGCCCTCAGGATCCTGAGGAGGGGTGCCTTGTTTTCGCGGATGGCTCATGAGAGACCCCGACCGTGCGCGCGAGCCTGGTGGTGCTCTTGCTGATCGCGTGGTTGCAGCCCGTTGCGGTGGCCGCCCCTGGCGATCCAGCCGTGCCCCCCCATGATCCAGATGCCAGAGCGCGGGCGCCGGAGCGGTCGGATCAGCGGCCCAAGGAAGGCGCGGCCGAGCGCGCGGCTGGGGCCTCGCAGGGGATCGACAGCCCGATCGATAGCCCGATCGACAGCCCGTGGATCGATCTGGCGCCTTCGAAGGTGCTCGCAATGCGCACCTCGCCCGAGCGCGACACGCGCGACACGCGCGACCATAAGGTGGCGGCGGTGGCGACGCTCGCCGCGCTCTACGTCGGCTTCTCGGGGTGGACGTACTTCGCGTGGTACCGCAAGGGCTGCCGCCCCGAGCCGCGGCCGTGCAACGACTTCATCTGGGGCAAGGACGGCTCGTTCGGCGTCCAGACGTACGCGGGCGGGGCCGACAAGCTCGGCCACATGTGGGCGACCCAGGGGCTCGCGCGGCTCGGCACCGAGATGCTGAACCAGTGGGGCGGCTACGATCGCCGCGTCTCGACGATCGTCGGGACCGCGCTGTCCGAGGCGCTGTTCCTCGGCGTCGAGATCCGCGACGGGTTCTCCTACCAGTTCTCGTACTGGGACTTCACGTTCAACACGATCGGCGCGGCGCTCGCGTTCGCGCAGTCGACGTGGCCGCGCTTCGATGAATTCGTGGACTTCCGCGTCCAGTACTTCCCGAGCACGGGGTACCGCGACCGGTTCAAGAACGGTGACGTCGACATCGCCGAGGACTACTCGGGCCAGACGTACCTCCTGGCGATGCACCTGGGCGCGCTCCCCGGCCTGCGCGACCGGCGCTGGGGGGCGTGGGCGCGGTACGTCGACGTCGCGGCCGGGTTCGAGACGCGCGGCTACAAGCCGGAGCCGCCGAAGGGGGAGGTGTACCCGTCGCGGCAGACCCTGTTCTTCGGCCTGACGCTGAACGCGCAGGGCGTGTTCGACCGGCTGTTCGAGCGCCGCTCGCGCCCGCGCAAGGCCCTGCACGGCATCTTCGAGATGTTCAACCTGCCGTACACGACGCTCCCGGTCCTCGATGGGACGCGCCGCCCGATGGGGCCGGTCGACATGGACGGGGCCTGAGCGACGGGGCCTGAGCGACGGGGCCTGAGCCCGGGCGCCGCTAGCTCTCCGGCTCCGCCGCGCGGTGCGCCCGCAGCCACCCGCGCGCGCCGAGGGCGGTCGCGCCGAGGAAGAGCACGAGCAGCGCGAGGCCGAGCGCGCGGGTCCGCGGGAAGTCCTTGATCCAGAGCAGGCCCCACCAGTCGATCCGGACGCGCGCGTAGCTCTGGGCGATCGGCAGCGCGAGGCTCGTGTGCCGCTTCCACGGCGCGTGCGCCTCGGCCTCCTCGGCGGTGTCGCCGCGGAGCGTGCTCTCGAGCAGCCAGACGTGGCCCAGGATCGGCTGGAACGGCGGCAGCCACTGCAGGTGGTGCACGTCCTCGAAGCAGCAGTCGCAGCGCCCGTTGGCGCGGACCGGGATGATCGCGCCGCGGCGGTTCGGGCCGCCGAGCCAGGCGTCGCGCGCGTCCATGCTGATGCGGATGTAGTGGTCCCAGTAGAACGCGTTGCCGAGGAGCTGCACGGCCACGCCGAGCGCGATCACGGCGCCGAGCACCACCTTGCGGAGGCGGCGCGCCGGCTCCGCGCGCCACGCGTCGAGGAGCACGGCGAACGAGAGCCCGAGCGCCGGCACGACGAACACGACGAAGCGCGGGCCCCAGGCGTAGTCGCCGTTCAGCTTGTAGCGGCTGTAGACGGCGAGCACCGGGCCCGCCGTCGCGAGCACGGCGAGGCACGCGGCGCGGTGATCGCGCCACAGCCGCGGCAGCACCGCGAGCCCCAGGAGGAGCGGCGGGCTGTAGAGGAACAGGCTCTTGCCCGGCGACAGGAACATGCCCCAGAGGCCGGCCACCGCGTTCTCGCCCCACAGCGTGTTTGCGTACGCGTCGTAGCCGGTCGCGAGCGGCGAGCCCCAGCACAGGTAGTTGTAGAGGAGCGCGAGCAGGAGCGACGGGGCGGCGGTCGTCGCCGCGGCGAGCGCGATGCGCACGAGGAGCCGGCGGTCGCGCCAGTGCCGCCACGCGAGGTAGAGCGCCGCGCCCGCGATCGACGCGGCGTAGATGTACTTCATGCCGAACAGGAGGCCGGCGTAGAGCCCGAGCCAGCGCGCGCGGCCCGGCGTGGGCTCCTCGTCGACGCGCAGGAGGTGCAGGACGAGGCCGGTCGCCAGCGCGGTCTGCGCGATCTCGGAGTACGAGTAGTGCGCGTAGACCCAGTTCGTCGTCGCGAACGCGAGGATCGCGGTGGCCGCGCTCGCCGCGCGCCGCGACAGCTGGCGCTGGCGGCACAGCTGGAAGAACAGCACGCACGCGAGCGCGCCGAACGCCGAGCACGCCAGGTGCGAGGTCAGCGGCTTCACGAGCCCGCGCGTGTCGGGCGAGAGCGCGGCCGCGCCCTCGAGGATCGCGATCCCCGGCAGGTGCGGCAGCGACGTGACGATCGGATAGATCGAGTAGATCCGGCCGTCGTGCCCGCGCGGCAGGTCCTCCGGCCACGACTTGCTGATCGCGATCGTGCCGCGGAGCGCCAGGCTCTCGGCGACCATGTACTGGACGTTCGCGTCGCCCCACGGCGGCTCGCGGCCCGACGACAGAAGGTACGCGGCGAACGCCGTCACGAAGATCGCGCGGGCGAGGCGCGCGTCGAGCGCTCGGCCGTCGAGCATGGGCCGGCACGTTACCATGCAGCTGATCGACGGACGTGCTACGACCGGCGACGGCGGTGTTGATCACGCAACCGGCGGCTCCGGCCGCGCCTCGCTACCGCAGCCTCGGCGACGGCCTGCGCGCCGACGTCGGGCGGGCGGTCGCGATGGCCACCGGCGGCGCGCTCGCGTTCGCGCCGATCGAGTACGCGATCACGCTGTGGACGTACGTCGGCCCGGTCGCGCTCGGGAGCAAGCTGCGGCTCGCCGCGCTGACCGCGACGCTCGCGCTCCTCCTCTGGCTCAAGCTGGCCGGCGCGCTCGCCTCGATCGGCACCGCGCGGCGGCTCTACCGCGCGCGGATCGATCCGGCGGCCGGGACCGCGCCGGGCCTGTTTCAGCCGGCGCCGCTCGCTGGCGGGATCCGGCCGAGCGTGCCCGCGGTGTGGGCGGCCGTCGCGGCCGGCCTCGGCTTCGTGATCGCGGTTCAGCGCCTCGGCGTGTGGGCAGGGGCGAGCTACAAGGAGCCGCAGCTCACGGCGGGCCTCGTCGCCGCGGGCGCGCTCGGCGCGGCGGTCGTGGCGCGCGCGCTGTTCGCGGCGCTCAGGCTCGCCGCCGCCGCGGGCGCGCGCGAGCTCGCGCCGCTCGGCGCGTGGAACCCGCTCGGCCGCTGGCGCGCGGCCGGCGTGGCGTTCGCCGGGCTCGTCTTCGCGGGGCTCGCCGTGTGCTGGCTGCTCCTGCCGCAGAGCCGGTCGGTCTTGCCGGTGCGGCTCGCGATCAGCGCGGTCGTCGTCGCGCTCGGCATGGGGCTCGGCGCGCGACGGGCGGCGCTCCCTGCGCGCGGGCCGCGGCGCGCTCGCGCGGCGCGGCGGCGTGACGCGGCGCTCCTCGCCGCGGGCGCGCTGGTCGTCGTGCCCGCGACGCTCGTCCGGTGGGGCGCCGATCTGGAGACCAAGTACGTCGCGATCACCGCGTCGCCAGCGCTCGATCGGCTGATCGCGCTCGTGCGGATCGCCAACGATCTCGATCGCGACGGCTTCGGCTCCCTGCTCGGCGAGGCCGACTGCGCGCCGCTCACCGCCGGCATCCACCCTGGCGCGATCGATCTGCCGAGCGACGGCATCGATCAGAACTGCGACGGCCGCGACTTCTCGCTCGCCGATCTCGCGGCGCCGCCCGGCCCGGCGCCGCCCGTGCCGGACGCGTTCAAGCGCGACTGGAGCTTCCTCTTCATCACGATCGACACCGTGCGCTACGACCGCACGTCGTTCGGCGGCTACCGCGATGGCCCGCGGCGGCGCGACACCACGCCCCGGCTCGCCGAGCTCGTGTCCCGCTCGACGAGCTTTGCGTTCGCGCAGGCGCCGTCGGCCGGCACGATGGCGTCGATCCCGGCGATCGTGACGTCGCGGTTCTTCCACTCCGGCATCGCGATCGACGAGAACATGCCGCGCGGCACGCCGCCGAAGATCATGGCGGAGAACACGACCTTGCCCGAGGTCATGAAGCGGGCCGGCTACGCGACCGGCGTGATCGGCTCGCACGAGTGGTGGAACAACTGGGGCCTCGAGCAGGGCGTCGACGACTACGACAACTCGATCGGCAAGACCGCCGATCCGTTCCGCGTCGCCGCCGACAAGGTCACCGATCACGCGCTCGCGTGGATCTCGCGCCACCAGGGGCGCAAGTGGTTCTTGTGGGCGCACTACATCGATCCGCACGGCCGCTACGTCGCGCACCCCGACGTCGTCGACTACGGCACGGCGGAGCCCGACCTCTACGACGCCGAGCTGCGGTGGACCGATCGCGAGCTCGGCCGGCTGTTCGACGAGCTGCGGCGGCTGCCGAGCTACGGCAATACGATCATCGTCATCACGAGCGATCACGGCGACAGCATGGGCGAGCACACCGTGCCCGTCGGCACGCACGGCACGGCGCTCTACCGCGAGCTCCTGCACGTGCCGCTGATCTTCTACATCCCCGACGGCAAGCCGCGCGTGATCCGCGGCGCGGTGACGCCGCTCGACGTCATGCCGACGATCGCGGGGATCGCCGGCATCCCGATCGACGATCTCTCGCTCGAGGGGCGCAGCCTCGTCGGCGCGCTGTTCTACGGCAAGGAGGACCGCGAGCGCGTCGTGTTCGCCGAGACGAACGCGCCGGGCAAGCAGCGCGCGGCCATCTCCGAGCAGTGGAAGCTGATCTATTACCTGAACAGCAACCTCTACGAGCTGTTCGATCTGGCGGCGGACCCGTGGGAGAAGACGAACCTCGCGCCGAAGCGCCCGCCGGGGATGGAGCCGATGCAGCGCGCGCTCTCGGCGTGGATGGATCGCGTGCTCTACGCGCGCGACCCGCTGTTCAACCAGGCGTTCCGGCGCGTCGCCGAGCTGATCCTCGGCGAGCCGCCGGTGCCGGAGGTCCCGGCGGCGGGCCAGCACCTCGCCGGCGGGAAGCTCCAGCTCCTCGGCATCGGGCGCGATCCGGCGACGCCGATCGCGCCCGGCGCGAAGGTGGACGTCTTCGTCTACTTCCGCGTCGCCGAGCCCGTGGCGGAGTCGTACCGCTTCCAGCTCGTCGCGTGGCCGTCGGCGCCCGGCGCGCCGCTCGACGCGCCGATCGCGCCGGCCGCGATGCGCAGCGCCGATCGCGTCACCGCCGACGGCGCGTACCCGACGGCGCGCTGGCGCAAGGGCGAATTCATCCGCGAGCGCTTCACGCTCGTCTTGCCGCCCGAGTGGCGCGGCGAGGCGCTCGCGGTCGCGCTGCTCGCGACGGACGTCGCCTCGGGCCAGCGAGCGCGCCCGCCGGGCGCCGCGCCTGCCAACGATCCGATGGCGTTCGCGCTCGGCGCGCTCTCGGCGCGCGGGCCGGCGTCCGTGCCGCCGCCGCCGCCGCCGTGATCGCCGCCGCGCGCGCGCTGCCGGCCGAAACGGCGGCGGCGCGTTGCGAAGCCGCCCGCGGCGTGCGATGCGTAACGCGTGCCGACAGTCGCCGGAGATGCACCCGAGCCGGACGAGGCGGCGGGCGCGGCGTCTGGCGGACCGGACCTGACCGGGGCAGACACCGCGCCGGATCCGGCGCCGGATCCGGCGGCCCAGCTCTTCGCCGAGGCCGCGCCCGAGACCGTCCCGCCGAGCGATCTGCCGCTGCCGAGCGACGAGGACATCGATCGGTGGATCTACGCGTACCTGCGCCACGCGCCGCTCTCTTTGACCTTGCGCGAGATCAACCGGCTGATCGCGATCGAGACGGTGGCCACCGGCGAAGGGCCGATCCTCGACGTCGGCTGCGGTGACGGCTTCTGGTGGATGCTGCGCGATCAGGACCGCCGCGAGGTCTACGGCATCGACATCTCGGCCCGCGAGATCGCGCAGGCGCGGACGCGGATCAACGCCGCGCTCAGCGACGTGTCGCGCGAGCGGCCGTTTCCGGACACCCGGTTCCAGGAGATCATCGGCAACTGCTCGCTCGAGCACGTGCCGGACATCGACGGCGCGCTGTCGAATCTGCGCCGCGCCGCCGCGCCCGGCGCGCGCCTGCTCATGTTCGTGCCGACGCCGCAGTGGGCGCTCCAGGGCAAGGCGCAGCAGTGGCTGCTGCGGCGCTACCCGCGCGTCGCGATGAGCATCGCCGGCGCGCTCAACGGCTTCTTCCAGCACTGGCACCTCTACGACGCGAAGGTGTGGCGGCGGCTGCTCGCGCAGCACGGCTGGCGGGTGCGCGCGACGTACGGCCTCGGCTCGGCGCGCTCGGAGTTCCTGTTCCGGCTGTTCATGCCGCCCGCGTTCCTCGGCTTCCTCGCGAAGAAGCTGACCGGCTTCTACCCCGCGAAGCTCGCGCGGTATCTGCCCGACGCGCTGCTCGCGCCGTCCGCGCGCCTCGTGCGCTGGGCCGTCAGCGATCCGCTCGTCGCCGCGGACTCGCCCACCGCGTACGAGTACCTGATCGTCGCCGAGGCGGTGCCGCCGCCGCCGGGACACGCGCGATGACCGCGGCCGAGCAGGGCGACTACTTCGCGAACCACGCGCGCGCGCGCCGGTTCCCGTGGACGCTCTATCACCGGCCGCTCGAGGCTGATCTCGCCCACTTCTTGCGCCAGGTCTCCGCCGAGCACCCCACCGGCGAGGTCCTCGTCGTCGGCTGCGGCCTCCTGCACGAGCTCGACGCCGCGCCGAGCGGCCTGCTGTTCCACGTCGTCGACATCGACGCGCGCGCCGTCGAGACCGTGCTCGCGCGGCACGATCCGCGCATCCGCGCCGGCACCGTCGTCGCGCCGGAGCAGCCGCTCTCGCTCGCCGCGCTCGGCCGCCCCGACCGCCGCTTCGCCGCCGTCTACGCGAAGGAGGTGATCGAGCACGTCGTGTCGTGGCCCGCCTGGCTCACCGGCCTGCGCCGCGCGCTCGTGCCCAGCGGCCGCCTCTGGCTCTCGACGCCGAACTACGGCGAGCCCTGGCTCCCGGCGCTTGAGTCCACGGTGCTCGAGCTGATCGCGCGCCGCGACGGCTTCTCGCGCCGCGACCTGCACCCCTCCCGCTTCTCGGCGGGCGCGCTCGCGCGCGGCCTCGACGCCGCCGGCTTCGAGAGCGTGAAGGCCAAGGTCACGCCGACCCGCCTCGCGATCACCGCCTGGGCCCGCGCGCCGCGCTGACGCCCCCCGAAGCCAAGGAGACCTCGTGCCCGCCGCACAGAGATGCTTGCCGAGCTGTTCGCCAACTGACGATCTCGCTCCGAGGTGCAGTCAGCGCGCTTCCGCGATGGAGTGAGCAGCGGTATCGAGCGGCACAGTGCGATGGCTCCGGGTGAGTCCTGATTGTTGCGTTGCCGGGATGTGGCGAGTGTGACGGGGGCCGCGGTCCCGGCCGGGCGTGCGGGGGCTCCCGCTCGGGGCCAACCCATGGCGCAGTGCATAATTCGCATGCCACTGAAATCGCAGGATAATGCTGCACCTCCGGGGGAGTGGGTCTACATATACCCGGATGGAGCCCAAGGCGCTGCTGGGCGAGCGATTCGAGCTCGAGCACCGGATCGGGCAGGGCGGGATGGGCGAGATCTACCGTGCCCACGATCGGATCTCCGGAGAGACGGTGGTCGTCAAAGTCATCTCCCAGCGGCCGGGCTTCCGCATCGAGCGCTTCGGCCGCGAGGTCGAGGTGCTCGCCGAGCTGTCCCATTCCGGCATCGTCCGGTACGTCTCCCATGGCGCGCTGGATTCGGGCGAGCTGTTCCTCGCCATGGAGTGGCTCGACGGCGAGGACCTCGAGAGCCGCCTCGCGCGCGAGCCGCTCACCGCGGCACAGGCCGTCCAGCTCGTGGTGCGGGTCGCCGAGGCGCTCGGCACCGCCCACGCCCGCGGCATCGTCCACCGCGATCTCAAGCCGAGCAACCTGTTCCTGCCCGGCGGCCACATCGAGCAGGTTAAGGTGATCGACTTCGGGATCGCCTGGCGCGAAGGGGCCACGCAGCTCACGCGGACCGGCGGGATGATCGGGACCCCGGGCTACAT
>DATMCI010000239.1:0-3757 GCA_035558535.1 Kofleriaceae bacterium
CCAGGCGCTGCACGGTGCTCAGCCGGCGATCGCTCAAGTCGCGCGCGGTGGTCTCGGTGACGGCCGTGAAGACGCCGCCGACGCCGCCCGACTCGTCGCAGATCGGGCTGTACGACCAGGTGAAGTACGTCTCCTCGGCGAAGCCGAACCGGCGCATCACGAGGAGCTGATCCTCGGACCACGACGCCTCCCCGCGCTGCATCACGCCCTCCAGCATGGGCCCGATCACGTCCCAGAGCTCGCTCCACACCTCGCGGATCGGCGCGCCGAGGGCGTCCGGATGCTTGTGGCCGAGGATCGGGACGTACGCGTCGTTGTAGAGCAGGCGCAGCTCGGGGCCCCACCGCACGCACATCGGGAGGCGCGACGCGAGGCAGATGCCGACGGCGGTCCGCAGGCTCTGCGGCCACGTCGCGGCGGGACCGAACGGCGTCCGTGACCAGTCGAAGGCGCGCATGCGCTCGCCCATCTCACCGCCGCGGTCGAACATCGACAGCGCGTAAGAGGTTTCCGGAGCGCGCTCCTCGACCGTCACGCGGCCACGGTACGTCGGGCAAAAACGCAGCGTCAACGCACCGCGGAGGTTTCGGGCCTCCGGGTGCCATCGCGCCCCCGGCGCCGCAGGATCAGCCACGCGGGCAGCACGACGACCGCGACCAGGAGGCACGCCAGCTCGCCGAGGATCGCGAGCGCACCGAACGAGCGCAGCGCCTGGCTATCGGCGAGGAGGAGGCTCGCGTAGCCGATCGTGGTGGTCAGCGAGCACAGCGCCACGGCGCCGCCGGTCGCGCGCAGGGTCCGGGCGATCTGGCCCTGCCCCTCGAGCCGATGGCGCAGATAGATGTTGATCGCGTAGTCGACGCCGATCCCGAAGGTGAGCGGCAGCGCGATGAAGTTGAGGAAGTTGATCCGGACACCGGCGGCCGCGGCAGCTCCGGCCATCCACAACACGCCGGTCAAGAGCGCCGCCAGCACCAGCGCCGCGCCGCGCGCGCCGCGCGCGAGGAACACGATCAGCAGGGCGACGCCAGCGAACGACAGGATCGTGGCGATCGGCCCGTCGCGCAGGATCGCCTCGATCATCGCGCCGAACACGACCGCGTTGCCGGCGCCATGCACGCGCGCGCCGTCGCTCAGCTCGACGGTGCGCGCGATCGACGCGAGGCGGAGCAGGTCGTGGCCATTCCAGTACGAGATCCGATCGGCGCGGTAGGCGACGACGAGCGGCACCAGCTCGCCTCGCAGATCGCGGAACGGCTGGACCAGCGCAGGCGGCAGGGACTCGGCGGTCACGATCGCCAGATCGGCCGGCGGATCCCAGCGGGCGAGCTGCGCCGCTTCGGCGCCGGACAGCGGCACGGTGTTGCCGTGGATCAGCGCGCGGATCTGCGCGATCACGGCGAGCTTGTCGCGCTGCTCGGCCGGGGTGCCGGGGAGCAAGCTGTCGAGCGTGACGATCTGGCCGAACACGCCGCCGGCCTGATCGCTCCGCCGCCGCAGGGTGGCGGCGATCTCCGCGGTCTGCTCGGGGCGGTCGGCGACCACGATGGTCGGCAGCAGGGTGCCGAAGATCTGCTCGATCCGGGCCGCGAGCGCGACGTCGTCGGGGTGCTGCACGCTGCGCAGCCGGCGCAGGTCGTACTCGAAGGGATCGTGCAGGTACGGCACCAGCACGGCGAGCGCCGCGAGCGACAGGGCGGCGGCGAGCGCGGTGATCGCGCGGGGCGCGCGGCCGACGAGCCGGGCGAACGGAGCGCCGAACGCGACCCCGCGGCGGCGGATGGCGACGGCGCGCCGACGATCGAGGCCGGCGATCAGCGCGGGCAAGACGAGGATCGTCGCCAGCCATGCCGCCACCATCCCGACCGCGCCGACCGCGCCGAACTGACTGAACCCGCGGAACCGGGTGAACACCAGCGAGCCGTAGGCGGTCGCGGCGGCGAACGCGGCGGCGGCGGTGGCGCGGATCGTGTGGGCCACCGACCGCTCGAGCGCGGCGGTCAGGCTCGCGCCTCGCGCGCGCTCCTCCTCGTAGCGCGCGAGCTGGATGATCGCGGCGTTGATGCCGTTGCCGAGAATGATCGACCCGAGGAACGCGGTCGAGGTGTTGAGCTGTCCGAACGCCAGCTGCGCGACGCCGAGCGCGACCGCGACGCCGCACAGCGCAGGCGCGGCCATCAGCGGGACCGCGCGGAGCCGGCCATAGAACGCGGCGACCGCGACGCCGATCAGCACGACGCAGAGGCCGCTGGACCACGCCAGGTCACTCTCCAGCGCGGCGCGCTCGGTGATCGCGTCGTGGATCTGGCCGGCGTAGCGCACGGTGAGCCCGGGGGGCGCGGGCAGCGCCCGGACCAGCGACTGGACCCGCGCGAGCAGCGCCTCGCCGGCGTGCTCGCGGAACAGGGTCCCGGGCGGCCACACCAGCACGACGACGAGATCGCCGGCCTTCGACATGAAGACGCCGTCGGGGTAGCGATCGATCTGCCGGGCGCGGTGGCGCAGCCGGGCGTCGAGCTCGTCGAGCGAGGCGCGATCGTCGTCGATGTCGATCAGCAGCGGGTTCTTGGCCCAGCGCAGCTTGCGCTCCAGCCGGTCACGGATCAGCGCGAGATCCGCGGGCTCCAGGTACAGCCACCACGCGCGCTGGAAGAACTGCCGCTCGGCGCGGACATGGTAGGCGAACCGGTCGACCAGCGCGCGTGGCTCGCGCGCCAGCTGATCGGTGAGCGCCTGGGCGAATTGGAGATTGGCATCTTTATCGGGGCCCTCGATCGCGACCTGCAGCGCCGCCACGCCGCCGAGCCGATCCTGGATCCGCTGGGTCGCGCGGACGGCCGGATCGTCCCCGGGGAGCAGCTCGGCGAGATCGGTGACCAGGCGCAGCCGCGCGGCGAGCGCGATGCTCGCTGCCACGACCAGCGCCGCCGCGACCAGCACGATCCGCCAGCGCCGCTCGATCCCATGTACGAGTCGGGAGATCCACATCGCTACAGGGCGCTTGGCCGCCGCGAGCGTATGCCAATCGGCGCAACCGGTCGAGCGGGGGTGTAAGCTCGCGGCGATGCGCTCGGTGCGGCGTTCATGGCGGGAGCGATGGCCAGCGATCGGCGCAGGGATCGTGCTCCTCGGCCTGATGGGCGTCCACGTCGCGGTCCGGCCCGAGCACGCCTGGGTGCTACTGGCCAGCTGCGACGTCGCTGCGCTGGCGACCGCGGCGGGCCTGTTGCTTGGATGGGAGTTTTGCCTGGGGGCTGCGCTGGTGTTTCAGATCGCGGTCGGCATGCCAGCGTTCGCCGTCGGCCTGTGCACGACGTATCCCGCGAACGTCACCGGCATCGCGATCCATATCGTGCCGCTGGTGTTCGGCGCCGTCGCGCTCAGCGGCCGCGCGCTGCCGCGGGGGGCCGCCGCGGCCGCCTGGATCGGCTATGTCCTCACGGTCCTGGTGACCTATCTGGTGGCGCCGCCGCCGGAGTTCAACATCAACTTCACGACCGCGGTCTGGCCGCCGCTCGCGCGAGCCTTCCCGGGCGGGCTGGGCCGCGCGGTGTTCTTCCTCGGGCTGTTCGCTGCCGCTGCCGTGATGCTCTGGCTCGGCGCGCTCGCGCTCGCGCGCGTGTTCCGCGCGCCGGGGCGACTGCCGGGGCGACTACCGGGGCGACTGCCGGGGCGACTGCCGGGGCGACTACCGGGGCGACGATGACCGACGCGGCGATCTGCGGGATCGGGCTGGCGACCGCGCAGGGCGGCGCGC
>DATMCI010000240.1:0-60798 GCA_035558535.1 Kofleriaceae bacterium
CTCGAGCACGTCGGCGCCGAGCGTCATGAAGTCGTTGGACGTCAGCGTCGGGCCCGGACACGGATCGCACGTCGACGCCTGCCACGCGTACTCCGTGACCACGGCGCCCGGGTTCCGCTCGATCGTGCGATCGAACAGCGACGCGTAGAACGCGCCGAACCGATCCCGCACCGCGTCGTCGACGTCCAGGTTCGTCGGGATCGTCACGTTCTTGTAGTTGGCCACCTCGTAGCGCTGACCGGGCGCGAGGATGCTCACGATCAGATCTTGCGTGCCGGTGCTGTTGGCCAGCCCCAGCCGGATCGGCAGCTCGAACCGCTCGTGATCGTAGTGGAACCGCAGCGGCGACAGCTCGGCGCGCCCGCCCACGAACTGCACCTTCTTGGGATCGACCTTGGCCACGAAGAACTTCATCCCGCTCTCGACGTAAGGGCGGAGCAGCGGCTCGGCACCCGCGGGGATGTTGTACTTCTCGCGCCGTAGCCACGTGTCCAGCCCGGTCGACTCCTTCGCCGACAGGATCACGATCTGGTACTCGCCGACCGTGAACTGCGCCTCCACGGTGACCCCGAGGTCCCCGCCCCCGCCGCCGCTCCCTCTGGCCACGGGCGCCGGCACCGGGCCGCCGCCGGGGCGCATCTTGTACACCTCGAGGGACCGACACGGATCCTGCTCCCAGTACTCGACGAGCCGCGGCGCGCCCATCCGCTCGACGTTGGCGAACACCGCCTTCGGCAGCGTCTTGACGTCGGGCTCCTTGAGCACCGTCGGCACCGGGATCACCATCGCGAACGCCTCGGGCGGCCCCTTGTAGTTGTTCTGCATCGACAGCACCGTGCGCGTGCCCTTGCGCATCAGCACCACCTGCGTCGCGTCGGCCGCGAGCTGCTGGTTGCTGCCGCTCACGTAGAAGCCGCAGAACGCCTCGGCGGCCCGCGGCAGACACAACGTCGCCAGCGCTAGCGCGATCACCCATCTCTTCATTCGATCAGCTGACCACCGGCGCGCGCACGAGCGCAAGCCGCCGCAGGCCCGAACGGCGCCTGGTGCTATGGCTTCTTCGGCGCGGGTGCGGCAGGCGCAGGCGCGGGCGGCGCGGGCGGCGCAGGCGCAGGCGCAGGCGCAGGCGCGGGCGCGGCCTTGATCGGCTCGAGCTTGCCCTTGCGCAGCCCGATCTCGGGCACGTCCTGCTTGATCGACGTCGCCAGCTGCACCTGCCCGCGCGGCGCGAACGCCAGGTTCAGCGCCGCGCGCGACGGCGGCGCGCCGCCGGACGGCGGGCCGCCCCAGATGCCGCGCTGCGGGCTCTGGCACGCGACCGGGCCGGTCCAGCGGTGCCGGATCGCGTAGCGGCCCTGGAAGTTGTTCACGCTCGCGGGCTGCGCGCCCTCTTCCAGCTTGCCGTTCGACACCACGTGCTCGCGGCCGCCCACGATCGGCGGCGCCGCCTTGAACACGAGGTCGTCCTTGATGTCCTTGCCGTACCGCGCGTGCAGCCGCGTCAGCACGAAGTCGTTGCCCCAGCCAGGCGGCACGCGGCGGGGAGCGGGCCTCGAGGACGGCGGCCCGGACGGACGCCCGCCCCCCGCGGCCGGCGCGGCGGCCGGCGGCGCGGACTCGAGCACGTCAGCGCCGAGCGTCATGAAGTCGTTCTGGTTCAGCGCCGGGCCCGGGCACGGATCGCACGTCGACGCCTGCCACGCGTACTCCGTGACCACGGCGCCGGGGTTCCGCTCGATCGTGCGATCGAACAGCGACGCGTAGAACGCGCCGAATCGATCCCGCACCGCGTCGTCGACGTCGAGGTTCGTCGGGATCGTCACGTTCTTGTAGTTGGCCACCTCGTAGCGCTGACCGGGCGCGAGGATGCTCACGATCAGGTCCTGCGTGCCGGTGCTGTTGGCCAGCCCGAGCCGGATCGGCAGCTCGAACCGCTCGTGGTCGTAGTGGAAGCGCAGCGGCGAGAGCTCGGCGCGGCCGCCCACGAACTGCACCTTCTTGGGATCGACCTTGGCCACGAAGAACTTCATCCCGCCCTCGACGTAGGGCCGGAGCAGCGGCTCGGCGCCCGCGGGGATGTTGTACTTCTCCCGCCGCAGCCACGTGTCGAGGCCGGTCGAGTCCTTGGCCGACAGGATCACGATCTGGTACTCGCCGACCGTGAACTGCGCCTCCACGGTGACCCCGAGGTCCCCGCCCCCGCGGCCGCCTCGCACGGCCCCGGTGTCCGGCATCGGACCGCCGGCGAGGCGCAGCTTGTACTTCTCGATGGGCCGACACGGATCCTGCTCCCAGTACTCGACGAGCCGCGGCGCGCCCATCTGCTCCACATTGGCGAACACCGCCTTGGGCAGCGTCTTGACGTCCGCTTCCTTGAGCACCGTCGGCACCGGGATCACCATCGCGAACGCCTCGGGCGGCCCCTTGTAGTTGTTCTGCATCGACAGCACCGTGCGCGTGCCCTTGCGCATCAGCACCACCTGCGTCGCGTCAGCCGCGAGCTGCTGGTTGCCGCCGCTCACGTAGAAGCCGCAGAACGCCTCGGCGGCCCGCGGCAGACACAACGTCGCTATCGCCAGCGCGATCACCCATCTCTTCATTCGATCAGCTGACCACCGGCGCGCCTCCTGGCGCAAGCCGCCGCGGGTCCGAACGCCGCGCGCCCCCGTGAGCTCGAAGGCGCTGCGGATCAACGCGATCGCTGCTGTCCCGGCGGCCGCTGTGAGAGCGACGCCGTACCCGCACCCTCGTCATGGAGATGGAGCATGGTCCCAGGGAGGTGGCGAGCAGGTGGTCGAGTCGCCGCGCGCGAGGCGCGTCCAGAGCCGCTCCGCGCACTCACGCCCCACCGCCGAGCCCGCCGCCACGGCCTGATCGCGGGCGGCGCACGTGGTAACGCGCGCCCGCGCGCGATCGCCCTGGCCATCGTAGAGCGCCGCGAGGCTGAGCAGCAGGCGCCACTGCGGCGAGCGGCGAGCGGCGTTGCTCGAGGCCGAGAGGAGCTCCACACCCTCCTCGAGCTCCGTGATCGCGATCGGGAGCTGGTGCGCGTCGATGAGCGCGCGCGAGAGCTCCAGGTACGCGACGGCGATCGCGTCGCCGTCGCCCCGCAGGATCGCGCCGCCGACGGCGTGGCGCCGCTCGGCGAGCGGCGAGCCGACGAGCGGGCCCTCCGAGGCCAGCGAGCTCCGCGCGTGTGACACCCCGTCGGCGCTCATCGACGCCGTGGCCCCTTCGGCCGAGAACGCCGCCGAGCCCGCGGCGAGCCACGAGCGCGACGGCCGAGCGCGCTCCCCGTCGGTGGTCACGCGCGCGAGCGCGGCCCCGAACGCGGCCGCATCCACGAAGCGAGCGGCCGGATCCTTCGCGAGCGCGCGGACCACGAGATCGTCGAGCAGCGGGGAGACGCCGCGATCCGGAGCCCGCCACGAGAGCGGCACCGGATCGTCATCGAGCTGGCGGCACATGACCTGCGCCCGCGTGCCACCGGCGAACGGCGTCGCGCCGGACACCATCTCGTACAGCAGCGCGCCGGCGGCGTAGACATCGGACGCGAACGTCGAGACCTCGCCGTGGATCAGCTCGGGCGCGAGGTACTCGGCTGTACCGGCGATCAACCGCTTCCCATCGGCGCAGGCCGCGCGAGGCTCGTCCACGAACCGCGCGAGGCCGAAATCGATCAGCCGCGGTGACACGCGGCCGTCGCGCTCGAGCGAGACGAGGATGTTGTCGCACTTCACGTCGGAGTGCACGATGCCGTTCGCGTGCGCGTCCTGGAGCCCCGCCAGGATCTGCATGGTGAGATCGATCGCGAACGCCAGGGGCAACGGCCCGCGCTTGAGCACGAGGTCGCCGAGCCGCGGGCCCGCGATGTACTCCATCACCAGGTATGGCGTGCCGTGGACCTCGCCGAAGTCCAGCACGCGAGCCACGTTGCGGTGGTTGATCCGGGATCCCGCGAGCGCCTCCGTCCGGAACCGCCCACGCGCGACCGGATCGGAGGCGAGCTCCGGCCGCGGCAGCTTGAGCGCGACGGTGCGACCGAGCGAGCACTGGATCGCCGCGTAGACCACGCCCATCCCGCCGATCCCGAGCAGGGCCCCGAGGCGGTAGCTCTCATCGATCAGCTCACCCCGCCGTCGCAGGGCACTCGATCTGATCGATTCTTCCAGGTCGTGCATGAGATCTTTCGATCACGCGCCAGCCGCGTGATTGCGCCGCTAGATCGGGACGCGCTCGAGCCACAGGTCGTCGACCGTCATCGGAAACCGGGGCACCGAGGCGATCGAGGAGTGCTGAATTGTGAATGATCTGGCCGGCCGCGCGCCTGAGGTCAGCGTGATCGCGATTGGCTAGGCTAGATGAGCAGCCAAAATCGCAGCGCTACGTTGTGTGAAGGTAGACGAACCGACGATTTTCCACAATACAGGATCTGCGCAGCGGTGAATATGGCGGCGGGGCAACGGCTTGAATAGCGCTATGCCCCGTCGCGTCATGTGGCGCTGGTACGTACGAGCGCACGCGCACACTCGGGGAGTGATCGAGCAGGACCGAAGCCCCCGCCGCAGCGCGCGCCCGAGCTGCTCGACCTCAGCGGATCGAGCGGATCGAACGAATCGCATCAAGAAAAGATTAAGTCTTAGAACTTTCGATGATCGCGACGCGCGCGCGTGCCGGCGCTATGGCTTCTTCGGCGCGAGCGTCGGCGCGGGGGCCGGCGCAGGCGCGGGCGCTGTCTTGATCGGCTCGAGCTTGCCCTTGCGCAGCCCGATCTCGGGCACGTCCTGCTTGATCGACGTCGCCAGCTGCACCTGCCCGCGCGGCGCGAACGCCAGGTTCAGCGCCGCGCGCGACGGCGGCCCGCCGCCGTTCGGCGGCCCACCCCAGATGCCGCGTTGCGGATTCTTGCACGCGACCGGGCCGCTCCAGCGGTGACGGATCGCGTACCGGCCCTGGAAGTTGTTCACGCTCGACGGCTGCGCGCCCTCCTCCAGCTTGCCGTTCGACACCACGTGCTCGCGGCCGCCCACGATCGGCCCCGCCGCCTTGAACACGAGGTCGTCCTTGATGTCCCTGCCGTACCGCGCGTGCAGCCGCGTCAGCACGAAGTCGTTGCCCCAGCCGGGGGACACGCGACGCGGACCGGGCCGCATCGGCGGCGGCGCCGGCACGGGCGCGCGCGCGCCACCCGCGGCCGGCGGGCCCTTGCCCGGCGGAGGCCCGGGCGGCTCGGCGATCTGCTGCGCGGGCTCGAGCACGTCGGCGCCGAGCGTCATGAAGTCGTTGGACGTCAGCGTCGGGCCCGGACACGGATCGCACGTCGACGCCTGCCACGCGTACTCCGTGACCACGGCGCCCGGGTTCCGCTCGATCGTGCGGTCGAACAGCGACGCGTAGAACGCGCCGAACCGGTCGCGCACTGCGTCGTCAACGTCCAGGTTCGTCGGGATCGTCACGTTCTTGTAGTTGGCCACCTCGTAGCGCTGACCGGGCGCGAGGATGCTCACGATCAGGTCCTGCGTGCCGGTGCTGTTGGCCAGCCCCAGCCGGATCGGCAGCTCGAACCGCTCGTGGTCGTAGTGGAACCGCAGCGGCGAGAGCTCGGCGCGCCCGCCCACGAACTGCACCTTCTTGGGATCGACCTTGGCCACGAAGAACTTCATCCCGCTCTCGACGTAAGGGCGGAGCAGCGGCTCGGCGCCCGCGGGGATGTTGTACTTCTCCCGCCGCAGCCACGTGTCGAGCCCGGTCGACTCCTTCGCCGACAGGATCACGATCTGGTACTCGCCGACCGTGAACTGCGCCTCCACGGTGACCCCGAGGTCCCCGCCCCCGCCGCCGCTCCTCTTGGGCATGGGCGCCGGCACGGCACCGCCGTCGGCGAGCATGTTGTACTTCATGATGGGCCGACACGGATCCTGCTCCCAGTACTCGACGAGCCGCGGCGCGCCCATCCGCTCGACATTGGCGAACACCGCCTTCGGCAGCGTCTTGACGTCGGGCTCCTTGAGCACCGTCGGCACCGGGATCACCATCGCGAACGCCTCGGGCGGGCCCTTGTAGTTGTTCTGCATCGACAGCACCGTGCGCGTGCCCTTGCGCATCAGCACCACCTGCGTCGCGTCGGCCGCGAGCTGCTGATTGCTGCCGCTCACGTAGAAGCCGCAGAACGCCTCAGCGGCCCGCGGCAGACACAACGTCGCCAGCGCCAGCGCGATCACCCATCTCTTCATTCGATCAGCTGACCACCCGCGCGCGCACGAGCGCAAGCCGCCGCGGGTCCGAACGTCGCGAGCCCTCGTGATCTCGTACATGCCGCCCCGGCGGCACCGATCGCCACGACTATCGCTCAAAGGCGCAACCACGCGCTGCCTACTTCTTGCGTGTAAGCTCCTGAGCCTTCGCCTCGAAGAACGTGATCAGCTCCTGGATCTTCACGCGCCGGATCATGTTGGGAAGCTCGCGGATGTCGTGGACGAGCAACAGACGGGCAGCGAGTCCCATGGGATGTGCGCCGATATCGAACTTGGCTCGCGCGAGATCGAGCAACTTGTCGAGACGACGCTCGGGACCTTCTTGCAAGAGGAAGTACAGGTCGACGAAGTCACGAGGTTGCTGCCTTGTCAGGATCGCCTGCACCTTGTTCACGGTCATGTCGATCAGCGACTCGACCGCCAACCCGCGCCACGAGGTGCGACGGCCGATCGGCTCGAACGGGTAGTACGCGAAGTCGATACGACCGAACGGGCCCGAAGCTCTGCGCAGCACGAGGCTTGTCCTTGGACCTACGACTTCCAGATCGACGCGGGCGGTCTTCGTCGCGATCGCGCGCCCGAGCTGCTCGACCTCCAGCGGATCGAGCGGTCGCATCAGAAAGAAGTCGAGATCCTCGGACGTTCGATGGTGGAGGTGGATCGCAGCGAGCGCAGCACCGCCACCGAACGCGAGTTCGGGCGCGAGCGCGCTCTCGCCGACCACGCTCAGCGCCTGGTCTTGCCAGGCGGTGAGCTCAGGCGGCCGAGCGCCTCGTCTCGATCCAGATTTCGACAAGCCGCCTGATGTTCCGCGGGATCCGGAGGTGCGGCAAGAGCCGCCCGACGGTGTCCGGCGGGAATTTCTCGAGCTCCTCCCACAGGCCGCCGTCGAGGATCGTCTCGAGGATCGGCTGCAGGAGCTCCGGTGGGCCATCCATGTCGACGGCCCGCCGACCGCGATCCCACGTCCAGATTTTCACGCGGCGCGCCACGTTGCCAAGCTACCACGGTGCGTTGCCCGCCAGCGCTTTCTTCGATCGCGCTGCTTACGGCTGACGCATCTTGCGCGACGGCTCCGAGCGCACGTCGATCACGACCGTGTAGAGCGTTCGCGTCGGCGCGCGGCTGTTCCCCGGGTCGCCATGACGAGTCTTGACCGAGCGAGGCTTTTCCTCGCGCATCAGCACCACCTGCGTCGCGTCGGCCGCGAGCTGCTGATCACTGCCGCTCACGTAGAAGCCGCAGAACGCCTCAGCGGCCCGCGGGAGACACAACGTCGCCATCGCTACCGCGATCACCCAATCTCGTCATTCGATCCGGCGCGCCCCCAGGCGCAAGCCGCCGCGGGTCCGAACGTCGCCCGCGCCGCTACCGGGCGCTGCCGCCGGAACGAGCCGCGAGCCGCCCGCGGATGAACGAGTCGAGACCGGAGGGATCGTTGGTGCCGATCCGGAACCGGCGTCCGTTATCCAACGTCAGCTCGACGGCGTCCAGGCCCGAAACATTGAACATCCAACCTGATCCGATCCAGCGGATGCCGATGCCGTTCATCCATGAGTTGCGCACGACGTGCGACGATCGGATCTGCGACCATCGCAAGCGCCGACGGATCAGCGGCCCAGGCCCGAAGCGCACGCCAATCCCCTCATCGTCAGTGACTACGGTCAGGGTCGAGAAGAAGACGAGGCACAGGAGCACGATCGAGGAACTGACGAATCCGGCCGTGGATGGCGCGCTGACCACGCTGGCAACCCCGATCACGCCGACCACGCCGATCACGCCGATCATGGCCCAACCGATCTGCGTTCGTCTGTAGGACGCGTTTCTGATCATGTGCGCTTCTCCATGCAGGCACGCGCGAGCGTGACAATCATCGCCCACCCGATTCACTGGTCATATGCGATTCCTCATTCTGACACGCATGGGCGTGACAGGCACTCCGCAGCGGCAATCGCGCTGCGATAGCGACCTTGCCCCGCTGCCGCCGGACGACGAGATCGAGGATGCCGCCGCTGGCTCATCGCGCTCCGAAACGATGGTGTTGTTATGCTGGGGCCACACGGTCGGAAAATCTCGATAGCAGATCTTCTGGGCCGACATCCTCGCTCGGATCACCAGGCCGATTTGCGCGAGCTCCGGTCCCACGGGGGCCAGCTGGACTCGGATGCGAAGTGGGCAGTCACGCGGCGCCGACGCCGCGCGGCGGGAGGATGGCCGGCGCTTTCCCGGCGGCCGCTGTGAGGGCGCTTTCCCGGCGGCGGTGAAGGCGCTAGCCTTGCGGGCGATGGACAAGCTCGAGGCGCTCCGCGCCGCGATCGCGGCGTACGACCAGGTCGTCGTCGCGTTCTCCGGGGGCGTCGACTCGGCGTTCCTGCTCAAGGTGGCGGCGGACGTGCTGGGCCCGCGCTGCCACGCCGTCACGGCGGTGTCGCAGACGATGGCGCGCTCGGAGGTGGCGGACGCGACGGCGCTCGCCGCGGAGCTGGGGCTCGGCGACCGCCACCACGTCGTCGAGTCGCGCGAGCTCGAGGTGCCGGGGTTCGCCGACAACCCGGAGCACCGGTGCGCGCTGTGCAAGACCGAGCTCATGGACGTGGCGGGGCCGATCGCGGCGGCGCTCGGCGGCGCGCCGGTCGCCCTGGGCACGAACCTCGACGATCTCGGCGACGTGCGGCCGGGGATCGCGGCGGCGCGGGCGCGCGGCGCGCGGATGCCGCTCGTCGACGCGGGCTTCACGAAGGCCGACGTCCGCGCCGCGTCGCGCGCGCTGGGGCTGCGCACGTGGGACAAGCCGCAGCTCGCGTGCCTGTCGTCGCGGTTCCCGTACGGCACGAAGATCACGCCGGACCGGCTCCGCCGCGTCGACGCGTTCGAGGACGGGCTGCGCGCGCTCGGGTTCCGGCAGCTCCGCGTCCGCTTCCACGACACGATCGCCCGCCTCGAGATCGAGGTGTCCGAGCTGCCGCGCGCCCTCGAGCTGCGCGATCGCATCGTCGGGCTCGGCAAGGAGCTGGGCTTCGCCTACGTGGCGCTCGACCTGGCGGGGTTCCGCTCGGGATCGCTGAACGAGGTCCTGCCGGCGGAGACGCTGGTCCAGCTGCGGACGGGACGCGCGTGAGGGCGGTGATCGCGGCGACCGCGGCGACCGCGGCGACCGCGGCGACCGTCGTCGTGCTCGTCGCGGCGCCCGCGGCGGCGCGCGCCGAGGCGGCGCAGGCGAAGCCGAAAAAAGATCGCGAGCGCGCCGGCAAGGCGCCGCGCAAGCTCGCGCCGCCGCGGCCGGGCGCGAAGCCCGCAAAGCTCGTCAACCTGTACAACCAGTGGACCCACGAGTGGCTGGCCGTGGCGCCCGGCGAGGCGCTGCCGCGCGGCACGCTCGATCGCTTCCTGCGCGATCACTACACGAACGAGCCGACGGCGATGGAGCCGAAGCTCCTCGACGTCGTCCTCGGCGCGGTGCAGCACTTCAAGTCGGACACGGCGATCGTCGTGTCGGCGTTCCGCCACCCGAAGTACAACCTGATCCTGCGCAAGAAGGGCCACCAGGTCGCGCGGGACAGCAACCACACCAAGGGCAACGCGGTCGACTTCTACATCCCCAAGATCGCCACGATGCGGCTCCACGCGTGGGCCAAGGATCAGAAGCTCGGCGGCGTCGGGCTCTACCTCGCGAGCGGGTTCGTCCACATGGACACGGGCCCGATCCGCTTCTGGTCCGGCGAGTAGGGAATCCTCGCGCGGAAGGCCGCGCGAACACCGTCGCAGCAGGCCGCGCCGCGATCGAGATAGACTCGCGCGCATGTCCACGTGGGCCTGGATCGGGATCGGCGTGCTCGGCTTCCTCCTCGTCGTGATCGTCCACGACCTCACGCAGAAGAAGCACGCCATCCTGCGCAACTTCCCGGTCATCGGCCACTTCCGCTACTGGCTCGAGACGGTCGGGCCGGAGCTGCGGCAGTACATCGTCACGTCCAACGACGAGGAGCGGCCGTTCTCGCGCGATCAGCGGCGCTGGATCTACGCGTCGTCCAAGCGCGAGAACAACTACTTCGGCTTTGGCACCGACAACGACATCGAGCGCCCGGGCTACATCTTGATCCGCCACAGCGCGTTCCCGATCCACACGCCGCACGCGGGCGAGCCGGGCTATGACCCGGCCTACCCGCTCGCCCCGGCGCGCGTCCTCGGCGGGTACCGCGGGCGCAAGCACGCGTTCCGGCCGGGCTCGATCGTGAACACGTCCGCGATGAGCTACGGCTCGCTCTCGGCGGCCGCCGTCGAGGCGATCAACCGCGGCGTCGCGATCGCCGGGGCGCTGCAGAACACCGGCGAGGGCGGCATCTCCGATCACCACCGCCGCGGCGGCGACATCATCTGGCAGATCGGCACGGGCTACTTCGGGTGCCGCGACGACGCGGGGCGGTTCTCGATGGAGCGGCTGCTCGAGAGCGTGGCGTCCGCCCAGGTGCGCGCGATCGAGATCAAGCTCTCGCAGGGCGCCAAGCCGGGCCTGGGCGGCGTGTTGCCGGCGGCGAAGATCACGCGCGAGATCGCGCGCATCCGCGGCATCCCGCTGGGTCGCGACTGCATCAGCCCGGCGAGCCACAGCGCGTTCCACGACGTGTCGAGCATGCTCGACTTCATCGAGCGGATCGCCGACGCGACGGGGCTGCCGGTCGGGATCAAGTCCGCCGTCGGCGATCTGGGCTTCTGGCGCGAGCTGGTGGCCCAGATCGAGCGCTCGGGGCGCGCGCCGGACTTCGTCACGATCGACGGCGGCGAGGGCGGCACGGGCGCGGCGCCGCTCGTGTTCACCGATCACGTCGCGCTGCCGTTCCGGCTCGGGTTCTCGCAGGTCTACCGCGTGTTCGCCGAGGCGGGCATGCAGCACGCGGTCGTCTTCATCGGCTCGGGCAAGGTGGGCTTCCCCGAGAGCGGGCTGCTCGCGCTCGCGCTCGGCTGCGACATGATCAACGTCGCGCGCGAGGCGATGCTGTCGATCGGCTGCATCCAGGCGCAGCGCTGCCACACGGGCCACTGCCCCACGGGCGTCGCGACGCAGAACCGCTGGCTCATGCGCGGCCTCGATCCGACGCTCAAGTCGGCGCGCCTGGCGAACTACCTCGCGACCTTGCGCAAGGAGCTGCTCCACCTCGCGCACGCGACGGGCCACGCGCACCCGGCGCTGGTCCCGCTGGACGCGATCGATCTGGTCGACAGCGAGGTGCAGTCCCGCTCGGCGCGCGCGGCGTTCGGCTACGAGCCGGGCTGGGGGCTCCCGCCGGAGGCCGAGATCGCGGCGATCCGCGAGGCGCGACGCGCGGCCTGAGCCCGGGCGCTGCGCCGCTCGCCGACCTACGCGCAGCGGTGTAACGTGGGCGCATGGCTGCTGGCAGCGACGTCCTGGTCTGGCTGGACATGGAGATGACCGGGCTCGATCCGAGCAAGGAGCGCATCATCGAGGTCGCCGCGATCATCACGGACGGCCAGCTCGCCGAGCTCGCGACGGGGCCCGACCTCGTGATCCACCAGCCGGACGAGGTGCTCGCCGCGATGGACGACTGGAACCGGACGCACCACGGCGCGTCGGGGCTCGTCGACCGCGTCCGGGCCTCGACGGTGACCGACGCCGACGCCGAGGCGCAGCTGCTCGCGTTCGTGAACGCGCACGTGCCGAGCCCCAAGGATCGGCCGGTGCTCGCCGGCAACTCGATCCACCAGGACCGCCGGTTCATCCGCCGCTACATGCCCAAGCTGGACGCGCGCCTGCACTACCGGATGGTCGACGTCTCGACGATCAAGGAGCTGGCGCGCCGCTGGTTCCCGCAGATCATCGCGCGGCAGCCGCCGAAGAACGACACGCACCGCGCCCTCGACGATATCCGCGAGTCGATCGACGAGCTCCGCTACTACCGCGCGCACGTCTTCGCGCCGGTCACCGCCCCGGTCACCGCGCCAGTCATCGCCCCGGCCTCGGCGGCGGCTCCGGGCGCGGCGGCTTCGGGCGCGGCAGCCCCGGCCCCGGCCGCGCCCGCGCCCGCCCCGGCCGCGCCCGCCCCGGCGGAGCCCCCCGCCTCGTCGAGCACACCGGACACCTGACGCGTGCGTCCAGGCCCGGTGCCGCGCGAGCGCGCGGCGCGGGCGGCACGGGCGCCGCGGCGGCTGCGCGCCAGGCCCTGAGTTGGGGCGGCCGGGCGCCCCGGGCTCGCACGGGCCTTGCTACGATGCAGCGCACCGACTGCAGCGGGGTTCGAGGCGATGAAAGACACGCTCGTGATGATCATGGCCGGCGGCAAAGGCTCGCGCCTGGGCCCGCTCACCATCCACCGATCGAAGCCAGGCGTCCCGTTCGCCGGCCGGTACCGGATCATCGACTTCGTCCTCTCGAACTTCGTCAACTCGGGCTACCGGCGCATCTACGTGCTCACGCAGTACATGTCGTCGAGCCTCATCAAGCACTTGTCGCGCAACTGGCGGCTGGCGGGCTTCGGCGAGTACATCGAGGTCGTCCCGGCGCAGATGCGGCTCGGCGAGTTCTGGTACCGCGGCACCGCCGACGCCGTGTACCAGAACATGAACCTGGTCCGCGACGCGCGCGCGGAGCACGTGGCCGTGTTCGGCGGCGATCACGTCTACATGTTCGCCGTCGATCAGATGGACATCGCGCACCGCGAGACGGAGGCGGATCTGACGGTCGCCGCGATCCCGGTGCCCGTCGACGAGGCGAGCGGGTTCGGCATCATCGACGTCGACGATCGCGGCCGCATCGTGGGCTTCGTCGAGAAGCCGAAGCACCCGCCGGAGATGCCGGGGCGCCCGGGCTGGGCGCTCGCCTCGATGGGCAACTACATCTTCCGCCGCGAGGTGCTCGAGCGCGCCCTCGCCGACGACGGCTCGAACACGCAGTCGCGCCACGACTTCGGCCGCGACATCATCCCGCGCCTGCTCGCCGACGGCGCGAGCGTGTACGTGTACGACTTCGCGAAGAACCGCATCCCGGGCGAGCCCGAGGACGCCGTCCCGTACTGGCGCGACGTCGGCACGATCGACAGCTACTTCACGTCGAACATGGAGCTGCGGGCGCGCGTGCCGGCGCTGAACCTCTACAACCGGCAGTGGCGGATCCGCACGGCCGCGCGCGACTACCCGCCCGCGCGCTGCGTGCGCGCCGGCGAAGGCTTCGGCGCGGCGCAGGTCGACGACAGCCTGATCTGCGAGGGCTCGATCGTCGCGTCCGCGACGGTCCGCGAGGTCGTCCTGTCGTACGACTGCTTCGTGCACGCGGGCGCCGTGGTCGCCGACTCGGTGATCCTGTCGGGCTGCGACATCGGGCGCGGCGCGCGGCTCCGGCGCGTCCTCCTCGACAAGAACTGCAAGATCGAGCCGGGCTGCGTGATCGGCGAGGATCCGGTGCGCGACCGCGAGCGGTTCCCGTTCGTGACCGAGTCGGGGATCACCGTGATCCCCAAGGGCACGCTCGTCCCGGCGAAGGGGCCGATGGTGTTCGCCAACGACGTCGCGGAGCTGATCGGCAACGAGCCGGAGCTCTACGCGCAGCTCCGGCCGGGGACGTTCGTGGTCTCGACGCAGAGCCGCCACAGCTACGAGTCGGCGGGGCCGCGGTTCAAGAAGTTCGGCGGCGACGGCTGACCGGGCGCGCATGCGGATCCTCCACGTCGCAAGCGAGCTCGCGCCGTTCGCCCAGACTGGCGGGCTCGGCGACGTGGCCGCCGGCCTGCCGGCCGCGCAGGCCGCCCTCGGCGAGGACACGGCGGTGCTCGTGCCGCTCTACCGCGGCGTCGCCACGCAGCTCGTCGCGGCCGGGCTCTCGCTCGACTCGCGGCCGCTGCCGATCGACCTCGGGCCGCACCGCTTCGAGGGCGCGCTGCGGATCGCGCAGGTGGGACGCGTCCGGTGCGGCTTCCTCGACGTGCCGGCGCTCTACGATCGCGACGGCGGGCCGTACGGCCCGGGCGGCACCGCCGAGTTCGGCGACAACCACGTGCGGTTCGGCGCGCTCGGCAAGGCGGCGCTCGCGGCGGGCTCGCTGCTCTTCGGCGGCGGCGGCGGCACCGGGGGCGGTGTCGACGTCCTCCACGCGCACGACTGGCAGGGCAGCCCGGCGGTGATCTACGCGCACCTCGAGCGGCCGGAGCTCGTGACGGTCACGACGATCCACAACCTCGCCTTCCGCGGGATCTTCCCCAAGCACGTGATGACCGAGCTCGGCATCCCGTGGACGCTGTTCACGTCGCAGCTGGCCGAGTTCTACGATCAGCTCTCGTTCTTGAAAGGCGCGCTCGCGCTGTCGGGCGCGGTCACGACCGTCAGCCCGACGTACGCGCACGAGATCCTGACGCCCGAGCTCGGCGAGGGGCTCGACGGCTTCTTGCGCTGGGACGTCCGGCGGGTCGTCGGCATCGCCAACGGCATCGACGCCGCGGCGTGGAACCCGGCCACCGATGCGGCGCTGCCGGCGCGGTTCTCGGCGGCGGACCTCGCGGGCAAGCGCAGCTGCCGCGCGCAGCTGGCGGCCGAGGCGGGCCTGCCGCCGCCGGACGACGCGACGCCGCTCATCGGCGTGGTCGCGCGGATGACGTACCAGAAGGGCTTCGACCTGCTCGCCGCGGTGGTGCCGGCGCTCGGCGCGCTGGGCGCAAAGCTCGTGCTCATCGGCTCCGGCGAGCCGGCGCTCGAGGCGTGGTTCCGGCAGCTCGCGCGCGACTTCCCGGCGCACGTCGCGGTGCGGATCGGCTTTGACCGGGCGTACTCGCGGCGGATCTACGGCGGCAGCGATCTGTTCGCGATGCCGTCGCGGTTCGAGCCGTGCGGCCTGGGCCAGCTCTACGCGATGCGCTACGGCGCGGTGCCGATCGTCCACGCGGTCGGCGGCCTGCGCGACACGGTGGTGGATCCGGCGGCGCTGCGCGGCCGGCGCGGCACGGCCACGGGGATCCGGTTCACCGAGGCGACGCCGGCG
Source organism: Kofleriaceae bacterium (assembly GCA_035558535.1). Lineage (GTDB taxonomy): Bacteria > Myxococcota_A > Polyangia > Haliangiales > Haliangiaceae > JABFXX01. The sequence continues at coordinate 15,235 of DATMCI010000240.1, forward strand.
GCGCTCCACGCGGCGCTCGCGCGCGCCGTCGCGCTGTTCCGGGATCCGCCGGCGTTCGCGGCGCTGCAGCGCGGCGCGATGGCGCGAGACTCGTCGTGGACGGGGCCGGCGCACGAGTACGTCCAGCTCTACCGATCGCTGCAGGCGTGACGGCAGCAGGGGGGGGTCGCAGCCCCGTCGCAGGCGCATGGCCCGACCGGGCGGGCGGCCCGGCGCGCCGCGCGTCCCAGCCGGCGGCCGGCATGTGTTCGGCTGCGTCCGAGCCTCGGACGCGTGCGTCCGCGTCACGGACGCGTTCGTCCGAGGTGCGGACTCGCTCGTCCGAGGTACGGACCGCTACACTTTCTGCGCGCCTACGCTCGTCTGCCCGCCCGTCCGGCGGGCGTACGTTTGACGCACCGCGTTGTGGGTGGATCCTGTTAACAAAGTCGAGCTTCGAGGGCAGTTATTCACACCCAGGAGGGGGCTAACTGCTCGAATCAAATTGCTTCTATCTATTCGGTTGACCAGGTGTGGATAACCTGTGGTCTACGCGCGCTCGGGCCGGCGGGAGTCGGCGGTTGATCAAATATTTACACCAAAAGGTCGCTACTTCGGGCAGTTGCCCCTACATGTGAAGCTAGCGCCCGCTCCCGGCCGCTGGAACCGGGCCGCGGTCGGACCCATTCCGGCTGTCTGCGCTGCCCGCGCCGCTTCCGCTGCTTCCGCTGCCTGCGCCTGCGCCCGCGCCCGTGCCGAGCAGCTTGCACGCCTCCGCGTCCTTGCGCTCGCACGCCCGCCGCAGGAGCTCGGCGCTGCGCGCCGGATCGCGCGCGACGCCCGCGCCGTCGCGGTGCAGGAGGCCGAGCACGCGGCAGCCGATCGCGTCGTCGCCGTCGCACGCCTTCTTGAGCCACACGGCCGCCGCGCTCGCGCTCTTCGGCAGGCCGAAGCCGTCGAGGTAGAGCACGCCGAGCGAGCGGCACGACGTCGGATCGCCGTGCTCGCAGCCGCGCGTGTAGTGGCCGAGCATCTTCTTCTTGCGCGGCGCGCCCTCTTTCTCCGCGAGCGCCGCGTCGAGGTTGCCGGCGTTGGTGCACGCGAACGGCGCGTTGGCCTCGCACGCCTTGTCGAGCAGCGCGTCCGCGCGCGCGAGGTCGGCGGGCACGCCGTGGCCGTCGCGCAGCATGAGGCCGAGGTTTCTGCACGCGAGCGCGAAGCCGCCGTCGCACGCCTTCTGGTACAGCCGGGCGGCCTCCGGCGGGTCCTTGGCGATCCCCATGCCCTCGCCGAGCGCGAGCGCCAGGTGGTTGCACGCCGAAAGGTTGCCGCCGTTGCAGGCCTGGGCGAACAGCGCGGCCGCGCGGGCGGGATCGGCGGTCACCCCGGTGCCGGACTGGTAGAGGACGCCGAGGTTGCGGCAGGCCTCGAGGTTGCCGGCGACGCACTGCCGATCGATCTCGGCGGCGATGGCCGGCCGGTCGATCCCGCCGTCGGCCATCCGGAAGGCGGCGCTCCCAGCGCCCGCGTCCTCGGGCCCGGGGCGCCGCTTCTTGCTGCAGCCGCCGGCGAGCCCGAGGGCCGCCGCGAGGATCGCCGCGATCGCCGCGAGCGTCGCCATCCGGGGGGGCGCCGCGGCGACGCGCCGGCCCCGCTTTTGCCCCCTCCCAACCCGGGGGCCGCGCCCGGCGGCCGGCTCGGTCATGAGCGCTGTCGTATCACGGACTTCGTCAGGAAGCTCGCGGGGGCCCTGGCCGTAGTAGGCTCTTGCAATGCGTCCGATCTATGACCTCGCGAGCGTGTTCGCGGACCAGATCCGCACCGCCGAGACCGAGGCGAATCGCGTGTACGAGCCGATGATCGCGCTCGTCACCGACAACAAGGATCCGAGCAAGCTCGGTCGCGTGAAGATCAAGATCCCGGTGCTCTCCGGCACGGACACGACGTGGTGGGCACCGATCGTGATGATCGGCGCGGGCAAGAACCGCGGCTGGTTCTTCATTCCCGAGGTCGACGACGAGGTGCTCGTCATCTTCGAGCACGGCGACGTCAACCGGCCGCTGGTCGTGGGCGCCCTGTGGGGCGGCAAGGACAAGCCGCCCGACAAGAACCCCGGCAGCAACCCGCGCCGCATGATCAAGTCGCGCGCCGGCTCGAAGATCACGTTCGACGACGAGAAGGAGCAGCTGATCTTCGAGGACGGCCTCGGCAAGGGCAAGCTGACCTTCGACGCCAAGGCCAACAAGATCACCATCGAGTCGCTCGCGGGCGACGTCTGCTTCCAGGCTCCGACGGGCGACGTCACGATCGTCGCCAAGGAGATGGAGATGAAGGCGACGTCGAACCTCGAGATCCACGCCGGCAGCAACATGAAGATCGGCACCGACGGCAAGGCGACGTTCAAGGGCTCCACCGTGACGTGCTCGGGCTCGACGTCGAACGACAACTGCGGCAGCGCGCAGGCGCCCCCGGCGCCGACGGCGAACCCGCAGGACGTCCCCGATCCGTACGGCTCGTGAGCGCCGCGCCCGCGGCTCGCGCCTGCGCGTGAGCGCAGCGCCCGCCGCCCGCGATGCTACTGCTGCATCTGGAACTTGGCGCCGTTCGGCTTGCGCGGGCCGTGGCTCGCCTTCGGCTTGGGCACCTTCGCGTCGGGATCGGGGTTCGTGCCGCGGCGGATGTACTCGGTCACCGGCTTGTACGTCACGACCCACTTGTCCTTCTTCATGAGCTTTCCGCCCTTGTAGAACTTGCGGAAGCGGTCGAGCTTGTAGCCGTTGAAGCCCTCCTGATCGGTCGTGATCTCGCCCTCCTTGATCTCCTCGTCGAGCCGCTCCTCGGTGTCGAACGGCGTCTCCTCGGTGATCTCGCGCTCGAACACGACCTTGTCGTACGGGCGCTTCTTGCCGAGGACCTCGACCTTCGCCTCGCCGTTCGCCACGACGTAGCGGATCGCCACCGGGAAGTCGTACGAGTTCTTGAGCACGAGGTCGGTGGTCGGCCACACGACCGTGGCGTCGAACGCGAGCGGCGTGTACGCCGACGGCCGCGAGTGGTTCGTGGTCTTCACGATGTCGAGCCCGGCGAAGAACGCCGCGCCGAACACCGTCGTCGAGATCTGGCAGGTGCCGCCCGCGAGGCCGTCGACCATCTCGCCGGCCTCGATCACGTGCGCGACCTTGTAGCCCATCTTCTGCGAGCGCTCGCCGACCTGCCCGTTGAACGACCACTCCTGGCCGGGCCTCAGCACCACGCCGTTGATCTTGCTCGCCGCGAGCTTGAGGTTGAAGTTGCGATCGCGGTCGACGACCGAGAACTGCGTCTCGTAGTGGCCCAGGACGTTCGAGATGTCGTCGATGCCCAGGCCCGCCTTCGTCACGACGGCGGGCACCGGGATCATCGCGAGCTCGACGGTCTGCGCGCCCTGGCGGACGGCCGCCGCGAGCCGGGGCAAGGAGCCCCACACGTCGAGGCCCTGCCCCGGCTTGTCGTCGAAGATCTTCTTCGCCTCGAGATCGAGGTACGCGTTGACCGGGTTCTGGTCGGTCTTGACCTTGAGCGCCGCGAGCGCCTTCACGGCCTTCTCGCGATCGAGCCGCACGGGCAGCGAGCCGCGGCTCGCGAGCGCGGCGATGTCCGCGCCGCCAGCGCGCGTCGCCTCCTCGGGATCGATCTCGACGCCGAGCTCGGCCCACGTGAGCTTCGTGGTGCCGGTCGCCGTCTTCACCGCGACCTCGCGCCCGAGCAGCGCCTGGAGGCTCGCGGGCACCGGGCCCGTGGCCGCCGGCGCGGGCACCTCCGCGGCCGTGGCCGGGGTCGTGGCGGCGTCCGCGACGCCGCGGTCACCGATCACGAAGTAGCCGGCGAACAGGCCGCCAGCGACCACGAGCATGCCGCCCGCGAGCCCGAGCAGCGCCGCGCCCTGCGGCGGGGTCGGCGCCCCGGTGCCTTGCGGCGTCTTCGCGCGGGACGCGGCGCGCGCCCCGGTGCCTCCATCGTTCGACATCGTCCTCGTTCTTATCACGTCGGGGTGCACAAGTACCTTTGGTTGCATGGGCGGGGCCAGGGACAAATCATTGGACGGATCGCCGGTTAGCCCGCGTGTGTCTGCACGCCCGCGCCGCATGTGGCCCTCGGACCACGGGTTTGACAGCCCGCATCCCATGGTGCAGCCTGCGTGGGTGGCTACCTCGCTCGTCCAACGCAACAAGGCGGTCGCCAAGCGGAAGGGCACGCTGGCCGCGCTGACCGTCGGCGGCGCTGTGGCTGCATTCGCCGTGCTCGGTAGCCCGGTGGTCGGCGTGCTGGGCCTGGCCGGCGCGGCCTACCTGGGCTGGGACTGGTTCTCGTTCCGCGTCAAGAACGGCATGCGCTTCTAAGCAACGCCGGCCGACCTGCGAGATTCGCCGAGCTGGCTTAGACTCCCGGGCCGTGGCTGAGAGCTTCGCTGCTGGTCTCGTCGGGGTCGTCCTCGACGATCGCTACCGGCTCGACGCGGTGCTCGGCGAGGGCGGCATGGGCGCGGTGTTTCGCGCCACCCACCTGTCGATGGATCGCCGGGTGGCGGTCAAGCTCCTGAAGCCGCACCTGACGAGCGACGAGACGCAGCTGCAGCGCTTCGCCCGCGAGGCGCGCAGCACGCTCAAGGTCGACTCGCCGCACGCCGTGAAGGTCCTCGACTTCGGCGTCACGCCGCAGCGCGACTACTACATGGTGCTCGAGTACCTCGACGGCCGCACGGTGCAGCGCGAGCTCGACATCGACGGGCCGTTCACGCCCGCGCGCGCCGTGCACGTCGCGCGGCAGGCGCTGCACGCGCTCGGCGCGGCGCACCGCTCGGGCCTCGTCCACCGCGACGTCAAGCCAGACAACCTGCTGCTGATGCGCGCCGGGAGCGACCCCGACTACACGAAGGTGCTCGACTTCGGCGTCGCGAAGCTCATGGAGGGCGCGGCGCGCTCGAGTCAGTCCGCGCTCGCGCTGACCCAGACGGGCATGGTGTTCGGCACGCCCGAGTTCATGTCGCCGGAGCAGTCGTGCGGCCTGCAGCTCGACGGGCGCAGCGATCTGTACTCGCTCGCCGCGACGGTGTTCGCGATGGTCACGGGCTGCGGGATGTTCGACGCCGGAAGCCCGATCGAGTGGCTGACGAACCACGCGCGCACGCCGGCGCCGCACCTCGCGGACGCCCGGCCCGAGCTGGCGGTGTACCGCGAGCTCGATGCCGTGCTGCAGCGCTGCCTCGCCAAGCAGCGCGATCAGCGGCCGCGCGACGCCGAGGAGCTGGATCAGCTGCTCGCCGCGATCGAGGCGACGCTGGCGCGCCCGCCGAGCGCGATCGCGTCGGCACCGACGGGGGCCGCGCCCGCGCTGCGAGCGACCATGGCCTCGGTGTCGTCCTCGGCATCGAGCTATCTGTCCGCGCTGTCCTCGGACCGCGTGGCCGCGGGCGAGACGCTCGTGCCGAGCGCGGCCCAGGCGACGTCGCCGGAGCGGCCGGGCGCGCTCGGCGCCGTGGCGACCACGGGCGCGGTGGCGGTGGCGGGCGCCTCGGGCGCGGTGGCGGCCGGCGCTGCCCGGCCGGGCGCGCTCGGGATGGCCCCGACGGGTGAGGTGCCGCCGGCCCGGCGCAGCCGGGGCCTCCTGCTCGCGGTCGGCGCGGTCGTCACCGTCTCGCTGCTCGGCGTGGCGGTCGGGATCGCGCTCACGCGCCAGCCGGCGCAGACGGCGCCCGCGCCCGCGCCCGCCGACGCCGCGCTCGCCGCACCCGCCGACGCCGCGCCCGCCGCGCCCGACGCCGCGCTCGCGCCGGTGCCTCCGCCCGACGCCGCGCTCGCCGCACGGGACGCCGGCGCGCCGGCGCCGCCCGACGCTGCGCCGGCCCCGACCGGCCCGACGCGCCCGGGGCCCCGCCCGCCCGATCCAGCCACGGCGAAGCGGGTCGAGGAGCTCCTGAAGGCAGCCGAGGAGGCGCGCCGCGCCGGCAACAACCTCCGCTACCTCGTCTTGAGCGATGAGGCCCACAAGGCCGATCCGCGCCATGTGAATGCAAAGATTAAATACGCCGACGCGCTCATCGTGACCGGCAACAAAGACCGTGGCTGCGCCGAGTTACGTACGCTCAAGCGCTCCGCCGCCGCGCGCGAGCAGGCCCGCAAGGCCGGGTGCCCCACCGATTGACCGTGATCCGTCGGCCCCCTATCCTAGCGGGCACGCCATGGGGTCTTCTCGTCGATGACGACGAACGTTGGCACGACCGAAACTTCCGCGGCACGGCTCCAAGCTGGCTTCCAGCTGGGTGACTACCGCATCTCGCAGCCGCTGTGGCCGCTCCGCATCGCGGACGCCTACCGCGCGGACGGGCCTGCCGGTCCGGCCACCGTGTACGTCGTTCACGCGGCGATCGCGGCGCACGCGGGAGTGCGCGAGCAGATCATCGCGGGGACACGCCATGCGGCCGCGCTGCCCGAGCACCGCCACCTGGTGCGCACGCTCGCGGCCGGCCTCACGGGCGACCTCCTGTGGATCGCCACCGAGGAGATCGACGGCTCGCTCGTGCGCGATCTGCTCGCGAAGAAGCGGGCCACGGGGACGAGCGGCCTGGGGATCCGCGCGGCCGGCAACCTCATCACGGGCATCACGAACGCGCTCGCCGAGGTGCACCACGGCGCGATCGCCGACGAGTCGGTCGTGGTCAACAAGATGGGCCGCGTGCGCGTGGTCGATCTGGCGCTCGGCGCCGGCACGCTCGCGGCGATGGCCGCCGGCCTCATCCCGTACACGACCACGACGCCGCCCGAGGCCAAGGAGAGCGCGCCGCCGAGCAGCACGGGCGACGTGTTCGCGATCGGCGCCCTGCTCTACGAGGTGCTGGTCGGCCGGCCGCTCGAGCGCGGCGGGCCGCGGCCGAGCGACGTCGTCCCCGACGTCAACAAGCAGATCGACGAGGTGATCGCGCGCGCGTGCCACCGCGAGCCGGAGAAGCGGTTCGGCCGCGTCGACGTGCTCGGCGAGGTCGTCTCCGAGGCGCTCAACCGCGGCGGCGCGCTGATGACGGCGGCGGTGCCGACCTTGGGCGCGCAGCCCGCGCTCGAGCAGCAGACCTCGCTCGCGACCGAGATCGGGAGCCCGCAGCCGCCGGCGGCATCGGCGGGGATGTCGATCGATCGCGTGCTCGCCGCCGCGCTCGCCGACACCACGGAGAAGTGGCTGGTCTCCAAGGGCCGGCTCGACTACGGCCCGTTCTCGCTCGCCGACATCGTCGCGCAGATCGAGAAGGGCGAGATCGTCGCCGGCAACATGATCATGGACAAGGACACCGGCGCGCGCAGCGACGTCGGTGAGCACCCGCTGCTGAGCCCCATGGTGGACGCGGCGAAGCAGCGGCTCGACGAGCTGCGCCGCGCGCAGGCCGAGGTCGCCGTCCAGAGCAAGGACAAGAAGCGCGGCGTCATGCTCTACGCGCTCATCGTGCTCGGCCTCGCCGGCGCCGCGGCGGCGGTGTACTTCGTCATCTCGTCGATGCGGGAGGCGAAGAAGGAGCAGATCGACGGCGTCGCCGCGATCGAGGGCGCCTCGCTCAAGGTCTCGGTCTCGATGCCGAAGAAGCCGCCGCCCAAGCCCGCCGGGCGCCGCCAGGGCGGCGGCGGCTTCCAGCAGGGCGGCGAGAACCTCGCGCTCGACATGAGCGACGAGGGCGAGGACGACGCCGGCGAGACCCTGTCGATGGACCGGGTGTACGGCGTGTACTCGAAGTACGGCGGGCAGCTCGGCGGGTGCCTGGCCTCCACCGGCGAGCACTCGGCCAACATCTACATCAACATCGACGGCAAGAGCGGCCAGGTCACGTTCGTGCGGATCAACGGCAAGACGAGCGGTCCCCTGTTCAACTGCCTGGGGCGCGTCCTGCGCAGCATGCGGTTCCCGTCGATCAACGGGCCGCGCACGCGCGCGGAGTTCGACATCGCGATGTGACCGTGGGCGAATCCGACGGGCATAGTCGATCCGGTGGCACCGGCCCGCTGCCGGGCGACAGCCAGGCCGGCGCGGCGCCCGGCGCGTCGGCCTCGATCCTGTACACGCGCGGCGACAAGATCCCGCGGCGGCTGCGCGTGACGTGGTGGATCGGCATCCTGCTCGCGTTCGGGTTCGCGATCATCGTGACGCCGGCGCTCACGGCGGAGCGCTGGCTGCCGGCGTTCGGCGCCGCGCCGGTGCGGGCCGGCGAGCCGGTGAGCATCACGGTGCGCGTGCCGCCGTTCGCGGGCGTGCAGGCGTACGGGCGCCAGGTGGCCGGCGGCGGCGTGATCGTCGCGCGCGGCGACGTGGCGACCGAGGCGCAGGCGACGGCCGCGCGCGTCATGGCGGCGGCGCGCCCGGGCGGCCAGTCCTCGTACGTGGCGTTCTTCATGGTCGCGTTCGTGTTCGCGACGCTGTTCGGGCACCACATGCGGCGCTCGACGCCGGGCCGGCTGCTCCGCGTCCAGATCGTCAGCCTCGTCTCGATCGCGGTGCTCGCGATCGCGGTGAAGGCGCTGATGCTGACCACGGCGACCTCGATCCTCGTCGTGCCCGTCGCGCTGCTCGCGCTCGTGCCGACGATGGCGCTCGATCGCGTCGTCGGGCTCGCGACCGGCGTCCTCGCGGCGCTCACCACGAGCCTCCTGGTCCCGTTCGACGTCACCGTCGCGATCCTCCTGCTCGTCCAGGCCGCGGCCGCGGGGCTCGTGATCCCCGAGGGGCCGCGGCAGCGCTGGCGGGTGGTGCTGGTCAGCGGGCTCGTCGCGACGCTGCTCACCGCGGCGACCCTGCTCGTGATCGGCTTTCTGACGCGGAACGCGTGGCCCTCCCTGCAGGATCCGCTCAGCTCGCCGTGGCTCGCGGCGGCGATCGGGCCGGCGATCGCGATGGCGCTCGCGGCCCTGCTCCTGCCGCTCTACCAGCTGCTCGTCGGCGAGGTCACGCACGGCCGGCTCGTCCAGCTCCAGGATCTCTCGAACCCGCTCCTGCAGCAGATCGCCGCTCGCTCGCCGGGCAGCTGGCAGCACTCGCTGGCGATGGCGAACATGGCCGAGATCGCGGCGAACGCGATCGGGGCGAACGGCCTCCTGGTGCGCGTCGGCGCGTACTACCACGACCTCGGCAAGTCGCTCACGCCGAAGTACTTCATCGAGAACCTCGAGCCGGGCGAGACCTCGCCGCACGATCAGCTGCCGCCGGAGGTCTCGTGCTCGGCGATCTTCGCGCACGTCACCGAGGGCGTCGCCGCCGCGCGCCGCGCCGGGCTGCACGAGCGGATCATCGACTTCATGCACATGCACCACGGCGACGGGGTGCTCGAGTACTTCTGGAGCAAGACGCAGGAGCAGGGCAACCCGCGCGGCCTCACGCTCGAGCACTTCCGCTACCCGGGGCACCCGCCGCAGAGCCGCGAGACGGCGATCCTCGCGATCGTCGACGCCGTCGAGGCCGCGTCGCGGACGCTCAAGCGCCCGGAGCCGGCGGCGATCGACGCGCTCGTGCAGCGCATCGTCTACGGCAAGCTGGATCTCGGCCAGCTCGACGAGAGCGGGCTGTCGATGGCGGACCTGCGCCGGATCAGCGCGTCCCTGCGCGCGACGATCCGGCACGCGAACCACGGCCGGATCGAGTACCCGTGGCAGCGGGCGCAGCGGGAGCAGCAGGCGGCCGAGGCGGCGGCGAGCGCGAGCGCGAGCGCGAGCACGGGCACGGGTGCCGCCGCGGCTGCGGGCGCGAGCGTGGGCGCAGACTCCGGCCCGAGCGCGGTCCCGCGGCCGAGCCCGCGGCGGACGACGACGAGCACCGGGATCAGCCTGCAGCTCGACTCGCTCGATCGGAAGCCGCGGCGCGAGACGGCGGTGCTCACCGCGGTGCGGCCGCCGGCCGAGATCCTGGACGAGTCCGCGCCGGTGGCCGCCACCAGCGCGCACGGCCGCGCGGCGCCGCGGCAGGTCGTCGTGACCGCGGCCGGCGCCGCCGAGGATCTGGCGATCGTCGAGACGGCGCCGCAGACGCCGCCGGCGCGCGAGCCGCGGGCGCAGGCCGCGCAAAAGGCGCAGGCGGACGCGATCGACCGGGCGCTCGACCTCGCGGAGGCCCCGGCGCGCGCGCCCGCGGCCGGCGAGGCGGCGCGCCGGCCCGTCGGCGAGAGCACGCAGCTCGGGCTCGCGCCCGCCCCGGCGCCGGCCGGCGCGCGCCCTGCCCCGGCCCCGGCCGGCGCGCGGCCGCTGTCCTCTCACGAGGACCTCGAGACGCCCGTGATGCCGGCGATGCTCGGCGAGCGCGTCCGCGCCGAGTCACGCGCCGAGTCGCGCGCCGCCGCCCGCGCCGCGCCGCGCCGCCCGCTCCCGTTCGAGGACATGAACTCGACCGAGCCGTCGATACCGACGTTCGAGCCGCCCGCCGCGGGCAGCGGCAGCGACGGCGACGGCGCGGAGCAGTGGGCCTCGGGCCTCGCCGCGCGGGTCGCCGCGGCGATGCACGACGAGTGGTCGACCGAGACGCCGATCGTGCCACCGACCAAGGCGGAGCTCCGCGCGCTGCTCGGCACGCCGGATCCGACGCGCCAGCAGTCGCTCGACGAGCTCGACGCGCTGCACCGGGCCTCCGACGAGCTGCCCTCGGAGCCAGACAGCCTCGCGGAGCCGCCGCCGCCGCGCGCGACGAACGAGGTCGATCCGGATCAGATCGAGGCCGCGATCGAGCTGGCGCCGCCGGCGCGCCGGCCGAACGTCGTCGCCGCCGCCAGCAAGCCGAAGAAGCCGGAGTAGCTGCGTGCGCGGAGCGAGCCGCCAGCCAGAGGGCCTCGCCGCCGCCCGGCGCGCGGCCGCCGCCTTGGCCGCCGCCGCCGCCCTGGCCGCCGCCGCCGCCCTGGCCGCGTGCGGCGGCGCGCGCGCACCGGCTCCGTCCGGCCCCAGCGTGCAGGTCCGCGCCGAGATCGAGCAGGCCGAGGCCGCCGAGCGGGCGCGCCAGCACGACGCCGCGCGCGCGCACTACGAGCGCGCCGTCGCGGGCGCGCGCGATCCGACCAGCCTCGCGTTCGCGCGCCGCGAGTACGCCGAGACGCTCATCAGCTGGGGCGAGCACCCCGCGGCGATCGCCCAGCTCGAGGGCTCGCTCGCGGCGCGGCCGAGCGCGGCCGCGTGGCACGACCTGGGCCTGCTCCGCAACAACCAAGGCGATGTCCGCGGCGCGCTCGCCGCCCTCGAGCAGGCGCGCGCGCTGGCGCCGCGCGATCCGCGGCCCCGCGTCGCGCTCGCGGCGCTGCGCTGGAAGTCCGGCGACCGCGCCGGCGCCACCGCGGAGTACCGCGCGCTGCTCGAGCTGCCGCTCCCCGAGCGGCTGCGCGCCAAGGTGCAGTGGGCGCTCGACGAGCTGGCGAAGCCCTGATCGGAGCGCCATACTCGCCCGGATGCCGAGCGGGTCCCGAGCCACAGCCTCCCCGAAGCGCCTGGCGTGGCTGCGCGCGCGCCTCGGCGCCATGCTCGACCTGCCGCGCGGGCTCCGCCTGGCGCTGCCGCTCGCGCTCGGCCTCACCGCGGCGGCGCCGCGGCCGGCGGCGGCGTGGACGTTCGAGTGGGCCGGCCACGTCGAGGTCGACGCCGAGGGGCTCGCGAGCGAGGACGCCGCCAAGCGCCTCGAGGCGGTGGCCGAGCTCACCCGCTACGACATCTCGCTCACGCAAGCGCACCTCATGCGGATGCTCGACGATCCCGAGGAGCGCGTGCGGCTCCAGGTGGCGCGCGCCCTCGGCCAGGGCGGCGCGCTCGCCGCCGTGCCGGTGATGATCGACTGGCTCGCGAACCTCCGGCCGGAGGTACGCAGCGTCGCGGTCACCGCGCTCGGCGACATCGGCGGCACCGAGGCCGCCGCCGCGCTGACGCGCTCGCTCAGCGATCCCGATCCCAACGTCCGCAAGGACACCGTGCGCGCGCTCGGCACGATCGGGCGCAAGGGCAACTCGACCGTCGTCGTCGCGCTGATCCCGCGGCTCGAGGACGACAAGGCCGAGGTCCGGCTCGCCACGATCGCGCAGCTCGAGGATCTGGGCGATCGCCGCGCCGTGATCCCGCTCGTCGCGCGGTTCGGCGACACCGGCGTCGCGGTGCGCTCGGCGGCGGTGCGCGCGATCGGCAAGCTCGGCGATCGGTCGGCGGTGCCCGCCCTGATCCGCCTCATGAACGATCCCGACGAGAGCGTGCGCCTGGCGGCGGTCGGCTCGCTCGGCAGCCTCGGCGCCGTCGACGCGATCGACGCGCTCATCGAGCAGCTCTCCTCCGGCGGCGACGCGTACCGCGCGAAGGTCGCCTACGCGCTCGGCCAGATCGCGGGCACGCCCGGCTCGGGGACCGCGGGCGAGGACGCGATGCGCACGCTCGTCGTGAACCTGGCGCAGTCGCCCTCCGCGCGCAACGCGGCCCGCGAGGCGCTGCGCGCCGCCGGCAAGGCCGCGGTGCCCGCGCTCGTCGCGCACCTGCAGGGCCGGCTCGCGGGCGATCCGACCACCGCCGTCGAGCTGCTCGCCGACACCGGCGATCCGCGCGCGACCGCCACGCTCGCCGCCGAGCTCGAGCGCGGCCGCGTCGCGATGCCCAAGGTGCTGCGCGCGCTCGGCGGCACGGCCGATCCGAACGCGCTCGTCCCGGTCCTGCGCGCGCTTGCGAGCAAGGATCCGGCGATCCGGCTCGCCGCGATGAACGCGCTGCGGCCGCTGATCGGCACGGACGCGCGCGCCGGCGACGTCCTGATCGAGCACCTGGCCGACGAGGACCTCGAGATCCGCGTGCTCGCGGTCGAGTACCTCGGCATCCTCGAGGTCGGCGCGGCGGCGGGCAAGCTCATCGCGCTCGCCGGGCCCGGCAACCCGATGCGGCTGCGGCGCGCCGCGATCGACGCGCTCGGCGAGATCGGTCGGCCCGAGGCGTCGAAGACGCTCGTCGGCCTCCTCCGCGAGGGGCCGGCCGAGCTGCACCGCTCCGCCGCGACGGCGCTGGCGTACATCGCCGATCCGGCGGCGGTCGCGTTCCTCGTCGAGCAGGCGCAGTCCGAGCGCGGGGCGACGCGGCACGAGGTCGTGCGCGCGCTCGGCGCCTCGCTGCGCGGCCGCAGCGACGCGAAGGGCAGCGAGCGCGCGCGGGAGATCTTGCGGAAGCTCGCCACCGACGCCCCGACGCTGGTCGGCCTCGCCGCGATCGGCGGCCTCGCCGCGGCCCGGGACAAGGCCGACGCGCCGCTCCTCCGCTCGCTCGTCGAGCAGGGCGGCGCGGACCGCCGCCGCGCGGCCGCGTGGGCGCTCGGCGAGATGCAGGACCCAGGCTCGCTCGACGCGCTCCTCGCCGTCCTGTCCGTGCGCGACGACCGCCTCGTCGGCGACGCCGCGTGGGCGCTCGGCGAGATCCTCGCCGCCGCGCCGAAGGACGCGCGCGCGGCCGCGGCCGCCGATCGCTGGCTGTACCTCGGCAAGCACGGCGGCTGGGCCGCCGCGATCGACAGCGCCGCCGGGCTCGGGCGCCTGCTCTGGGCCCTGCCCCGCGCCGAGCGCACCGCGCTGCTCGCGCCGCCGCGCCGGGCAAACCTCCAGGCGCTCGCGTTCCACAAGTCGCGGCTCGTGCGGATCAACGCCGCGCACGCGCTCGCGAGCCTCGCCGGCGACGACGACGCCACGAAGGCGCTCGCGCAGCTCCTGCGCGACGACGTCAGCGTGAAGGTCAAGATCGCCGCGGCGCGCGGGCTCGCGCGGCTCGGCGGCCCCAAGGCCGCCGCGGCGCTGAAGACGGCCGAGGCCAGCGACTCCGACGCGCAGGTGCGCGAGGCCGCGCGCGAGGCCGGCAAGTGGCTCGCCCCCGGCGGGGCCGTGCCGCCGCTGCCGGCGCGCACCGAGTGGCGCACGTTCTACGTGGTCGATCCCGGCACCGACGACGCGCCGGTGCGCCAGGAGCAGTACTTCGTGCACACCGCCGACGGCCTGATCTGGGCGAGCTACACCGACGGGCGCGGCGAGCTCTCGAGCGAGCACATGCCGCCCGGCGACGCCGTGATCTCGCCAGCGAGCCGCGAGTCCGAGTACTGACGCCAGCGCGCCGCCGAGCGCGCGGCGCGCGCATGGAGCGGAGCGCGCCGGCCGAAACGGCCGAGCGCGCCGCGGTTGCCGCCGCGGCGCGCTCTCTTCGGGGGTTCGGTCGATTCGCAGCGGTCGGGCGTCGTCCGGGCGTCGCCCGGGCGCCGGCTCAGGCCGCGCGCCGGATGCCGTAGTCGCGCTGCGCGAAGCTCGCCAGCTCGCCCTCGAGGGCGCGGCGCGCGCGGAACAGGCGCGACATCACGGTGCCGATCGGCACGCTCAGCGCGTCGGCGATGTCCTTGTACTTCTCGCCGCGGAGATCGGCGCGCTCGACGACGTCGCGGTACTCGGGCCCGAGGCGGCCGAGCGCCGTCTTCACCTCGTCGCACAGCTCCTCGCCGAGCATCTCGTCCTCGAGATCGTCGGTGTGGTCCTGGTCGCGGCCGTAGAGCGCGGCCAGCGCGTCGCCCGGGCGCTCCGTCGCGAAGCGCTGGTGGCGGCGGCGCTTGCGGTAGCCGTTGATGAACGCGTTCGTCAGGATGCGGAACAGCCACGCGCGCAGGTTCGAGCCAGGCTGGAAGCTGGCCCACGCCACCATCGCGCGGAGCAGCGTCTCCTGGACGAGGTCCTTCGCCGTGTCTGGGTCGCGGCAGATCCGCATCGCGACGCCGAACAGCTCCGCCTGATGCGGCAGGCACGCGAGCTCGAACGCCTGGTGCGGCTGCGGCTGCGCCGGCGCCGGCGTCTGCTCCTGCGCCTGCTCCTGCGCCTGCTCATCCTCACCGACGATACGGAGCGCGCGGCGCGGCGCCACCGTGGCCCGGCGGGTGATCCGGGTGCTCGAAGGGACGGACTTGCTCGAACCCTGAGTGCGCGACATGCCACGCTCAAAAGCAGCCGACATGCCATCTGCAACATCGCGGATCGAAAGTGTGTTTTCGAGTGCGAGGCTGGCGAGACACGAGGCGCGTCTCAAAGCAGACGCGAGATCGTCTCCGTCGAGGTCGAGGTTGGTCTCGGGTGAGATATTGGACGACATTGGAGCCTGGGGTGCATCGAGCTTCGTTCGCTGCATCGACGGTCCGGACGGGCGGCATTCGGCGGCAGTCGCACGGAATCGACGATGATTCCGCGCGCGCGCGGAGGGGCTCCCGCGGGAGGATGCGTCAGCGAGCGAGCTCGTGGATCGCCGCGGCGATCGCCGCCGGCAGGTCCGACGCGATCGCGCCGCGGCCCATCGCCGCCCCGAGCGCGTCGCCGGCCGCGCCGTGGACGTAGGCGCCGGCCCGCGCCGCGTCGCCGGCCGGCAGGCCCTGCGCGAGCAAGGCACCGATCGTGCCGGCCAGGACGTCGCCGCTGCCGGCGGTGGCGAGCGCGGGCCCGCCGGTCGGGTTGATCGCGCAGTGCTCGTCGCCGAGCGTGCCGTCGCACACGACGGCGCGGGCGCCCTTCAGCACGACGACGGCGCGCGTCTTCGCGGCGAGCGTGCGCGCCGCGGCCAGCCGATCGCGCTCGACGTCGGGCACGGTGCTGCCGAGCAGGCGTGCCGCCTCGCCGGGGTGCGGCGTGATCACGACGGGGCCGGCGGCGCCTGCGATGACGCCGGGGGCCGACGCGAGCAGGTTCAGCGCGTCGGCGTCGAGCACGGCCGGCACGCCGGACGCGAGCGCCTCGACGACGCGCGCCCGCGCGTCGCCGGCCGTGCCGAGCCCGGGCCCGATGACGACGGCCGCCTTGCCGTCGAGCAGCGGTCCGAGCGGGCCGTCGATCGCGCGGGTCATGACGGCGTCGGCGGCGCCGAGCGCGTCGGCGTCGGGCGCGCCGATGCACGCGAGCGTGACGAGGCCGGCCCCGGCGCGCAGCGCGGCCATCGCCGCGAGCCGGCCGGCGCCGCGCATGCCGGGCCCGCCGCCGGCGACGAGCACGTGGCCGCGCCGCCCCTTGTGATCGAGCGGCCGCGGGCGCGGCAGCCAGCGCGCCACGTCGGCGCGCTCGACGAGCCCGGCGCGCACGCCCGACGCGGCGATCAGCGCTGGCGGGATGCCGATGTCGGCGATCTCGAGCGCGCCGCACGCGGCGAACCCTGGCGCCGAGACGAGCGCGATCTTGAGCGCGCCCATCGTCACGGTGCGCTCGGCGAGGAGCACGGTGCCGAGGGTCCGGCCGGTGTCGGTGTCGAGGCCCGACGGGATGTCGACGGCGAGCCGGCGCGGCGCCTCGTTCATGGCGGCGATCACCGCCGCGAAATGGCCCTCGATCGGCCGCACCTGGCCGACGCCGAACAGGGCGTCGACGACGAGCGCCGCGCCGGTGATCGCGGCGCGCTGCTCGTCGAAGGCCCCCGGCCGGTCGATGGCGATCACCACGCCGCCCGCGCGCTCGAGGATCGCGAGGTGATCGCGCGCGTAGCCGCGGATGACGTCGCGCGCGGCCGCGAGGTACGCCGTCGCGTCGACGCCCTGCCCGCGCAGGACGCGCGCGATCACGAAGCCATCGCCGCCGTTGTTGCCGGGGCCGCACACCACGGCGACCCGGCCGCGGGCGCCCTCCAGCATCCGCAGCGCCGCGGCGGCGACCGCGCGGCCGGCCGTCTCCATGAGCGCGATGCCCGGGAGCCCGATCTCTTCCATGGTCGCGCGATCCAGCTCGCGCATCTCGGCGGCGGTGACGACCGGCTGCATGGGGCCGCAGTATCGCGCAGCGGCGCGCCGGCCCGTCCAGCCCGGGCGGTGCAAAGGCGCGGAAGCGGCGCAGAGGCGGCACGGCGGCGGCGCGTGCTCGCCCGGCGCGGCCGCACGAGCCCAGGGGGCGGCTCGAAGCGCGGCCCGAATGGCGCGGAAGGTCAGCCGTCTCGAAACACGTCGCCGATGGCGCCCGCGGTCACGGCTGCCTCGAGCCATGCCTCGAGGCGAGCGACGTCGGGCTCGCCGTCGATGCGAGCCTGCACGTCCGGCGTCACCGGGAACGAACGCGCCACGAGCACCTTGACGAGGAGCTTCCGCGCCTCCGTGGCCAGGCCCGTGGCCAAGCCCGTGGCCAGGCCCTTGGCCAGGCCCTTGGCCAGGCCCTTGTCTTCCCACTCGCGGATCAGCTCCTGAACGTTCGGATCCTCAATGATCGATTCCACTTGGAAGAGCCTCCTGGCCGTCTCACCTCCGAGGATAACGGCCGTCACGATGTACAGCAAGTGCAGGGTGGTCTGCCGCTCGCGCCCGCTCAGCTGAGGAGCCGTACGCACCTCGTCGGCGAGCGAGCGCACGAGCTCTTCGTCGGCGCCGCGCATGGCGATGCAGAACGGCGCGCCCTCGAGGCCGAGCTGTTCTCGCATGTCACGGGCATCGAGCTGCCACAGCGGCACGACATGGTGGCGGAACACGATCGTGTCACCGCCGATGCCCGGGATCCGCAGCTCGCCCACCTCGCGCGGCGGGCTCCCGCCGGGTCGCAGCAGGATCACGATCGAGCTCACCGGCAGTCGCGTCGCCACTGCCGCGACGCTCGCGTACTCGAACAGGCGCAGCTGGAGCGCCGGCCGCCATTCGCGCTCGATCTCGACGTGCACGACCGCCTCGCCGTCGGCGTCGCGCACTCGAAACAGGTTGTCGGCCGTACGCTGGCGCGCTCGATCCAGGCTCGGATCGATCGGAGGGCCGATCGGCTCGAGGTGACGATCCGGAAACGCCAGCTGCAAGATCGGCCGCGGCAACACGCGCAGCAGCTTCCGGAAGGTGACGTCAGTCTCTCCCATGGCGGGGGACACAATAGCGAGTGCCTCTGACACTCGAGATGAGGAGGCGAGGCGCATCGCGTGCTTCGTGTCCGGATACCGGACACCAATCGCCGCGGCCAACAGGTACGCCGCCGCTTCTAGCGCGGCACCCGGTACGCCAGCACCACGACGCCGCTCGGGTAGACGCGCGCGTCGCGCAGCGCGAGCCGGGTCGTCGGGAGCGCGTCGCCGAACAGCCGGATGCCGTCGCCGAGCAGGACCGGGTTCAGCTTCACGATGATCTCGTCGATCAGGCCGGCGCCATGCAGCAGCGCCGCCAGGACGCCGCCCCCGCACAGGTAGATCGCGCGCCCGGGCTGCGCCTTCAGCTCGCGCACCGCGGCGACCGGATCGCTGGCGATGACGGTCACCGCCGGATCCGGGCTCGGCGCGAGCGTCCGCGAGAACACGAACGTGCGCAGGGTCGGGTACGGGTTCGTGACGCCGACCTTGAGGCCGATCTCGTAGGTGCGGCGGCCCATGAGGACGGTGTCGTAGCCGGACCACGAGTCGACGTAGTCGAGGGCGAAGTCGCCCTCTTGCAGGAAGGCATCGTACGAATCGTCGGGCCGGGCGATGAAGCCATCGAGCGAGGTCGCGACGTTGTATTTGAGCGTGCGCATGAGAGCTCCTGGGTCCACGACTCATAGCGCATGGCGCAGCCCCGCTGCCATCCGCGCGCCGGTCAGCCCGCGCACCACGCGTAGAGCTGGCGCCCGGTGGCCATGAGCTGCTCCCGGCCCGCCACGGCCAGGGCGAACATGAAGAGCAGGAGGAGCCAGGCGCGCCACGGGCTGGACGCCGACAGGCGCGGTACCGCCTTGATCCCCGGCCTCGTGATCGGCCTCGTCGGCTCCTCGGCCCTGGCGCTTGGCGCGTGCCGCTCGCTGGCGGGCTCCGAGGCGGCCTCGAGCTCGCGCGCCAGGTTGATGTGCGAGCCCCGGGCCAGACGCAACGGCTCGCCGCACGCGTCGTCCCCGCATACCCGCTCCACCCACTCGATCAGCTGTCGCGTCGTGACCGGGGCGCCGAGCGACTTCGTGACGTTCGAGATCGCCGTTCGCATCGCGGCGGCGCTCTGCCAGCGCAGCTCCGGCGTCCGCTGGAGCGCGGTCAGCACGATGTCATCGAGATCGGCGGGGACGTCCGGGTTCCACCGCGACGGCGGCTCGATCGGCAGCTCGCGCAAGAGCGCCATCGTGTCGAAGTCGCTCTGGGCGCGGAACAGCGGGCGGCCGGTCAAGAGCTCGTGCGCGACGACGCCGAGGCCGAACAGATCGGCCCGCGGATCGAGCTGCCCCTCGAGGTACTCCGGGGCCATGTACGAGAGCTTGCCCTTGATCAGCCCGTCCTCGGCCTTGCCCAGGCCCGCCGCCTCGGCGATCCCGAAATCGATCAGCTTCACGACGCCGGTGCTCGAGATGATGATGTTCGGCGGCGAGACGTCGCGGTGAATGATGCCGAGCGGCGTGCCGTGGTCGTCGCAAGCGTTGTGCGCGTAGTCGAGCGCGTCGCAGAGCTGCGAGAGAATCGCCAGCGCGATCGGGATCGGGATCGAGACGCCCGCTGCCGTGGACCGGCGCAGGAGCTGCGCCAGCGTCGGCCCGGGGACGTACTCCATCGCGATGAAGTAGGAGTCCCCGTCTTGGCCCAGATCGTAGGTCTGCGCGATGTTGGGGTGATAGAGGTGGCTGGCGAGCCGAGCCTCGTGCACGAACGACTGGACCATCGCGGGATCCTCGGCGACGTGCGGGTGCAGGCGCTTGAGCGCGACGGGCTTGCGGAAACCGGCGAGCCCGCGCATCTCGGCGCGATCCACCGTCGCCATCCCGCCTCGACCGAGCCGTTCGTAGAGTGTGTACGGGCCCAACATCTCGCCGGAAGCAGTCGTGACCATGCTCAGACTTTGTTGGAGCATCGGCGATCGCGGCATAGAACAGGTCCTGACAAAATCACCGATCTCGACGACGAATGCTGTGCCCCCTCGTCGCGGGGGCACACCGGAGCACTCAATCGCCGTGCGCGATCGCGCCAGTTCCCACGCCGCGTGAGACTTCCCCCGATGTGCCCGGTCGCTCTCATCCCATCCCCCTGAGACAAAGCTCCACATCGTCAGGAGCGCCTCATGCGTGCCGGCGCGGCGACGGCAGCGCGTGACGAGCCCTAACCCGCGCGGGCTCAAAAAAGCGCTCACATCCTCCTGGAGCGGCAATTCCCCTCTCGAGCGCTCGGCAGTCGCGGCGGTGGCCGGACTTTCGATCGTGCGAGTGCGAGCGCTCGCGCTCGCGATTCCTTCCAGTCCAGTGAGGGGGGCCCGTGTCACGAGAGGCGTCTTCGAAGATCCGGCCGTGCGCCGCGCGAGGGTGGCTCGCCGCCTGCGCTGCCTGCGCGCTCGCCGGCGTGCTCGCGCTGCTGCTCTCCCGGCCATGGCGCCCGCAGGCACCCAAGGAGGAGCGCCCGGCGCTCGGGGCCTACCGGCCGAACGCCGGCCCGCGAGCCGGCGCGCCCGCTCAGCGCGGAGCCGAGCGCGCCGCCGCCGGGCACGCGGAGGAGCCGCTCACGCCCGAGCTCGAGGCGCGCCTGCGGGCCGCCGCCCACGTGGCGACGGTGCCCGCGCCCACGCCGTCCGGGGCGGCACCGTCGCTGCCGCCCGCTGGGCCGCCGTCGCCGGAGCTCGAGGCGCTGCGCCACCAGGCGCTCACCGGCTGGCAGCGCCAGGCTCAGCAGCTCCTCGATGGCTGCGTGGCCCGGCCCGCGGCGAAGCGGAGGCCGGTGGCGCTGAGTGTCGCCTTCGCGCCGCCGATGGCGGCCTCCGGGCCAGCGCTGCAGGAGCTCGCGCCGATGGCGGTCTCGATGCCGCCGGATGAGCTGCGGCGGCTGTGGCGCGACACCGATCCGGACGCGCTGCAGGGGTGCCTCGACCAGGTGCGCGCGCTGGCCCTGTCGGTGCCCGCGGCGGCGAAGTCCCCGGCGCAGGTCCTGCCGCCCGCGACGGAGACCGTGCTCGTGCAGCTCTAGCTGCTCGTCACTCCAGTCATCGACCGACGAATCAGGTCGGCCCTATCGGCTCTCAAAGCAAAGGATTCAATCGTGAATGGGATCAAACGTCTCTCGATCGGGCTCGCCGCGGCTGTCACCGCGGCCGCGGCCATCACCTGGGTGTCCGCCTCCGGCATGGTGGTCCTCTATCCGGCGACGGTCAGCGTGCTCTTGACCTTGTCTTCGGAGCCCGTGACCCGCCTCGGCGTGGAGCTCCGTCTGACCACCGGCGAGCTAGCGACCGCCGCGTACGCAGAGGTCACGCCCCCCGGACCCTATCACACTCCGCTCACCGTCGACGGCGGCAACCCCTCCGACCCCAGCGACACCGGCGTCGCGTACCGCCCTTCCCTGTACGCTTATCTTCAGAGCTCCACGGCACAGCAGACCTATCTGCGATTCGATCGAAGCGACCCGATCGTCGTGGACAACACCGCCCTGGACCCCAGCGTGGCGGTGCCGGCCACCTTCTATTACCCGACCACGTATCGAGCGAACGCGACGATCTCCATCATCGGAGGCAAGATCAACAAATATTACCTCTACACCTCGGCCAATCACTCGACCGCGAACGAGTCCTATTTCGGGCAGACGACCAGCAGTGATAGCGGCCCAGCTGCGCCGGCCTCCATCACGAGCTGGGCGCCGATGGTGCCGAACAGCAACGTGCATGTGTACGGCATCGTGTACGTGACGGACGACGGGGGGCAGGAGAGCCTGCGCTCGCTGGCGACCCAGCGCGTGAACATGAGCGCGGGCGGCGCGAACGTGAGCTGGACGATCGATCTGACCAACACCGGGAGCCTGGAGGGCGACATCGCGCTGGTCCCCTCCTCCGGCACGGCGACCCCCACGAGCTACAAGGTCTTCTATCGCGGGACCTCTGGCAGCACCAGCGGCATCTCCGGCTCCGTCTCAGTGAGCACCTCCGTGCCTCGCTACTCGGTGGCCCTGACGCCGGGGCAGTACGATGTGAATCTACAGACCAGCTTCACCGATCCGCCGCAATGGTCGGAGACCCCACGCACCACCGTCACCATCGCCGCGGGTGCCACCACCACCATGGACTTCCATGATTCGCTCGGGGTGGGGAGGCTCGCGCTGGAGGTGGACGGCTTCTACAGCGCGTCCACCCTGCATTCGGCGACCTCATATCTACGCGGGCCCGGCTGCCGCGCAGAGACCTCCCAGAGGTCCGCGGCCGGGTTCGATCACACGCTCCCGGTCGGGAGCTGGCAAGGCGATAACACATCGCTACGCACGTACGATCTATCGAATCCAGATCTTCCAAATGATAACTCGATCTATATCGCACACTTCGTGGATGCGAGCATGCCGGTCACCAGCGTCACGGCCTCCGGCATCACCTCGCTCGGGACGGAGGCGCTCACGCTGGTCAAGAGCAACGTCTACTTCGACGTCGCGGAGCTCGCGGGTCAGCCCGAGGTGAACCTCGTCAACCCGCGGATCCATGCGTACAGGACCGAGTACAATGCTGATACCACGTCGCGCAGGCGGATCGACGTGTACTCGTATGGCTCGAGCACGGTCAAGCCGGTGTCGGGGCTGACCGTGGTCGCCGAGCCCGGGATGTACGTGCTCGAGGCGAGGGCCACCGTCAGCAACACGATCACCCGGTTCGCCGGCTCCACGATCTGGTTCGGCGAGCCCGTGGCCACGCCGCCGGGCGACAGCACCGTGGTGCTCACGCCGGAGCAGAACCCGGCCCTGTCGCTGACCCTGGACTTCGAGCAGGTCACGGCCGGCGGGATCACCACCGTGGTCGAGAGCCCGCTCGGGCCGGCGCCGCCCGAGGGGTTCCGCTCGGTCTGCGTCGAGAACGCCGACGGCGTGAGCTGCGACCCCGTCTACTACGACATCACCTCGACCGCGCAGTGGACAGGCAGCACGAAGGTCTGTGTTCGCAAACAGCTCCCCGGCGTGATCAACGCGGCGGCGGACTTCATGCATCTGTATCACTACAACGAGACCACCAATGCCTGGGAGGATCTGCCGCCCCCGCCGGATGGGGTGCGGGCGTTCGATTGCAGCGCCGATCCGACGGTCTGCGACTGCGCTGACGAGGCGAGCTGCGGCATCGATCCGAGCGCCGATCCGGTGCGCAACGTCTTCCTGCTCTGCGGAATGACGACCAGCTTCTCGCAGTTCGCGGTCTTCCAGGGCGAAGGGCTGTTCACCAACGTGGTCGACGGCGTCGAGTACACGGGGCCGACCGGCCCGCCGAGCCTGCAGCAGTGGGAGGCCCCCAGCACTGGCACCTACCGGATCACCGCGGTCGGCGCGCAGGGCGCGAGCGCCAGCAGCGCCCCCTCGCTCAAGGGCGGACATGGCGCCGAGGTCACCGGCGACTTCGTGCTGCAGGCGGGGGACGTCGTGCAGATCCTCGTCGGGCAGAAGGGGACGGCGGCTCCCAATAGCGGCGGCGGCGGCGGCGGGACCTTCGTGGTCAAGGACGGCAGCCCCTTGCTGATCGCCGGCGGCGGCGGCGGGGTCCGCGCCGGGGCGCTCGTCGACGGTCGCCCGGGCACCTTGAGCACGAGCGGCACGGCCGGCTCGACGAGCAGCAACTACACCAGCGGCTTCGTCGCCGGCGGCGCCAACGGCGGCGGTGGATCGCGCGTCCATAGCTATGGCGCTGGCGGCGGCGGGTGGTCGGGCAACGGCGCCTCCGACGGCAACTACGGAAAAGGTGGATACGCGTTCCTGGATGCCGCCCAGGCCCGGGGCGGCGCCGGCCAGAGCTGCGGCGCGTTCGCGAACGGCGGCTACGGCGGCGGCGGCGCGGGCAACGGCTGCTACGGCGGCGGCGGTGGCGGCGGCTACTCCGGCGGCGGCGGCGGCCGGGTCGGCGGCGGCGGCGGCTCGCTGAACACCGGCGCGAACCAGGGCGGCACGGCCGGCAAGTACACGCCCACCGGGCACGGCTACGTGAAGATCCACCGCGTCGGCCCCTGAGCCGCCCGGGGCCCTCGATCATGACGCGCGCCTTGCTCTCGGTGCCGTTCTTGCGCTGGCTCAGCGACCGGAATAGCTCGTCACGAACGTTCGTCTTGGATTTCGATCCCGAGCACGAGCGCGAGCCCGCGCAGGATCTGGGCGAGCCGTTCATCGCCAACGGCGCCGATTCGCTCGGAGAGCCTCGAGCGATCGACCGTGCGAAGCTGGGAGACGTTCACGACACTGGGCTGCGGAAGCCCGGCTTCTCCTTTCCGCAGCCGGACGTTGCCGGGCATCTCCCCGAGCCGGAGGTTCGAGGTGATCGCAGCCACGACCGCGGTGTTGATCGCGCTGCGGTTGAAGTGATCGGCCTGCACGACGATCGCAGGGCGTCTGCCGGCCGGCTCGGAGCCGATACCAAAGAGGTGCAACCAGTAGACCTCCCCCTGACGCATCACCACTGGTCGTCGTTCCAGCTGGACCCCGCCGCGTCGAGCTCTTCTGCGGAGCGGCGTTGCTCGGCAGCGAACGTCGGGTCTGCAAACAGCTCGTCGAGTCGCCGTGTGACAGCTGCATGGCGACGCGCACGTACCGCGCATTGCAGGATCCGCGTGATGTAGCGGCTCCGCGATTCGCCGAGGTCGCGCGCTGCGCGATCCACGTCCGAGAGCAGCTCTGCCGGCAGCGCGATCGCGGTCTTCCGGATCGTTCGGGTACTCATCGGGGTAATCATACCAGGAGTACCCGTACGAGGCTGCGAGCTCCCCACCCGCGCGTCCTCGCGTGCGCGTTTGCAGGCGGCCAGGCGCGGCAGCTGCAGGCGAGCACGCCTGCGATCTCCTCGCCACGTCGAGGTCGCTGGCGGCGCGGTGCCGGGCCTCCGCGGGATGCCGCTCGGCTTGCCGCCGGTGCCGCTCGAGACGATCCAGCTCGTCGACACGTGGATCGCGCAGGGCCGCCCGCGCTAGACCCCGCTCAGACCGCGCCCAAGCGCTGCAGCGCACAGCGGATGATCGTGCGGGGAGCGCGGAGGAGGCGACGGCCCGCCCCTCCACTGCGAGGAGGCCCCGCTGCGAGGAGGGCGCGCCCCGCAGAATCTGCGCACCGCCTTTCGAGGCAGGCCGCTGCCAATCAGCGGACAGCAGATCGAACCACTGGAGATTGAACCATCCCGATCATCAGTGGTCGTACCTGGCCTCGACCGTGAGTCGGGGCCGCGGGGCACGACGTTTGTGCGAAATGCGCAAGCGCTGTACGAAACGCGAAGCTGGGCAAACATCAGAGCATCCTCACACACTGAGGGTTGACACTCGTGAGAATGGCGAGTTATCAAGGTTGTTCTGAGGGTGAGTTTTGCTTCCGGGCAAGATGTGGTGTCGCCACGGGGCGCCACGCTTTCACGCGAGACACCAATGTCCATCGACATACCGCCGACCTCAGTGCAATGGTGACGGACCAGGCAGACAGGATAGGAAGAGTTTTATGAAACAACATCGCTCCCATGTGCTCACCACGTGCTTCTTGCTCGCGGGCGTCACGGCCCTCTCACTCACCAGCGGGTGCGTCGAAACCACGGAGCCTCCTCCCGAAGAGAACCTCGGCGAGGTCAGCCAGGGACTCACCGTCGGCTGCTACGATTCTCCGGGCACGTCGGGCAACGTTGGCGTTGATGACCTGTATTATTCAGGACCGATAGACACTCGCAGCAACGTCACGTTCTATCGAGCGCCGCGGGACGGGACCTGCAGTGGGAGCTTCTACACGCCTGGTTTAGCGCTGGTTTCAGCTTCCAATGCAGTGATCGCCACCACCAAGTGCCTGGCCCTGGGTATTCCAGTGGCGATCGACGCGTCTCTCGTCTGGGATGGCTTGGCAGGGTACTGGCTATGCGACCCGGGACCGGCAGACTGATCCTGCGCTTCGCCCTGTTGGAAGCTCTGCTTGATGCCCTGCTCGACGCCCTGCTCGATGAGAAGTTGTCCGGCGGTCACGCTGACCTGGAGAACGTAGCACAACACCTGCGCCAGCGCCGAGAGGCCGTTGGGCGCCTGCACTACCTCGCGCACAACATCCATCCAGCGGCTCAGGATCGCCATGAAGTCGGGGCTCGTCCGCGCGTGCTTGAAGCACAGCGCGACCAGCTTGGCCACTGCGGTCATCGCGCGAACGCGAAGCTCCTCGTCGGAGATCTCCGAGAGATCGTTGAGGAGGTACGCGAACTGAACCAGGTAGCGCTCGACCGCGGGGCGCACGGAGGGCGGCACCGGCGGCACGCTGCCGGGCATCCGCGGGATGCCGTCGGTACCGCTTGAGACGATCCAGCTCGTCGATACGTGGATCTGGTCGCCCTCGCGGGCGCTGTAACCTAGCTCGTCCAGGACGTCCGAGATCACGACCGTCTCGGCTGCCCTGTGTCGAGTACGCGGTTGAGGCGAGGGCCTTCGCCGCGCGGTCCCCAGATCCGGCCGGGAATGATGATCACGTCACCAGCCGGATCGAAGCGCGTGACCTTCACGAGACAGCGAACCGAGGAATCGGCCCCCGGATCCGTCCGGTGAAGAAGCAGCCGACGTTCTCGAAGCTGCGACACGCCACGCCCATGTCCTTGGTAGCCTCGCCACGGCTACCCCGATGGGCGAAGACCTGCGCGCTCCCGAACTCGAAGTTGTGATCGTCGAGCCAGTCGGAATCCACAAGAACAACCCACTCGTCCGGGAAGCGAGCGCGAATCTCAACCCAGGTCATGCGTTCGGGCGCGACGGCCAGCGACAGCGCTTCACTCATCGGTACAGGTTCGCGAGCCCCGGTCAGCTATCCAGTTTTTGGCGACTCAACCGCCCGGCGAGGCAGGGCGCTAGGCGCGGCAGCTGCGGGCGAGCACGCCGGCGATCTCCTCGGCCCAGCCCTTGATGCGGGCCTCGTCGAGGCCCTCGATCATGACGCGCGCCTTGCTCTCGGTGCCGCTGTAGCGGACGAGCACCCGGCCGTCCTCGCCGAGCTGGCGCTCGACGTCGGCGATCGCGCGCTGCACGTCGGGCAGCTCCTCGAGCGGCACCTTGCGCTCGACGGCGGTGTTGATCAGCACCTGCGGCGTCCGCGTCATCACCTGCGCCAGCTCGGACAGCGGGCGCTGCTCGCGGACCATGATCGCGAGCACGCGCAGCGCGGCCACGATCCCGTCGCCGGTCGTGGCGTGATCGAGGAACACGAGGTGGCCGGACTGCTCGCCGCCGAGGTTGTAGCCGTTCTTGCGCATCTCCTCGACGACGTAGCGGTCGCCGACCTGCGTGCGCACGACGCGCCCGCCAGCCTCGCGCACCGCGCGCTCGAGGCCGAGGTTCGACATCACGGTCGTCACCAGCGTCTGCTTGATGAGCCGCTCCTCCTTGATCATGCGGGTCGCGCACAGCGCCATCACCGCGTCGCCGTCGACCACGGTGCCGTGCTCGTCGCACAGGACGAGGCGGTCGGCGTCGCCGTCGAGCGCGATGCCGATGTGCGCGTCGTGGTTCCGGACGGTGTCGCACATCGTCTGCGGGTGGAGCGCCCCGGCGCGCGCGTTGATGTTCTTGCCGTCGGGCTTGGTGTGGATCGCGATGACCTTCGCGCCGAGCTCCTCGAACACGGCGGGGCCGACGCGGTACGCCGCGCCGTGCGCGCCGTCGACGACGATGCGCAGCCCGTCGAGCGTCAGCTCGCTCGGGAACGTGGCCTTGCAGAAGACGACGTAGCGCCCGCGCGCGTCCTCGATCTTGCGGCTGTAGCCGACGTCGCCCGACGCGGCGCGCATCCCGTCGAGCTCGGACGACCCCATCAGCTTCTCGATCTCGATCTCGACGTGGTCTGGCAGCTTGTAGCCATCGCGCGCGAAGACCTTGATGCCGTTGTCCTCGAACGGGTTGTGCGACGCCGAGATCACGACGCCAGCGTCGCAGCGCATCGACGACGTGATGAACGCGATCCCGGGCGTCGGCAGCGGGCCGGTGAGCCAGACGTCGGCGCCCATCGAGACGATGCCGGCGGCGAGCGCCGACTCGAACATGTAGCCGGAGAGCCGCGTGTCCTTGCCGATCGCGATCCGCGTGTGGCGGCCGGGCTGGCGCAGCCGCGCCGCGATCGCCATGCCGAGCCGCATCACCGTCGCGCCCGTCATGGGCTCGAGGTTGGCCACGCCGCGCATCCCGTCGGTTCCAAACAGCCTGCGACCGTTGGTCATCGCTCTCCTTGGTATCACGCCCCAGGGCGGGGCGGCTGGGGTCAGGGCGGCTTGATCGGGACGACCTTCACGCGCTCCGGCGAGACGCGCCGGCCGACCCCGGGCGGGATGCCGTCGAGCGAGACCTCGGCCTCCCGGCTCGCCTCGCGGGCCTTGTCGGCGGGCGCCAGCTTGACGTACGGCGCGAGCTTGTCCTTCACGTTCTCGATCGCGAGCACGGCGCCGGTGAGCGTGACCTCGACGCTGCTGGGCTCGACGGCCCACCGCGCCGGATCGATGCCGTCGCCGCGGACGGCGACCGGGACGCCGGGCAGGCGCCGCGTCACGAGCTCCTCGTCGATCCGCACCGAGACAGTGACGTTCTGCCGCGCGTCGGTCTCGACGCCAGCGGGCGCCGCCAGATCGATCTGGGAGTCGAACGACTCGGTGTGCTCCTGCACGCTGACCTCGTGCGTTCGGATCGACGTCAGCGCCGCGAGCAGGCGCTCGGCGCCGCGCACGCGCACGGTCGCCGGCACGACCTTCTGCTCCTTCACGATGTAGCCGTGCGCGGGGCGACCGACGGTCACGGGCGTCACCTCGACGGTCTTCTCGACGAGCTTGTCGAACGCGACGCGGACGGCGCGCGGATCGATCCGGACGACCCTGAGCCCCGGCGGCAGGTTGACCAGGTTCTTCGTGATCGGCACCTCGCCGGTCGGGGCCGTGGACAGATCGAGCGTGATGCGATCGAGCTCGCGCTCGTTGTAGTCGCGCAGCGTCCGCAACGGCCCCGCGATCGTGAGCGTCACCTCGTCGATCCGATCCGAGATCAGGACCTTGTCGGGAGGGTACTTGTACTCGACGAACGCGCGCACGCGGATCTCGCGCTCCTCGTCGGTGTTGACGAGCAGGTACACGGTCATGGCGAGCACGAGCGACAGGAACTTGAGCGCGAGGTTGTCGAGGAGCGCGCCGCGGATCCAGCGCCCCACCGCCCCGCGCGACGGCGGCGGCGCGGGCTCGGGCCGCGGCCGCGGCGCGATCGACAGCCGGCTCGTGCGCGACCGCGACCGGCTCCCCCGCTCGCTCATCCGCTGGCTGGCGCGCTGGCTGGCGCGCTGGCTGGCGCGCTCGCTCCCCCGCTCGCTGCCCCGCTCGCTGCCCCGCTCGCTCACCCGCTCACCTCGATCGCGTCGGCGGACGCCTCGGGCAGCGGCTCGCAGACGCTGGCGAGCGCCTTGCCGACCTCGGCCGCCGCGGCCGCCTCCTCGGTCATCTCCTCGGTGGCGCGGCCGCCCGCGAACAGGCCGACCAGCGCGCGGCGCAGCGTCACCGGCTCGAGGTCCCGCGCGATCGAGCCCTTGAAGCAGAGCGAGATCTCGCCGCGCTCCTCGGAGACGACCACGACGACGGCGTCAGTGTCCTCGGTGATGCCGAGCGCCGCGCGGTGGCGCGTGCCGAACTCGGGGCCCAGATCGGTGGCGCGCGACAGCGGCAGGAGCGCGCGCGACAGCTCGATGCGGTGGTTCTTGCCGATCACGACGGCGCCGTCGTGCAGCTCGTTGTCCTTGACGGGCACGAACAGCGCGACGAGCAGCTGCCGCGACAGGATGCCGTCGATCCGCGTCGCGTCGTCGACGAACTCCTCGAGCGCGGCCTCGCGCTCGAACACGATGATCGCGCCCATGCGCGCGCGGGCGAGCTGCGCGGTGGCGGCCACGACCTCGTCGACGATGTGCGTGGTCTCCTGCTTGCGCCCGAACGGCAGGACGTTCTGGCCGATCCGGCCGAGCGTGCGGCGGATGTCCTGCTGGAACACGACGATGATGAGGAAGATGATCGACGTCGTCAGGTTGCTGAACAGCC
The DNA here is from genome assembly GCA_035558535.1 of Kofleriaceae bacterium. GTDB lineage: Bacteria > Myxococcota_A > Polyangia > Haliangiales > Haliangiaceae > JABFXX01. Next base: position 45,121 of record DATMCI010000240.1, read on the forward strand.
ACGTCACCGTGAGGAGCTCGAGCCGCTCGGCGATGAAGAACGTGGTGAAGAGGAGCACGAGCCCGACGATCATCTGCGCCGCGCGCGTGCCGCGGATCGTGAGGAGCAGGCGGTAGATCAGGTAATAGACGATCGCGATGTCGACCAGCGTCGTCACGACGGTCCGGAGCGTGGGCCCGTCGACGAGGTTCTGGAGCTGGTCGAGCATGGTCGGCGGAAGCGAGCCGCACGACGAGTGGCTTCGCGCTGCGCTCTACAGTCTGGTGTACACCGCGAGCGCGGCCCGGAGCAACGCAACGTTGTGGACCCGCAGCACCTGTGCGCCCCCGCGCACAGCGCCGAGGCACGCGCCGAGCGTCGCGGCATCGAGCGTCGCGGTGTCCGCGGCGGCGGCGGTGGCGGCGGCGCCAGCGGCGGCGACGACCCGGCGCAGGAAGCGCTTGCGGCTCGGGCCGACGACGACGGGCCGCCGGACGGCGCGGCGCAGGTCGCCGGCGTGCCGGAGCAGGTCGAGGTTGCCCTCCGGGTCGGCGCCCTTGCCGAAGCCGAGGCCGGGGTCGATCCACGCCCGCGCGCGGGCGTCCGCCGGCAGCGCTTCGAGCCGCTGCGCGAGCTCGCGGGCGACGTCGGCCCACGCGACGGTGCCCTCGGCGGCGAACACGTCCGCGAGCGTCGCGCCGCGCAGGTGGCCAGCGATGTAGGTCGCGTCCAGGCCGGCGAGCGCCGCGGGCATGGCGGGATCGAACAGGCCGCCGGAGACGTCGTTGACGAGCCGGGCGCCCGCGGCGACGGCGGCGCGGGCGACCTCGGCCTTGGTGGTGTCGACGGAGACGGTCAGGCCGGCGGCGGCCAGGGCCTCGATCACGGGGAGCACCCGGCGGAGCTCCTCGCGCGCATCGATCGGGGCGGCGCGCGGGTTCGTGGCCTCGCCGCCGACGTCGAGCAGGTCGGCCCCGGCGGCGGCGAGCAGGAGGCCGTGGTCGATCGCGGCGGCGGGATCGAGGAAGCGGCCGCCATCGGAGAAGGAGTCGGGCGTGACGTTGACGACGCCCATGACGAGCGGCGGCCGGCGCAGCGTCATCGTGCAGCTGTGCGGGCCGGCGGCATCGGCATCGGCGGCATCGGCGGCGCCGCCGCCGCCACCGCGCAGCAGCGCGCGCTCGCCGGTCTCGCGAAAGCCGCGGGCCAGGTACAGCCCGCGCGCCGCGGCGTTGCCCTCGGTGACGCGCAGCGACAGCTCGAGGACGGCCCGGGCGCGCACCCAGGCGAGCGCGGCGTCGACCAGCGCGCCGCCTGTGCCCTGGCCCCGCGCCTCGGGAGCCACCCACATGGCGTAGAGGTTCGCGCGCGCCGGGTCCTCGGCGTCGATCACCGCGAGGGCCATGCCGACCGGAGCGCCGGCTCGCTCGGCGACGAGCTGCGCGACGTCGGGCCGCGCCGCGAACCCGGACCAGCCCTCGTCGCTGCGCGCCTGGGCCTGGGCGAGCGTCTCGCCGAACGCGTCCGGGGCGTCGGCCAGCGCGCGCAGCCGCAGGTCGCGCCAGAGAGGCCAGTCCTGGGGCGAGAGCTGCCGGACGCGGGCCGGGCCCGCCGGGACGGCCGCCACGGCAGCGCCCCCGGCGCGGTCACCTTCACCGGGGTCGCGCGCGGGAGCCATGGCGCAGGTGCGCGGAGCCCGGGGCGCCCGGCGTCAGGCCGGCTCGGGCGACTTGATCGGCGGCAGGATCGCGGCGGGGCGCTTCTTGGCCTCCTCGCCCTCGTCCTTCGCCTCGAGGCGCTTCTTCGCCGCCGCCGAGATCGGCCGATCGATCTTGCCGCCCCGCAGCAGGGTGTCGATGTCGTCGCCGTCGATCGTCTCGTACTCGAGCAGCGCCTCGGCGATCTGCTCGAGCTCCTTGCGGTGCTCGCGCAGGATCGCGACCGCGCGCTCGTACTGCTGCATCACGATGCGCCGGATCTCGGCGTCGATCCGCATCGCGGTGTCCTCGGACAGCGTGTTGCCGTTCGAGAAGTCGCGGCCGAGGAAGACCTCGTGCTTGCCGCTCGAGAAGTTGAGCGGGCCGAACTCGTCGCTCATGCCCCACTCGGTGACCATCGACCGGGCCAGCTCCGTGGCGCGCTCGATGTCGTTGCCGGCGCCCGTGGTCTTGTGGCCGAAGACGATCTCCTCGGCGACGCGGCCGCCCATCAGGATCGCGATCTGGTTCAGCGCGAACTCGCGCGTCATGTTGAGGCGATCCTCGGGCGGCAGCTGCTGCGTCACGCCGAGGGCGCGGCCGCGCGGGATGATCGTGACCTTGTGGACCGGATCCACGTCGTCGCCGGCGAACCGCGCGACGAGCGCGTGGCCGGCCTCGTGGACGGCCGTGGTGCGCTTCTCCTTCTCGGAGATGATCATCGAGCGGCGCTCGGCCCCCATCAGGACCTTGTCCTTGGCCTCCTCGAAGTCCTCCATCTCGACCTTGTCCTTGTCCCGGCGGGCCGCGATCAGCGCGGCCTCGTTGACGAGGAACTCGAGATCGGCGCCGGAGAAGCCGGGCGTGCCGCGGGCGAGGACCTCGAGGTCGACGCCGGAGACGGGCACCTTGCGCGTGTGCACCGCGAGGATGCCCATGCGGCCGCGCAGATCCGGCCGCGGGACGACGATGCGGCGGTCGAAGCGGCCGGGGCGCAGGAGCGCCGGATCGAGCACGTCGGGCCGGTTCGTGGCGGCGATGATGATGACGCCGTCGTTCGACTCGAAGCCGTCCATCTCGACGAGCAGCTGGTTCAGCGTCTGCTCGCGCTCGTCGTGGCCGCCGCCCAGGCCGGCGCCGCGGTGGCGGCCGACGGCGTCGATCTCGTCGATGAAGATGATGCAGGGCGCGTTCTTCTTGCCTTGCTCGAACAGATCGCGGACGCGGCTCGCGCCGACGCCGACGAACATCTCGACGAAGTCCGAGCCGCTGATCGAGAAGAACGGCACGCCGGCCTCGCCGGCGATCGCGCGCGCGAGCAGCGTCTTGCCGGTGCCCGGCGGGCCCATCATGAGGACGCCCTTGGGGATGCGGCCGCCCAGGCGCGTGAACTTCTTGGGGTCCTTCAGGAACGCGATGATCTCCTCGACCTCGTCCTTGGCCTCCTCGACACCGGCGACGTCCTTGAACGTCACGCGGTTCTGGTGGTCCGAGAGGAGCTTGGCCTTGGACTTACCGAAGGACATCGCCTTGCCGCCGCCGGACTGCAGCTGGCGCATGAACAGGAAGAAGATGCCGACGAGCAGGAGCATCGGCAGCCACCACACGAGCACCTGCGGCCAGAAGCTCGACTCGTCCTTGGACTTGACCGAGTACTTCACGCCGACGCGGAAGATGTCGTCGACGATCGCGCCGGGGAACTCGGCGTAGACGACCCGCTTGGTCGAGTCGCTCGTCATGGTGATGACGTACCGAGCGTCGTCGTGGCCGCGCGGCTCTGCGCGGATCTCTTGGATCTTGCTCGCCTCTTCCTTGTTGGCGAGCCAGCCGCGGAACTCGGTGGCGGTGATCTCCCTCTCCTTGCTCGAGGAGTCCGTGAACATCGAGTAGATGCTCACGAACATGAGGATCAGGATCGCCCAGATCAGGATGGTTTTATGAGATTGGCGCAACGGGGAATTCCGTGGTTTCCAGAGACTTTGCCTTGTAGCACAAGCCGATGCAAAGGACGAATCACCGCAAACTCTGCCCGCCTGATCGAGCAGGGTCTACATCCAGCGGTCCTTCGTACTCTTCGTGAGCGAGGCCCAGGTGCTCGGCCCAGACGATGGCCCCGGTCGTCGTGCGGATGAGGACGCGTGCGCTCGCGCGCACTCCGCGCGGGATCTTGGCATCGATGTACAGATCAGAGAGCTTGCGCGAACGGCCCTTGAGCCGAGCGAGCTTCATGCGATCGCCGCGCTGCCAGGTGCGCAGGAGGTACGGCCCGGGCGGCGGCGTGAGCGGGACCGGCCCGACCGGCGCCGCTGGCATGCGTGATGCGCCGGCCCCGGCCGCGGCTTCCTCCCGCGGGAGCTGCGCGGCCGCGGCGCCGCCGAGCGGCGGCAAGATCTCGAGCTCGAGCCGATCGTAGACGCGCGCGAGCCGCGCCGCGGGCAGATCGATCCGGATCGTGCCGTGCGCCGGGCGCGTGACGGCGCGATCGATGGCCTCGAGGTGCGCCGCGTCGTACGTGAGGCCGGCGCGCTCGAGCGCGAGCGCCACGGCCCGCTTGCGGACGGCGGCGGGGAGCGCCGCGAGGGTGGCGCACGCGATCGGCAGCCGGGCGTTGGGCTCGGCGAGGCCGTCGATGACCTCGAGCCACTCGGCGGCGCTGCGGGACAGGCGGACGAGCGCGGCGGGGAGCTGCGGGTTCTCGAGCGCAAGGCGCGGCAGGAGCTCGCGGCGGACGCGCACGCGCGCGAGGCGGAGCTCGTCGTTCATGGGGTCGTCCCACGTCGGGAGCGCGCGCGCGGCGACGTACGCCTCGATCGCGTCGCGCGTGAGCGCCAGCAGCGGGCGCACGAACCGGCCGCGCGCGGGCGGGATCCCGGCGAGGCCGGCGGGCCCGGTGCCGCGCAGGACCCGGAGCAGCACGGTCTCGGCCTGATCGCGCGCGGTGTGACCGACGAGGACGCGCGCCGCGGCGACGCGCGCGGCGAGGCGCTCGAGCGCGGCGTACCGCACCTGCCGGGCGGCGGCCTCGATCGACGCGCGCCGCGGGACGGCGACGCGCTCGACGAGCGCGACCGCGCCGCGGCCGCGCGCCCACGCGGCGACGGCGGCGGCGAGCTCGGCGCTGCCAGGCGAGAGGCCGTGATCGATCGTCAGCACGGCGACCCGGGCGGCGCCGGCGACCTCGAGCGCCGCGTCGGCGAGCGCGATCGAGTCGGCGCCGCCGGAGCAGGCCACGCCGACGCAGCCGGGCCCGGCGGCGGCGAGCGCCGCGCGCACGGCGTCCTGGACGGGCCGGATCGGATCGCGCACGGCCGCACGGTAGCGCGCCCGGCGGCGCCCTGCCCGGCGGACCTGACCGTCTGGCCGCGTCGCGGCGCGCCGGCAGACCTGCAGCAAACCTGCTAATAGGGGCAGCGATGACGGAGCGCGAGATCCCGCCGAGTGGTCCCCTCGCCCGCCTGCGCGCGCAGCTCGCCGCGCCGCGCGGGGTGCGCCGGATCGACGCCCTGCTCTCCGCCGACGACGCCCCGGGCGCGGTCGCGGCGCTGTCGCCGGCGGAGGTGTTCGAGCTGGTCCACGAGGTCGGCTTCGAGGACGCCACCGATCTCATCAACCTGGCCACCCCCGCGCAGATCCAGGGCTGCCTCGATCTGGACGCGTGGAGCAAGGACACCCTCGAGCTCGGGCCGATGAAGCCGTGGCTCGCGGCGCTCATCGAGGCGGGCTTCGAGAAGGTGGGCGAGGTGCTCGCCGGGCTCGACGCCGAGCTGCTCGCGCTGATCATGCAGCGCATGGTCAAGGTCTACGACGTCACGCTCGGCGAGGAGCCCGACGAGGACAACGAGGCGCCGATGCTGACGACGTCCGATCGCTACTTCGTGCTGGAGCTGTTCGGCGACGACGAGAGCCAGCGCCTGACGGCGCAGCTCGTCGAGGATCTCTACCGCGCCGATCCGGCCCTGGCGCGCCACACGATCATGGCGGCGCGCGCGGAGCCGCCGGCCGAGCTCGAGGAGCAGAGCTACCGCTGGCGCGCCGGCCGGCTCGCGGACCAGGGCTACGTCGACTTCTACGAGGCGCTCGATCTGTTCCGGCCGCTCGACGCGGCGCAGGTCCAGATCGGCGAGGACTCGCACGAGCGGATCGTCGGGGATCCGGACCACGCAGCGCAGCACCTGCCGCTCGCCGTGGCGCAGGAGGTGATCGGCCGCGGCTTCCTCGCGCGCGCGATGGCGGCGATCGAGGAGCCGGGCGAGGCGGAGCGCCTCGAGGGGGCGCTCATGCTGCTCGTCAACAAGGTGCTCGCCGCGGGGCGCGCGAAGCCGGGCCAGCCCGAGGTGGTGCGGCGCGGCGCGCTGTACGCGACGGCGACCCTGTCGCTCGGCCTCGAGACAGTGGCGCGCGGCGATCTGGTGCGCGCGCCGCAGGCCTTGCGCACGATCTCGCTGCACCGGCTGTTCCGCGTCGGCTACACGGTGACGCAGAAGCTCGCGCGGCTCGCCCGCGCGCTCGCGGCGCGCGCGGTGACGGCGGGCTCGCCGGTCCGGGAGCTGGTCGCCGGGCTGTGCTCGCCGCGGCCGCTGTTCGCGCGCGCGGCCGACGAGCCGCCGGCCCCCGGGCTGCGGCCGTTCGAGTCGCAGGCGGACCTGCGCCGCGCGGGCGAGCTCCTGACGGCGCTCACGCTGCGCGTCGCGCTCGCCGAGGGCCTGGGCGTCGACGTGGTCGCGCTCGGCCAGGCGCCGGAGCCGCGGCCGGCCCTCGACGACATCATCCGCACGGCGCTCGCGCGCGTCGCGATCGGCGGCGCGCTCTCGGCCGGCGCGCTGTCGCAGGCCGAGCTCGTGGCGCTGCGGCGCGCGATGCCGGACGGCACGCTCCCCGCGGCCGCGCGGGCCGCGGGCGAAGCCGCGGTGCGCCAGCGGCTCGACGCCGCGCAGCTCTCGGCGGGCGGGGCGGTGCTGGGCCGGCTCGTCGCGGGCTGGTACGGCGAGCTTGAGGAGCGCCTCGGCGGGATCACGGACGCCGAGATCGACCCGCGGTTCGTCGAGGGCGTGCTGGTCGAGGTGAAGCGCAGCTGAATCGTGGTAACTCAAGACGTCGATGCCGTCGCGCCCCAAGCCTTACCGTGCGGGCCTCGCCGCGGGGCTGGGCATTGTGCTGCTCGCCGCCGCCGTGCTCGCCGCGATCGATCTCGTGCAGACGGGGCTCGCGCAGACTGGCGGCGCAGAGCACCTGCCGGTCCAGCTCGGGCTGTGGGCGCTGATCGCGCTGCCGCTCGGGCTGTTCGCGGGGGTGGTCCTCGGCGCGGGCAACGCGATGTGGGGCGAGGGCTGGGTTTTCGGCTTCTTGTACCGGCTGCGCCGGGATCACGAGCTCGATCGATCGGTGGCCGCGGCGCTCGGCGCGGCCGGGGTGATCGGCGGCGTGCTCGTGCTCGTGATCGGCAAGCTGTCGGTCGGGCTCGTCGGTGACGTGAACCGAAAGAGCGTCGGCGGCCTCCTGCTCGGCGTGATCGTCGTCGGGGCGCTGCCGTTCTTCGCGCTCGGCGCGCTGCCGGTGTACCGCGGCGCCCGGCGGGTGATGGCCGTGCTGCCGGCGCTCGGCCTCCTGCCGCGCACGGTCGCGCTGCTCTTCGCCGCGTTCGCCGGGGTGCTCGGCGCGGGGCTGTTCATCGTGTATCGCAGGCTCGATCGCGAGGCGCTCGCGCTGGCGCCGCTCGTGGTGCCGGGGCTCTTGCCCGTGGTCGCGGGCGCCCTGGGGCTCCTCCTGTTCGGCCCGCTCGATCGCGTGCGGCTGGCGGTCCCGGGGCGCGGCGTGCTCGCGGCGGCGGGCGCGGTGATCGCGCTGGTCCTCGCGCCGATCGTGTTCCGCGAGCCGTCCGACGCGGCGCGCGACGCGATCCTCGATCGCTCGTACATCGGGCCGCAGCTCATCGGCCAGCTGCGGCGGTTCTACGACCGGGACGGCGATGGCTACTCGGCGTTCTTCGGGGGGCCGGACTGCGACGACCGCGACAAGGACGTGAACCCGAGCGCGCGCGAGGTGCCGGGCGACAAGATCGACAACAACTGCGTCGGCGGGGACGCGCTGGCCGAGGAGCCGGCCGCGGCCGCGGCCGCGGGCGGCGCGGGCGCGCCGGGCCCGCCGGCACCGCCGGCACCGCCGGCACCGCCGGCACCGCCGGCACCGCCGGCACCGCCGGTGGCCGGTGGCAAGAACCTGCTCATCGTGTTCATCGACACGCTGCGCTACGACCGCCTCGGCTTCGCCGGGTACCAGCGCGACGGCGCGTCGCTCACGCCGAAGCTCGACGCGTTCGCCAAGCAGGCGATCGTGTTCCGCCGCGCGTACGCGCAGGCGCCGAACACGCCGCGCTCGGTGCCGTCGTTCCTGGCGTCGAAGTACCCGTCGCGGCTCGCCGTCGACAACCAGAAGCTCGACTACATGCGCGTCTTGGACGACGGCAACGATCTCCTGTTCGAGGCGATGCGGCCGGCGGGCTTCCGGACGATCGGCGCGTCGTCGCACTTCTACTTCTGCGATCGCGCGCGCGATCCGAAGATGTGCGAGGGCGTCGTGCCGTGGATGAAGAGCAACGTGCTGCAGGGCGCCGACGAGTGGGACAACGACGGGGCGAAGAACATCCCCGAGTCGAACTACGACCAGGCGTCGCCGCGCATCGTGAAGAAGTCGATCGCCAGGCTCGACGCGCTCGCCAAGAGCGAGGCGAAGTTCGCGATGCTCGTGCACCTGTTCGGGCCGCACGGCGAGTACGAGGCGAAGGACGGCTTCCCGCCGATCACCGAGCGCACCGCGAGCGGCATGCTCTCGCGGCGCTACGACTACGAGGTCGCCACCGAGGATCGCTATGTCGGCGAGCTGCTCGAGGCGATCGATCGCAATGGCCTCGCGAAGACCACGACCGTCGTCGTGCTCTCGGACCACGGCGAGGCGTTCGGCGTCCACCGCTTCGCCGGCAAGGAGATGTTCTATCACGGCCAGACGTTGTACCGAGAGCTCCTGCACGTGCCGCTCATGTTCCGCATCCCCGGCGTGGCGCCGCGGACGGCCGACGACGTCGTCGAGCTGATCGATGTAGCGCCGACGCTCGCGGAGCTGTTCGGCGTGGCGCGGCCCCAGAGCTGGCAAGGCCGGAGCCTTGGGCCCGCGCTCGCGGGGAAGCCCCTGCCGCCAAAGCCCGCGTTCGCCGAGCTCCTGCCGTGCCGCGGCTGGGACCACGCCGCGCGCTCGATGATCAGCGGCGACGGCGCGCGGCACGTCTTCTTCGTGTTCCCGCGCCGCTGGGAGCTGTTCGACGTGGACGCCGATCCCGACGAGAAGAAGGACCTCTCGAGGTCCGATCCGCGCTTCGAGGAGCTCAAGGGTCAGCTCCTGCAATGGATGGAGAGATCGTGACCGAACCCGAGCAGCGATACAAAAACCCCGCCCCCACCGTCGACGTCCTGATCGAGCTCGAGGGGCGCCCCGGCGAGCTCGTCTTCATCGAGCGCGCGCACGAGCCGATCGGGCTGGCGCTGCCGGGCGGCTTCGTCGACGAGGGCGAGTGGGTCGCCGACGCGGCGGTGCGCGAGGCCAAGGAGGAGACCGGGCTCGACGTCGAGCTCGTCGAGCTGTTCCACGTCTACTCGGATCCGGCGCGCGATCGGCGCCGCCACACCGTGTCGATCGTCTTCATCGGCCGCGCGAAGGGCACGCCGGTCGGCGGCGACGACGCCGCGAAGGCCGTCGTGTGCCGGCCCGACGCGCTGCCGCAGCCGCTCGTCTTCGATCACCCGCGGATCGTCGAGGACTACGTCGCGTACCGGGCGCGCGGCGTGCGGCCGCCGCCGCGCCGCTAGCCGGGGCGGAGGCGCGGGCGGAGGCGCGGGCGGAGGCGTGGGCGGAGGCGCCGCGCGGCGTCAGCGCAGCGCGCCGTCAGCGCAGCGCAGCCACGGCGGCGCGGCCGACGGCGGGATCCGGATCGGCCGCGAGCGCGGCGAGCTCGCCCTCGACGGCGTGGCGCCGCGGATCGGTGGGCGCGAGCGCGGCGCGGAGCGCGGCGCGGGCCGCGACGTCGCGCGGGCTCCAGCGCGCGGCCGCGTAGAGCCGGACCAGGCCGGCGTCGCTCGGCTGCGCGCGGTACGCGGCGAGCGCACCCGCGGCGTCGGTCGGATCGCCGTCGCGGGCGCCGGGCGGCTGTGGCGGCGCGGCGGCGGCGCGGCGGGCGGCGAGCGACTCGGCCTGCGCCGTGCGACCGAGCGCGCGGCTGGCCGCGAGCGCCGCGTCGAGGGCCGGGGCGAGCGCGGCGTCGCCGGCGAGCTCGATCGCGTAGCGCGCCGCCTCGAGCGCGTGGACGTGCGAGCCGACGCCATCGAGCGCGCGCGCGACGGCGATCCACACGACGGCGGGATCGCCCGCGGCGGCGGCCGCCGTCGTGGCGTGCAGGAGCGCGGCGTCCGGATCGCCCGCGCGCGCGGCCGCCTCGGCGAGCCCGCGCACGAAGGCCGGCTCGGGGCTCGCGTCGACGGCCGCCTGCCACGCGGCGCGGGCGCGTGCCGGATCGGCCAGCGCATCGAACAGCGCGCCGATCGCCGCGTGCGCGGCGGCGGCGTCGGGGGCCGCGGCGATCGCGTCCTGCGCGAGCCGATCGGCGATCACCGGATCGCGCGCGTAGGCCGCGACGAGCGCCTCGAGCGCGGGCGCCGCCGGCCCCCACGGGACGCGCGCGCGCGCGTAGGCCGCGGCCGCGGCGGCGAGCGAGCGCGGGCCGGCGGGCTCGGCCGGCTCGGGCGGATCGACGATCCCGAGGAGCGCGCGGCCGGCGTCCGTGTCGGCGAGCGGGCCGAGCGCGGCGCGGACGTCCGTGGGCGGCGCGCCGCCGAGGGCGCGGCCCGCGCCGGCCAAGAGGTCGCCGGTGGCGCCGCCGCCGTCGTCGAGCCCGCGGTCGTCGCGGCCGGCGAGGCGCGCGAACGCGGCGCGCGCGCCCGGCGGCAAGTCGCTCGCCGCGATGCCCGCGGCGTCGACGCGGGCCGCGAACGCCGGGCCCCAGCTCGCCTCGCCGCGCAGCGCCTGCCGGAGCGTGATCGCGAGCCACGCGGCCGCCTGCGGCGCGTCCGTCGCGCGCGGCGCGGGCGGCGCCGCGACAAGCGCCGCGAGCGCGGCCGGGTCTTGCTCGTCTGCGGCCGCACGCGCGTCGCACGCCATGAACCGGCAGCGCTCGGGGCCGACCAGGTCGTCGGGGCCGGGGCGTGGCGCGTCGGCCGGCGTCCACCACGCGCGCGCGACGAGGTACGCACCCTGGAGGGCCGGATCGCGCGGCGGCTGCGTCGCCGCGTGCCACGCGTCGAGCTCCTCCCACGCGGCGCGGCGAGCGCCGATCGTCCACAGCCACGCGCCGTACGCGCCGCGGCCGGCGCCGGTCCGCGCCGCGGCCGCGCCCGTCGCCCACGCCGCCCACGCCGGCTCGGCGGCCGGCGTGCCGATCAGCTCGCGCAGGAGGCGGTGGCCGGCGGCCCGCTCCTTGGCGTCGACGTGGCGGAGCTGCGCGATCGCGCGCGCGCGCCGGGCCAGCGCGAGCTCGCGCTCCTCGACGGCGGCGCCCAGCGCGCGGGCGCGCGTGAGGTCCGCGAGCGCGCTCGGCGCCTCGCGGCCGAGCCGCGCCCTGCCCCGCGCCGCGACGAGCCGCGCGAGGCGGGCCTGATCCGCGCCGCGCCACCGCGTCCCGAGCGGGCCGCCGATCCGGACGACCGCCTCGAGCTGCTCGATCGCGACCGTCGGCCGCCCGACGTCTTCGCACAGCGCGGCGAGCGCCAGCCGCGCCGCGAGGTCGGACGGATCGCGCAGGATCCGCAGCTCGAGCGTGCGCCGCGCCTCGACCGGCCCTTGCTGCTTGACCAGCGCGGCGTGATCGATCCGCGACGGCGCGCCGACGCAGCCCACGGCGAACGCGGCGAGGATGGCACCCCGGAGCACGGCCCATCTTGGCCGTTCGCGCGCCGCGGAGCAACGGCGTCACCGCCCGGCGCCCAGGCCCGCGCGCGCGGCGCGACGGCGTCACCGCCCGGCGCCCAGGCCGGCGCGCGCGTCTCGATCGATCGCCGCGGCCGCGCGCGCGAGCTGCCCGGCGAGCGCGGCGCCTGGCCCGGCCGCCTCGGCCGCGGCGGCTGGCTCGGCCGGCTCGGCCGCCCACGCGTCGGCGAGCTGCTCCGCGCGCACGTACGCGGCCTGGGCGCCGGGGTCGTGCCACAGCGCCCACGGCGGCCGCGTGCCGGCGGGCGGGCTCGCCGCGCCGCGCTCGATCGCGTCCAGCGCCGCGGCCAGCGCGGTGCGCCGGGCGCGGGCCGCCGCGGCCAGCGGGCTGTGCCACGGGTGCGCCGGCGACTCCATCGCGCGCGCCGCGTACGCCGCCGCCGCCTCGTCGACGGCGCGCGGCAGCGCCTCCGGCGCGAGCAGCCCGGCGAGCGCGTGGCCGAGCTCGTGGAGCACCGCGAACCGGGCCGCGGCCGTCTCGACGCGCGCCGGCACGACGGCGATGACCTCGCGGCCCGGCTCGACGACGAACGCGCGCGGCCGCGCCCGCTCGCTCGGCACGAGCGCGAGCCGGCCCGCGGCGCCGCAGCGCCGCGCCAGCTCGCGCCAGACCGCGTCGATCTCCGCGGGCCCGATCGCCCGCTCCGGCGCCTGCCAGCCCTCGGGCGGCTCGAGCGGCTCGCTCGGCGCGGGCGCCGCGGCGTCGGTCGCGCCTCCAGCCGGCGCACCGTGCAGCGCGTGCATCAACGCCAGGAAGCCGGCGCCGAGGCGCGACCGGCTCGCCGAGGCGCGCGCCGCCGCGAGCGCGGCGAGCGCCGGCCAGCTCGGCTCCTGCGCGCGCGCGCGCGCGACCGCCGGCTCGCCCTCGACGACCGCCGGCACCGCGAGCCGCAGGAGCGCCAGCCCGCGCGCCGCCAGCGCCGGGTACGCCAGCGCCTGCTGCGCGAGCGCCGCCTGCCGCGCCGCCGCGGGCGCGGGCGGCGCCGACGCCCCGGCCGCGTGCGCGCGCGCGAAGGCCCGCACGTGCGCCGGCAGCTCCGCCGCGAGCTCGGCCCACGCGCGATCGAGCGCCAGCTCCAGATCCAGCGGCGCGTCCGGCCCCACGACGCGCTAGGCCCGCGGCGGCCGCGGCGGCTTGATGCCGAGCCGCTCCAGCTCCGCGATGACCTGCTTGAGATCCGACCAGGTGTCCTTCTTCTTCTCCGGCTCGCGGAGCAGGTACGCCGGGTGGAACGTCGGCATCACCTTCACGCCCGCGCGATCGTGGAACCGGCCGCGGAGCGCGCTGATCGGCGCGTCCCTGTGGAGCACGTGGTTCGCCGCCGGCTTACCGAGCGTCACGATGATGCGCGGCGCGATGGATCGGATCTGCGCGTCGAGGAACGGCGTGCACTGCGCGAGCTCATCGGGCTGCGGATTGCGATTCTGGGGAGGTCGACATTTCAAAGTATTCGCCACATAGACGGTCTGCCGCGTCCAGCCCATCGCCTCGATCATCTTGTCGAGGAGCTCGCCCGCCGGGCCGACGAACGGCTCGCCGCGCTTGTCCTCCTGCTCGCCCGGCGCCTCGCCGACGAACATCAGCGGCGCGTCCTCGGCGCCGACGCCGAACACGATCTTGCGCCGCGTCGTGTGGAGCTGGCAGCGCGTGCACTCGCCGAGGTCCTCGCGGATCTGCGTGAGCGTGCGCCGGCCGAACGGGACGAGGATCTCGCTCTGCTCCGCGGCGACGCTCGAGTCGCGCGCGGCGCGCGCGGCCAGCGGCTCCGGCGCGTTGCCGAAGAGATCGTCGCTGCTCGGCCCGAAGCGATCGAAGCTGGTGTCGGCCGCGTGCGGCACGTCGTCGGCTGCGAGGTCACGGACGAAGGCTCGCTCGGCCACCGCGGCGCCGGAGCTGGCCGCCGCGGGTGCGATCACTGCGGGCGCGATCACCGGCGGCGCGATCACCGCGGGCGCGATGGCCGCGGCATCGCCGTCGGAGGCGCCGCTCGACAACGCGACGACGGCGCCGACGGCAGTAGCGACGGCGACGTCGACGGCGGCAGCGACGGTGGCCTCGACGGCCGCGGCAGCAGCCTCGCTCGGCATGGCGCGCTCGACGGCCGCGGCACCGGCGGCGCTCGCAGCATCGGCGTCGCTCGCGGCACCGGCGGCGCTCGCAGCGGCATCGGCGGCGCTCGCGGCATCGACGGCCGCCGTCGCAGCGGCAGCGACCGCGGCGTCGGCGAGCTCGGCGGCGACGGCCGCCGCGCCCACGTACGCGGCCGTCGGGCCGCCTGAAGCGGCCCAGGTGCCGCGCGAGAGATATCGCCGGAGCTGCGTGCGCAGCTGGCGCGTCAGCTCGCGAAGCTCGCCTATCTCGACGGCGTCACCCGTGCTATCCATGCCACCGGGTATGCCATCAGCACGCGTATGGATTCAATTGCGCCGGCTGGTCGTCCTCGTCGCGGCGATCTCACTCGCTTCGGCGTGTAAGAAAAAGATTCCTTATCCGGATGGCGACATCACCGCGGCGCTCGCGCTGCCCACCACCACCGACGCGGCGTTCGATCCGGCGACGCTGAAGGGCAAGCCGACGCTCGTCCTGTTCGCGAGCCCGACGTGCGGCCACTGCATGAACGAGCTGCCCGTCGCGCAGAAGGCGGCCGGCGCCGAGAGCGCGAACGTCGTGGCGGTGTTCGTCGTCGGCGCCAAGCAGCAGGCCGCGGCGATGATCGACCGTGCGAAGTTCACCGCGCCCGCGCTCGTCGACGCCTCCGGCGGGCTCCGAGAGAAGTACAACATCAAGGCGGTCCCGTACCTGCTCGTCCTCGGCCCCGACGGCCAGGCGCGCGAGGCGTTCCGCGGCGAGCAAGACGAAGACACGCTGCGCTCCGCCCTCGCGAGCGCCCGCTGAGCGCCCGCTGAGCGCCCGCTGAGCGCCGCTGAGCGCCCGCAGCCCCTCCTCGGCCGAATGTAGGATGACGCGGTGAGTCACCACATTATATAGAGGTGGAGGCGCGCCCGGCGGCGGTCACTTCTTCGGCTCGGCGAGCTTCGGCTTGTCGGCCCCGGCCCCGGCAGCCGCGGCGCCGGTGTCCGCGCCCGCAGGGAACGAGAGGTACGCGTAGAACATGCCGTCGGCCTCGGTCGCCGTGCGCAGAGTGCCCTCGCGCGCGTCCTTCGGGTTCTTGAACGTGATCCGCACGTCGATGCCCGCGCCGCGCCCCGGGCGCGTCTTCGAGGCGCGCGTCGCGCCGACGCCACGCGCGACCAGGCCGGCGAGCGGGTTGTCGAAGAAGCGCGTGTCGACCTGGCGCCACGTGTTGTGGCCGAGCTGCGTCAGCGTGAGGTGCGCGACGAGCGTCCCGCCCTCGAGGTGCTGCTGGACCTCGAACGGCGCGATCGACTGGAAGAAGAGCTGCGCGCCAAAGTCCTTGGCCTCGAAGCCGATCCACGTCAGCGTGCCCTTCGGCGGCGGACGCCGCGGCTTGCCCGGCCGCACCGACGGCTCCCGCGGCTGGCCGGGCACGACGCCCCCGTACTCGCCCTCGCGGTGCGGCCCGGTGTCGGCGCCGGCAGGCGCCGCGAGCGCCGTGAGCGCCGCGCCGACGAGCGCGCCGGCGACCGCGCCGGCGACCGCGTGGCTGATCGCGTGGCTGATCGCGTGGCTGATCGGCGCGCGACGCATCCCGCGATCGTACGGGGCGGGTGCGCGCCGCGCAAATTCACCCGCCAGCACCCGCCAGCACCTGCCAACACCCGCCGGCACCCGCGCGCACCGGACGCAGCCGGTCACGGCCGCGGCGCGGCCAGCGCCGATGGATCGCTGACGGCGATCGGATCCGCGGGCGCGCCGAGCAGCAGCGCGCGCGCCTCACCGACCAGGAACAGCGAGCCGGCGACGAGGATCGGCGCGCCGAACCGCCGCGCCGCCGCGAGCGCCGCCGGCAGATCCGGCGCCTCCTCGACGACCACGGGCAGCGCCCCCGCCCCC
>DATMCI010000241.1:0-86316 GCA_035558535.1 Kofleriaceae bacterium
CGACGCGCAGCCCACGCGCCTGCGCGCCGGTGAGGATCGGCGAGATATGTCCGCCGCACAGCGTGAACAGATGAGTGGCGCCGTGGCGCGCGAGGACGTCCGCGATCAGATCGCCGCCGTGCTGTGTCATGGCGCGCAGTCTCACTCGCCGTGCTGAGTTTGGGAATCCGCCGGGCCGCGGTGAGGCGCGCTCGTCGGTGGAATCGGCCTCCGCCCTCGGGATGGCGCGGCGATCGATCAGCCTTTTTCCGTCGACGTTCCTCCCGAGCGCTGCATCTTCGTCGCTCGAGAGGAAGCCACCACCAGCGAGTGAAACGCCTTCGCTCTCGGGCTCATTCCCCCTGCCCTGGGGACCCGAGCACCCACGAAATGGCTCGGGAGCGCCCACGAGAAACGATTTGCACAGCAGGAGGTAACGATTTCAGCCAATTACCAGGTGGGCACTGTTGTCCCCGCCTGGGGTGTGAAACCTCATGCACAAGGGTTGTCCGTAACGCGTACAGAACCAGTTTCCAGCCACTTGCGGCGAAACGGGCGTCCGATCCCTCGCGGCACATACGTTGCTCTACGGGTTCGCCATGTTTGGAGGGCTACCTTCAATGAGAGCAATAAGCGCCGGGCCCCGGCCGCGCCAGTGGATGCTCGAGACCGTACTCCGCCGCCCCGCGATGGTGCAGCTGACGGTCGCGTCTTCCTTGCTGGCGATGGTCGGCTGCACCGGTCTGATCGATGCGCCGCCGCCTTCGAAGGCCGAGCAAGCGCGTCAGCTCTGGATCGAGTCGGCGCTCCCCGCGCTGAAGTCGGCCGAAGCGAACTGCCTGACCTGCCACGGCGGCGCCACCGCGCGCCCGATGGTGGAGTTCATGGCCGGCGCCGACGACTTCGCGGTCCGGGAGACGCTGCTCGCGTTCGACCCGCCGGTCATCAGCCTCGATGCACCGCAGTCGTCGCGGCTCCTCAACAAGGGGCAGCACGAGGGCCCGCCGATCGTCGGCCAGCAGAAGTCCGACGTCCAGGCGTGGATCCAGGCGGAGAAGGACGCCGCGAGCGACGTCGGCCCCGGCGGCGGCCCCCTCCTCGGCCTGCGCTCGCAGGACTACACGATCTCGCTCTGCACCGGCGGCCTCCCCGGCGACACGACGTGCCCGCTCAACACGATCCCGCTCGATGACCTCGGCAACGGCGCGGGCATCGCCGGCGCGAAGATCTCGTTCATCGCGATCGGCGTCGGCACCGGCCTCTACATGAACAACCTGAAGCTCATCCCCGGGCCGCAGGGCGCGTTCATCGAGCACCCGCTGTTCGTCTCGATCCCGACGGACGAGAAGGAGAAGCCGATCGCGGACACGTTCGACCGGTTCTTCAACACGAAGATGAACCTGATGGCGAACGCGGCCGCCGACCAGCAGCAGATCAGCGGCGGCACCGCGGCGTTCGTGAACTTCCCGCCGCAGAACAAGATCGCCGTCTACTTCAAGACGGCGAGCGCGTTCAAGCCCGACACGGGTGGCGGCGGCGGCGGCGCGACCGGCTGCAAGGTGCCCGCCTCGTTCGAGACCAACGCCAGAAACACGCTCAACACCAACTGCGGTGGCTGCCACCGCGGCACCAACGCGAACGCCACGTCGGCGCTCGACCTGACCGGCGTGAACGCCGCGAACGCGACCGCAGCCTGCAACCAGACCCGCCTGCGCGTGAACTTCACTGACATCAACGCGAGCGGAATCTTCCTGGCGACGACGCCAGGGAACGCCAACCACCCCTTCACGTTCGGTGGAGTCTTGGCGAATCACACTGCATTCAAGAACGCCCTCAACCCCTGGATCATCGCCGAGCGCGACGCCCCGTGAAAAGGAGCCCCATGAAGAGGATCTCAATCATACTGTTGTCTGCTGCGACCTCCTTCACGGTGGCGTGCAGCGACGACTCGTCCACCGACGGAAACGACGGTGGCGATGGAAGCACCGATGGCCAGACGCCGCAGGGCGAATGGGACAAGGAGCTTGCCAAGCGCGAGTACGACTACAACTACGCGCTGCGCGTCGCCGCTCTCCGCCTCACCGGGGACATCCCGACGATGGCCGAGATCAACCAGGTGAAGGACGCCGGCAACGCCGATGCCCAGAAGGCCGCGTACGAGTCGCTCGTCCAGAACTACATGAACCGGCCGACGTTCGCGCGGCAGATGTTCCACTTCTGGCGCGACACCTTCAAGATGGGTGGGACGCCCGAGCTCGACACGGCTCCGGCGTTCGCCGCGAAGCTCACCGTCGAGAACGGCGACTTCAACCAGCTGTTCAAGGCGCCGACCGGCGCGTGCCCGACGTTCAACGAGGGCACCGGCGTGTTCACGGCGGCCGACTGCACGGGCACCGGCCCCAAGGTCGGCATCCTGGGTAACCCCGGCGTGCAGAAGCACTACTACGGAAACTTCGCGTTCCGCCGCGTGAAGTTCGTCCAGGAGACGTTCGACTGCGTCAAGTTCCCGATCGACCTGACGGGCTCGCCCGTCGAGGTCGGCGGCGCGACGCCGTACGTCGGCGACTTCGCCCACGAGAGCATCGCGGGCACGGCCAACGGTGGCCGCGTCAACTTCCGCGAGGCCGTCGCGGTGCAGTGCGCGCACTGCCACAAGAACCTGAACCACATCGCGCCGCTGTTCGCGAACTACGACATGAACGGCGTCTACCAGAACGCGATCGCGGTGAAGACCCCGCTCACGGGCGAGCCGCTCGCGAAGGCGGAGGACTACCTGCCGCCCGGCGAGCCGTACCAGTGGCGCCTCGGCGTCATGACGCCCGACATGGCGGCGCTCGGCTCGGCCATCGCGGCTGACCCCGACGTGGCCAAGTGCAGCGTCGCGCGCATGTGGAACTGGGCGATGGGCAAGGGCGACATCGTCGACCTGCTCGTCGAGGTGCCGGCCGCGACCATCCAGTCGCAGGTCGACGCTTACACGACCGGCGGCTTCAAGATGAAGGACCTCATCTACGCCGTCTTCACCAGCGACGACTTCGTCAAGTTCTAAGGAGGAGCCAATGACCCGACTCACACTACTGACGATCCTGGTCGCTTCATTCGGCGCCGCCTGCACCGATGAGCCCACGGAGATCCCGGACAACACCCCGCCCCCGGGCTCGACCATCGGCTCGGAGCAAGAGACGTACGACCACGACAACAACGGCTTCGACCCGTGGGCGCTCATCGATCGCCTCGCGACGGAGGGGCCGCCCGAGTACTCGTCGCGCGTCCACAGCTGCGCCAAGGTCCGCTACGCCACGCTCGACCGCGTGCTCCGCTCGCTCGGCGTGAACATGGCGAGCACGACGGCGCTGTCGGCGGCCGTGCTCTACAAGGACGGCGCGAACGCGATGGGCGCGCCGAGCTTCGCGAACCGCATCCGCGAGAACATCGTCGTCAGCACCTCCGGTGCGTCGCGCGAGTTCGACATCTTCGCGTCCGCGGCGCCCGAGATCATCGCCGCGGTGCCGACGCTTCAGCGCTGCAACACGGGCACCGTCCCCGCGGTGCTCTTCAACGGCAACACCTGCGACCCGACGGGCATCACCTGCCTCCTCGGCACGCCGGCGACGCTGACCCACCTCGACTTCTGCAACCTGACCGTGTCCAACGCGTCGACGCCCGACGTGGGCAAGCGCATCGCGGTCGCGGCCCTCTTGGCCGCGGCTTACACCTGCGAGTGAGGAGACCTCCCATGGCAAAGTCCCAGACTTCCAAGCGCGACGCGGAGCACGAGGTTACCCGGCGCGCGCTCATCAAGTGGAGCCTCGCCGCGGGTGCCGCGCTCGGTGTGTCGCGGGCTGGCGTCTTCGAGATCCTCGAGCGGACGGCCGGCAAGGGCCTCGCGTTCGCGGCGTCGGAGCTGCCGACCAAGCGCTCGATGCACCTGGTCGCCGGTAACGGCGGCTTCGCGTGGTTCCAGCTGCTCTTCCCGCACACCGACGTCGCGCTGGCGGCGAACCCGACCTTCGCCTGGCACAAGCCCGGCATGGCGACGCTCATCAACGGCACGAAGAAGCCGCTCGTCCGCGGCCCGGACACGCCGTTCGCGACGCTGTCCCCGCAGCGCCAGATCACGGCGTTCATGTCCGGCCAGAACCAGACGCACACCGACGACCCGGAGACCCCGGTCACGCTCGGCGGCAACAAGATCACGGCCGTCATCGGCGCGCTGCAGGCGAACTCGCCGTCGGTCGTCCCGACGATCGTCGTCGGTGGCCTCGCCTACGGCACCGCCCCGGGCGCGCCGAACGCGACGGCCGTCGCGCAGGCGACCGGCATGGTCGACCTGTTCAACAGCGCGGCCTCGCGCGCCGGCGGCCTGCTCTCGCAGTCGCGTGACGCCACGCTGTACAAGGCGCACTACGACGCGTTCGCGCAGCTGAACCGCGCGGCGAACCGCTCGACGACGAAGTCGTCCTACGTGACCGCCTCGGGCGCCGCGCAGTTCCTCGGCACGAACCTCGCCGCGAAGCTCCAGATCGCGCCCGAGGATCTCACCCGGTACGGCATCAACGGCAACACCCGCGCGAACGTCGCGGCGATCGCCCGGACGATGATCATCTCGGTCAAGGCCTTCAAGATGGGCCTGACGAACTCGGTGATGCTCCGCGCGATGAACGACGACCCGCACGGCGCGTTCACCGGCGGCGACGTCAACACGGTCCCGGCCCAGCTGAAGACGGTGTTCGACGCGTTCATGACCGACCTCACCAACACCGTCGACGACAACACGCAGCGCGCGCTGTCCGACGACTTCGTGATGTCGATCCACGGCGACACGCCGAAGACCCCGCTCGCCGCGAACGGCTGGCCCGATGGCACGCCCGGCGGCAGCAACTGGATGTACGTCTGGGGCGGTGGCGACCTGTACACCGGCTGGTACGGCGGCATCGACCGCAACGGCAACGTCCGCGGCTTCGACGCCAACGGCAACGACGCGGCGTTCAACGGGGCGAACTGCGCGCGCCTCGCGACGGCCTCGCTCGCGTACGCGGTCGCCAAGCGCGACGAGCGCCTGATCTCGCAGTTCGCGAACGGCATCCAGATCGCGGATCGCTTCGGGCCGGCGAAGGTCCAGTAGGCAGCGGGCGCCTCGCGCGCTCGTGACGTTCCCGCAAGCGGGGCTGTCGGCGGCAAGCCGGCAGCCCCTTCGTCTTTTCGGGGCCCTGCGTGCTAGGCTAGCCGGCGTGCGACTGGCCCTGTTCGCGTTGCTGTTGTGCGCGGCGGCATGCGAGCGCGAGCAGGCCGCCGGCCAGACGCGGAGCGGCACGGCGCGCGTCGATGACTCGGCCCGCGAGCAGGCGCGGTTCGACAAGGAGCGCAACCCCGCCAAGGTCGTCGAGGCGCTGAAGATCGGGCCCGGCTCGCGGGTCGCCGACGTCGGCGCCGGCTCGGGCCTGCTCACGCTCCACCTCGCGCGCGCCGTCGCGCCGAACGGCCGCGTCGTGGCCACCGACATCGACGGCCAGGTCTTGGACCTGCTCCACCAGCGGCTCCAGGCCGCCCACCTCGACGACATCGTCGAGCGCCGGATCGTCGATCCCGATCAGCCGCAGCTCGAAGCCGGCCTCTACGACGCGATCCTGCTCGCCGAGGTCGATCACCACTTCAAGGATCCGATCGCCTGGCTCAAGGCCGCGCTCCCGGCACTCAAGCCCACGGGGCGGATCGTGATCTCGAACCGCATCTACCACCGCGCCACGTCGATGGCCGCGGCGCAGAAGGCGGGGCTCCTGATCGAGAACGAGTCGACCCCGGTCCCGTCCCACTTCATCGCGGTGTTCGTGCCGCCGAGGTCCAAATGACGACCAGCTCTCCTCGCTCCGCAGCGATCACGATGCTCGCGCACCTCGCGCCCCTCGCGCTCCTCGGTGGCTGCCCGGGCGGAGAGGAGAACCCCGAGCAGCTCTGGCTCGCGCTCGACGGGCGCGAGACCGAGGTCCGGCTCGTCGACTTCGAGCCGCCCCCTTATTGAGCGCCCGGCGTGGGATCCGGCGGATCCCTTGATGCGGAGTACGCCCTCAAGGCGGACGTGCCGGCCGGCGCGTACCACGTGATCTGCGACGCGATCGTCATTCGCCCCGTCGACGTGCAGTTCGAGCTGATCCACCGCCGCGCGGGCACCGACGTCCAGCTCGCGACGTGGATGCAGCACTTCGAGCCGGTCGGCGCGTTCACCGCGCAGCCGTACGAGCTCGACGTCGCGGCGCCCGCGATCCAGTTCAAGTCCGGCGACGAGCTCGTGTTCCGCTACACCGGCCTCGCCTCGGAGCTCATGATGGCGTTCATCCCGAACGGCGACGGGGTCACCAAGAACGGCCGGATCCCGAACCTCACTCTGCCGAAGTAGCGCCGCCCTTCCTGGGGTGCTCCTCGTGGAAGTCGAGGTCGATGCCGAACGTCTCGCGCAGCGTGGCCAGCCCGGCGAACGCGACGCCGAGCGAGAACACGCCGACCGCGATCGCCGAGCCGACCAGGCCGAGCGGCCCCCACAGCTCCTTGAAGAGGATCGTGAGGAGGACGAGCGAGCCGCGCACGAAGTTCGGCACCGTCGTCGCCACCGTCGCGCGCAGGTTGGTCCCGAACAGCTCCGCCGCCGCTGACACGAACACCGCCCAGTACCCGACCCCGATGCCGCAGAGCGCGGCCAGCGCGTAGAACACGGTCAGCGAGGTCCCGCCGAGCGTGAAGTACCCGACGATGGCGACCGCGGTCAGGGTGAGGAAGATCGCGATCGCGGCGCGGCGCGAGCGGATGCGATGGCTGAGCAGGCCCGACGCCACGTCGCCGACGGTCCCGCCGGCGTACGCGAAGAACAGCGCCGTCGCCGCCTTCGGCGTTTCGGAGAGCCCGAGCGCCTTGCCGATCTCCGGCGCGAACGTGAACAGGATGCCCATGACGTACCAGACCGGGACGCCGACCGCGATGACCGCGAGGTAGCGGCCGAGCCGGCGCCCGTCGGTGAACAGGAGGAAGAAGTTGCCGCGCGAGAGCGCCTTGTTCGCCGCCACGTTCCGGAACATCCCCGACTCGATGACGCCGACCCGCAGCACCAGGAGCGCCAGCCCCATGCCGCCGCCGATATAGTAGGCGGTGCGCCACTCGTCGGGCGCGAGCTGGTGGAACGCGCCGCCGACGAGGCCGGCCGCCACACCGCCCGAGAGGCCGAACGCGGCGACGATCGTCGTCCCGATGCCGCGCGTCTTGCGGTCCATCAGCTCGCTGACGAGCGTGATGCCGGCGCCGAGCTCGCCGGCCAGCCCGATGCCGGCGGCGAGCCGACACCACTTGTAGCTCTCGACGGAGTCGACCATGCCGTTCGCGATGTTCGCGAGCGAGTACAGCGTGATCGAGCCGAACAGCACCGAGAGCCGCCCCCGGCGGTCGCCCCAAACGCCCCACAGGATGCCGCCGGTGAGCATGCCGAACATCTGCCAGTTGAGCAGGCGCACGCCCTGCTCCGTCAGCGCGGTCCCGGAGATCCCGAGGTCCCGGAGGCTCGCCGTGCGGACCATCCCGAACAGGATCAGATCGTAGACATCGACGAAGTAGCCGAGCGCGGCGACGATGACGGCGAACGTGGTCGCACGATTCCCCAGGGACACCACGTGCCGACTATACGCGTTATAAGAGGGCCATGAAGCACGGGTGGATCGCGCGGGGCACTCGCCTGCCCCTGGGCCTCGGCGTGGCCTTGGGCCTGGCCCTGGGTCTGGGACTTCTCGGATCGGCGTCGTCGCCCGCCCGCGCGGACTCGCGCCGCGTCTGGGTCAAGACGATCGACAGCATGGCGACCTGGCAGAACTACTCCAAGCGCGTCAGCTCCGACGAGCTCGGCAAGTTCATCATCGACGTCCGGACGAGCGACATCTACTTCATCGACGTCAACGTCTTCAACATCCACGCCGACTTCGTCCTCGGCGAGCTCCTCAAGCTGCCGTGGACCTCCGAGAACGTCCGCGAGTACAACAAGAACTACGAGCGGGAGAAGCCGCGGTTCATCCTCGGCTACCTCACGCACCACCTGAAGGTCGATCGCTGGTCGTTCGCGTTCTGGGAGGGCGACAAGATCGGCGCGCCCGACGTGCTGCGCGCCAAGAAGCGGCTCGGCGAGACGTTCTTCGTCAAGAACCTCGCGTTCCGGCCGGACTCGCCGATGCAGCAGAAGGTCGCCACCGAGGTGAAGAAGCTCGGCCACGCGATCGTCACGAACGACGAGCTCTACAAGGCGGCCGAGTTCCAGGCGTTCAACGCCGGCCGCACCGTCGGCAAGCTGCGCGTCGTGCCCGTCGGCACGCCGTACGAGTCGCTCGTGTTCGGCCGCCACGAGATCGTGCTGCTCCAGGAGAGCTACCCGGACATCACGCCCGTCGCCGGCATCATCGCGACCACGTTCTCGACGCCGCTGTCGCACGTGAACCTGCGCGCGAACGCGTGGGGCATCCCGAACGCCGGCGACAAGAAGGCGCGCGAGAAGTACGGCCGGCTCGACGGCAAGCACGTCTACTACGAGGTCACCGAGACGCAGCTGACCGTGCGCGAGGCCACCGCCGCCGAGATCAAGGAGCTCGAGGGCCGGATCGCCGCGGGCAAGCACGTGGACCTGCCCCAGGCCCAGCTCGACGTCCCGCGGTTCGCGATGCTCACGCGGATGCGCGCGAAGGACGCGACGATCTACGGCACCAAGGCAGCAAACCTCGGCGAGATCGTGACGGCGAACCTGCGTGGCGTGAGCATCCCCGAGGGGTTCGGCGTGCCGATCTTCTACTACGTGCAGCACATGAAGCAGCACGGGCTCGACGCCAAGGTGGACGCGCTCCTCGGCGAGCCCCGCTTCAAGACGGACGCCGCGTGGCGCAAGAACGCGCTCGCCGAGCTGCGCGGCGCGATCGAGGCCGCCCCGCTCGATCCGGCGACGCTCGACGCGATCTACAAGCGCGTGCGCCTGCGGCTCGGCGGCCGCGGCGTGTTCGTGCGCAGCTCGACGAACGCCGAGGACCTGCCCGGGTTCAACGGCGCCGGCCTCTACGACACCGTGGCGAACGTCGTGGGCAAGAAGCAGCTCGGCGAGGCGATCCGGAAGGTGTGGGCCTCGGTCTGGACGCTGCGCGCCGTCGACGAGCGCGAGGCGTTCGGCATCGATCACCGCCAGGTGTTCGGCTCGGTGCTCGTGCAGGTCGGCGTCAACGCGACGGCCGCCGGCGTGCTCGTGACGAAGAACCTCTACGACCCGACGGACAAGAACAGCTACACGATCAACGCCAAGTTCGGCCTGGGCATGCGCGTCGTCGAGGGGCAGAAGGTGCCCGAGCAGATCATCTACGACCCGACGAACGACGGCACGAAGATCATCTCGCGCGCCGACGATCCGGTGATGCTGCGGTTCGACGACAAGGGCGGCATCGTCGAGGTCAAGGTGCCCGAGGGCGCCGGCGTGATCCTGACCGAGGAGCGTGCGAAGCGGCTCGCCGATCAGGTGCGGGTGTTTCTGCCCCTGTTCCCGCACGTCAAGGCGCTCGACGTCGAGTGGGTGCTCGAAGGCGAGAAGTTCTGGACCGTCCAGGCCCGCCCGTTCGTGGGCGGCTAGTTGCACGCGCGGCCGAAGTCCGCGACAGTGAGGCGTGAGACATCTCTGGCTCGGTATCGTCCTCGTGATCGGGGCCTGCGACCACAAGCCGGCGCCCAAGCAGCAACAGGCCGCCGCGGCGCCCACGCCCGCCCCGGCCAGCGCGACTGTGACTGCGCCCGCGCCCGCGCCCGCGCCCGCGCCTACGCCCACGCCTACGCCCGCGCCCGGCGACGACTCCGCGCAGGCCTGCATGGAGATCGGCGTGCGGGCCGCCAACATCCTCGTCGCCAACGCGCCCGACGCGCAGGCCAAGGCCCAGTTCGAGCAGGCCCGCACCGACATCGTCCGTGCGACCGCCCAGTCGTGCATGAAGAACAAGTGGGACGCCGAGCTGCGCCAGTGCTTCCTCTCGGCCGCGTCGCAGGCCCAGTTCGACGCGTGCAGCGCGCGCG
The DNA here is from genome assembly GCA_035558535.1 of Kofleriaceae bacterium. Taxonomy (GTDB): domain Bacteria; phylum Myxococcota_A; class Polyangia; order Haliangiales; family Haliangiaceae; genus JABFXX01. The sequence continues at coordinate 10,045 of DATMCI010000241.1, forward strand.
CCCCCGGGGCGGCGGCGAGCAAGCCTACACGCGGCTCGTGAGCGGCGAGCGATAGCCGCGGTCCTCGGCGCGGCGCGCGCGCTCGCCCAGCGCGCGGCAGATCGCGGACGCCAGGCCCGGCACGTCGTCGACGAGCTCCTCGAAGTCGGGGCGCTCGAGCCGGATGAGGCGCACCGCGCGGACCGCGCGCAGGTCGTGCTCGAAGAGCTGCGGCGCGACGCACGCGAGCTCGTCGACCACCTCGCCCTTCACGATCCGGCGCTCGCCGAGCGCGAGCTCGCCGTCGTCGACGATGATCAGCGCGTCGACCAGGTCGCCGGCCGTCACGACGACCGCGCCCTCGCGGGCGTGCGACCACCGCGCGCGCTCCGCGACGTCGGCCAGCTGGCGGGTGGTGAGCGCGGCGAGCAGCGGCACGCGCCCCAGGGCGATCAGGGTCTCGACGCGGCTGGGCATGTCGGTGGCTCCTTCTTCGAGGGCGGCCTGCTCGGTGAGCGACTCGGAGACGCGGCGCAAAAGATCCGCGGGCGAGGCCTGGCGGGCCTCGGCGCGCGCGGCCTCGGCGATCGTCTGGCGGTGGGCGCTGCGCCCGGCGGCGCCGAGCACGTGCAGCGCGAGCGCGCGGGCGAGCCGATCGCGGCCCGCCAGCTCGGCGCGGATCACGGCGTCGCGGGCCGGCGGCGCCACCCCGCCGCGCGCGAGCGCCGCGGCGCGCTCCGCCGGGGCCAGCTCGTCGACGGCGTCGACCAGCCGCGTGACGAGCGCGCGCGGCAGCGCCGTCTCGATCACCGCGAGCGTGCGCGCGCGCTCCTGCGCGTTGTGCGCGCGGCCCCACGCCGCGGCGGCCTCCGAGATCGCCGGCGAGCGGCGGCGGGCCGCCACGAGCAGGAGCACGGTGCGCGCGATCTCGCGCAGCCGCTCGTCGAGCCGGCGCGCCAGGAGCTCGTCCCCCGGCTCGACCAGGACCGCGATCGCGGTGTGCGTCTGATCGAGCGCGTCGAGCTCGGCGTCGATCAGCCGATCGAGCGTCGCGGGCGTGACCGGCAGCTCGGCGAGCAGCGCGGCCGCGCGATCGCGCGCGCGGCGGCGGCCCCACGCCACGGTGGCGACCAGCTCGCCCGCGGCCGCCGGGCCGAGCGCGGTGAGCGCCTCCTCGGCGGCGGCGCGCACGTCGTCGTCCGGCTCGCCGAGCGCGCGCGCGATGCGGCGCAGATCGTCAGGCTCGATCGCGTCCGCGCCGTCGAGCAGCGCGCCGAAGAGCCGGAGCGCCGCCGGCGTCTCGTCGGCGATGCCGACCGGCAAGAGGACGAGCGACACCAGCATGTGGTCGGGGGCCGGCCGGCTCGTCCCCGCCTCGACGCGCTCGCGCACCAGCTCGAGGAGATCGGTCCGGAGCAGCGACAGCTCGGCGCTGCGCCGGTCGCGGAGCCGCGCCACCGCCCGCTGGAGCTGCGCGAACGCGGCGTTCCGGCCCGCGGCGTTGCCGCGGCCGCGGCGGAGCGCCCGCGCCAGGTGCCGCGCCGCCTCGAGCGTGCGGGCGTCGTCGGCCCCTGGCTCCTTCGCGCCGGGAGCCGGCGCGCCCGCCAGCGCGACGCCGAGCTCGACGCACAGCTCGTCGGTGGCCGCCCGCCCCATCGGGCCGCTGTCGCGGATCGCCTCCGCCAGCCGGGCGAGGACGCCGCCTTCGTCGCCAAGGAGGCGCAGCTCGGCGATCTCCGCCGTGAGCACGAGCGCGGCGTCGCCCCCCGGCGGTGCCAGCGCGCGCACCTCGTCGGACGAGACGCCGCCGCAGAGGCCGATCGCGCGCACGCAGAGCTCGAGCTCCGCGCCGCGGGCCCGCTGCGCCGCCGTGGAGAGCGCCGGGCCGTGGACCTCGGCGCGCGCGCCGAGGACGCCGATCAGCGTCCGCCACAGCGCCTCGCCGCCGCGCTCGGTGGCCGCGCGCACGAGCGGCTCCACCGCGTCGACGCGCCCGCGCTCGTGCAGGCGCGCCAGCACCTCGGCGGCGCGCTCCGGCTTGGGCCCCCCGAGCTCGCGGTGCAGCACCTCGACGGCGCTCCCCATCGCGCGCGCGTCGACGTCGATGTCATCGTCGCCTTCGTCCGCGACCCGGACGACGTGCTCGATCGCGAGCGCCGGTAGCTCGCGCGCGAGCCGCGCCGCCGCGACGAGCCAGAGCGCCGCCGCCGTCGCCATGACGGCGTAGAACGAAGCCGGCGAGCCCGCGAGCGCCGCGGCGATGAGGCCGCCCGCGGCCGCGCCCGCCCGCTTCGCGGTGCCGTCGAGGAACCCGCCCACGCGGCCGCGCACCGCCGACGGCAGGAGCGTCTGCGCCAGCTTCTCGGCCGGCGTCTCGACGCCCGCGTCGAGCACGCGCGCGCTGATCTGCGTCGCGATCGCGACGGCCAGCACCGGCGCCACGACGAGCCCCAGCCCCGACGCCAGCGCCACGAGCGGCGCGAGCAGGAGCGCCCGCCCGGTGCCGAGCCACGCGAGGAGCCGCGGCGCGAGCGCCAGCTGGACGAGCAGCGTGAGCACCTGGCCCGCGCCGCGCACGCCGCCCAGGAGCGCGGCCAGATCCGCGGTGCTGCCGCCCTCGGTCACCACGGCGACGCCCAGGGCGAAGTAGACCAGCGAGGCGAAGACTCCCGCCGCGCCGACGAGGATCGCCAGCTGGCGCGCGAGCGCGTGGCGGCGGACCGCGCGCGCGCCGTCCCGCCACGACCGCGCGATCAGCGCGCCGACCCGCGCCGGCGGCGCGCCCACGCGGCGGGTCGCCGGCAGGCGCGCCGCGCCCGCCGCCGCCAGCACCAGGAGCGCGGCGCCGCACAGGAGCACGCCGCGCGCGCCCGCCGCCGCCGCGACCGGCACGACCAGCACCGCGCCCGCCGCCGCGCCCGCGCCTCCCGTCGCGGCGAGGAGCGGCAGCATGCGCCGGGATCGCCGCGCGTCGAGCCGCTCGGCGATCACCACCCAGAACGCGAGATCGGTGGCCGCCGCGAGCTGCTTGCCGCCGATCAGGGTCGCCACCGCCGCCGCGACCGGCGCGACGAGCGACAGCGCCGCCAGGGCCGCGATGACCGCCGCCGAGCCCAGCGCGAGGGCCGCCAGCACGCGGCGGCGCTCGAGGCGATCGGCGAGCCCGCCGACGACCGCGAGCACGACCGCGAGCAGCGCGCTCGACACCGCGACCGCCTCGCCCAGGTGCGCCGGCCCCAGCTCCGACAGGAACATCGCGTCCGCCGCCGCCGCGCTCATCGCCGCCCCGCCGCTGCCCAGCGCGAACACCGCCCCCGCCGCCGTCACGAGCGCGCGCTCGCCTTCGTTGCGGAGCACCGCGCCGGCCGGTCGTACCGCGGGCTGCGTCGAGGTCGCGGCCGCCATGCGCGGCGGCATCATACTGCTACCGGCGCGGCGCGACCGTGTCATCATCGGGCGAATGCACACGCGCTCGCGCCTCACGCACGCCGATCGCCTCCGGCTCGCGGCCGGCGGGGCCCTCGCCGTCGGCATCGTCGCCGCCGCCGGGCTCGCGCTCGCCCAGCAGCCGCGGCGCACGCTGCACCAGGAGCTCCCGCTCGCGGATCGCAAGCCCACGCCGCTGATCGGCGCCGGCGGCAGCGGCAACCCCGCGGCGATGATCGCCGGCAACAAGATCCTGACGGAGCCGCCCGCCGAGCCGCGCAAGTCGGGCGAGCCCATGCTCGGCCAGGGCGGCTTCGCGGCGGATCGCCAGACGTCGATGACGCCGGACAGCAACACCGGCGCCGACGGCACGCTGCACTACGTCAGCGTCTTCAACCCCGACGTCTTGCCGTTCAAGCGGATGAGCTCGTTCGACGCGGTGGCCGCCACGTCGTACAAGCTGTTCGTCGGGCGCACGGCGCAGGTCACCCTCCCCGTCATCGGCACCGCGGACACCGACAAGCTGCGCGATCGGTTCTGGGGCTCGCTCATGATCGAGCTATCGCCCGGCAAGGACATCCCGCTGCCGAGCGTCGCGCCCGACATGCGGATCCTGTCGTACGAGACGAAGCCGCCCGTGCGGCTCGAGTTCTCCAAGGACGGCGCCGACAACTTCTACGTCCGCGCCGCCAACCCGAGCACGTCCGCGGCGGTCCGCCTCACCTTCCTCGTCGACGCCGACGCCGGCTACTTCGCGCCCTCGCTGCCCACGACCAGCCGGCGCCTGACGCCGGGCCTCGTCGAGCAAGCCGCGCCGAACGAGATCCGGCCGAACCTGCCCGCCGACGTCCGCGCGAACGCCGAGCTCACGCTGCGCAAGCTCCGCATCAACCGCGACATGCCGCTCAGCGATGCGTTCAACGCGCTCGTCGGCTACTTCCGCGCATTCCAGGCCAAGCCGCTGCCGTCGACGGGCGACATCTACCGCGATCTCTGCGACACCAAGGCCGGCGTCTGCCGCCACCGCTCGTTCGCGTTCATGATCACGGCGAACGCGGTCGGGATCCCGACGCGCTACGTGCAGAACGAGGCGCACGCGTTCGTCGAGGTCTGGTTCCCCGAGCGCGAATGGCAGCGCATCGACCTCGGCGGCGCGGCGCTCCGCATGGACGTCCAGAACGCCAACGACAAGACGCTGCACCGCCCGCGCGCCGACGATCCGTTCGCCAAGCCGCCGGAGTACCGCAACAACTATACGCAGCTCGAGGGGCAGATCAGCGGCCTGACGCAGCAGCAGATCGACGACAAGCGCGCCTCCCTCGACGACGCGCCGGCGAGCGGCGTCACGCCGGACCTCGGCGGCAGCGGCGGCGGCAGCGGCGGCACCGGCGACCAGACCGCGCCCGATCCCGGCCTGCCCGTCGCGACGCACGACCCCAAGAAGGCCACGCCCGTGCTCGAGGTGCTCGAGGCCGACGCGAGCGGCTACCGCGGCGCCGCTGTGCGGATCGCCGGCCGCGCGCACGTCCGCGGCAAGGCCCTCCCCAATCACCCGATCGACGTCTACCTCTCGCTCAAGGGCGCAGACGGCAAGGGGTTCCGCCACATCGGGCGCGCCGTCACGACCGCCGACGGCACCTTCCGCCAGGAGTTCTCGGTCCCGGCCGACCTGGGCCTCGCCACCTACGAGATCTGGCTCGGCAGCCCCAGCGACGCCTACTACAACAACGCGCTCAGCCAGTGACGCGGCCGCGACCGCCGCGCACGAGCCGCGCGCGCTACCGGCACTGCAGCGGCGGGACGGTGGCCGGGCTCGTGACGTCGTAGTCGAGGGTGAGCGTGTAGAGCGTCGGCTCGCTCGCCCCCTGGAAGCTGGACGCGGCGGTGACGTCGCGGAGACAGGCGGCGCCCGGCTCGTCGGCGGCGGTGACGTCGGCGGTGACCGGCGCGCCGGAGGCGGCGATCGCGCCGCGGATCTGGATCTGGTCGGCGGTGCCGGCGCGCGCGAGGCAGCGCTTCCAGTCGTCGATCTTCCGGATGAAGACGCGGCGCACCGCGGCGCGATCGAGGCCGCCTTCGACCTGGAGGTCGACGATCCGGACGGAGCGCAGGGCGCGGTACCAGCGGGTGCCGCCGGAGCTGTAGCTGCACGAGTAGGAAGTACGGACGGCGTCGTCGGTGATCTCGCGCGTGAGCAGGCAGCCGGCATAGGGCGGGCAGGCCTCGCGGCGGTAGTAGCCCGGCGGCTCGGGCGGCGCACCCGGAGGCGGCTCTGGGCGCGCCGGCACCTCGCGCGGCGGCGCGCGCGGCTCCTCCGGGGGGACGTCAGGGAGGCCGACGTCCGCGGGCGTCAGCGGGCGCGGCGCTGCGGGCGCCTCCGGCCCGGCCGGCGCGCCGCCGCAAGCGGCGCAAGCGACGCAGGCGAGGATGAGACGGGCGAAGACAAGGCGGGCCATACGGTGCATGGCGCGGCGCGCCGCGCGCCATGCGCTCTGAGCGTAGCATCGGCGACATGCGACGCTTCGCATCCCTCTCTGCCTGCGCGCTGGCCGTCGCCGCGTGCGCCCCCGGCGACGCCCCGCCCGACGACGAGGGCGCGCGCGCGCCCGCGACCCTGAGCCAGGCGCTGCTCGACGACGCGTCGCTGCCGCCGATTCACAACGCGAGCGGCGCCTCGGCCGCGCGCGCGCTCGACCTCACGCGAGCCGCGCTGAGTGGGCTCGGCTTCAGCGGCCCCGAGGCGCCGAACCCCGACGACCGCGTCTTCGTCGGGCGCTACTACCTCGCATGGATCGACCAGACCGGCTTCTACGGCAAGATGAACGGCCTCTGGGTGCTCGACGGAGCGGCCGGTGACGCGCTCGACTTCGTGGCCAAGGACGCCGACGGGCGCCCGGTCAACGTCTTCGTGCCCGGCGAGAACGGCGAGGGGCGCTTCGCCGGCGGGTACAAGGGCGCCGAGCACGTCGAGTTCCCCAACCGCACGCCCGAGGCGAACGACGATCCCGCCTGCGCGACCCGGGACTGGTGCAACCAGTACGGGCTGAACGAGGCGCCGCCGATCACCAACACCCGGATCCCCTGGTGGTCGGCCTGCAACGGGGGCGCCCCGAGCTTCGCCGCGAAGTTCGAGCCCGTCGTCGTGCAGCCGCTGCCCGACGGCGGCCTCAAGCTCGTGTACGAGGGCCCGCTCACCAAGGAGGCCGACGGCGACGGCAACTACGACGGCGACGCGTGCCACGCCGACTACCTGTTCCCCGACAAGGTGCGGCGCCGCGTGCTCCTGCGCGTGGGCTACGAGCTCTACGCCAACCAGAGCTACTTCGACCGCACGCAGCAGATCGTGAACCCCGCGGGCAACCCCACGTTCGACGGCCCCATGAGCCTCATCGGGGGTTTCGTCATGACGGCCTATCCAAACCCGCACTATCTCAAGCGCTGGCACCGCTTCTGGCGGGCCGAGACGCGCACGATCTCGCTCTCCTGGGGCGGCCAGCAGGTATCGATGCCGGCGGGGACGTGGACCGACCTGCGGACGAAGCCGCTGCTCTCGACCGACGTCGTCTTGGCGTGGGCCGACCAGCCCCTGACGCTCGGCGGCGTCAACGCCTACGCCGCAGGCCGCACCGCCACGCTGTCGCACGTGGGCCCGAGCGACAACGCGGACGTCGGCGCGTGCCTCTGCGTCGTCCACGGCGCGATCGAGATGGGCGGAGGCCTCGTCCACGCCGGCGTGTCGCTGCCGATCGCGGGCGGCCAGTCGTCGATCGAAGGGCGGCGGCGGCTCACGTTCCCGAACGCGAGCGCGCCCGGCACCGTCACCGGCCGCACGTACAGCGCCGTCACGGGCCTCTCGCACGCCGTCGGGCGCGCCGAGGCCGACGGCTGGTCGGCGGCCACCGGCCCCGACGCGGCGGGCCACATGATCTACGGCCCCTACGCGACCGACTGGGGCGGCGGCGCGGCGCAGGCCGTCTTCGACCTGATGGTCGACAACAACAGCGCCGATAACGGCGTGGTCGCCAAGATCGACATCAACGACTACACGACCAACACGATCATCGCGACGCGCGACGTGCGCCGCCGCGAATTCCGCGGGACCTTCGCGTACCAGCGCTTCACGCTGAACGCCCCGCTCGATGGCCGGGCCGGGCACAAGCTCGAGGCCCGTGTCTACTGGACGGACATCTCGTACGTGAAGGTGAGGCGCGTCGTCGTGAACCTGAGCGACCTCTGATCGCCGCCGACTCTGCTACGTTCGCAGGCCTGCGAGCGTCATCGTCGCGCTCGCGCTCGCACGAGCACTCGATGTTGAAAGTAGCTCCACAGAGGTCGGGCGTATGACAGCCGATGAGCTGCTCGCGCTCGTCCCGCTCGTCCTCGCTGCGCTCGTCCCAGCCAGCCTGATCGTCGCGCCGTTCTTCATCGCGCGGCAACGCACGCCGATGCTGTCGAGCGCGTCGAACGTGACGACCTTCGCCGCGGTGGTCGCCTACCTCGCGGTCGTCCTCCACCCCGTGCTCTCCTTTGCGGGGTACGACGCACGCACGACAGTGCCCACCTCGGTGATGAACGATGTCGTGCAGCTCGACATCGTCTCGAGCGCCATGTTCGTGCTGGTCTCGACGCTCGCCGTCGTGGTCGTCCGCTTCTCGCGGTCCTACCTCGCCGGCCAGCGCGACCTGGACCGCTACGCTCGATCGCTCCTCTTGACCGTCGCGTCGGCCTGCGTGCTCGTGACCTCGAACAACCTCGCGGTGCTCGTCCTCGCGTGGTTCGCGACCGACATCGGCCTGCACAGCCTGCTCACGTTCTATCGAACGCGCCGCCAGGCGATCATCGTCGCGCACAAGAAGTTCCTCTTGAGCCGCGTCGCGGACGCGTGCTTCGTCTCGTCGATCGTGATCATCGGCTCCGAGCTCGGGACCCTCCGGATCGACGTCGTGAGCGCCGTCACGCGCGCGAGCGGCGAGCTCTCGCCGACCCTCCACGTCGCGACCGTCCTCATGGTGTTCGGCGTCCTGCTCAAGTCGGCGCAGATCCCGTTTCACGGCTGGCTGCAGTGGGTCATGGAGGCCCCGACCCCCGTGTCCGCGCTGCTCCACGCGGGCGTCGTGAACATCGGCGGCTTTGTCATGATCCGGCTCGCGCCGCTGATGGGCCACGCGTACATCGCGCAGAGCATCCTCCTCGGCGTCGGCCTGTTCACGACGATCGTCGCGGCGCTCGTGATGGCGACGCGCGTCGCCGTCAAGGGCGTGCTCGCGTGGTCGACGATCGGGCAGATGGGCTTCATGCTCGTGCAGTGCGGGCTCGGGGCGTGGCACCTGGCGCTGATGCACCTCCTCGCGCACTCGCTGTACAAGGCGCACACGTTCCTGAGCTCGGGCTCGGTCGTGCAGCAGTGGCGCGCCTCGCACCTCGTGCACAGCCGACACACGAAGCTCTGGCATCTCCTGGCCGCGTTGATCGTCGCGACCGTGGCGGTCGCACCGTTCTATCTGGGGACGGTGATCGCCACCGAGGCCGCCATCGGTCACGTGTCGAACGGGATCGAGCCGCTCGCGCTCGTGCTGGCCCTCTCCTTCGCGCCGATGGTCGGCCGGGCGATCGCCGCCGGGTTCCGCCCGTTCTTGATCGCGACGTGGTTCGCGATGGGAGCGTCGGCCGCGTACTTCGGCTGGCACGTTGGCTTCGAGGTGATCGCTCCGGAGATCAATGCCGGCTTCGAGACCTCGGACCTCAAGTGGAACATCGTCGTGATCGGCCTCGGCGTGCTGTTCCTCGTCCAGACGATCCTGCAGACGTGGCCGAACGGGCGGTTCTCGCGGTGGCTCCAGCCGCACCTCGTCAGCGGCCTCTACATCGATGACTGGTTCACGCGCGTGACGTTCCGCCTCTGGCCGCCGGGGTTCCAGTGAGCGTCCTCCATCCGCAGATCGAGGCCGCCGAGCGTGCGTGCGCGCGCATCGCGCCGACGTGGCCGCTCGATCGGTTCATCGCGGTGAATCCATTCTGGCCGCGCACCGACAAACCGCTGCCCAAGGTCGCCGGGGAGCTGGCCGCGCTCTCGGGGGCCCACCTCCTGATGCCGCGCCAGTGGTACGCCGAGGAGTGGCGAGCCGGGCGAATCCGCTCCGAGCACTTTCGCGAGGCGCTCGCGGAGAGCGGGTCCGACCTGACGGAAGACGACCTGCTCGCGACCTTCTGGATCCGCGAGCCGCGGTCGTCGCGGCGGCCGCTCGTCGTCGACGTGATGGAGACGCTCGAGCGTCGCGAGCACGAGCTGTCGTGGCGCGAGTTCGTGATGGAGCGCGTCAGTCGCTTCTGCGCCTCGTACTTCGACGACGGTCAGGCGCAGATCGATGCGGTCCGCAAGGGCGGGTTCTACGGCAGCTGGCGCACCCAGGCGCAGGCCGACCAGATGCCGTACCTGTTCATGGAGCTCGGCGGCTATCGCAAGACCGCGGCCCAGCTCCCGCGCACGGCGGACGACATGATCATCCATGGCTGCTCGGAGCTCGGCGTGCCCGCCGGCGAGCGCGAAGCCTATCTGTCGGCGCTCCTCCTCGACGTCAACGGCTGGGCGTCGTGGTGCGCCTACCTGCGCTGGACGGCGCAGCTCGCCGGCGGGACCGACCACCATCTCCGCGAGCTGCTCGCGATCCGGCTCGGGTGGGAATGGCTCCTCCTCGGCTCGAGCGACGACAAGGTCCTGGGCGAGTGGCGGTTTGCGATGGCGAGCTGGTCCGCGATCGATCGCGCGGCGCAGCTCGCGCGATCGGACGACTGGGTCCTGCAACGGGCCGCGGAGATCGCCTGGCTGTCCAAGGTGCGGCCGAAGCTGCCCGACGGGTTCCTCGCGACGCGCCCGGCGGCTCCGGCGCTCCAGGCCGCGTTCTGCCTCGACGTGCGCTCGGAGGTGTTCCGGCGCGCGCTCGAGGCGCAGGACGACAACATCCAGACCCTGGGCGTCGCCGGCTTCTTCGGCGTGCCCATCGAGTACGCACAGCTCGCCGCCGCCGACGCGCGGCCGCAGCTCCCCGGGCTCTTGGCCCCGAAGTACGTCGTCACCGACACCGGTGTGCCGAGAAGGCTCGAGAGCAAGCGCCGCGCGCGCCTCGGCGCCAAGAACGCCTGGAAGGCGTTCAAGTCGACCTCGCTCTCGAGCTTCGCGTTCGTCGACGCGATGGGCTTGTTCTTCGCGCGCAACCTCTACCTCGACGCGTTCCGCAAGAAAACGCATGCCCCGGACCACCACGACCGCGCCGGCCTCACGGACAGCGAGGACAAGACGCGGGTGCCTCGCGTCACCGCCCGCGCCGACAAGGCGCCGCTGTCGCCCGACGAGCGGAGCCAGCTCGCCGAGGGCCTGCTCCGGCAAATGGGCCTGACCCGCGGCTTCGCGCGCGTCGTCCTGCTCGTGGGTCACGGCTCCGAGTCGAACAACAACCCGCACGCGGCGGGTCTCGACTGCGGCGCGTGCTGCGGCCAGCCGGGCGTGGTCAACGCGCGAGCCGCGGCCGACCTCCTGAACGATGCGGACATCCGCGCCCGGCTCGCGTCGCGTGGCATCGCCATCCCGGCCACCACGCTGTTCGTCGGCGCCCTCCACAACACGACCACCGACGAGGTGACGCTGTTCGACGGCGACATGGGCGCCGCCGGCGCCGCCAACCACAAGACCGACCTCGCGGCCGCGCGAACCGCGCTGGCCCGCGCGAGCGTCGCGACGAGGCGCGCACGTGCACCGCGCCTCGGCCTCGCCGGTCTCGCGGACGACAAGCTGCACGCCGCCGTCACCAAGCGCGCACGCAACTGGGCCGAGGTGCGTCCCGAGTGGGGGCTCGCCGGCAACGCCGCGTTCATCATCGCCCCGCGCGAGCGCAGCCGTCACATCGATCTCGAAGGACGCGTGTTCCTTCACGACTATCGCGCCGAGGACGACCCGGACCACGCGATCCTCGAGGCGATCATGACCGGTCCGATGGTCGTCGCGCACTGGATCAACTTCCAGTACTACGCGTCGACCGTCGACAACGCGCGCTACGGCTCCGGCAACAAGGTGCTCCACAACATCGTCGGCGGACACCTCGGCGTGTTCGAGGGCAACGGCGGCGATCTCCGGATCGGCCTGTCCCTCCAGTCGCTCCACGACGGCGAGCACTGGGTGCACGCCCCGCTCCGGCTCGCGGTGTTCATCGAGGCCCAAAGGCCAGCGATCGATCGCGTGCTCGAGCAGCACCCGAAGGTGGCCGAGCTCGTCACGAACGAGTGGCTCCACCTGTTCCAGCTCGACCCCGCCGAGCGCGCGATCTACGCGCGCCGGGACGGCACCTGGAGACCCGCACCGGCGTGATCCGCTAGACTCGACCGCTGCGTTTGTGCGTTCATCGCACCCGATGCGAGCCCTCATCTTGATCGGGGCGGCGGCCGGCGTGCTCGGTGCCGCGCCCGCCGCCGACGCGTTCTGCGGTTTCTACGTCGGCGGCGCCGGCGCCCAGATGTTCAACAACGCGACCCAGGTGGTGCTGATGCGCCACGGCACCACGACGGTGCTGTCGATGCAGAACAACTACCAGGGGCCGCCCGACAAGTTCGCGCTGGTCGTCCCGGTGCCGGTCGTGGTCAGGGAGTCGCAGGTCAAGACCCTGCCGCGCGAGCTGTTCGCCAAGGTCGACGTGCTCGGCGCGCCGCGCCTGGTCGAGTACTGGGAGCAGGACCCGTGCAACCCGCACCGCTACGACGATGACGACGCACCCGAGATGTTGATGGAGGCCGACGCGGAGGGCGGCGGCGGCGGCGGCCACGACGAGCGCGAGTACAAGGTGAAGATCGAGGCCAAGTTCTCGGTCGGCGAATACGACATCGTCGTGCTGTCGGCCAAGGAGTCGACCGGCCTCGATCGCTGGCTGCGCGCCAACAAGTACGAGATCCCGGCGGGCGCCGAGCCGCTGCTCCGGCCCTACGTCGAGCAGGGCACCAAGTTCTTCGTCGCGAAGGTCGATCCCAAGAAGGTCCGGTTCGAGAACGGCATGGCGACGCTGTCGCCGCTGCGGTTCCACTACGACAGCCCCGACTTCTCGCTGCCGATCCGGCTGGGGCTCGCGAACTCGAGCGGCGCGCAGGACCTGATCGTCAACATCCTCGCGCCGAACAACACCCGCTACGAGGTCGCGAACTACCCCAACGTCACGATCCCGACGAACCTGACCGTCACCGACGGCGTGCGCACGCGGTTCGGCGAGTTCTACGCCGCGCTGTTCGACCACACCCTGAAGCAGGTCCCGAACGCGGTGGTCACCGAGTACTCGTGGACGTCGAGCGGCTGCGATCCGTGCCCGGGGCCGACCCTCGATCCGAACGACGTCGCCACGCTCGGCGGCGACGTGATCGCGTCGGCCTACAAGAACATCGACACCTCGGGCTTCAACCTGACCCGACTCCACGCCCGTTACGGCAAGGAGGTGACGAGCGACCTGGTGTTCCGCGCGGTCGAGCCGATCGTCGGCGGCCGGGGCGTCCCCGACGCGCAGGGCCGGATCGACACCACCGTCGGCCGCGACAGCCTCAACAACTTCCAGGGCCGCTACGTGATCCTCCACCCGTGGACCGGGGCGGTGACGTGCCCGTCGCCGCAGCGCGGCGTGTGGGGCGGCCCGGACCAGAGCCGGCAGATCGCGGCGGAGGCGGCGACCAACCTGGCGTTCGCGCCGCGCGGCAACGTCGAGCTCGCGTCGATGCTGGCGTCCGGCGTGCCGGGCGCGACCAAGCTCGACAGCAAGGGCGCGCTGCTGCCGACCCCGCCGCGCCAGGCTCACGGCTGCGGCTGCAGCACCGATAGCGGCGCCGCCGGCGCCGCGTCTGCCGGCGCGCTGCTCACGCTCGCGCTGGTGCTGCGACCGCGCCGCCGCCGCGCTTCTACGGCGAGGAGGCCGTGGTCGTTTTGCGCCCACGCTCGCGCTGGTGCTGCGCCGGCGCCGCCGCCGCGGATAGCCCGCCGCCGATGACGACGCCCCGCCGCGCCGCCGCCGCGGCCGCGAGAACGCGAACGGAGGTGCTCGTTACGAGACGCGCGGCTGCCGAGCGCGCGGGGGATGATCCCTCGCGCGCTCGCTCGGGGGGCCTAATCACGTGCTCAGCCAGGCTCGCGCGAGCACGAACGCCGCGCTCGTATCGACCGATCGGCCCCCAGCTCGCGTCGCGTCGCTTCGGGACATCCCCTCGCGCGCGGCGCGCCGCGCTTTGGCGAGAACGCGATCGTTCGCGCACGAACGGTGGAATGCGCCAGCTCGGCGCCCCGTGACCGGGCAGCCTGCGATCAGCACCCACTCCGGATTGGGCGGGGCGTGGAGCCATATAAAGGAGGGCGCAGCGCGTTAGACGCGTCGCGTCAAACCCGGCCTTCTCGACGACGACGCTCGGTGATGGCAGCGCCGCCCTCGCCGCCGCTCTTCACACGCGCACCGCGTCGACCGCCGTGGAGCTGCAACAGACGAGTGGTGCTGACCTGGAATACGGATCTTGATTGGGCCAAGGAGATCGGCAGAGCTGTTCTGTGCACGGATGACAGCTCTCGCCAAGAGCGGTCCTCGCCAACGCGTGGCGCCACGCGAGGGGCCCTCTTCGGAGAGCGAGGCCGAGGCGCGGGGGTCCCCGAGCGGCCTGGCGCGAAGCGCACAGGCCGCGGGGCTCACGTCGATCAGCCCCGCCGATCTCGGCGCCGGAGGGGGGGCTACTGAGGGTCCGGGATCGAGGTTCCTGCAGGCACGGGGCACGTGCGCAGGAAAGCACGCGTGAACGCGGCGGCCGAAGCACACGCGTACTTCGTCCAGGCATCCGCTCGCTTCAATCCGATGATGTCACTGATACCGCGAATCGCGAGCATCGGACAGCGATCTTGTGCGGCGCGGTACACGCCACCGGATTCCATCTCTACGGCGAGGAGCTTGCGCGCGGTCTGGAGCCAGGGGATCAACACCGCAGGATCCTTCACCAGTCGATCGCTCGATCCGATCGGGCCGGCGGCGTAGATGGGTGCATGGGTAGAGCCCGCGCCGTAGTGGTGCTCTAGCTTGGACCTCAGCTTGGCCTGCCACTCCGGCGGCCCGTAGAGCTGGCCGTCCAGTGTCCAGCTCACAGGTGGTTGCAACGGCAGCGCCGCGGCCCAGTCCCCTAATTCGTCTTCTCGAGCCGGGAGGTTGGCGAGCGCGGATGCCAGCGCCTTGGCGACAGGACCGCCTGCGGTTGAATACGCGGACTCCTCGCCAGCCTCTCGCGCCTCGACTGTGAAATCATGGATCCGCATCGAGAGGATCACGTCACCGAGCTTCACGTCGTTCGAGGGAAGCCCACCCGCGATCCCGACGACGAGGATCAGCTTGGGAGTGAAATCCTCGATCAGATCCCTCGCAGCATTCTGCGCTTCCCCGTTGCCTTGTTCGATCTGACACAATACCGCGACCTTGTACTGGGCACCATCGCCGGCGTCCGTATGGCGCAACGTGTACTCGCGGCTAGTTCTGACGCCCTTGAAGATTCCGGCCTTGCTCGGAAGTGCACCGAGGACGGCGCGGAACTCGTCGTCACGGATCGTGAGAATCCCGATGTCCACCTTCGATGGTGCAGACGCAACCGTCGTCCGCCTTGGCTGAGAGATCGCCCCGGTGCCCTCGACGAACTCGCTTGCTCTCCGAAGGGCCGTGGCCAAGACCAGTCGGGCGGCGTCGACGCCAGCGCGGACCTTGATCTGCGGGCGATCGGACTCGTGCAGCCCCTCCAGGCTGATCGCGGCGAGCCCCTGCTTGTAGGCCGCTGCAACCGATTCGTGCTCGCCCAGGCCGCCGTAAAAGCCGATCGCGAAGCTCCGGGCCGCGTCATCCTGGACTGCGCCGCTCATTCCGACGACGCAATCGACGTGCGCGAGCAACGCGTTGGCCTGGGTATCGCTGTAGCAGGCGTTGAGAACGACCAGCCTCACCGAGGATCCTGCCGCGCTGAACGTCTCCGCAATCGCTGCGGGCAAGACGGCTCGAGCATCACCACTCGGCGTCTGGAGGAACAGCCCATCCTGGCCGCCGCGGCCGGCGAAGTGGACCACCGTTGGTTTGAGGGCACGTAGCTCGCGGAGTAAGTCGAGCGGCTGGGCCGCCCACCGGGTCACGAGCTTGAAGCGGTCCCGGAAGCCGCTGCGCTGGAGTTCCTCTTGCATCGCGCGCGCCTCGCGATCGAGCGCACGTGAATCGGTTCCGTTCGGGTTGGCAGCCAAGAAAAGGATTGTGTGCTTCATCGGCAGCCTCTGCGAAACGGGCTCTGGGGCCCGAGAGGAGGTGCGTTGTTTGTCAGAGCCGCGATCGTCGTGGCTCGTGTTCTCGCGGAGAATGCCAATATCGATCGCCGTCTGCGAATGCACAGTCGCCGGGAGTTTGGACGTCTCAGTTAGAACAGAACGCGGCGACGATGATGAGGCGTCGTGCGGCGGCTTCATCGCTGCTACACGGGCGCGCTGTACCGCCGCCCAAGCGTGGACGTCTCTGTTCTCGTAGATAAGCTCAAGATCCTGTTCGCGAAGCCAGAACTCGTAATCGTAATGTGGCGAGTGCGGATCGTCCGAGGCGCCAGCGGGTGGACGTCCGGCGCGGGCGACCTGACCAAGGGTGAGCGTGTGCCAGACCACGTCGAAGTCGCCCCTCTCAAAAGTCCCCTGCTTCCGCACATCGCTCCATAGCAACGCTCGCTGCCGGCGGCCGCCCGCCTGGGCATACCGGTCCGATATCAACCTGAGAGCGATCTCGAGAGCTCGTGTCGTACGTGGGTCGGCAGCCTCGAGGAGCCCATCAAGGGTCGGCTGGTAGCTATCGTCCTGACCGGGTGTCACTAGTAGGAGACGAGGCACACACGACTGGATCACGTCATTGCGGTGCTGGCGCTCCAGATCCTTCAGCACGAATCGCAGCTCACTTCCCGATACCCACTGCCTGCCGCTCCCCGGCTGTTCGAGAAGCACTGTCAGGGCTGCATCGACGACACGCTGCTGCTCAGGGGTCAAGTTGCTCATGGGGTCCTCGCTTGTCGATCCCGCTAGCCGCTTATCGAGCGCCTGCTCTGTATCGCCAACGGCACCGCCCATCGATACCAGATCTTGCGTGGAACTCGTACCGTATACGGAGCCCACCTGTGGCACCGGCACAGCGGTGCCGTCCCCGAGCCGATCGCGACCTGGTACCACAGAGCCGGCGGGGTCGGTGTGGTCGCAGCTCTCAACATCGGCAAGACCCAAGTCTCGTCCTCTTGCGCCCAAAGCTCTCAGGCGATCCTTGAGTGTCTTCACACCGAAGACGTTGAGGAGTTGGCCGTTACTTGTGCGCAAAAACTCCGGATGCCGCTCACGGTTCCGGCCCCATCGGGTCGCCAACGCATCTCCCGAACGGACGCCCAAGTAATCGGCAAGGTACGGGCGCGCCTCGGCTTCGATCTGATCCGTGGAAACGCTTCGAACGAACAGTCCCAAATCGGGTCGGTCAAGCACTGGAAGCAGATGACGCACGAACTCGGCGTCAACGCCGGTCAGCCGCGCGATGTCGGCAACCGAAACGCGCTGCTCGGCCTCGAGTTCGTCGGCCAAAGTCCCGACAATAGCTGCGACCGTTTGCACAAGCGACTCGCCGGTTGATCCCCCCAGGATGAGTCCGTCGAGGTCGAGCGTAGCGAGCCGATGGTCGGGCGACTTGATCCACGTATAGGCGATTGATTCGAGCGCGGGCGCAAATTGTGGACCCACGCGTGAATCCGCAAGAAGCGCATCGAGCGTGGGCCACGTGCGCGTCTCAAGCCACATATCGGCTACGACCCTCAGCAGCCAGAGGCGCTCCTCGGCCGTACCGGCCTTGCGGGCCTCAAAACTATCGACTGCGACGAGGTCGTCGGCGTTTGCTGCTGGATAGTAGCGAAGCTGGTGGCGATCCGGGGTCCACGAGAACGGCCTCAAGCAGTAACCGCCGCCGAGGCAGGACACGTGGTCAACGAAACGCACGAACTGCTCTACGGGTATGTCTCCCGCAATAGCGGCAAGATCCTCGGCGGTCACGGCTGGTTGCTGTCGCTGGTCTGGTTCGAGATTGGCTCCTTGCAGGAACCGCTCGATGCCGAGGCGAACCAGCGACAGGACGCGGTCGAGATACGGGGCGGACTCGGGAAATAAGGCGAAGCCGTTAACCCTTAGGAGCAGCCTGCCGCCCTCAATGCGGCAGTACCTCGACATAGCCTCGGCTTCGCGGTAGACGTCAGCATCAAGATCCAGCTTCTTCCATGCCTTCAACTCTCCGCCGAGCTTGAGCCATACGCCAGAGTCGAGGAACGTCTTGCACGCCCTCCGAAGCAGGTCGAGCCGAGGTGAGGACTCGGCCTCGATCCACTCTCGCAGCGTTCGCGGACGAGATGCTTCGCCTATGTGACCCCGGAGCTCGACAGCCACTGTCTCGAGCTGACGAGTGCGCGGAATCATCTCCTCTAGGGTCGCGCCGAGGCGCAATCGCAACTCGTTCGCAGCGACGCACGGTGCCAGATCTTCTTGGATACGGTGGAGTACAGCTCGCAGGAGGGTTGGCGTCTCATCAGACATCGGCACTCTGGCCACGCCAGCTGCTTGGGATCCATCAAGCAACTCATATAGGCGCTGCACGTCGGTGCAGAGGCGCGATAAGGACGGCACCGCTCTCCCGAGGAGCGTTATCGCCTCCTCACGGAGCGCCTGGACAGCGGTCAACTCGGCGAAGCATCCGTTTCGTACGATGATCACGGCTTCGCCACGAAGCACGAGACAGTCACCGTCACGCTCGATTGTGGAGTGGTTTCCGGCCCGAGAGCTGTGCAATAGCTCCGAACTCTTGAGGCTGGTCATGACTTAACCCACCCAAGCTCTTGATTGTGGCGAGCCGCTCTGCCGCCAGCTTGCCGGCGAGGGTGCCTGACCGTTGTCGAGCACGACACAGACGTGCCGCGGTGCAATCGAGGTCTGTTCATGGGCCGAAACCTTCTCGACAGGCGGCCATGGCCAACAGGGCTACGAAACGCAAGGCTCGCATTTCGACCTCCAAGGCTGCTTGGTACCATGGCTGGTCAGTCCTCGCGCTCGGCAAAGCGCGAACTCGCCCTCGGCCACGGAGTTCGCCTTCTTCCGCCGCGGGCTCGCCTTCTTCCGCCGCGGGGCGGCGATCCAGCCGAAGGAGATGAAGGACCGATCGCCGGCAGGGACAGACATGCGCGACGATCACGTCACTCTTGGAGAGCGCCCTGCTACACGGAGCGATTGTGCCACGGCGCGACACTGATGAACTCACCCACGTTCTCGTCGATTGCCACGATGCCGACGTCCACAAGCGTCTTCACATAGGCGAAGAGATCACGGCCGAGGGCGTTCAAGTGTACACCGAGTTCGTACCAGTAATACTCGTTTGCCGCATCCTTGCCGCGCACACGCGTACCGTTCGACAGCTTCAATGGAGGAGCATCCCACTCATCGTCGTCGTACTCCCAGGAGTCGCTGTCGTAATCCTCGTCGTCCTCGTTGGCCTGCTCGTCGTTGTCCGTCGCAGAATCAGCGCTACTGCTCTCAGGCGGAGGGTCGCCGAACGGGAAGAATTCGAGGTACGGATACGTCGCTTCGATGTCTTCGCCCTGCAATCCAAGTTGCCAATGTAGCCTGATACTACTCCAATCGGCGTTGGGGGCTGTCCGCTCCTCGAACCGGATCTCGCCGCGCGTCTTGCTCTGCCAATCGACAATCTCGACCCGGTGTTCGACAGCGCGCACTTCAGCCGTTCCGATCCGCCAGATCAGAGTGAAGTCTCGGCGGCAATGCCGAGCCTCCTCGGTCGATGCCCCCAGCGCTTGCGCCCACGCCTTGGAATCCGTATCCATCAAAATCAAGCGAAGCGCCTGATCGTCCAGGACGCTGTGCAGCGGCACAGCGACCGTTTCGCTCTTTTTCTTGAGCTTGAAGATTTTTAGTCCCCAACGATCCTCGACATATGTCTTCAGGTTGAGCACCAGGAATGTGTGGATGGACTCCACATAGAGCGCGAGGTACGTCGCGACCGGTTGCATGTACCAGTACTGGAGATGCCGCACCTTCAAGCGCAGGGAAACGTGACCGTGGTCCTTGAGCGCGTCGGCCGCGAGCGTGCTCGCCATGATCCCCTTCAGCTGGAACCAACAGAGAGCAGTCGTGAGGTCCTCCCCACCTGACGCAAGCCGATGGGTAAAGTGCACGCCGATATCGCGGACGCCGCGGTCACGCTCATAAGCGACGAACTCCCCGTGGTCCGCCAGCTTCGACCGAAACAGCTCCTTGTACTTACGCTCGAAGACGTCGGTATGTCCGATCTCCGCCATGTCACCGTCTACTATGGCATGGCCGAAGGGCTAGAAGTGCGAACCACGGAGCTGGAGCCGAGGCGGTAGCTCGGACCACCGCGTCGAGATCTGGATCCAGATTCTGCTGCCGCCTCGCGCCTCGGCTACGTCGCCGGGCGGGCGTTCGAGCGCTTCGACGGCTGCCGCGACCACGGGTGAGAGCCCAGCGCAGCCACGACCCGCTCGAGGTTGTCGGGCGAACGCTCGTAGACGACGTCGATGTCCTGGGTCAGGCGAGCCGCGCCGTGGATGGTCGCGGCGGCGCCACCCACCACGATCATCTCGACACCCACATCGGCGAGCGCGCCCAGGAGCCCTCCGAGATCCGTCACTTCGCTCGACCGCGGCGACGAGCCTCGCGCCCGGCGCGCTGCAGCTCCTCCGCGAAGCGCTGCAGATCCATCAGTTTGCGGAGCCGCTCCTCGACAGTGAGCCGCAGATTCTCGCGCAACAACGTACGATCGACGTGCTGCTTGTAGACCTCGATGACCGGGTCTCGCCACATGAGCACAGTATGCACCAACGAACGTGGACTGCCTCCCATGGAGTGGCCGCTTCGTTCGGCAAGCAGGCCCGCTGGCTCGACAGAATGGGCAGGCGCCCGCTCTCGGCGAATTCGAGATTCGGGCCGGCCGTCCTTGATGGGCGACCCATCGTGCATCGCGGGCTGCCGACGCTGACGCGATACTCGACAGGGCCGGTGAGTAGGTGGCGCGAGACAGCGCGGCCCTTTAGCCGAGCGTGAACGGCGCGGCTTCAGCCGACTGTGAGCGGCTGCGTGGCGACTGTCGGGGCGCCCGTGGCCGGGAACCGCATCTTGCCGAGCGCGCGCTGGGCGCAGCCGAGCAGGCCGCGTTCGAGCAGGTAGCGCGGCGCCTGGACGCGGCTCTTCGTGACGCGGCCGTTGCCGTCGACGAGCAGCTCCAGCGTGATCGTCGCGCGGAGCCCGGTGCCGGTGGCGCCCTGCTCGACGCACTTCTGGACCTCGCCGCCCTGGCTGGCGAACGTCGCGTGGATCTCGGCGTCCTCGAGCGGGCGGGCGTCCGCGCCCGCGCTCATGTCGATCTTCTTCGTCGGCAGCGCGACGACATCGCCGCGCCACTCGAGCCGGCGATCGGCCTCGGTCAGCTGCACCGGCTCCGGCTCGGTCTCGTCGGTGTCACCCGGCCCGCCCGGCGCCGCGACCGTGCCGCCGCGGCCGCCGCCCGGGCGCCGCTTGGGCTTCGGCTTGCCGGGCGCGCCAGCGTCGACCAGGACGATCGCTCCCATCCCGGCGTCCGAGGGCGCCAGCGCGCTGCGGCCGCCCCACGGCCAGCGCAGGACCAGATACATTGCACCGGCACCGACGATCAGGCCGATGACGAGCCCGAGCAGACCACGCACGCCTCGCTTGTATCACGCTGCGCCGGCACCCGCCTTGCCGGCGACGAGCGCGCTGCTCCTCGTGCTCGCCGCGCTCGCGACGCTGATCGCCGTAGCCAAGATCGCGATCGGCCTCGGCGCGCCGCTCCACGTCGCGCTGGCCGCCGCGCAGCTCGGGATGCTCGCGCTGACGCTCCTCGTGCTCCGCGCCGCGCGGCTCCCGCCCCGGGCGCTCGGGATCGCCCCCGCGCAGGCGCGCTACCTCGCCGCCGCCGTCCTGATCGGCGCCTCGATCTGGTACCTGAACCTGGCGCTCATCGACCTGCTCTTCGACGTGGCGCCCGAGGAGGTCGAGGCGCTGCAGCGGATCGTCGAGCGCCCGCCGCTCGGCGCCGTGCTGCTCGCGATCGCGCTCGTGCCCGCCGTCTGCGAGGAGGTGCTGTTCCGCGGCGCGCTCCTGCGCGCGCTCGCCGCGCGGATCGCGCCGGCCGCGGCGCTCGGCATCGCGGCGGCGATGTTCGCCGTCTACCACTTCAAGCCGGTGCAGATGCTGCCCACGTTCACGCTCGGCATCGTGCTCGGCGCGCTCTCGCTCCGCGCCGGCTCGATCCTGCCGTCCGTGATCGCGCACGGCCTCAACAACACGATGGCGATCGTCGTCCACCGCCAGGAGAGCGAGTCCTTGACGCGCGGGCTCCACGATCGCCCGGACCTCGCGCTGGCCGTGTGCGGCGCGCTGTTCCTCCTCGGCGTCGGGATCGCGATCACCGCGCCGATCGCGCAGGTCCGCACCGAGGGAGGCGCCCCGTGAGCGAGACGAAGCTGCGGTTCCCGACCCACGCGATCCGGCGCGAGCTGCCCTCGGATCACCACGAAATGAGCCCCGTCACGTCGCCGGCGGTCCTGTCCTACGGTACCGAGGACCGCACCGCGATCGAGCTTGGGCTCGCGCTGTCAGAGCTCGCCACCGAGTCGCGCCCGCAGACCGTGGCGCGCCACATCCTGCCCGAGGGCGTGCGGCTCGAGGACATCTCCGTCCAAGTCGGCCGCCCCGAGCTGCCCGGCCGGCTCGGCAAGAAGCTCGCGATCACGCTCACCGTCGCGATCGTCCCCGAGCCGCGCCCCGACGCCGGGCCCGCCGGCCACTGGGTGTTCATCCCGGCGCTCGAGCACGCCTGCTACGTGGATCGCACCGAGAGCATCACCGAGCGCGTGCAGGCCGAGCTCACCGTGCTGCCGGCCGCGCTCGGGCTCGACGCCGACGGCTGGCGCCGCCTCCTCGCCTACGCGCCCGCGCGCCTCGAGGAGGTGATCGTCGAATTGTCCACCACGCCGCTCGCCGAGGCGTCCGGCCGCAAGGCGATGGCCGAGGCCGAGCGGAGGCGCGTGGCGACCGCGACGCTCGATCACGCCGGCCGCCGCCTCCAGGCGCCGCACCCGGCGCCGCCGCTCGTCGGGCGCGAGGCGATCCTCGACGAGCTTTCGCGGATCCTCGAGGCGCCGGGGCGCCGCAGCGTGCTGCTCGTCGGCGAGGAGGCCGCCGGCAAGAGCGCGCTCGTGGCGGCGTGGGCGAGCGGCCACGGCAAGCGCCCGATCTGGGCGACGTCTGCCGCCGAGCTGGTCGCCGGCGCGAGCGGGCTCGGCGAGTGGCAGGAGCGCGTGAGCGAGGTGCTCGCCGCCGCCGAGGCGCTCGACGCCATCCTCTACTTCGACGACTTCGGCGCGCTGTTCGCCGACCGCCCCGCCGAGGGCGGCATCGATCTCGGCGGGGCGCTGCGCCGCCACGTCGTCGACGGGCGCGTGCGCGTGATCGGCGAGCTCACGCCGGTCGCGCTCGATCGCGCCGAGCGCCGCGACGTCTCGCTGATCGGCGCGCTCCTCCGCGTCACCGTGCCGCCGACCGATCCGGCCACCACCGTCACCGCGTGCCTCGCGTGGGCGGCCCACTGGCAGAAGACGCAGCCGCACCGGCCGCAGATCGCGCCCAGCGCCGTGCCGATCGCCGTCGACCTCGCGCGGCGCTACCTGCCCTACCGCGCGTTCCCCGGCAAGGCGGTGCGCCTGCTCGAGGAGCTGCGCGTCGCGCACGACGCCGGCCGCGACGCGCGCGGCGAGGGCCCGAGGCTCAGCGAGGCCGAGCTCTACACCGCGTTCTCGTGGTCGACCGGCATCCCGATCGCGCTGCTCGCCGACGACCGCGCGCTGTCCGCCGCCGACGTGATCGCCGCGCTGCGCGCCCGCATGGTCGGCCAGGAGACCGCCGTGCGCCGCGTCGCCGACGCGATCTGCGTCGCCAAGGCGCGCCTCGCCCCCGGCGACAAGCCGCTCGCGTCGCTCCTGTTCGTCGGCCCGAGCGGCGTCGGCAAGACCGAGCTCGCGCGCAGCGTCGCCGCGTACCTGTTCGGCGGGTCCGAGCGCATGGTGCGCCTCGACATGAGCGAGTACACCGATCCGTGGGCGGCCGAGCGGCTGTTCGGCGGCGACGGCGACGGCGAGGGCCGGCTCACCGCGGCGGTGCGCAGCCAGCCGTTCGGCGTCGTCCTGCTCGACGAGATCGAGAAGGCGCACGCGTCGGTGTTCGACCTGCTCCTGCAGGTGCTCGGCGAGGCGCGGCTCACCGACGGGCGCGGCCGCACGACGTACTTCCACAACGCGATCATCGTCCTCACCTCGAACCTCGGCACGCGCAGCGCGCGCGGCAGGCTCGGCATCGCCCCCGGGCAGGACGAGGCCGAGCGCGAAGAGCGCCGCTACCGCGACGCCGTGCTCGGCGCGTTCCGGCCCGAGCTCATCAACCGCCTCGATCAGATCGTCGTGTTCCACCCGCTCGAGCCGGCCGAGATCGCGCGCGTCGCCGAGATCGCCGTGGCGCGGCTCGCCGAGCGGCGCGGGTTCACCCAGGGCGGCATCGTCCTCGACGTCTCGCCCCGCGCGCTCGAGCGGATCGCCGAGGGCGGCTTCTCGCCCGACCTCGGCGCGCGCGCGCTGCGCCGCTACATCGACGCGGCCCTCCTCGCGCCCGCCGCGCGCCTGCTCGCGAAGGCCGGCGCCGAGGGCCACGGCGGCACGCTGACCGTCCGGGCGCCGGACGAGGCTGTGGGCCGCGCCGCGGGCGGCAAGCTCGGCGAGGAGAGCGATCCGTCACAAGCTCCCGCCGGGCTCGCCGTCTCCTTGTGGCGCCGCTCCGCCGCCACCGGCCGCCGCATGGTCCGCTCGGCGCTCGCCGTCGGCGCCCTGCGCCGCGAGACCGAGCGCGAGCTGGCGCTCTCGCCGGCGCAGGCGGTGCGCGAGCGGCTCGGCGAGCTCGAGGCCACGCTCGCGACGGCGGTGCAGAAGAAGAAGGGCAAGCAGCCCATGCCCGGGCCGGCGATCGCGCGGCTCTACAGCGAGCACGCGCGCCTCACCGCGCGGTGGGCCGCGTGCGCGGGGTGCCAGGCGGAGCTGCGCACCGCCGAGGAGCTGTGCCTCGAGGCGCTCGCGCGCGACGTCGACGCGATCGATCTGATCGACGGCGCGATCGCCCAGCGCGCCCGGTTCCGCCGCGAGCTGTTCTGGCTCCTCACCGCGATGTACACGGTGAACCCCGGCGCGACCCTGCTCGTGCACTCGCCCGACGCGCGCGCCGCCGTCACCACGTGGGTGCGCGCCACGCTCGAGGCCGCCGCGGCGTACGGCTTCCGCGGCTACCTCCACATCTGGGGCGACGCGCCGCCCGGCTGGCCCCTGCCGTGGGGGCCCGCGCGCGAGCTCCCGTGGGTCGAGGAGCACCTGCCGTCGCGGGCGGTCACCGCGGCGCTCGTGCGCGTGGCCGGCTCCGGCGCCGACCTCCTGTTCGGCCTCGAGGAGGGCCTGCACCGCTTCCACGGCCTCGCCGGCGAGCCCGCGCACGTCTGGGTCGATCTGCTCGAGCCCGCGGCCGACTTCGACGACGCCCAGTGGCGGAAGCTCCCCGGCCCGCCCACGCCGCGCGCCGCCCGCGGCGCGCCGATGCGCGAGGCCACGGTCACCGGCGAGGGGCGCACGCTCGTCGAGGGCGACGAGCTCGACGTGCCGTGGAAGGAGCTGCCGGCGCGGCTCTCCGAGGCCGCCGTGCAGCGCCTGCTCGCGGCGCTCCGCGAGGATCAGCTCGAGACGCTGTGGCGGTGGGCGCGCCCCGTGTCCGCGCCCGCGCCGGGCGACGCCGACGGCGGAGAGGAGCCGGGCGCGTGAGGATCAACTTCACCGTCGGCGTCTACAAGGCCAAGGAGAAGGACTCCGGCACGGAGCAGTGGATCTCGCTGATCCCGGCGCGCTACGAGGCCAACGTCTCGGGCCAGGGCGACGCCAAGCTGCGCGAGCGCCTGATCGATCAGCTCCGCAACGTCCTGCGGCGCGTCCCGCCGAGCGAGCAGGAGCTGTTCCAGCTGTCGCTCGGCACCGAGCTCGTGCGGGTGCCGGTGGATCTCAAGCTCGAGGGCGGCCGCGTCCACGGCACCGCGGCGCTCATCGTCGAGCCGCGCTGGACCGGCCCCGAAGAGCAGCGGCTCTTCGTCTACCACCCGGCGCGGCGCGACGAGTGGTTCGTCGTCGACGCGCGCAGCGACGTCGCGGACATGGCGACCGTCTTCTTCCGGCACCACTGGAAGCGCCTCTCCGAGGGCGTCGTGCAGGCGCTGCTCTCGAACGGCAAGGACCGCCTGGTGCAGATCGCGTTCTCGGCCGAGCCGCACTCGCTCCTCGATCAGCTGCCGTCGCGCAAGAAGGATCCGCGCGTCCGCGCGAGCGCGCCGCGCCTGGGGCGCGTGCTGAGCCAGCTCGCCACCGACGAGACGCAGCGGCTG
Source organism: Kofleriaceae bacterium (assembly GCA_035558535.1). GTDB lineage: Bacteria > Myxococcota_A > Polyangia > Haliangiales > Haliangiaceae > JABFXX01. The sequence continues at coordinate 36,045 of DATMCI010000241.1, forward strand.
ACGAGCGACGACGCGAGCGGCGAGGCCGGCGCCGCGCGCGCCGTCGTGCCGCGCGCGCCGTACCGCGAGCGCCTGAGCTACCTGCTCGGCGGCCCGCGCCCGCGCTCGGTCGCCGTGATCGGCCCGCCCGGCTCCGGCAAGACGTCGCTGATCCAGCGGTGGATCGCCGATCGTCTCGTCGAGGACGGCTACCCGCTCCACAAGAACCTCGATCGCGTGTTCCACGTGTGGCGGCTCACCGGCAAGCGACTGATCGCCGGCATGTCGGGCTTCGGCGAGTGGGAGGAGCGCTGCCTGTCGGTGCTCGACGAGGCGCGCAAGCACCGCGCGATCCTCTGGGTCGACGATCTCCACCTGTGGGGCCGGCTCGGCCAGTCGCGCCAGAGCGAGCGCAGCTTCGCCGACTTCTTCCGCGGCCCCGTCCGCCGCGGCGATCTCGCGATCATCGCCGAGCTGACGCCCGAGCAGCACGCGCGCCTCGAGCGCGATGCGCCTGGCCTCGCCGAGGCGCTGGCGGCGGTGACGGTCCCCGCCGCGTCGCCGAGCGAGACCGCGCAGCTCCTCTTGCACGAGGTCCGCGCGCTCGAGCTGCGGCTGCCGATCGCGCTGCACCCGTTCGCGCCGCGCACCGCGACCGAGCTCGGCGCCGCGCTGTTCCCGTGGCGCGCGCGGCCCGGCGTGGCGATCGAGATCGTGCGGCGCGTCGCCGAGCGCGGCGCCGCCGAGCGCAGCGGCGCTGGCGGCGCTGGCGGCGCTGGCGGCGGCAAGGCCGAGATCGGGCCGGCCGACGTGCTCGATCACGTCGCGCGCACGACCGGGCTGTCGCCGAAGCTGATCTCGCTCGACGAGCCGCTCGACGCCGCCGAGGTCGAGGCTGCCTTCGCGCGGCGCGTGATCGGCCAGCCCGCCGCGACGCGCGCCGCGGCGAACGTGATCCTCAAGGTGCGCGCCGGGCTCGCCGACCCGCACCGGCCGATCCACGTGATGCTGTTCACCGGCCCCACCGGCACCGGCAAGACCGAGCTCGCGACCGCGATCGCCGAGTACCTCTACGGCGGCGGCGAGCGCCTCCTGCGCGTCGACATGGGCGAGCTGTCCGGCCACGACGCGGTGGCGCGCCTGATCGGCGATCGGTGGAACCCCGAGGGGCTGCTCACGTCGCGCGTGCGCGCGCAGCCGTTCTGCGTCGTCCTGCTCGACGAGATCGAGAAGGCGCACCCGCAGGCGCTGCACCTCCTCTTGCAGCTGTTCGACGAGGGCCGGCTCACCGACGCCGCCGGCGACGTCGCGAGCTTCGCGAGCGCCGTCGTGATCATGACGTCGAACCTCGGCTCGAAGAACGCGTCGCCGATCGGCTTCGGCGAGACGCGCGACCGGGTCCTCGCCGACGTGGCGCGCGCGGTGCGCGAGTTCTTCCCCGTCGAGCTGTTCAACCGGATCGATCAGGTGGTGCCGTTCGAGCCGCTGACGCCCGAGGTCGCGGCGAAGGTCGTCGACAAGGAGCTCGCCAAGCTCCTGGCGCGGCGCGGGCTGCGCGAGCGCAACACGTTCGTCTACGCCGGGACCGCGATCCGCCGGCGCGCCGTCACCGACGCGTTCGATCCGCGCTACGGCGCGCGCACCGTCAAGCGCTGGCTCGAGGACAAGATCGGCGGCACGCTGACCGATCTGCTCGCCAGCGCGCCGCCCGCGCGCCTGCGCATCGTGCGGATCACCGAGGACGCCGGCCAGATGATCGCGGCGCTCGAGCCGATGCAGGAGCGGACCGCGGTGCTGGGGCCGTACCTGCTCGAGGGCGCGCTCGATCTCGCCACCGCGGCGCTCGAGGCGCCGATCGCGGCCGCGCTCGCGGCGCTCCGGCGCGCCGGCGCGTCCCCGATCCTGGGCCGCGCGCGGCGCGAGGCGCAGGGCGAAGTGCGGTTCTACGTCGACGATCTCGAGCAGCGGCTCGCCCGGCTCACCGAGCTCCTCGGCGGCAGCGAGCGGCGGGCCGCGCCCGCACCCGCGCGCGGCGGCCGCCCTGCGCCGCGCCGGGCCCGCGGCGACGACGACGACGACGATGACGACGATGATGACGACCTGGGCGCCGGCGATCACGACGACCCCGTCTACGAGGAGATCGGCGGCGATCGGTGGCTCAAGATCCCGCCGCGCACGCGCGTCGTGCGCCCGCCGCCCCAGGCGCACCGCCCGCCCGCCGCGCGCGACGCGCTGCTCGCCGCGATCGCCGAGGCGCTCCTGATCGAGCGCGCGCTGCCGACCCTGCTCGATCCCGACGCCCACGCCGTGACCGTGGTGCTGAGCCGCGTCGGCGCCACCGCCGACGCCGCAGGCCTCGCGATCGCCGCGACGGCGCTCGCGGACCCCGCCTGGATCGACGAGCTCGCGTGCATCGACGCCGGCGGCACCGTGCGCGCGCTCAAGGCCGACGCCGAGGGCCTGGCGCTCCTGCGCCAGTTCGCGCTCGGCAAGCTCGCGCCGCCCATCCCCGAGAGCGCGCGCGGCAAGGCCGTCGAGCTCGGCCGCGCGCGCGACATCGCGCTGACGCTGCGCGGCCTGTTCGTGCGCGCGGCGCTCGAGGGCGATCACGGCACGTGGATGATCCGCGCCGCCGCCGCCGAGCCCGACGTCGTGCGCGTCGAGCTCCGGCCCGGCGCGCGCGAGCAACCTGACGCCGTCCTGCGCGCGCACGCCGCCGGCCGCGCCGAGCTCGAGCGCGTCCTCGAGCAGGGCGGCGCGCTGCCGCCGAACCCCGACGTGCTCCTGCCGGTGACGCGCACGCTCACGTATCGGGAGCCGCTGCGGCCCGGCGAGCCGTACGGCGTCGAGATCGAGGACTTCGCCACCGGCTGGGTCGATCGCGGCACCGCCCGCGATCTCGTGCTCGCGATCCGGCGCGCGTGGCACCTGGCGTGGAGCCGCGTCGCGGGCGCCGGCCCCCGCGGCCCCGGCGAGGAGGCGCGGCCATGAAGCGCGGCACCTTCCGCGTGTTTTTGACGCGCCACCACGGCGATCTCTGGTCGGCCGTGCTGCTCCGCCGCTACCGCCTCCTGTTCGAGCCGCCGCCGCCCGCGGCGATGGCCGACAGCGCCGAGACCGCGCTGCGCCGGCTGATCCCGCAGGCCGCGCTGATCACCGAGGATGAGGACAACCTCGAGCGCTACCTGTGGACCGAGGAGCTGGAGCTCCGCCGCGTCGAGGTCGACATCCACCCCGGCCGGCCCGATCCACGCGGCTACGTGATCGCGCGCGCCACCGTGCCGATCCGGCTCGCGTACGCCGCCGCCAAGCTCGAGGGCGTGCCGCTCTACCGCGTGATCGTGCCGCGCTTCGACTGGTCCGTCGTCGCCGAGGATCTCGACTCCATCCCCGACACGATCCGCTCGCTCGTGTTCGCGGCGCTCGTCGGCGACACGCCGGCCTCGCTCTACGATCTGCGCCGCGAGCCCGAGGAGCAGATCCTGGCGTGGGAGCCGATCGAGGTGCCCACGCGCGGCGGCGCGCGCGGCGAGCACGACGCCGATCCGGCGCCAAACCTCGAGGCCGTCGCCGAGGACTGGGTCGCGCTCGCGCGCGCCGGCCGGCTGCGCCCCACCGTGGGGGTCGATCCGCTCTACGACCAGCTCGCGCCGCTGCTCGACGAGAAGCGGCTGCCGAGCCTGCTCTTTGTGGGCCCGCGCGGCGCCGGCAAGACCGCGCTCGTGCGGCGGCTCGCGCGCGGCCTGCTCGACCGGAGCCGCGGCAAGAACGCCCGCCGGCGCCGGCTGTGGGCGACGAGCGCCGACCGCATCGTCGCCGGCATGATCTACCTCGGCATGTGGCAGCAGCGCTGCCTCGATCTGGTCGCCGAGCTCGCCGAGGGCAGCGACGTCCTGTTCGTCGACCGGCTCGCCGATATCCTCGCGCCCGCGAGCGACGGCGCGTCGATCGCCGAGCTGCTCGCACCCGCCGTCGTCGGCGGCGCGCTGTCGCTCGTCGCCGAGTGCGACGAGGCCGAGCTCGTGCGCGCGCGCCAGCGCTTCCCGGCGCTCGTCGACGCGCTGCGCGTCGTCCGCGTCCCCGAGGCCACGCCCGCGCAGGCGATCGCGCTGCTCGAGCCGTACGGCCAGCGGCAGGCGCCGCCGGTCGCGTTCGGCCACGACGGCGCACGCCGGCTCGTCGAGCTGCTCGGCGCGTTCCGCCGCGACACCGCGCTCCCCGGCAAGGCGCTCGCGTTCGTCGACTACCTCGCGCTGCGGGCGGCCGCCCGCGCGGGTGGCGGCGAGCCCCCGCCCGAGCTCTCGATCCACGCCGTCACGCAGGCGTTCGCCGCGTGGTCCGGCCTCCCCGTCGAGCTGCTCTCCCCCGAGCACCCGCTCGACACCGCGGCGATCGCCGCCGCGCTGCGCAAGGGCGTCATCGGCCAGGACCACGCGTGCGACGTCGCCGCGCGCGTGATCGCGCGCCTCAAGGCCGGCCTCGACGACCCGCAGCGCCCCGTCGGCGCGCTCTTGTTCGCTGGTCCGACCGGTGTCGGCAAGACCGAGCTCGCCAAGCAGCTCGCGCGCTACCTGTTCGGCGACGCCGAGCGGCTCGTGCGCGTGGACATGAGCGAGCTCGTCACCGGCGCCGCGATCGCGCGCCTCATCACGCCATCGCCCGCCGGCACGAGCCTCGCCGATCGGATCCGGCGCCAGCCGCTCTCCGTCGTCCTGTTCGACGAGATCGAGAAGGCCGACGCCGCAGCGTTCGACCTCCTGCTCGGCGTGATCGGCGAGGGCCGGCTGACCGACGCGCTCGGCCGGCTCGTCGATTTCCGCATGGCCCTGATCGTGATGACGACGAACCTCGGCGCCGCCGATCCGCGGCCCGCCGGCTTCTCGTCGGCACCCGCCGAGACCGCGGATCACGCCGGCGCGATCCGCGCGTTCTTCCGGCCCGAGCTGCTCGGCCGCATCGACTCGGTCGTCTCGTTCCGGCCGCTTGGGCCCGCCGCGCTCGAGAAGATCGTCGAGCTCGAGCTCGAGAAGCTGCGCCGCCGCCCCGGGCTCGTCGCCCGCAGCCTCCGCCTCGAGATGACGCCCGCCGCCCGCGCGCGGCTCGCGCAGCTCGGCCACGATCCGAAGCTCGGCGCGCGGCCGCTCCGGCGCACGATCGAGGATCTCGTCGTGGTGCCCATCGCCGAGCGCATGGCGCGCGATCCCGGCTGGCGCGAGGCCACGATCCGGATCACGGCAGCTCCGGAACCTGGCGATATCTGTCTGTAAACCGTAAGGTACAGCGGGGATCAGAATGGTTTTCGTAGGCTATAAAACGTCCGCACGATGAGATGAGAGCTTTGATACAATTCACAAGTGCCTGATCCGAAACGCGTCCTCTGGTACCTCCGGAAGGTTCCTCTCTTGGCGGATCTCGGTCCGGATGCGATCGCCCGTATGGCGGAGCGCGTGGAGCTGCGCGAAGCGCGCCGCCGCGATGTCGTCTACTTGCCTGGGGATCCCGGCCGCTCGCTGTTCTTCGTACACGGCGGACGAATCAAGGTCAGCAAGGTCACGCGCGACGGTAAGTCGCTGACGCTCGCGTACCACGGCCCCGCCGAATTGTTCGGCGACAGCTGCCTCCTCGATGGCGGCCCGCGCACCGAGATGGCCGAGGCCGTCGAGAACGCGCTGCTCTCGGAGATCGATCGCGTCCACTTCGAGGAGCTGATCTGCAGCCACCCGCAGCTCGGCCTCGCGATGACGCGCCTCATGATCGTCCGGCGCCGCGAGCTCGAGAACAAGGTCGAGGCGCTCGTGTTCCGCGACGTCTCGAGCAAGCTCGCCGAGCTGCTCGTGAAGCTCGCCAGCGAGTACGGCGTCGACGACGCGCGCGGCACGCTCGTGGCGCTCAAGATCACGCACCAGGAGCTGGCGAACCTGATCGGATCGACGCGCGAGACCGTGTCCCTCACGCTGTCGCAGTTCAAGCGCAAGCGGCTGATCCAGACGGAGGGCCGCAAGGTCATCATCTCGGACGCCGACGCGCTGCGCGCGCTGTTCTAGCCGGCGGCCTTCGCCGCGCGCCGCGTCGACATCTCGATCGCGAGCGCGATCGAGCGCTGCATCGAGATCGGGCGCGCGCGGCCGGTGCCGGCGATGTCGTAGGCCGTGCCGTGATCCGGCGACGTCCGCACGATCGGCAGGCCGAGCGTGACGTTCACCGACTCGTCGAAGTCGATGAGCTTGACCGGGATCAGGCCCTGGTCGTGGTACATCGCGACGAGCGCGTCGTAGCGGCCGTGGACGGCGTCGCGAAACGCCGCGTCGGGGACGAGCGGGCCAAACAGCGCGGCCGGCGGGCACGGGGCGGCGACGGCGGGCGCGATGATGTCGGCGTCCTCGTCGCCGAGCAGGCCGTCCTCGCCCGCGTGCGGGTTCAGGCCGACCACGCCCACGCGCGGCGCGGCCATGCCGAAATCGGTCACGAGCGACGCGACGACCAGCTCGACCACGGTGCGGATGCGCTCGGTGCTGAGATCGCCGACGACCTCGGCGAGCGGGCGGTGGACCGTCGCGAGCGCGACCTTGAGCCGCGGCCCGGCGAACAGCATCGCGACGTCAGTCGCGCCGAGGCGCTCCGCGAGCATCTCGGTGTGGCCGAGGAACGCAAAGCCCCCGCGGCGGGCCCACGTCTTCGAGATCGGCGCGGTGACGAGCGCCGCCAGCTCGCCGCGCCGCGCCGCCGCCACCGCCGCCTCGAGGTAGGCGGCCTGCGCCGCGCCCGCCCGCTCGTCGGGCTTGCCCGGGACGGCGGCGTCGCCGAGGCCGTCGCCGACGATCGCCAGGTCCTCCGGCAGCGGCACACCCACCACCTGGGCGCCGCGCTCGAGCGGGACGCGATCGCCGTAGATCGTGATGCGCGACCGCCACGCGGGCGGCACGGTGTGGAGCGCGGCCGCGATGATCTCTGGCCCGATACCCGCCGGGTCGCCGAGCGTGATGCCCAACCTGGTGATGGTGCCCACGCGGCGACGCTACCACTGTTGCGGACGACCCCATCTTCGTTCATCCATGAGAGATGTCGGCCCGCCGCCTCATGCTCGCGGCCGCGCTCGCCGGGTGCGCGGGCGCGGAGGCGATGACCGCCCAGACAGCGCCCGGGGCGCCCGCGATCGCGCACGATCGGAGCCTCGGGCTCTTCCCCGGCGAGGCGATGGCATTCGAGGTCCAGCTCGGCGGCGTGCTCGTCGGCGAGGCGCAGCTCGCCGTCGGCGAGATCGGCGCCGTCGGCGGGCGGCGCGCGATCGTCGTCAAGTCCCGCGCCGCCACGGCCGGCGCGGCCGCGCTCGTCAAGAACATCGTCGACGAGGCGACCACGGTGATCGACGCCGACACCGGCCAGCCGATCTCCGTCGACACCGACGTCGTGATGGGCGACAAGCGGACCACCGCGACCGCGACGTTCAGCGGCACCGTCGCGACCGTGACGTACCGGCGCACCGCCGAGGCCACGCCGCAGACCACGAAGATCGACTTCGGCACGAACGCGCTCCACGACGCGCACTCGGCGATGGCGCAGGTCCGCGGCTGGAAGGCCGCGCCCGGCACCACGCGCACCGTGTTCGTCGTCGGCGGGCGGCGGCTGTGGCGCGTCGACGTGAAGTACGCCGGCGAGGGCACGATCGGCTCGGCCGTCGGCAACCGCCGCGCCGTGATGTTCGACGGCACCTCGTACCGCGCGCGGCGCGACCTCAGCGTCGAGTCGACCAAGCCGACGCGCACGTTCCGGGTCTGGCTGTCCGACGATGCCGATCGCGTGCCGCTCCAGGTGACGGCGCAGACCGAGCTCGGCGACGTGGTGATGACGCTCACCGAGTACAGCCGGCCGTAGCGGCGGCCCGCGACGGCCCGGCGGCCCCCAGCGGCGGCTAGCTCTTCTTCCGGCCGTGATCCGGCGTCGCGCTCGCGCTCGACGCCGCGGCGGCGTCGTCGGCGGTGCTCACGTTGGCCCGCGTCGGCTCCTCCTCCGCCATGTCGTCCCTGATCTCCGCGACCGTCTCCCCATCGATGTCCTCGTCGAGCGTCAGGGTCATCGTCGAGTCGTGCGAGTCGGTGACCCGCTCGACGCGCCCGCTGCCCTCGTCGATGGACTCGATGGAGACGGTCATCTCGGCGAACTCGTCTTCATCCGCCGAGAGGTCGACGGTGTCACCCGGGCCCGGCGGCGCCGGCGGCGCCGGCAGCGCCGGGGCCTCGACGTCCACCGCCTCGTAGAACGTCTCGATCTCCGGCTCGCTCGGCGCGCGGCGGCCGCGCGACACCGGCCCCGAGCCGCCCTCGACGGAGATCTCGGTGATGTCCTCGGCGAGCACGTCGGTCTCGGTGTCGGACGGGCCCGGCTCGCGCGCCGCCGCCATGCCGGACGGCGTCACGCGGGTCGGCGGGACGCGCGGCGGCAGCGGGGTGCGCGGGTCGGCGGCCGGCATGCCCGGCTTCGACGGGCGCGTCGGCGCCGGCTGCGGCGGCGGGCGCGACGGCGTACCCGACGGCGGCGTCGCCGCCCGCGGGGTCCCGCTCGGAGGCGTCGGCGGGCGCGGCCCGGGCCGCCCCTGCGCCTTGTCCTGCGCCTTGTCCTGCGCCTTGTCCTGCGCCGTCGACGAGGACCGCGCCGAGATCGGCAGCGGCGCCATGACCGGCGGCGGCGGCTCGATCACGTCCGAGTTCGACGGCGCGCGCTCGGCCTCGGTGTCGGCCCGCGAGCCGACGCGCGTGATCCGGCCCGGCCGGCGGCTCGCCGACGCGAGCAGCGCGCCCACCGTCTCGAGCAGCGTCTCGCCGAGCTCGACGTCGTCGTCGCACAGCTCGCGGAAGTCGTCGGCGCGCAGCGCGAGCGCGCGGACGTCGCTCCGCGCCATCGCCAGCGCGTTGCGGTCGGGCACCGGCGCGCCGTTGATCAGCGACTCGGGGTAGATGAGCGTGCCCGGCCCGCGCTCCCTGCCCTCGTACGTGAGCGCGCCCTCGAGCACGATCCACGCGACGCGATCGCCGAGCGTGTGCGCCGGGATGCGGTCGCCGGCCTGGTGATCGCGCTGGATCGCGATGCGCAGCGCGCGCAGCCGCTGCTGCGGCGTGATCTTGGGGGCCCACAGCGGGCAGCGCTGGATCGCGTCCTCGTCGAGGCGGCGGTGCTCCGACGACCGCCGCGTCACGCCGGCCTCGACCACGCCGATGACGAGCGCGGTCGCGTTGTCGGCGCCCCCGCGCGCGAGCGCCAGCTGGACGAGCCGCTCCGCCGCGCGCACCGGGGTCGGCTCGAACGAGAGCACGGTGCCGACCTCCGCCTCGGGGACGTACTCGCTGATGCCGTCGCTGCACAGGAGGAAGCGGTCGCCGTCGGCGAGCGGCACCACGAACGTGGCCACCTTGCACTCCTGGCCGATGCCGAGCGCGTTCGTGAGCATGCTGCGGAACCGCGCGCCCTCGCCGGAGACGTCGACGTCGATCCCGGCCGCGAGCAGGCGCGAGAGCAGCGTGTGGTCCTCGGTGAGCTGCATCGCGATGCCGTCGCGCACGAGGTACGCGCGCGAGTCGCCGGCGTGGGCGAACACGAGCTCGTTGCCGACGGCGAGCGCGCCGACCAGCGTGGTGCCCATGCCGGACTTCGCCTCGTCCTTGTTGCCCTCGGCGATGATCAGATCGTGGGCGGCGACCACGCCGGCGCGGAGCGCGCCGAACAGCTGCTTGCGCGTCTCGGCGGTGCCCTGCACGAGCCAGGCGTCCGCGAGCCGGCGCACGTGCACGTCGAGCCAGCGCGCGCGGACCGTGCTGACCGCGAGCGCGCTCGCGACCTCGCCCGCCGCGTGGCCGCCCATCCCATCACAGACCACGAACAGCCCCGCGTCCACGTCGAAGAAGTGCGCATCCTCGTTGTGGTCGCGCACCTTCCCGACGTGCGTCACCGCAGCGCCGACGATCGAGGCTCGCCCCGCCACGCCTTGACTCTACACTACCCGCGCAGCTTGTATCCGACGTTGCGGACAGTCTCGATCATCGATCCCGCCTCCCCGAGCTTGCTTCGCACCCGCCGTACGTGGATGTCTACCGTCCGCGTCCCGCCGGCGTAGCGGTACCCCCAGGCCCGCTCCAGCAGCGCCTCGCGGGTGAACACGCGTCCGCGGTGCTGGGCGAGGAACCGCAGCAGCTCGAACTCCTGGTGCGTGAGCTCGATCCGGCGCCCGGCCAGCCGCGCCTCGTAGCCAGCAATGTCGATCACGAGATCGTCGATCTTGAGGATCTCGTCCGACCCGAAGGTCGCGGTGCGCCAGTCGAGCTGTCGCATCCTCGCGTAGAGCTCGGCCGGGATCAGCGGCATGAGCACAAAATCGTCGAAGCCGATCGAGAAATCGAGCGCCGGCAGGCGGGCCACGGTCACGGCGATCAGGATCGGAACTTCTACCAGGGGCCCCTCATCCCGGAGCCGCTTGATGGACTTCTGCGCGCGGGCCACGTCGTCGCCGGCCTCGACGACCACGACGGTGGGCGGCCGGGCCGCCAGCTCGTCGAGATCGAGGCCGCCCAGGTCGAAGCGACCGAGCGTGATTCGGCAGCCGAGCTCGCCGAGCAGCACCGCGACGGTGCCGGGCTCGCCCGCACGCTCGGGCTCCGCGCAGATGACGACGGCTCGCACGAGGCAGTGATCCCCGCTTCCGCGCTCCCGAGCAAGAGTCACCGCACGGTGTGGGTGCCTCTCACCTCACTTCGGGGAGCCGGGTCTGTTGCCAGGGCCCATGAACATGTAAGAATTGGCGCTGGATGGAAGAGTTCCACTGCTCCTTCTGCGGAAAGCAGCGGCGCGAGGTCCGGAAGCTCATCAGCGGACCACGCGTGTTCATCTGCGATCAGTGCGTGACTCTTTGCAACGACATCCTGGCGAAAGAAGAGGCGTCGGAGCGACCCAAGTACCCGCCGCCACGGGCGATCGTCGAGGAGCTGGACCGCTACGTGGTCGGCCAGCGGGACGCCAAGCGGGCACTCGCCGTCGCCGTCTACAACCACTACAAGCGCATAGGGCTGCGGGGGAAGCAGACCGACGTCGAGCTCCAGAAGGGCAACATCCTTTTGATCGGCCCGACCGGGTCGGGCAAGACGCTCCTGGCCCAGACGCTCGCCAAGAAGCTGGACGTCCCGTTCGCCATCGCTGACGCGACCACGCTGACGGAGGCCGGTTACGTCGGCGAGGACGTGGAGAGCGTCGTGAAGGCGCTGTTCCGGGCCGCCGGCGGGGACGTCGAGAAGACGGCCCGCGGCATCATCTGCATCGACGAGATCGACAAGATCGCCCGGAAGGGCGGCACCCCGTCGCCGACGCGCGACGTCTCCGGCGAGGGCGTGCAGCAGGCGCTGCTCAAGATCCTGGAGGGCAAGACCGCCACGATCACGCCCGACGGCGCCCGCAACCGGCCACAGCAAGAGCTGATCCAGATCGATACGACGGACATCCTGTTCATCTGCTGCGGCGCGTTCAACGGCCTCGAGGACATCGTCCGCCGCCGCACCGGCCAGCGGGGCCTGGGGTTTGGCGCTCAGGTCTCGACGGCCGAGGATGACAAGGACGCGCTGCGGCGTCAGGCCCGCACCGAGGACCTGATCAAGTTCGGCATGATCCCCGAGTTCATGGGCCGCCTGCCCGTGATCGTCTCGTGCGACGCGCTCGATGTGGCGGCGCTGACCGAGGTGCTCTGGAAGCCCAAGAACGCGCTCGCCAAGCAGTACCACCGGCTGTTCGAGCTCGAGGGCGTGAAGCTGAACTTCCGGCCCGACGCGCTGACCGCGATCGCCGAGGAGGCCGCGCGCCGCAACTCGGGCGCCCGCGGCCTGCGGGCGATCCTCGAGGAGGTCATGCTCGACGTGATGTACGAGATCCCGTCCTTGACCGGCGTCAAGGAGTGCGTGGTCACGCGCGAGGTCGTCGAGCACCGGGCGCGCCCGGAGCTCGTGCTCGAGAGCAAGGCCGCGTCGTAGCGCCGGCCCGGCGCCCCCGGCGGGATCGCGCCATCCTCCCGGCCGAGCCGCCCTGCGGCCTCGGGGTATGCTGCGGGCCGTGGCCGAGCTCCGCAACGTCATCGTGTTCGCCATCGGCGCCGCGCGCTACGCGCTCGAGCTCCGCTGGGTCCGCGAGGTCGTCAGCCTCGGCTTCGTGACGAACGTGCCGACGGCGCCGCCCGTGCTCGGCGGCGTTTGCAATTTGCACGGCACGATCCTGCCGGTGATCGATCTCGGGTCGCTCCTGGGCGGCCCGCTCGGGGCGCCCGCCCGCCAGGGTGACAGCGCGCTCGTCCTCGATATCGAGGGCGTGGTGTGCGCGCTCCGCGTCGATCAGGTCGAACGCGTCGCGTCGCTGTTCGAGGCGGAGGGCGCGGTGCGCGACGCCGCCGGCCGAGCGCTGACCCTGCTCGATCCGGCGCGGCTCGTGCGGAGCGCCATGGCGCTCGTGACCGAGGCCGGCTCGGCGGCGGCCGATCCACCGCCGCTCAGCGGGCGTGCGTAGACCAGGCGAGGTGAGGCGATGGCGGAGAGCGAGCTCGACTTTGATCCCGAGGAGCTGGCGATGCTGCGCCAGCTCTTCCGCGCCGAGGCGCAAGACGGCCTCGAGACGATGACGGCGCGCGTGCTCGCCGGCGGCCCAGCGCGGCCATCGGCGGAGACGCTGACCGAGATGATGCGCGTGACGCACACGCTGAAGGGCGCGGCCGGCACGGTCGGCCTGCCGGCGATGGTCGATCTCGCGCACCGCCTCGAGAGTGCCCTCGCCGCGCTCGGCCGCGACATGGCGCTGTGGCAGCCGGCGACCGGCGAGCAGCTCGTGGAGATCACCGACGGGCTGCGCGGGTACCTCGACGAGAGCGACGCCGACGGCACCGGCGCGGCGGCCGAGCGGATCCGCGGCCTCATCGATCGGCTCGCGCGGCCGGAGCGCGGCGGCGACTCGATCCCACCCCCGATCCCACCCCCGCTCTCGCCCCGCCGCGCCGACGCGACGATCCCGCCTCCGCTCCTGCCCCGCCGCGACGACGCGACGATCCCGCCTCCGCTCCTGGGCGAGCGCGCGGAGCTCCTCGCCGATCCGCTCGGCGCGCTGGCGCGCGGCCCGGTGACGGAGACGCTCGGCGAGTCGCCGGCCGAGGGCGCCGCCGGGCACGAGCCGAAGGCGTGGCTGCGCGTCGAGCCGCAGCGCATCGACGACCTCATGTCGAATGCCGGCGAGCTCCTGTTCGATCGCACGCGCATCGAGCGGCGCGTCCAGCTCCTGCGCACGCTGGCGCGCGACCTCTCGCGCACGCGGCAGACGCTGCACGACGCGCTCGGCGGCCCCGGCATGCCCACGCGCTCGATCCTGATCGCGACGGAGAACGATCTCGCCGGCCAGTCGGCCGTGCTGAGCCAGACGACCGCGCACCTCCTCGACGAGATCGAGGCGCTGCGGCGCACGATCGGCGAGCTGCAGCGCGGGCTCGTGCGGATCCGCATGGAGTCGGCGCGCCGGCTGATGGCGCACGCCGCGCGCACGCTGCGGGCGCTCCGCCGCGCCACCGGCCTGCGCGTCGAGCTGCGGGCGCTCGGCGAGGAGACCGAGTTCGACAAGGCGGTGGCCGAGCAGCTCGTCGACCCGGTGACGCAGCTCCTGCGCAACGCGGTGGCGCACGGCGTGGAGCCGCCCGCAGAGCGCGCCGCGTGCGGCAAGCCGCCGGCGGCCGTGATCACGATCCGCGCGCGCCAGGACGGCAACCTGCTCGTGCTCGAGGTCTCCGACGACGGGCGCGGCATCGACACCGCGACGCTGCGCGAGCGCCTGGTCGCCACCGGGCAGTGGAGCGCGGCCCGCGCGCGGCTCGCCGGCGAGCAGGAGGTGCTCGACGCGCTGCTCGACACCGGCGTGTCGATCCGCGGCGACGCAGACGAGCTGGCGGGCCGCGGCATCGGCATCGGCATCGTGCGCGAGACCGTCGCGCGCCTGGGCGGCGAGGTCACGATCTCGTCGCAGGCGGGGCGCGGCACGACGTTCGCGCTGCGGCTGCCGCTGTCGACCGCGCTCGCGCAGGCGATGCTGTTCAAGGTCGGCGGCCAGGTCTACGCGCTCCCGCAGGTCCACGTCGCCGAGACGACGAGCGTCGAGAGCGGCGCGCTCACCATGCAGGTGCGCCACGAGGAGCTGCCGATCCTCCGGCTCGAGCACATCCTGGGGCACGGCAGCCCGACCGAGCGCCGCCCCGCCCTCGTGGTCTCGTTCGGCGGCAAGTCGCTGGTCTGCACGGTCGATCGGATCGTCGGCTCGCGCGAGATCATCGTGAAGCCGCTCGGCCCGCTGCTCGCGCCGCTCACGCTGTACGCGGGCGCGACGATCAGCGGCTCGGGCAAGATCCAGCTCATCCTCGATCCGGCGCAGCTCGTGCGCCGCGCGTACCCCGACGCCCCGCCGGTCGCGGTCACCGACGCGACCTCGGCGCCGCTCGTGCTCGCCGGCCGGGCGCTCGTTGTCGACGACTCGCGCGCGATCCGCGAGGCGATGACGAGCATGCTCGGCCGCGAGGGCTGGATCGTCGACGTGGCCGAGCACGGCGCGCACGCGCTCGAGATGACGCGGCAGTCGCGCTACGACCTCGTCGTCACCGACCTCGAGATGCCGGAGCTCGGCGGCTTCGAGCTGATCGCGCGGCTGCGGCGCGACGCGCGCTTCGAGACCACGCCGATCGTCATCATCACCTCGCGCGCGAGCCCGGAGCACCGGCGGCGCGCCCGCGAGCTCGGCGTGCGCGCCCTCGTGGCCAAGCCGATCACGCGCCGAAAGCTCCTCGAGGCGCTGTCGGCGCGCTGAGCGGCGCCTATAGTGCCGCGATGCGGCTGACCGTCGTCTCCTCGAGCCTCCTCCTGTGCTTCGGTCTCGGAGGTCTCCGTGGCGCGGACGCGCAGCAGATCGACGCCAAGATCGACGCCAAGAAGATCGACGCCGTCATGAAGGACTGGACGCACAAGGACGGGCCGGGCTGCGCCGTCGCCGTGGTCGTGCGCGGCAAGGTCGTTCACGCGAAGGGCTACGGCATGGCCGACCTCGAGCGCGACGTGCCGATCACGCCGGACACCGTGTTCGACATCGCGTCGACCTCGAAGCAGCTCACGGCCGCCGTGATCCTGCTGCTCGCCGCCGACGGCAAGCTGCAGCTCGACGACGACATCCGCAAGTATGTCCCCGAGCTGCCGCAGCTCGGCAAGGCGCCGATCACGATCCGCCACTTGCTGCACCACACCGGCGGGCTGCGCGACTACATGGCGCTGTTCGAGCTGACCGGCGTGTCGACCGAGGACGTCGCGAGCGTGCGCGACACGCTCGCGCTGCTCGCGCGCCAGCGGGGGGTCGACTTCGAGCCCGGCGCGCAGCACAGGTACTCGAACACCGGCTACTTCGTGCTCGCGCAGATCGCCGAGCGCGCGAGCAAGCAGACGATGGCGCAGCTCGTCGGCGATCGGATCTTCAGGCCGCTCGGCATGGCGCGCTCGAGCGTCCTCGACTCGCACCAACGCGTCGTGCGTGGCCGCGCGATCGGCTACTCGCCGAAGCCGAGCGGTGGCGGCTGGCAGCTCGACATGTCGGGCTGGGAGCAGACCGGCGACGGCGCCGTGCAGACCACGGTGCTCGACCTCGCGAAGTGGGACGAAAACTTCTACGACGGCAAGGTCGGCGGGCGCGCGCTCGTCGACGGGCTGCAGCTGCGCGGCAAGACCTCCGACGGCAAGGAGCTCGACTACGCGGCCGGCCTCTTCCACGGCACGTACCGCGGCCAGCCCACCGTCTCGCACAGCGGCGGCTGGGCCGGCTACCGCTCCGACTTCGAGCGGTTCCCGAAGCTGCACACGAGCGTCATCGTGCTGTGCAACGCGGGCTCGGCGAAGCCGCGCCAGCTCGCGCGCGCGATCGCGGACGTCGTGCTCGACAAGCAGCTCGCGCCACCCGACGCCGCGACGTCGGCCGCGCCCGTCAAGCTGACGCCCGCCGAGCTCGACGTGTGGGTGGGCAGCTACCGCAACGTCAAGACCGCCGAGATCATCACCGTCGCGCGCGCCGGCGAGGGGCTCGCGATCACCGCGGCCGGCCAGACGATCCCGCTCACGCCGACCGGCAAGCGGACGTTCCAGATCGCGGGCCCGGAGATCATCGTGGAGCTCGCCGGCGTGCCCCCGAAGCGGACGGTCGCGGTGCGCGGCATGGGTGTCGACGAGAGATTCGAGGAGGCCGCGGCGTATGCGCCGAGCGCGGCCGACCTCGCCGCGTACGCCGGCCGGTACCACGCACCCGAGCTCAACGCGCTGTGGGTCGTGACGATCAAGGACGGCGCGCTCGTCGCGAACGGGCCGCGGAGGTACGACGCCGCGCTCGCCGCCTCGCGCAAGGACGAGTTCTCGAGCGTCGCCGATGGCGTCACGCTCCGGTTCACGCGCACGCCGCGCGGCATCACCGGGTTCACGGTGGGCGTCGGCCAGCTGCAGGGCGTGCGCTTCGACCGGCTGCCGTAGCAGGTATCGCGCCGCGGCCTGACCACCCGCACAGCCGGCGCGGAGCGACACCGGCGCTCAGGCGAAGAGCCAGTCGGTCGCCTGGATGGTGAACGAGCGGGCGCTCTCGTTCGTCAGGCGGGTCCGCTTCACGTCCGAGTAGATGAGGAAGTCGCCGCCCATGCGGTTTCGGTCCCGCCAGTCCCGAAACTGGGCGGTGGTCACGAGCTCTCCGGCGGCCGGATCTCCCCAGCTCACCGCGTTGGTCGCTTCGTCCCAGGCGCCGAGAGACCGCGCGCCGTCGAAGTCGTACGAGCCTCGCACGTAGACGCCCACCTCGGTGAGGGTCACGCGGTGCGCGACGAGCTTCCGCTCGGTCGTCTTCCTGCCGGATCTTCGAGTCCACCAGACGGGCTCCACCGTCCCCGCCACCGCCACGCGGAGGCTGAAGTCGCCCAGCGCCGCGAACAGATCATCCAGAGGAGGCCATCCCCTGACCAGGGCAGCGTGGACGCAGTCCGCGTCGATCTCCTCGGTCGGCCGCGCCAGGTCGCCGAACGAGACCGCCTCGGCATGGAGCAGGTTCCTCCGCTCGAGCACGTCCCCGATCCGGCGCTTGATCTCCGGCTCGAGCCAGACCCGCTCCTGCATCAGGTGGTCATAGACCTGGCGGACCCGGCGGAACGAGAGCGCCCAGTCCATGGAGATCACGTCCGTCACCGGCGCGCCGTACTCCGGCTTCACCGCGGCACCGTGCGAGAACCAGGTCTCCAGCAGCGCGGCCCCATGTCGCCATCCATTGGCACGCATGATCCGCGGGATATTGGTGAGCGTGAGGGGCACTGCATCTCCTCGTCCGATAAGACCGGACACAACTGTCCATGCTCAGCGGACACTGCACAGATGTCAAGCAGCCTGCGAGCGACCACGCGCCCCGGCGCTCGCGCCACCCCTCGAAGAAATCGAATTGTTCGACCACGGTCATCGCGTGACCCATCCAAGGCACAATCGAATGGTTCGGCAAGCCGTAACTCCGTACAACGGCTGAGTCGGAGTCTCGGCCCGGACGACGACTCCCGCGCTGCGGATTGGGAGAGATTGCGAATGTCGATTCGCCGGGCCGGGCTAGCGCCGGGCTAGCGCCGGGCTAGCGGCCGCGCTTCTTGCCGGGCTTGGCGGCGCCCCGGCGGCTGCCGGTGCTGCTGCTCGTGCCGCTCGTGCCGCCGGCCTCGTCCTCGCGCTCGCGCATGCCGCGGTGCGAGACGCCGAGCCGGAGCTTGCCGGCACCGGCACCGCCGGGCTTGCGCGGGGCGGCGCCGCGCTCGACGTGGGCGCGGACGGCGCGCTCGGTCTCCCGCGCGGCCTTGCGGCGCTGCGCGACCCCGGCGGGGCGCGCCTCGGACGCGGCTTCGCGCGCAGCACCGCGCGCGGGCACGGCCGCGCTCGCGGGCCGCTTGCCGGGGCGCGCCACCTTCTTCTGCGCGTGGCTCGCGACGAGCGTGAAGTCGACCCGGCGCCGGACGACCGAGACGTTGTTGATCTCGACGGTGACGCGGTCGCCGAGCTCGATCGCGAGCCCGGTCTTCCGGCCGGCGAGGCGCATGTGGACGTCATCGAACTCGAACTGATCGTCGCCGAGCGACTCGAGCTTGATCAGGCCCTCGACGTACGGCTCGTCGAGCTCGACGAACGCGCCGAAGCTCGTCACGGCCGAGACGGTGCCCTCGAAGCGCTGGCCGACCTGATCGCGCATGAGGTACGCGCGGTACATGGCCACGGCCTCGCGCTCGGCCTCCATCGCGCGGCGCTCGTGCGCGCTCGACGCGTGCGCCAGCTCGGTGAGCGTCTCGAGCGGCGGCGGGGGCTTGGCGTAGCCGCCACCGGAGGGGTGGCCGTCGCGGTGCAGGTGGTACTTGAGCAGCCGGTGCACGAGCAGATCCGGGTAGCGGCGGATCGGCGACGTGAAGTGCAGGTAGTCGCCGGAGGCGAGGCCGAAGTGGCCGACCGGCACGGTGTCCCACACGGCCTGCGTCAGCGTGCGCAGGACGAGCAGCGACAGCGCCTGCGCGCCGGGCTTGTCGCTGATCTGCTCGAGGATCTGCTTCATGCCGAGCGGCGTCGCCGCCTCCTCGGCGGCGACGCGGATGCCGTACGCGCCGAGCAGCTCGACGAGCTGCGCCACGCGATCGGGATCGGGCGGCGCGTGGACGCGCCACACCGACGGCAGGCCCCGCACGCGGAAGAACCGGCCGACGGCCTCGTTCGCCGCGATCATGAACTCCTCGACGAGCTGGTACGCCTGCTTGACGGCCGGATCGCCCTTGGCCTTGACGACGTCGCGCACGAGCCGCGGATCGTCGGCGTCGAGCACGACCTTGGCCTCGGCGAGCTCGAGCTCGAGCGCGCCGCGCGCCCGCCGCTTGACGCGCAGCGCCTGGGCGAGCACGTTCATCCGCGCGAGCTCGGCGGCCCACGGCCGGTACTCCTCGCGGCGACCGCGGAAGTCGCCGCCGAGCGCGGCGGCGACGCCGGCGTAGTCGAGGCGCGCCTTGCTGCGGATCACGGCCGCGGCGTAGCCGACGTCGATGAGCGAGACGTCCGCGCCGTCGGCGCCGTCCGACGAGAAGTCGAGCCGCACGACCATCGCGCAGCGATCGACCTGCGGCAGGAGCGAGCAGATGTGCGACGACAGCTGGTGCGGCAGCATCGGGATCACGCGGTCCGGCAGGTAGACGGACACGCCGCGGATCGTCGACTCCTTGTCGAGCGCGTCGCTCCAGCGCACGTAGTGCGAGACGTCGGCGACGGCGACCCAGACGCGCGGGCCGCCGTGCGGGCCGTCCTCGATGCACAGCGCGTCGTCGAAGTCGCGCGCGGTCTCGGGATCGATCGTCGCGAACTGGCGATCGCGCAGATCGATGCGATCGGCGAAGTCGCCGGGCCCGAGCTCCTGCGGCGTCACCTTGGCCTGCGCGAGCGCCTCGTCGGGGAACTCGAGCGGGATCACGGCGCACGCGAGGATCTTCTCGATCTCGGTGCGCGGATCGTCGGGATCGCCGAGGACCTTGAGCAGCTTGCCCTCGAGGACCCGCCGCGCGGCGTCGGGGTAGCGCGTGATCTCGACGACGACGGCGTCGCCGTCCCTGCCGATCGAGGCGTCCTCGACGCCGACGCGGCCGTAGTCCGCCGCGATCCGCGGATCGTCGGGCTCGAGGTACACGGCGCGGCTCACGCGGCGCAGGATGCCGGTCAGCCGCGCGCGGCCGCGCGCCAGGACCTCGGTGACGCGGCCCTCGGTGCCGCGCACGCCGGGCCAGGTCTCGACGGCGACCCGATCGCCGTCGAGCGAGCTGCCGCGGTACTTCGCGGGCACGAACACGGTCTCGCCGTCCTCGAGCTGCACGAAGCCGTAACCGGCGGGGTGGACGGTGATCCGGCCGATCGTGCGCTCGTCCTCGGGGTGCGGGCGCAGCGCGGTGCCCTCGCGGGCGGTCACGGCGAGGCCGCGGGGGATCTCGACGACGCGGGTCTCGCCGGTCTCGGGGTCGTACTCCTCGCGGCGCTGCGGCGCCCGAGCCGCGGCGGGCGCGGCGGCCGCGGCGGCCGCGGCAGGCGTGGCCGGTGCGGTCCGCCCGCCCCACGGCAGCAACGGCTTGCGCGCGGCGGGCCGTGTGCCCGGAGGCGGCGCCGCGGCGGAGGCAGCAGCGGCGCGCTTGGGCGCGACGCGCCGGGGCGCGGGCGCGGGCGCGGCACGCGGCGCGGGCGGCGCGGGCGGCGCGGGCGGCGGCCGGCCGTGCGGGTCGCTCGCGCGGCCGGTGGGCGCGAGCGCGAACGCGCCGCCCGTGAGGACGTGGACGATGCCTTCCTCGATGAGGTCGAACATAATGGAGCGCAGCTCGGCGTACTCGTGCTTGCGCGCGCCGAGCTCGTCGGCGAGCGCCGTCAGCTTGATGCCCGGGGTCACCAGGCGGGTCAGGCTGTCGAGGACAGCCTGCCGATCGATCATTGTCATGTGCGTGATTCTTTCTCGTTGGCTAGCAAAGTGCCTGGCTAGCGAAAAGCTTGGAGGTGGCCGCCGTCGCCGGCGACGTAGATCGTCCCGTCGCGCGCGATCGCGGGCGTCGTGTCGACGTCGGCGCCGAGCTCGAGCAGCCACAGGAGCGTGCCATCGGGGGCGACGGCGTAGAGGTGCTCGTCCTCGGCTCCGACGAGGATCGTGCCGTTCGTGGCGATGCCCGGCGTCGCGACGATCTTGTCGGCGGCGGCGAGCTTCCACTTGACCTGGCCGGTGGGCGCGATCGCGTACAGCGCGCGATCGAGCGAGCCGACGTAGATCGTGCCGTCGGCGCCGACCGCCGCGCCGCCGCGGATCGCGGCGCCGGTGACGGTCTTCCACCGCACGGCGCCGTCGGGGCTGATCGCGTACAGCGCGTGATCGTCGCTGCCGACGTAGATCGTGCCGTCGGCGCCGATCGCGGGCGGCGCGTCGACGTCGCCGCCGGTGCGGACCTCCCAGCGCTTCACGCCGTCGGGGCCGATCGCGTAGAGCGCGTCGTCCTGGCTGCCGGCGTAGACGGTGCCGTCGGCGCCGAGCGCGGGCGCGGACGCGACGTGCTCGGCGGTCGCGACCTTCCACCGCAGCGTGCCGTCGGGCCACACGGCGTGGATGCCGTCACCGCCGACGTAGATCGTGCCGTCGGGGCCGAGCGTCGGGCCGCCGTCGACGTCGCAGCGCGACGACTCGGGCCCAAAGCCCCGCGGATCGCACGCGCCGAGCCGCAGCTTCCAGCGCAGCGCGCCGTCGGGCTTGATCGCGTAGAGGTGATCGTCGTCGCTGCCGGCGTAGATCGTGCCGTCCTCGGCGATCGCGGGCGTGCTCCACGAGCGATCGCCCATCGGCAGCTTCCAGCGCGGCTTGCCGGCGGGATCGATCGCGTGGAGCGCCCCGGCGTGCGAGGTCACGTAGATCGTGCCGTCGGGCCCGATCGTCGGTGAGCCGGCGATCACGCCGCCGAGCGCGACCTTCCACAGCTCCTTCGGCGCGCGCGGAGGCGCCGCGCCGCCCCGGCGCCCGGTGTGCCGCGCGTCGCCGCCCTGCATCGCGAACGGCGGCGGACCGGCGACCGGCGCGGCCGGGCCCGCGGGCGCGGCGCTGCCCGCGCTCGCAGCGTCGCCGGGCGCGGCCGCAGCCATCGGGGATCGCGGATCGACGCACCGCCCGTGCGGCGGCACCGCGCCGCCGGTCCCCGGCGGGCGCTCGCAGACGCGGGGCGCCCGGCAATCGACGTCCTTCGTGCAGCCGCCGTCGGTCTCGCGCGCCTGCGTCCCGCTGCACGACGCGGCAGCGAGCGCGGCGGCCGCGGCGGTCATCGCCCGAGCAGCGCGCGCTGGACGGAACCTGGCGGCCCTAGGCCTTTGGGAGATCATTCGAGAACCGCTCGGCGAGCTTCTCGAAGTAGCGACGCGTCTCCTCGAGCACGACCGGATCCTGGTCGGGGTACATGCGGATGCCGTGGGCACCAAATGGGTCGGTCGTCACGGGCCCGACCGGCAGGCCACCGACGATGCCCGTCTGCTCGTGATAAAGCAGCGCCAGCACCTCGGAGTGGTTCTCTGGGACCAAGAACGTCCGACGCCCGAGCTCGGGGCGCCCGTCTTTGAAGCCGTCGACCAACTTGGCCATGTTCGGACTCTTCGCAGTTTACTGACCCGGCTGTGATACCGAAAGCCCCAAGATCTTCCATCGTCTTCTGCCACACCGCTCCCACACAGGAACACCTTGATCTGGTAGGCGCGTGAGCCCAGGCTCGCCCAGCCGTGCTCGAGCTCTGGTTTGACTTCTCGTGCCCGTACGCATACCTCGCATCGCGGCGCGCGGCGCGGCTCCAGACAAAGATCGACTGGCGACCGATGCTCCTGGGCGGGATCTTCCGGGGGCTCGGCACGGGCGACGGGCCGCTGGCGACCCTGTCGCCCGCCAAGGCTGCGCACAATCTGCACGACATGCACCGGTGGGCGGACGTGTTCGACGAGCCGTTCCGGATGCCAGCGGCGCACCCGATGCGGACGGTCCGCGCGCTGCGGGTCCTGCTCGCCCTGCCCCGGGAGCGCTGGCCGACGGCGATCGAGGCGCTCTTCGCAGCCTACTGGCAGCGCGGCGAGGACATCACGCGCGACGAGGTGATCGCAGGCGCGCTGCGCGCCGCGGGCGTTCCGGCCGACGACGTCGCCGCGGCGCGCAGCCGCGCCGACGACGCGGACATCAAGGAGGAGCTGCGCCGCCGCACCGACGAGGCGCTCGCGCTCGGCATCTTCGGCGCGCCAGCGTGGATCGCGCGGCGGCCGAACCGAGCACCGATCCTCGTCTGGGGCCAGGATCGCCTGCCGTGGATCGAGGCGATCCTCGAGGGCTGGGATCCCGACGCGGAGCCGCCGCCGGGCGGCCCGCGCTCCTTGCAGGTGCCGCCCGCGGCCCCGGGCGCCGAGGTCGCCGTCTACTACGACGCGTCGAGCCCGTTCGCGTACCTGGCGCTGACGCAGCTCCCGTCGCTCGTCGCCTCGGGCGCCACGCTGCGGCTCGTGCCGATCCTGCTCGGCGCGATCTTCCGCGAGCTGGGCCAGGCGAACGTGCCGCTGTTCGCGTTCCCGCCCGCGAAGCTGCGCTACATCAGCACCGAGATCGCGCGGTGGGCGCGCTGGTGGGGCGTGCCGTTCGACATGCCGCGGAAGTTCCCGCAGCGGACGATCACGGCGCAGCGGCTCGCGATCCTCGCCGCGGACGATGGGGTGGACGCCGGGCTCCGGCTCGCGCACGCGCTGGGCCGCGGGATGTGGGCCGAGCAGCGGGATCTCGAGGACGAGGCGACGCTGCGCGCGATCCTCGCGGTCGAGGGCTTCCCGGCGGGCTGGATCGAGCGGACGCAGGATCCGGCGCTCAAGGCGCGGCTCGCGGCGAACACGGCGGCGGCGCAGGCGGCGGGCGTGTTCGGCGTCCCGACGTTCATCGTCTCGGCAACCACCTCGGCGGGCCCGCACCTGTTCTGGGGCCAGGACCGGCTCGAGCTCGTCGGGCGCGCGCTCTCCGGCGCGTGGACGCCGCCGTGACGGCGCACGTCGCCACGGCGGCCTGCGCGATCGCGTGCGCGGTGCTGATCTTTACCGAGCAGCGCGGGCCGGCGCGCGGGCCGGCGGGGCTGCGCGTCGCCGCCAAGGTGGCGGCGTCGGCGGCGTTCCTGGTCGTCGGCGCGAGCGTCGCCGGCGAACACGCGCTCGCGCGCTGGGTGCTCGTGGGCCTTGGCTTCGGCGCGCTCGGCGACGTGCTCCTGCTCGGACGCAGCAACCGGATGTTCCTCGGCGGCCTGGTCGCGTTCCTGCTCGGCCACCTG
Source organism: Kofleriaceae bacterium (assembly GCA_035558535.1). Lineage (GTDB taxonomy): Bacteria > Myxococcota_A > Polyangia > Haliangiales > Haliangiaceae > JABFXX01. Next base: position 59,935 of record DATMCI010000241.1, read on the forward strand.
GCGTACGTCGCTGGCTTCGCGGCGCTCGTCCCCGTGAGCCGCTGGCCGGAGGCGGCCGGCGCGTACGCCGCCCTGCCGCTCGCCGCCGCCGCTGGCGCGCTCGCGTGGCTGTGGCCACGGCTCGGCGGGCTCCGCGGCCCGGTGATCGTCTACATCGCGGTGATCGCCGCGATGGTCGTCGGCGCCCTCGCAGCGTTCCGCGCGGACGCGCTGCCGGCGCCGCAGCGGACCTGGCTCTGCGCCGGGGCGGTGCTGTTCTTCGCCTCGGACTTCGCGGTCGCCCGCGACAAGTTCGTCGCCCGCGGCTTCGCGAACCGGCTGTGGGGCCTGCCCGCGTACTACGCGGGCCAGCTCCTCATCGCCTGGGCGATTGTATAGGGGACCTTCCCGTCCCCTCTGGCCCGGCAGAGCCAGACCATTCAGCCACCGCGCGTCGCGGCGCGTCGCAGCGCGCGGGATCCCCAGCGCGGCGCGCGGCGGTCACTTCTTCTGGCCGCGGCGGCTGCGGCGCGCCTTGGTGCGCGCGAGGCCGCGCTTGTGAGCGGCCTTCTTCTTCGCCTTGATGCGGCGCCCCTTGAGCGAGCGCGCCTGCTTGAACTTGGGGCGGGAGGAGAGCTTCGACTTGCTGCGGCGACCGGTTGCCATGCGCGTGTTATCCGCAAAGCGGTCCGCGAGAGCAAGCGGGGCGGGCCTGTAACCCGCCCCAGGGTTCGTCGTATACCCGGAGGCGCTCGGTATGTCCGACGCCAAGGTCCTCATGGCGCAGTACTGCGACGGCGATGCGAACGCGTTCCGCGCGCTGTACGCGCTCGTGGCGCCGCGGCTCCTCGGCTACCTCATGAAGATGACGCACCAGCGGGCGATCGCGGAGGACCTGCTGCAGCAGACGTTCATGAAGCTCCACCGCGCCCGCCCGGCGTACGTGCGCGGCGCCGATCCGCTGCCGTGGATCTACTCGATCGCGCACCGCACGTTCCTCGACGAGACGCGGCGGGTCAAGCGCGCGGTGGTCCGCGTCGGCGAGGGCGACGAGCTGCCGGAGCAGCCGGCGGATCTCCGCGGCGAGACGGCGGAGCGGCGCGACGAGCCGCGCGCCGATCCGGAGCTCGTGAAGGCGGCGCTCGACGCCCTGGCCGAGCTGCCCGCGCAGCAGCGCGAGGCGGTGGTGCTGACCAAGCTCGACGGCAAGAGCGTGGCGGAGGCGGCCGAGATCGCGGGCACCTCCGTCGGCGCGATGAAGGTGCGCGCGCACCGCGGCTACGAGGCGCTGCGCAAGCTCCTGGGCCGGTCCGCCCCCGAGGCGACCGCGGCGGCCCCCAAGGCAGGAGGCACACGATGAGCGACGCCGCTCCGAGCATGGACGATCTGGATCCGGCCGCGATGCGCGAGCTCGCGGCGCTGCCGCCACCGCCGCCGCCCGCGCTGTCGGCCGCGCTCGAGGGCGAGCTCGCCGAGCTCCGGCCGGTCGCGACGCGCCGCCCGCTGCGCCAGCTCGCGGTGCTCGTCGCCGTGTCGCTCGTCTACGGCGCGGGCTTCCTCGTCGCGCTGACGACGCGCCCCGACATGCGCGAGCTGCCGATGGGCTGGCTCGCCGGCACCGCGCTCGGCTGGCTCCTGGGCTTTTTGATCCCGTGCTACCTGGCGCTCGTGCCGCGGCCGGGCGCGGTCACGCCGCGCTGGCGCGTGGCGGCGCTCTCGGTCGCGATCACGTCGGTGACGTTCGTGCTGTTCGGGCTCGCCGTTCACCCCAAGGGCGAATCGAGCGTCGAGCTCGGCGCCGAGCGCTTCCTCCACGGCCACACCTGCCTCGAGCTCGGCCTCGCGACAGCGCTCGTGCCAGTCATCATCGGCGCGATCTTCTTGCGCGGCGCGCTCCCCGTCGGCTCGCGCGGGATCGCGGCGGCGCTCGGCGCCGGCGGCGGCTGCCTCGGCGGGCTCGTGCTGCACCTGCACTGCAGCGTCACCGACGCCCTGCACGTCGGGCTCATGCACGGCGGCGTGGTGATCGTCGCCGCGCTGCTGTCGGCCGCGATCGTCCCCCGGGCGAGCGAAGTGCGCTAGTCGCTCGCCCGGCGGCAGGGTACAAAGGTCCCTGCGGTGATCGGTCTCGTCCTGTCGTGCGAGCACGCCTCGTGGACCCTGCCGCCGGGCGTCGACCTCGGCGTGCCGCCGGACGTGCTGCGCTCGCAGGCGAGCTGGGATCACGGCGCGTACGAGATCGCGCAGCGGCTGGGCGACGACGTCGGGCTGCCGGTGCACGCCGGGCTGTTCTCGCGGATGTTCGTCGATCTGAACCGCGCGGCCGACCACCCGAACGTGGTGCCGACCGTCTCGTACGGCGCCGAGGTGCCGGGCAACGCGCACCTGACGCCGGGCGATCGCGCGGCGCGGCTCGCCGCGTTCCACGCGCCGTACTGGAGCGCGGTCCGCCTCGACGTCGCGGCGCGGCTGCGCGATCGGGGCGCGGTGCTGCACCTGTCGACGCACTCGTTCGATCCGGCGCTCGATCTGGCGAACCGCGTGTTCGACCTGGGCGTGCTCTACGATCCGGCGCACGCGTTCGAGGCCGATCTCGCCGAGCGGCTCCTGTTCCAGCTCCGCCGCGCCGGCATCGAGGTGCGCGCGAACCAGCCGTACAGCGGCGTGGGCCCGGCGATCTGCACGTCGCTCCGGCAGGAGCTCGCCGGCGCGCGCTACGCCGGCATCCAGCTCGAGGCGTCCTACGCGGTCACCCACGCCGCGGGCGGCTGCGCGCGGATCGCCGCAGCGATCGCGCCGTTCCTCGAGTCGCTCGGCGGCGGCCACAGCGACGATCAGAACGTGTAGCGGATGGTGAAGCTGACGCGCTCGACCTGACCGGGGCCGACGACGATCTTGAGCCGCGCGAAGCCGCCGACGAGCTCCGGCCTGGCGGGCCGCGCGCGCACGATCTCGCGCCGCCGCGCGGCGCGGAGCGGCTCCTCGATCCAGACCTCGCGCGGCGCGGCGCCGCGGTTCGAGACGGTGAGCTCGACGCGATCGGCGAGCGAGGCACCGGGCGCGCGCTCGGTCACGCGGGCGCGCGTGCCGCGGAGCTCGGGATCGATCCACAGCGGCAAGCGCCGCGGGCCGGCGGGCGCGGGCGCGGGCGCGGCCGGCGCCGGGGCGCGCCGCGCGGGCGGCTCGCCGGACCCCTCTCGCGAGCGCGGCCGCATCGCGCCCATCCGCCCCGACTCCAGCTCGGTGGTCGGAAACGCCGCCGCGCCGGTCGGATCGCCGGGCGTGTACGCGGTGCCGAGCATATCGAGCTCGCCGCCGCCGTCCGCGAGGCGCACGTGCGCGCGGCCCGGCAGGAGCCGCGGATCGTCGAGCTCGAGCAGTACGCGGACGTCGTGCTGCGAGTCCTTGCCCCACGCCGGCTCGGTCTGCTCGCTCTCGTCGGCGCGCCGCATGCCGTCGTACACGCGCACGAGGCGCGCCGGCACCTCGCGCGGCGGCGCGGCGATCACCGCGGTGCCGCCGTCGAGCGTCGCGGCGCCGCGGCCGATCTCGCGCGGCGGATCGCCAGCGCCGGGCACGCCGTCGTACAGCACGAGCTCGCCGCGCGCGCCCCACGCGGGCGTCGGGACGGTGAGCCGCGTCGAGATCGCGGCCCGCTCCGGCGCGAGCATCGCGATCTCGTGCTGCGTCTGGAAGCCGGTCGACGCCGCGAGGTAGTGCACGCGCACGCGGTAGCGGCCGGGCGCGCCGGCGACGGTGCACGCGACGAGCGGCGAGGCCACGCCCTCGTCCAGCTCGGCCGGATCAGGGGCCCCCGCCTCCGAGATCCGCGCCTCCGAGCCCGCCGCCGCCTGCGCCGGCCGATTCGCCGCTGCGGGCGGCGCCTCCGCGGGATCGACGCGGAGCCGCTCGCGCGCGCACTGCTCGATGACGAGCGCGCCCCGCGCCGCGCCGAGCGGCTCGATCACGAGCGTCGACAGCGCCGCGGCCAGATCGATCCGATCGAGCAGCACGCGCCGCCCGGTGACCTCGATCGTGCGTCGATCATCGACGACCGTGTAGCCCTGCCCGTCCCTGGCATACACGGCGAGCGAGATGCCCTCGGGCGGATCGACGATCTGCGGCGCGCGCGGCCGCCCGCACGCGCCGGCGAGCGCCGCGCAGACGACGACCGAGACGACCGCGGCCGCCGCGCCGCGCCGGCCGATGCTCGCCGCAGATCGTCGATCCGCCACGCGCCGCCGCTACTCCTCGACCGCGACGGTGTCGCCGATCATCGCCGCGACCTCGCGCGGCTCGATCTTGCCGGCGAGCACCGCGGCGACGCCCTGGAGCACCGGCATCCGCACGCGGAGCGCGCTCGCGAGCGCCACCCCGGCGAGCGCCGCCCGCGCGCCCTCGGTGCGCGCGGCATCGGCGCTGATCACGCCGTCGGCGAGCCGCCGCCCGAGCAGGTAGTCCTCGGACCGATCGCCCGACGCGCGGACCAGGAGGTTGCCCAGCCCGGCGAGGCCCGCGAACGTGCGCGCCTCGGCGCCGGCCGCGACGCCGAGCCGCGACGACTCCGCCACCGCGCGCGTGACGAGGACGGCGCGCGGGCCCGCCGTCATGCCGAGCCCATCGGACAGGCCGAGCGCCACGGTGTACGCGCCGGCGAGCGCCGACGCGAGCTCCACGCCGACCAGATCCTTCGAGCTGTAGACGCGCAGGGAGGGCGGCGCGTTCAGGAGGCGGCGCGCCTCGCCGACGACCTCGTCGAACCGCGACGCGGCCACCATCGACGAGAACTGGCCGTCCGCGAGGTCCGCGGGCAGCGCCGGCCCGGCGATCACGCCGACCTTGAGCGTCGGCAGCCCGGAGGCCATCACCTCGGAGACGCGCTCGTTCGTCGGCGCCGCGAGCGCGCCGATCGCGTGGACCACGATGTGGCTGCCGTCGATGACGTCGCCGAGCTCGCGCGCGCGGTCGCGCACGACCGTCGACGTCGTGGCGAGCACCAGGAAGCGCGCCTCGGCGGCGAGCTGCCGCGGATCCGCCGTGGCCCGGAGCGACTCGGGCAGGATCGCCGACGGCAGCCGCGGCGAGCGCCGCATCGTCTCGATCGCGCGCACGATCGCCGGATCGCGCGACCACAGGAGCACGCGCCGGCCGGCGCGCGCGAGCACCGAGCCGAGCGCCGTGCCGAACGCGCCAGCCCCGACGATGCCGACGGTGTCGGCGCGCGCTGTCACGACGCGGCCTCCGGCGGGATGTGCGCCGTGCGGTTCTGGTAGTAGTAGAGCAGCTTCACGTCCTTGACCTGCAGGAGGCCGTGGCCGGCGCCGGCGCGCTCCACGATCGGGCGCGTGTGATACGTGGCCAGGCCGCGGATCGCGTCGTCGAGCTTCTCGGGGTCCGACTGCCCGCTGTACAGCGGGTGCTCGGCGCCGTGCCGCGGCTCTCCGGCGATCCGCGCCCGCAGCCGGACGAGGCCGGCGAGCGCGGTCTCCACCGGCACCTCGAGGTGGCCGGCCGGCGCGCGGATCAGCCGGTAGACGTCGCGCGTCCCGGCGTTCTTGGCGATCGCGTCGAACAGGACGCGCGCGACCAGGCTCGTCGAGTGGAACACGGTCAGCCGAGGGTACGCGTCGGCGAGCCGCTGGCCGAGCGCGCGCGTGTACTCGGCGTCGCGCTGGTCGTCGTCGCAGACCTCGCCGTCCGCTCCGCGGACAAAGCTCGCCGGGTCGACGGGCCGGCCGGCGCGATCGAGCGACTCGCCGTCGTCGGTGACGTCGTTGCCGAACGGATCGATCGGCCGGCCGAACCGCACGACGACCGAGCCCTCGTGGACGAGGATCTTGCGGAAGAACTCGAGGATGCGGCCGAGCCGGCTGAACTCGTCGTCGGTGATGATGTAGCGGTTCTTGCCGGTCTCGGCGAGGTAGTCGTCGATCAGCGTCTCGGCCTCGAGCACGAGCCGGTAGTTGATCGTCGCCGGCACGATGTAGATACGCTTGTGCGGCGCGCCCTGGCGCACGCTGTTCTTGTACGCCGTGACGGCGGTGCCCAGGAGGCCGAGCTTCAGGTGCCGCTCGACGAGGTTCGACCGGCAGCGCGTGCCGCCCGGGAAGAACAGCGAGTGGTAGCCATTCTCGAGCAGGACCGTCGAGTACTCCTTGAGCACGTCCTTGTAGAGCTCGAAGCGCAGCCGGCGGTCCACGCGGTACGCGCCGAGGTTGCGCATGAAGAACGAGATGAACGGGTTCGAAAATAGATTTTTGCCCGCGCCGTAGGTGGTCGGCGGCAGGCCCGCGCGCATGAGGCCAAAGCCGATCGCGGGCGAGTCCATGTTCGACGAGTGCGTCGGCGTGACGATGACCGTGCCGCGCTCGGCGCACGCGCGCGCGACGTCGACGTCGCCGTCGGCGTGGATCCGCGCGTCGAGGTTGCGCAGCGTGGACAGGCCGTCGCGCACGCTCGCCGTCGGCGAGAACAGGAAGCCGAGCAAGGAGGGCCCGATGCCGGTCGCGAACCGGTACACGCGCGGATCGAAGTTGCCGACGATGTCGCGGCCGTAGTACCGGACGAGGCCCCGCAGCTCCTCGCGCTTCTCGTCCTCGCTCATCCCGAGCAGGCGGCGCGAGAGGTCGCGCCAGCGCTCGGTGCCGCCGCTCTTCCGTGCGGCCTCGAGCCGGCGGATCTCGCAGAACGCGACGTCGTTCAGCACGTACTCGAGCGAGGCGTCCCCGCCGGCGCGCGCCTCTGCCTCCTTGCGCGACACCACACGCCGCTCGACCTCCGCGAGGAGCCGCTCGCGGTCCTGGTTGAAGCGCTCGAGGCGGTTCTCGGCTTCTCGGACTGGCCGCTCACTCGCCATGACGCCGTCATATCATGTGGTTCGGGGAGGATCTCCACCAAGGGCCTTGCACCGTCTCCTCGGGTATGCTGATGATGTCCTACGCGGAGCGGGTCCTGCCGAAGGACCTGCTGGGATCCTCGGAGTGGCTGACCAAGAGGCTTGGTCCACTTCCCCGGACCAAGCTGCGGGACGGAAGTTGAGTGAGCGAGTGGCGATGTCCACCACGAAGCGTTCGAGAACCACTGCCAAGAAGAAAGAGCCGGTGAAGGCAGCCTCCAAGGCGCGCACCGGCGCACGCGGGCGCACGGCGTCGGGCCGAGCCGCAGGGCCTCCTCCCGACGATCCGGACGACGACGACGACACCGACGACGCGAGCGAGCCGAGTGCCGCGCGCCGCGGCAGCGACGACGCCGGGGATGCGAAGCAGAGCCGGCGTGGGCGGACACCCCGGGCGTCGGCGAAGGCCGCGCCGGCCAAGCCGTCCCGGGGCGAGAAGGCAGGCCGGACCGACCGAAATGAGAAGGTAGAGAAGACCGAGAAGCCCGACCGACGCGAGAAAGCCGAGAAGGCCGAGAAAGCCGAGAAAGCCGAGAAAGCCGAGAAAGCCGAGAAGACCGACCGCCGCAGCGCGCGGCAGGCGGCCGCCCCCGAAGCCGACGAGGACGAGGGCGACGAGGCCGGCGACGAAGCCGGCGACGAAGCCTCCCCCCAGCTGGCGCTGGAGCTAGATGCCTCCACCGAGACAGAGGCGCCCACCCGCGGGCGCGGCCGGCGCACGAAGGCGCCGGAGGAGCCGCCTCGCCCGCCCGCGCGGACGTACTCGCTGGACGGGCCGATCCCGCGCGAGGGCGCGGAGCTGCCGCCGAAGGTGGGCGCGCTGCTCGGCGTCGGCCAGCAGGCGCTCGGCATCAAGCAGTTCCGCCCCGGCCAGGCCGAGGCGTTCGGGCACCTCCTGAGCGGCGAGGACCTCCTCGCCGTGATGCCGACGGGCAGCGGCAAGTCGCTGCTCTACCAGCTCCCGTCGCTGATCCTCCCGGGCGTGACGGTCGTGGTGAGCCCGCTGATCGCGCTCATCAAGGATCAGATCGACAAGATGGTCGCCAAGGGCGTGACCGCGGTGCGCATCGACTCGACGCTCACCGTGCGCCAGCGCCGTGAGGTGGACGCGCTCGTGCGCGCGCCGGGCGGCAAGCTGCTCCTGACGACGCCCGAGCGCATGGCCGATCCCGAGTTCCGCGTGTTCCTGCGGGAGGCGGCGAGCGGCGTCGGCGTGTCGCGGTTCGTCGTCGACGAGGCGCACTGTGTCTCGCAGTGGGGCCATGACTTCCGCCCCGCGTACCTGTCCCTGCGCAAGGCGCTCGAGGACGTGGGCCGCCCGCCGGTGCTCGCCACCACGGCGACCGCGCCGCCGCACGTCCGCGAGGACATCCTGTTCCAGCTCGGCATGGAGGAGGCGACGACGGTCACCACGACCTTCGACCGCCCGAACCTGCACTACGAAGTCATCATCTTCTCCGACGAGGACGAGAAGATGAAGACGCTCGTGACGCTGCTGAAGAAGCTGCCGCGCCCGGGCATCGTCTACTGCGCGACCGTCAAGAAGGTCGAGGAGCTGTACGAGGCGCTGACGCGCTGGGGCGTGCCGGTCGGCAAGTACCACGGCCGCATGAACAAGGGCGAGCGCGACGCGAGCCAGAACGCGTTCATGGAGTCGTCGGAGCTCGTGATGGTGGCGACGAACGCGTTCGGCCTCGGCGTCGACAAGCCGAACATCCGCAACGTCCTCCACTACCACGTGCCGGGCTCGCTCGAGTCGTACGCGCAGGAGGCCGGCCGCGGCGGCCGCGACGGCAAGCCGGCGCGCTGCGTGCTCCTGTTCTCGCCCGACGACGTCGCGATCCAGGAGTACTTCCTCTCGGGGACGTACCCGACGAAGCGGCAGGTCCGCCAGGTGTTCGAGGCCGTCGAGGCGTTCACCGAGGTGCACCACGGGGGCGGCAAGCTCGCCGAGGAGTCGCCGCCCACCGTCCCGAACATCGCGCTGTCGTCGGGCGTCGGCCAGCAGCGCACGCGCACGGTGCTGTCCTTGCTCAAGGACGAGCACTTCATCGTCGAGCACGACGGCGGGCTGTTCTTCGTCACCGATCCGCCGCCGGAGCAGGAGCTCTTGCTCGAGCGCGCGAAGCAGTACGAGGCGCGTCGCATCGCCGACCGGCAGCGGCTCGACGCCCTGCTCGCCTACGTGAAGGCACCCGGCTGCCGCAACCAGGTCATCCTGCAATACCTCGGCGAGCCGGAGCCGCCGCGGTGCGGGCGGTGCGACAACTGCCTGCGCTCGCGCGAGGCGGCGCTCGCCGCGTCGTCCGAGGCCACGCGGCTCGGCGCGTCGGTGACGCGCCAGCTCGATGATGACGGCGTGGAGATCGCGAAGCCGCGGCGCGAGATCAAGGCGCGCGTCGTGCGCATCGATCAGCCGCAGCCCGACCAGGCCGGGGCCGCCGGGGCTACCGGATCTGCCGCGGCGCCGCCCGCGCCGGCCGCGCCACCGCAGCCGGCCAAGCCCGCGGTGCTGCGGCGCAGCGCAGCAGCAGCAGCAGCGCCGCCGCCCCCGCCGCCGAAGCCGGCCGGGCCCACGGTGATCACGCGGCGGAGCGCCGCAGCCACGCCACCGCCGGCCGCAGCGGCACCGCCGCCCGCGCTGTCGACCAACGGGCAGAGCCGCCACGCCGTCGCGGCGGTCGCGGCAGCGGCCACGGCTCCGTCCGAGGTGCGCACGCTCGGGCCGACCGAGCCGGGGCGCGGCGACGCCGAGGTCCGCTCGCCGCAGCGCACGCAGCAGGGCGAGGAGGACGAGGGCGAGGACGACGAGGACGACGACGACCTCGAGGACGACGATGAGGACGACGAGGACGACGACCTCGACGATGACGAGGAGGGCGAGGAGGGCGAGGAAGGCGAGGAGGGCGAGCTCGTCGATGACGAGGACGACGAGGACTACGACGACGAGGACGACGACGAGGACGACGACGAGGACGATGACGACGAGGACGACGACGAAGACGATGACGACGAGGACGACGACGACTACGAGGTGATCGACAAGACGGCCGCCGAGCTGGCCGAGGAAGGCGTGGAGGGCCCCGGCGAGATCACCGTCCTCGCACGCAAGAAGCAGCCCAAGCAGCCCAAGCAGCGGCCGCCGCGCCCGCTCGACACGTCGGGGTCGGCGACCGCGGCCGAGGCGCGCAGGCGCAGGCGCAGGCGCCGCCGCAAGCGGCGCGCGATGCTGCCGCCCAAGAGCGCGTTCATGACGCCCGTGCTGTCGACGGCGGCGCCGATCCCCGAGGCGCAACCGCGCCGCAACGGCGGCGGCGGCGGCCCGGTGATCGAGTACGTCCGCGGGCCGATGCGCATCGCGGCGGCACCGGTCGCGTCGGCGAACCCGAACGACGCGGGCGTCGGCCGGCGGCGCGGCAAGAAGCGCGGCCGCTGGGAGCGCAGCTTCGACCGGCGCGACGGCGGGCCGCGGTTCGAGCGCCGCGGGCCCCGGCCCGGGTTCGGCGGGCCCGGTGGACCCGGCGGACCCGGTGGACCCGGTGGACCCGGCCCGGGCGGTTACACCCCCAACGGCGGGCCCGGCCCCAACGGCGGGCCCGGCGGCGGGTTCGAGCGCACGCAGGGCCCGCCGTGGAGCAACGAGGGCGGCGCGCCGGGCGAGCGGCGGCGGCGACGCCGGCGCCGGCGCAAGCGCGGACCCAGCCCGATGGGGCCGGCCGGCCCGATGATGGGCGGCGCGCCCGCGCCGGGCGAGCCGGGGGCAGGCGCGCCCGGCCCTGGCGGCGAGGCGCCGGTCAGCTTCTTCCAGTCGCCCGGCGGCGGCCCGGTCCCGCTCGGCCCCGACGGCCAGCCGCTGCGCAAGCGGCGCCGCCGGCGTCGGCGCGGCCGCGGCGGCCGCCAGCGCGAGTGGCGCAACCTCGGCGGCGACGGCGGCGGCGGCTCGCCGCCCGGCGACGGCGACGGCGGCGGCGGCGGCGGCGGTGGTCCGCCCCCCGGCGGCGATGGCGGCGGTGGCAGCAGCGAGTCGTAGCTAGCCAGCTCCGCCCGCCCGCCGTACGATTCTCCCATGCTCGACTGGCTCGGCTCGGTGCAGATCCGGCGGCGCACGGGAACGCGCGTCGAGCTCCGGCTGACCCCCGCCACGGCGTGGACGGGCTGGCTCCTCGCCGGCGGCGGCGCGTGGCTCGCGGCGCTCGGCGCCGCGTGGTCGATCGCCCTCGGCGTCGTCCTGCTCGCGGTCGGCGTGCTCTTTGGCACGCTCCGCCGCACCCTGATCTTCGATCGCGACGAGGGCCTGCTCCGGAGCGAGCAGCGCGTCCTCGGCGTCCGCCGGCGCGCCGCGATCCCGCTGTTCCACCTGCGGGCCGTCGTCGTCGCCTACCGCCGCGGCGGGCTGTACGTGGCATACGTCGAGCGCCGCGTCGGCAGCGCGATCCACCTCGACGAGGCCCGCCGCCCCGCCCCGCTGCTCAAGCTCGCCGAGGCGATCGCCGAGGTGGGAGAGCTGCGGCTCGTGTTCGATGCGACCACACGCGCCGCCGCGAGCGATTGAGCCGCGCGGCGCCCCGCGCTACCGTCGCGAGGCCGGGATGATGAAGTGATGATGAAGTATCGATTGCTCCTGTTCCTCGTCGCAGCTGTGGGCGCCTGCAAGACCGAGGCAGGTTCGTCTGCCTCTGACAAGGAGAAGCCGTCGCCCGAGCCAGTGGCGCAGCTCGCCGGCGTGTGGCCGGACAAGTTCCAGTGCAGCTCGATCGCGGCACCCGCCGCGCTCGCGCCGATCCTGGGCGGCGAGCCCAAGATCGCCGAGAACCCGATGTTGCCGCCCAAGGGCGTGCCCGCCCCGTGCGTGTACGAGGTCCTGCGCGACAACGCCGTCGAGCAGTGGCAGTTCGACTTCGACTGCCGCGACAACTACAAGAAGAGCTTCGACGCGCTGGTCGAGCAGTACAGGCGCCAGAACCTCGAGATGATCGCCGACTGGAACCACCGCGCGGACGCCGGGCTGTTCAAGCCGGACGACGCGGGGACCCAGTTCAACCGCCCGGGCGATCCCGTCGACGTCGAGATCGGCGGCAAGGGCCTCGATCACCACGGGACGGCCACGATCTTCCTCGACGACGACGCCCCGTGCTACGTGCGCGTCGCCGGCAAGGACGCCACGCGGCGGCTCGTGCTCGCGAAGCTGATCGCCAAGAACCTGACGTTCCAGAACGCCCCGATGACGCCCCGCCGCGCCGAAAAGTGACCGCGGCAGGCGAGGCGGCGGCGCCGAGCCAGGGCTCGGAGATCGCGCAGCAGATCCGCCTCGCGGTGCCGCTCGCGACGCAACAGCTCGGCGCGCAGCTCATGGGCACCGTCGACGCGCTGATGCTCGGGCGCTACAGCGACTCCGCGATCGCGGCCGCCGGGATCGGCAACAACCTCCTGTTCGCGATCATGTCGATCGGGATCGGGATCGTGCTCGGCCTCGACAGCGTCATCCCGCGCTCCCTCGGCGCCCGGCGCCCCGAGGACGCGCGGCGCTACCTCGACGCGGGGCTCCGGCTCGCGTGGATCGTCGGCGCGCTCGGCGCACTCGCCGTCCTCGCCTTGCCGCTCGTGCTGCAGCTCGCCGACGTCGAGCCCGCCGTGGCGCGCGAGGCGCGGGTCTACGTCCACGTGCGCGCGCTCGGCATGATCCCGTTCCTGATCTCGATCGCCTATCGCAGCTACCTCGCCGCGCACAACGTGACGCGGCCGCTCGTGATCTCGGTGATCGCCGGCAACGTCGCGAACGCGGTGCTCGACGTGATCCTCATCTTCGGCGTCGACGCGATCGGGCTCCCGGCGCTCGGCCCGATCGGCGCCGCGCTCGCCACGGTGGCGGTGCAGATCGTGATCTGCGCGATCTACGCGAGCGGCGCGCGCCGGCTCGACGCGGGCCATCCGCGCCCGCGCTCGACGCGGGCAGACCTGCGCGAGGTGCTCGGCTACGGCGGCCCGGTCGGCGCGCAGCTGTTCGCCGAGGTCAGCATCTTCGGCGTCGCCACCGTGCTCGCGGCCCACTTCGGTACGCAGTCCTCCGCCGGCCACTCGATCGCGCTCAACCTCGCGAGCTTCACGTTCTCGATCGCCGTCGGGATCGGCAGCGCGACGAGCGTCCGCGTCGGCCACGCGATCGGCGCCGGGGACATCGCCCTCGCCCGCCGGCGCTGCCTGATCGGGCTCGGGCTGTGCCTCGCCCTGATGGTCGTCTTCGCCGTCGCGTTCGTCGGCCTGCCGCGCCTGATCGCGAGCGCGTTCACCGCCGACGCCGGCGTGATCGCCGCCGCGGTGCCGCTGCTCCAGATCGCCGCGCTGTTCCAGCTCTCCGACGGGATGCAGGCGATCGCGTCCGGCGCGCTGCGCGGCATCGGGCAGACGCGCGTGACGCTCACCGGCAACCTGCTCGGCCACTACGTCGTCGGGCTGCCGATCTCGCTCGGGCTCTCGTTCGGCGCGGGGCTCGGCGCGCCGGGCCTGTGGTGGGGGCTGTCCGCGGGGCTCACCGTGACCGGCGGCTACCTGCTCCTGCGCTTCCTCGCGGCGACTAAAACGCCGACTCGAAGCCCGCGATGAACGCCGGGTGGCCGCGGCGCGTCCGCGGGCCGTCATCGAGCGGGATCGCGAGATCGAAGCGGAACAGCTCGCGCGACGTCTGCGGGATCAGCATGCGGAAGCCGATCCCGACGTCGTGGTGGAGCCGCAGCTCGCGCAGCGTGTCCTCGGCGCCGCCGACGTCGTAGAACAGGACGCCGCCGACGCGAAACACCCAGATCGGGAGCGGGATCGAGCGGACCTCGAAGTTGCCGCGCACCATCCGCTGGCCCGAGAACTCGTTGATCGAGAAGCCGCGCAGGCCGTCGTCGGAGCCGAGCGTGAAGAACCGGTTGGACTCGTCGTTCCACCGCGTCGCGGCCGTGACGAGCGAGACGAGGCGCGCGTACACGTACGTCGGCGAGACGGCGCGCAAGGTCGCCGACGCGGTGTTGTCGATCGCCCGGCCGTCCTGGAGGCGCGTGCTCCCGGTGACCGTCGCGCGCACGAAGCCGTCCCGGCACCACGGCTCGGTCCAGGTGAGCGTGGCGCTGCCGCGCTGGAAGTTCGCGTCGCCGCCGAGCGCCTTGAGGCCCACGCCGTACGAGAGGTCGAGATCGGGCCCGAAGCGGACATCCTCGGCGAGATCGAACGTCGAGACGTTGCGCAGCGTCTTGAACCGCGGCGTGAACAGGCCGTAGCCGACGAGCGGCACCGACGTCACCTCGGAGCGCGGCAGCACGGCGTCCGTGAACGCCGCGCGCTGCGCGTCCGTGCCGGCGAACGAGCCCAGGGGGCGCGGCCGCTGGCTGTCGATCGTGTGGCCGATCGTGACCTGGTGCTTGATCTTCCTGTCGCCGAACTGGCGCACGGCGAAGCTCGAGACGCCCCAGCGCCGCATCTCGTAGATGTGCGGCAGGATCTCCTCGCTGGGGACCGCGTCCGGATCGAAGCCCGCCTGGCACGGCGAGCCATCGACCGGGCAGCGCACCTGGCGCAGGCTCGTGCCGACGAACGCGCGATCGATCGCGTAGCGGTGCGTGAACGTCACGCCCGCGCCCCACTGGCTCGCGAGCGACCACAGGGTGCGCGACAGCGCGATCGTGCTCTGCGAGCCCTCGCGGTTCCACTCGCCGCGCTGGATGAGATCGTCGCGGTTCACGACCGCGTCGACGCGCGCGCGCAGCTCGAGGTGCTGGCCCAGCAGGTTCTTGTCGATGAACAGGGGCCCGATCGCCATCGTGCCCTGATCCATCGTGAGGGCGGCCGCGAGCACGCTGCGCGTCCCGAGGAAGTTGTTCTCGGAGATCGACATCGACAGGTTCGTCAGCTTGCCGAGCTGGAACGTGTACTGCGTGTTGAGGCGCAGGCTCCAGATGTCGCGCGTGACGACGAGCAGATCGACCTTGCCGGCCTCGGTGGAGGTCACCGGCACCGCCGCGATCACCGAGCTCCAGATCGGATCGCGCAGCCGGCGCGCCGTCTCCTCGACGCGCTCCTGATCCCAGACCTCGCCCTCGCCGATCACGAGCTCCTGCCGGATCGCGCGCTCGCGCGTCGTCACGTGGAACAGGTTGAAGAACTGGAGGAACGCCGACTTCTCGGCGAACACGTCCTCGTTGTAGATGTGGACCTCGCCGATGACCTTGCCCCACGGCTCCGGCTCGATCGTGTAGCCGCGGCGGGCGAGCGCGCGGCCGACCGAGGCGCGCTCGAGCGTCGACAGGGTCGCGAGCCAGTCGCAGCGCGGATCGTGGGCGGCGCACAGCCGCTCCGCCTGCTGCCGCGCGGCGCGCGCGCTCGGCGAATCCGCCCAGGCCGGCCGAGCGGCCGCGCCGATCAGCAGACAGACGATCGGGAGCCACCGCACCCGCGCATCGTACACGCGCGGGCACGCCAACTACTCGGCTCAGGCCGGGATCGTGTCGGGGAGCACGCCGCTCGTCACGCGCGGGTTCTTGCCGAGGTCGCGGGTGAGCGTGACGCGCGAGAAGCCCGCCGCCTCGAGCCGCGCCCGCACCGCGTCCGCCTGATCGAAGCCGTGCTCGAGGACGATCGCGCCGCCGGGCAGAAGGTGCGCCGCTGCCGCCGCGCAGATCCGATCGTAGAAGGCAAGTCCGTCGGGGCCGCCGTCGAGCGCGAGCGCCGGCTCGCGCCGCACCTCAGGCGCGAGCGTGGCGATCACGGCCGTCGCGATGTACGGCGGGTTCGCGACGATCAGATCGAAGCGCTCGCCGGCCACCGGCGCGAACAGGTCGCCGGCGCGGATCTCGACGCGCTCGGCCACGGCGTTGCGCTCGGCGTTGCGCCGCGCGATCGCCGCGGCCTCCGGCGAGACCTCGGTGGCCACGACCTGCGCCGCCGGCAGCTCCTTCGCGAGGCTGATCGCGATCGCGCCCGAGCCCGTGCACAGATCGAGCACGCGGCACGGCGCCGCCGGATCGCGCAGCCCGCGGGCGACCTCGATCACCGTCTCGGTGTCGGGCCGGGGCACGAGCACGGACGCATCGACGTAGAACGGCAGCGCCCAGAACTCATGCTCGCCGAGCAGGTACGCCACCGGCTCGCCGCCGAGGCGGCGCTTGATCAGCTCGCGATAACCGGCGAGCTCCTGCTCGGCGAGCGGCTTGTCGAACCCGGTGTAGAGCTGGACGCGCGAGCAGCCGAGGACGTGCGCGAGCAGGAGCTGCGCCTCGAGCCGCGCCCCCGCGATCCCCGCCTCGGTGAAGCGCTGGGTCGTCCAGTCGAGCACCGCGAGCGTCGTCCAGGCCACGGGCCCCCGTATAGCAGGATTTGTGGTCGGCGGCGGCGCCCGGCGCGACTACGCTAGGCGCATGCACCGCGCACCGCGCCCTGGGCCGATCACCTCCGTCACCGACCGCCGATCTGTCCTCGGTCTCGGCCTCGCCCTCGGCCTCCTGGCCGCGTGCACTGGAGACGATCTCGGCTCTCCCGACGACGCGGGGCGCTGCGAGCCTGCCCCGCCCGCGCTGCCCGTGGCCGGCCCGCTGATCGATCCGCTCGCCGCGGTGCTGCCGTGCGTCCCCGGCGGGCTGCGCGATCTGCCCGGGCGCTGGTTCATCGCCGCCGACGGGCCCGGCTTCTCGTACGAGTACCCGCGGTTCGAGGGGAGCTGCGAGGCCGGCTTCCGGCGCGCGCTCCGCGGCGACGACCTCGACGACTCCGACGGGACCTCGTTCCACACCTGGTCCGACGGCACGCGCATCTTCCTGCGCTCGTACAGCCGCTTCCCGCGGGCGGACCTGCCGCCGTTCGAATTCGGGAACGCGCTCACGGCGTGCCTGCGCGCCGATGGCACGCTCATAGCGGATCGCGCGCTGTTCGACACCGATCGCGGCGAGCGGCACATCGCGCTGACCGGGGAGCGGTTCGCGCCGAAGGACGGCGCGCCCGTCGGGCTCCGGCTCCTCGGCGAGCTCGGCACCCAGGGCGGCAAGCCGCTGCCGGCGTACAACGTCGTCGTCGACGGCGCGTACGCATACACCGCCGGGCCGCTCGGCCTCGACGTCATCGATGTCTCAAGCCCGGGGGCGCCCGTGCACGTCGGCCACGCGGACGGCGCGTTCAACGACGTCCGCGTCGTGCGCGGGGCCGGCAAGATCGTCGCGTACGCGGCGCCGCTCGAGGGCGAGGAGACCGCGGTCATCGACGTCACCGATCCGGCGCGTCCGGTGATGGCGCCGCCGATCCCGGAGTACTCGCACTCGCTGCAGGTGCAGACCGTCGGCGCCGCGACGCACCTCTACCTCGCCACGTACACGAACGTGGTGCCGCGCTACGACGTCACCAATCCGCTCGTCCCGGTGCGGCTCGGCGAGGCCCGCGTGCCCGGGCCGGAGGCCGGCGTCCACGATCTCTTCGTCGACGGCGATCGGATCTACGCCAACAACACGCGCGAGGGCCTGGTCGCGTTCGACGTGAGCGGCGGCCTCGGCGCCGCCGTCGAGCTCGGCCGGCGCAAGTCGCCGTACAGCCACGCGAGCTGGGCCGGCACCGCGGGCGGGCGGCGCATCGTGCTTCACGGCGACGAGGGCATGACGAACATCGGCGGCGCGTTCCTGAGCGTCCTCGACGGCGATCCGGCCTCGCCGACGTTCCTCACGGAGCTCGGGCGCTACCAGACCCGCAAGCAGGTCGGCATCCACAACTTCCAGCTCGTCGGCGACAAGGTCTATATCTCGTACTATCAGGACGGCGTGCGCGTGGTGGACCTGTCGGTGCCGGCGATGCCGCGCGAGGTGGCGCACTACAACACGTGGCGCGAGGAGTCCGCGTACGGGGGCACGTTCGAGGGCGCGATCGGGATCCGCGTCGGCGGCGATGGCCGGATCTACGTCGCCGATCTCGCGCGCGGCCTCCTGATCCTCGAGGAGAGGCCGTAGCGAAGCGAGCGAGGTCCGAACTGATCGAGCTCCGCCGCCGCGCCGCCGCCGCGAAGGCGAACGACCTCGCGGCGCTGTTCCACATCTCGATCTTCGCGCCGGCCTGAGGCGGTGGGCTCAGGAGGCGGCTCGCTCGATGAGGATCCGTCCTTCGATCGAGCGGATCTCGTAATTGAAATGCCGCAGGAAGCTGAGGCCGATCAGCCCCTCGATCCCCCAGCCCTCCGGCAGATCCTGTGCGTGAACGCGGAAGTCGTTCTCCTGGTGACCGAGGCAGCCGAAGCGAGCCACGCGGATCAAGTAGCCCTCTTCGCGCCCGACCGCGGAGCGCATCACTGTGATGGCCTCACCCTGGCGTGGGTTGTAGCCGAGCTCGTCGAGGATCTCGGGGACAACAATCGTTTCGGCAGCGCCTGTATCGAGGACGAGGCGGATCCTGCGTTTCACGTCCCCGCGAGGGCCCCAGATCCGTCCCTCGACCATGATCAAGTCGCGCCTCCTATCAAAACGCGTGACTTTCACGGAATGATGAACCGGGGAATCGGGCCCCGAATCGTTCCGGTCCAGTAGCTGCCGATCTCTGAATAATGCTCGAACGCAGCCTTGATATGGGGCGATGCTTCCTTCCGGCTCTTGTAGTGCCCGAGTACGAGCGCGGTTCCGAACTCGAAGTCCGTGTCGTTCTCCCAGTCAGCGTCGGTGATGACGACCCATTCGTCGGGGAACCGCCGGCAGATCTCGTTCCAGCTGAGGCGTTCGAGGTGATGGGATCCGTGCAGCGCCATGGGCTCCATTGGTGAGTACCAGCCTCCACCCGGGAAGACCGCTGTCAAGTTTTCGGCTCAGCCGCCTGCGCCCGTGCGTTCCAGCCGAGGCAGAACACCGGACAACAGCTCTTAGAGCGCGCGCCGAAAAACAACTCCGGTCCGGAGATCCCCGTCGGGATACTCCCGGCGTACTTCTCGTTGTGGAGGATTGCGCGGATCGTCGACGCGCCCCAGCCGAATCGCTTGTGCTTCGTGCGGGCGCGCGGCGACGCACGCTCGGCCGCACGCATGGCGTCGAATTTGCGGAGCCGCGCGAGGTTCTCCGCATCGCGCTCTGACGTTGCCGCTGCGATACGATGGTCGAGTGGAATCCCACCTCATCGCCGTGGTCGGTGCCGGCACCGCCGGTGCTGCCGCGGCGATCTTGCTCGCACGCGCCGGTCACCGCGTCGCGCTGTTCGAGCGCGTCGCGGTACCGGGCCCGGTCGGCGCCGGCATCACGCTGCAGCCCACCGGGCAGGCGGTGCTGGCACGACTCGGGCTGCTCGACCCGATCGCCGCGCGGGCGACGCGGGTCGATGGCCTGCTGTGCCGTCGGCCGGATGGCCGCGCGGTCGTCGACCTGCGCTACGCCGACCTCGATCCCGATCTGTATGGCCTGGGCCTCCACCGCGGCGTGCTGTTCGAGGCGCTCCTGGCTGCGGCGCGCGCCGAGCCGCGGATCGCCCTGCGCTGCGGCGTCGCGATCGCGTCGACCGCGCTGGCCGACGGCGCGCGGTGGCTGATCGGCGACGACGGCGCCCGCCACGGTCCATTCGAGGTCGTGGTCGCCGCCGACGGCTCGGTCAGTGAGCTCCATGCGTCGGCGGGCGTGCCGGTCCGCGCGCGGCCGTATCCGTGGGGCGCGCTGTGGTTCGTCGCGGCCGACCGTGGCAACACGCTCACCGCGGATCGCCGCGTGGTCCAGGTAGTCGACGGTCCCTCCCGGATGTTCGGGCTGTTGCCGACCGGGCGGGCCCCGCGCGGCGATGACCTGGTGGTCAGCGTGTTCTGGTCGATCCGCGCCGATCGGGTCGCCGCGTTCCGCGCGCGCGGGCTCGCCGCGTGGCGCGCCGAGGCCGTCGCGCTCGATCCGCGCAGCGAGCCGATCCTCGATCAGATCACCGACCTCGATCAGCTCACGTTCACCCAGTATCGCGACGTGCGCATGCGGCGCTGGCACGGCGAACGGATCGTCTTCATCGGCGACGCCGCCCATGCGACCAGCCCGCAGCTCGGGCAGGGCGCCAACCTCGCGCTGTGGGACGCGATGTGCCTGGCCGATGCGTTTGCCGATCGCGGCGAGGTGGCGGCCGCGCTGGCCGCGTACACCGCGCTGCGTCGCCGCCACCTCAACTACTACCAGCTCGCGACGCGCGCGCTGACCCCGCTGTTCCAGAGCGACTCGCGCGTGATCGGCTGGCTGCGCGACCTGGTGTTCCCGACGAGCCGATGGCTCCCGCCGCTGCGCCGTCGCATGGTGCGGGCGATGGCCGGCCTCGAACGCGGCATCGTCCGCCGCGCGATCCCGCTCACCGAGCTGCGCCGCCTCGCGCTGCCACCGGGCGCGCCGGCTGCGCCGAGCGCGCCGCGGAGGTGAGGAGGCCGTCAGTCCGGCGCGGGCATGTCAGTGCTCTTCCGTTGCGTCGGCCGAGACGTAGTGGAGGAGCTCTGCGAGCGCATCCGCGGGGTCAACCGCGGATGCGGTCATGGACACGTCGAGGTCGAAGCGGGTGATCGCCACGCGCCACAGCGGGGGCGCGTCGCTGGCGATGGAGGGCCGGAGCTGGGTGATGTGCCAGCCAATGGCCTCGAGCGCGAGGGATCTGATGCACGAGCTGGTCTACGCGCGGCAGCTGCGCGTTCGAGGCATGAGCGGCTTTCGAGTGATGGCGGCGGAGCGCCTTGGTGAGCCACTGCAGCATCGCCACGAGCGTACAACTGTTAGTTATATTTTCCAACAAGCACTGGTAGGTGTACACCGGCCAAAGGGTAGGTCTTTTACTTGGGGCAACCTTCTGCTTCCTGCCCATGCCGACCCAACCTGAGTTCGCCATCGGCGAGCGCGCGCGAGCCGCTCGAACGAGGCTCGGGCTCAACCAGTTGGAAGTGGCCGTGCGCATCGGGATCAGCGGCCAGGCCTACAGCCGACTCGAGCGCGGGTTGATGACGCCTCGCTTGGCAACGTTCCTCCTGTTGTGCGACGTCCTCGGCGTGGAGCCAAACGATCTGCTGCTGGAGTCGCCGGGGCCTTCACTGCGCAACGACGCGGTGTCGCCGGAGCTGCGTCAGCACCTGGCCGTGCTGGAGCACGCCGATGCGACCGTGATCAAGCGCGTCACCGAGGTGGCCCGATGGCTGCTCGCAGGGCCGGCCCCTCGCAAGCCTTCATCGAGCCCGAGCAAGCGCAAGGCGAGGGTGCTGCGAGGGCAGCGCGGATCGCGTCGGCGTGGGTGAACGGCGGGGCCCGTCCGGCACCGTGGCCAAGATCGAGGTCCCTGACATCTGACGCGTCTGCGCCTCCCCGAGGGGGCGATCGGCGTTGACCTCGGGGTACAACGAGTCGACGATGAGCCAGACAGCGCGACCGAAAAGCCGAAGTAGTCGTAAGCCCCGGTATTCGACGCCTTGCCGTACACCACTTAGTCGAGCACCGAACTGCCACGGTCGAATTCCAACTCGTAGGTCGTCGACAAGCCACCGCGCGCCATTAGCGTCACCGGCACTGTGCTCGACCCCAGCGGCAACCGGATCGGCGCCGTCTTTGCGCCGAGCACCACCGGGGTTCCGCCTACGCTCGCGCTGGTCACATCGCTTCCACCGACCGTGAGCGCGACCTCTTGCACCGCGACCGAACCCGCAAACCGCTGCGTGTCCTGCGTCGGATCGAACGCCCAACCCCACGGCCACGCGTCCGACAGCCTAGCCCGAGACCTCGAGGCCGGCCTGCTCGGGATGTTCGTCGCAAACGCCTGGTACACCCTAGGGGTCCGCGCAAGCGACCTGCCCGAAGCCGACCTGGTATCGCGTCTCGATGTCAGTGTGTTGCAAGATCGCCTGCTGTCGTCGGTGCTCGGCATCACGGACCCGCGCCGAGACCAGCGCATCCAGTTCGTCCGATCAGTATGCGATGAGCTCGCAGTGCATCTCACGCAGCAAGCTGTGAAGCAAGTTCGCTAGAGCGGTGGGGGCTCGCCTCGGCTCGCGTACCAGACGGCGAGGATCAGTACGTGGGACCGGCTGGCATCGACGCTGTAGTAGAGGTGCCAGCCTGTCTGAAGCAGCAGGCGTCGGATCTCAGGCTGGCGGCCCCGAGCTCCACGGAATCGCACGCCCAAATCTGGATTGTGGCGGAGCAGCTCGATCGCGCGCTCGGCCTCTTCAACCAGCGGATTCGCGACGAAGTAGCCATGCTCGGCAACCCATCGCTCGTCGGCGTCGTCGAGCATCCGCCTGGCGTCGTTCGAGAACTCGACCGTCGTGGTCATGTCAGCGAGCGGCTCGGGCTGCTCGCTTGGCGCGCAGTGCCCGGAATACCTCGTTCGCAGGCACGGTCTGGCCCGCATCCGCCTGCGCCAGCGAACGTTCGAGCGCGGCCTCGAGCCGAGCCCGCTCTTCGTCACTCATGCCGTCATCCACCGGCTCGTCGACGCTCTTCAGGAGCGTGTGGGCGATCTCCAGCCGCACCGCCTCGTCGAGCGCGAGGAGCTGCTGGAGGAGCTGTTGCGGTACGGCCATGGTCCAAGCCTACCCGAACCGGTGGCGAAGGTCGACGGGATCGATTGCGATGCCCATCGCTGCATCGCGCACCGATCCGCGCGGCTGCGCCTCGCGATCCTCGTCGATCACGGGACGCGCAGGTACTGGCCGACCTGCTCGGCCCGGGATAGGTCTGCGCCGAGGTCAACCCAACGTATGGCTGCCGCAGACGTGCGCATCTCGATCGGCCGAGTAAGATGTTCCTCCCCGCCGCGGACGACCGTGGCACCGACGGTCGAGCCGAGGTCCTCCCCGAGGGGGGCGATCGGCGTTGACCTCGGGATACAACGAGTCGACGATGAGCCAGATGGCCGATGAAGAGACGCCCGCCGAGCGCCTCGCGCTCGCGTTCGAGCTGTTCGAGTTCGGCGTCGAGATGATGGCGGCCAACCTGCGCCGGCGTCATCCGGGCGCCACACCCGACGAGATCGAGCGACTCCTCGAGGCATGGCTGGCCGAGCGCCCGGGGGCCGAGCTCGGCGACGGCGTCGGTGTACCTGTGCCCCTGACGCGTTTCCGATGAACGCCGTCGAGCGCGCGCTGAGAGATTTCCTTGCGGTCCGCCCCGAGCACGTGAAGACGGCGCTGGTCGGCGGCATGGCAGTCTCGGCGCGTACCGAGCCTCGATTCACGAGAGACCTCGACTTCGCCGTCGCGGTCACCTCCGATGCCGATGCCGAGCAGTGCGTGTTCACGATGCGGCAGCTCGGTTACGAGATCGCTGCTGCGCTGGAGCAAGTAAAGCAGACCCGATTGTCGACGGTCCGATTTCGCCGCCGCGGGCGAGGACCACTGGTCGGTCGCGATGAAGCTCGTCGCTCGCGACGACAAGCAACGGCCGCATGACCAGGCCGACCTGACGGCGCTCGCAAGGGTCGCCGATGAGATCGAGTGGGCGTGCGCCGAAACGGCGGTCCGGCTCATCCACGAGCGCGGCTTCAGCCGCGAGCGCGACCTCCGGGCCGCGCTCGACGAGTGGCGCAGCTCGGCGCGGGTGCTCCGGTCGGACACCTGAAGCTTGGGCCACGAAGGCGTCTTCGTGGGCCGGCCTGCGTTGGGTCGCCGCTCGGCGCGCTGATGGAATGCCCAAACTTGACCACTCGAGACTGCTACCGGTGGGGATGTCACTTCACCGGCCCGATCCAAGGTCCGCGGTTCGGCTATCGGCCATGGTTCCTTCCGTGAATGTCAGCGAGCTCAAACGAGACAAGCAAGGCCTGATCATCGTCTGGAGACAGGCAATCAACGGAAGACATAGACCGCGCCGGCTTCGCTGGCGCTGTTGTCGCCCTGGTTACCGTTGACACCGGTCGCCGCGCTGTCTTCGAGTAGCGCCCCGACCGCCAGCGTATCCCCGGACAGCGCGACCCGAGAGCCGAAGGAGTCGTCAGCCCCGGTATTCGACGCCTTGACATACGCCTGCTGCATCCACGTCGCGCCGCTGCGGACAAACACGTAGACCGCGCCGGCAGAGTTGGCGCTGTCGTCGGCCTGGTTGCCGTTGACCCCGGTCGCCGCGTTGTCTTCGAATGGCGCACCGACCGCTAGCGTGTCCCCGGACAGCGCGACCGAAGAGCCGAACTGGTCGACAGCCCCGGTATTCGACGCCTTGATATACGCCTGCTGCGTCCACGTCGCGCCATTGCGGACAAATACGTAGACCGCGCCGGCATAGCTGGCGCTGTTGTCGGC
This sequence comes from Kofleriaceae bacterium, assembly GCA_035558535.1. Classification (GTDB taxonomy): domain Bacteria; phylum Myxococcota_A; class Polyangia; order Haliangiales; family Haliangiaceae; genus JABFXX01. The sequence continues at coordinate 84,027 of DATMCI010000241.1, forward strand.
CTGGTTGCCGTTGACCCCGGTCGCCGGGCTGGCTTCGTTTGGCGTACCGACCGCCAGCGTGTCCCCGGACAGCGCGACCGAATAGCCGAAGAAGTCGAAAGTCCCGGTATTCGACGCCTTGACATACGCCTGCTGCGTCCACGTCGCGCCGCTGCGGACAAACACGTAGACCGCACCAGCAGAACTGGCGCTGTTGTCGACCTCGTTGCCGCCGACCCCAGTCGCCGTGCTGGCTTCGCCAACCGCACCGACCGCCAGCGTGTCCCCGGACAGCGCGACCGAATAGCCGAAGTCGTCGCCAGCCCCGGTATTCGACGCCTTGACATACGCCTGCTGCGTCCACGTCGTGCCGCTGCGGACAAACACGTAGACCGCGCCGGCAAAACTGACGCTGTTGTCGGCCTGGTTGCCGTTGACACCGGTCGCCTCGCTGGCTTCGTGTTGCGCACCGACCGCCAGCGTGTCCCCGGACAGCGCGACCGACCAGCCGAAGGAGTCGTCAGCCTCGGTATTCGACGCCTTGACATACGCCTGCTGCGTCCACGTCGTGCCGCTGCGGACAAACACATAGACCGCGCCGGCATAGCTGGCGCTGTTGTTGGCCTGATTGCCGTTGACACCGGTCGCCGTGCTGGCTTCGCCAATCGCACCAACCGCCAGCGTGTCCCCAGACACCGCGACCGAAAGGCCAAAGTGGTCGCCAGCACCGGTATTCGACGCCTTGACATACGCCTGCTGTGTCCACATCGTGCCGCTGCGGACAAACACGTAGACTGCACCGGCAATGCTGGCGCTGTTGTCGGCCTGATTGCCGTTGACACCGGCCGCCGCGCTGGCTTCGCTATAAGCACCGACCGCCAGCGTGTCCCCGGACACGGCGACCGAATAGCCGAAGTTGTCACTAGCCCCGGCATTCGACGCCTTGCCGTACACCACTTGGTCGAGCACCGAACCGCCACGGTCGAATTCCAGCTCGTAGGCCTTCGACAAGCCGCCGCGCGCCATGAGCGTCACCGGCACCATGGTCGCCCCCAGCGGCAACCGGATCGGTGCCGTCTTTGCGCCGAGCGCCACCGGCGTGCCGCCCACGCTCGCGCTGGTCACATCGCTCCCACCGACCGTGAGCGCGACCTCTTGCACCGCGACCGAACCCGCAAACCGCTGCGTGTCCTGCGTCGGATCGAACGCCCAACCCCACGGCCCCCACAGCGAGACCTCTGCGGGCCCGCGACACCCCACCACGAGGTTCATGACATCGGCGTCCTCGACAGTCCCGTTGCCTCCCGCGTCGACCGTGCACGAGTGATATGGTGGCTGGGCGACGACCGTTACTGCATACGACGCTCCGACGGCGAGTCGCCGTGCAAAGCTGAAGTCACCATTCGTGGAGACCGTGAGCAGCGTATTCACGCCATCGGCTTCGAGCCGCAACGCAACGCCATCCGCGCCGTCCCACAGGCCTCGCACCTGCCCGCCGATGAGATACCCGCTCGCTTCGAATGGTGTACTCGGGATCGAGCAGCCGGCCCCCGCTGCAGCGAGCGTGACGGCGGCTGCAAGAGCTGGCCATGCGCGATGCCTCATGACTAGAACCACCTCCCCACGACGAGGCCGCTCGCCTCGCCGAGCTGCAGCGAGATCACGAGCGCGTGCGCGGGCCGGCTGTGCTGTACAGCCGCGGTGCCCCGCGCGCCGGACCGCGGTCGCGCGCCATCTCCGGCCCGCCCGCCGAGGCCCCAGAGCACGGCGCCTGCGATCACCGCGGCACCGCCAGCAGCGAAGCCGAGGTTCGCGTACAGCATGCGTTGCCCGGCCCGCTCGTTGGTGGCGTTGGCGGCCGCGGCGTTCTGCGGGCTACACGCGCCCGGCGCGCACTGCGCGACCGCGTCGGCGTGCAGGCTCCTCGCCTGGAGCGCGAGCACGGCGCCGATGCCAGCGAGCACCACGCCGCCCGCGGTGATCCCGAGCGCGACCTTGCGGCGTGGCGTGACGATGCTCGCCGGGCGCAAGACACCTGCCGACACGACCGCTGCCGACTCCGGCGCGGGCACTGGTGCCTCCTTCGGCAACTGCGACAGCCGCGGGACCTCCACCGCCTGGTTGGCCCTCTCGGGCTCCACCCGCACCGTCGTCGACCATGGCGTGTGCCCAGGCGCTGTGCCGCTGATCTCGTACGTTCCGCCATCGACCGGGATCGCCTGGTTCCACTCGGCGGGATCGATCGCGCCACCGCCGCGTGACACCACGAGGCCTGCCACGCGGCTCGCGTCAGACACGCGGATCGTCAGGT
>DATMCI010000242.1:0-6485 GCA_035558535.1 Kofleriaceae bacterium
TGCCGAGCAGCCGCCCGGGTCGAGCATCCACCTCGAGAGCTGGCTCGGCGCGAGCGTCGACCTCACGACCTACTTCCTCGATCCCGGCGAGGTCCTCGAGGATCTGCGCGAGGCGGGCCTGTCGCTCCGCGCGCGCATGGATCGCGAGCCGTGGTCGGCCACGGAGTACCCGAGCCGCCGGTGCTACGCGCTCGCGCGCCGGACCGGCCCGGCTTGAGGCCCTGACGCAGGCGCGCTGCCGCGTGATCTCCGGTCAGTCGCCGAGAGTCGCCCCCCGCGGTACCTCCAACTTGATTTCGCCGAGAGTCGCCCCCCGCGGCACCTCCAACTTGATTTCGCCGAGAGTCGCCCCCCGCGCGGCAAACGCACGGGCGAAGTCTGCTCACATGCGAGCGCTTGGTGTTGCAGCAACGGCTGACGCGCGCTCAGCAGGCTCCTGGCGGAATCGAAGCCCACAGATGACGTGCCCGCCGGGGCGCCCACTACCGACAAAGCCACCGGGACGAGCACAACGACGTGGGCGGTGCCGCCGCTCGAACGTCCGCGAGTTGGCCGGCAAAGGCCAGGACGGCGCTCATCCCCAGCGGGCGCCAACGCATATCGGCCAGCGGACCACGCAACCGCGAGGGCCAAGACGCGTGATCTGGGACCGCGCGGCCCGCTACCCTCGGCAGGTGGCCCGGTTCGTCCGCCGCAACTCGTGGGTCGACCTCTGGCTCGAGCAGCGCGGCGATCTCGTGCTCCGATCGCGAGCCAGCGGCGGCGAGCCGGAGGAGCACGCGCGCACCTCGTGGGACGCGCGGCGGCGCTACATGGAGCTGCAGAAGGAGCGGCTCGCGGCCGGATGGCTCCGGGTGCAGGATCCGGAGCGCGAGGAGAACATCCTCGAGGAGCCCCGCGAGCCGGCGCTCGAGGCGGCACTCCGCGCCGACCCCGGCGACGCCGCGACCGCGCTCGTGTACGGCGACTGGCTCGAGCAGCGCGGTCACCCGCGCGGCGCGCTCGCCGGCCTTACGGGCGACGCGGCGGCGAGCCACATCGAGGCCCACGCCGAGACGCTCCTGGGCACGCGGCTGTACGTCGCGGCGAACGAGCCCGTGGGCGAGCGGATCGAGCTGCGCTGGGAGCACGGGTTCCTGCGGTGGGCGCGCATCGACGGGTTCTTCGAGCGCGGCGACAGCGAGGACCTCCTGTTCGAGCTGTTGCGGCACCCGTCGGCGCGGCTGCTCCGCGAGCTCGAGATCGGGTGCCACCACGCGGGCGATCAGGACAACTCGCTCATCTCCGCGATCCTCGTGAGCGCGGCCGAGCCGCCGCCGCTGCGGCGGCTCGTGATCGGCGACTTCGACAACACGCGCGACGACAACATCGACATCTCGCGCGCGCCGCTCGGCGATCTGTCGCGGCTGTCCGAGGCGTACCCGGACCTCGAGGACATCGAGCTCAAGGGGACCGGCGACCCCCTGCTCGGGGCGATCGACCTGCCCCGCGCGCGCCGGTTCGCGCTGCGCACCAGCAGCCTCGAGCGGACGACCGCGGCGGCGATCACGGCGGCCCCGTGGCCGCGCCTCGAGGAGCTCGAGCTGTGGTTCGGCAACACCGAGTACGTGATCCAGCCGTGCGGGGCGCGCGAGATCGCCATGGTGCTCGCGGCGAAGCTCCCGATGCTGCGGGTGCTGCGACTGATGAACACGCTGCTCAGCGACGAGGCGTGCCCCCTGATCGCGGCCTCCCCGCTCGCGGCGCGGCTCGAGGTGATCGATTTCGGTCTCGGCACGCTGTCGGCGAAGGGCGCGCGCGTCCTGGCACAGGCGCGCGCGGCATTTCCGCCACAGTGCACGATCGGGATCGCCGAGTGCATGCTTTCGGCTGCGGCGATCGCCGAGCTGCGCGCCGCCGGGTTCACGCTCGAGCACCGCTCGACGGTGCCGATCCGGGACCGCGAGGCGCAGAAGCGAACGCGGTTCGTCAGCGTGAGTGAGTGATAACGCGTATGCATTGTGTATACGGGGGATCGCATGAGTGAGTGCAGTCAAACGATCTTCATGCGATTTTCGTAGCCAAAGTGGCGTGCCTTCGGCGAGGCAGGGGTCCATCTTCTCCACAGCCACGATCGAGAAAGAACTCGACAGGAGAGGAGACGACCGATGAGCTACATTGATGGATTCGTGATCCCCGTGCCGACCTCCAAGAAGGAGGCATATCGCGAGATGGCCGCGAAGGCGGCGCCGTTCTTCATGAAGTACGGCGCGCTGCGCATCGTCGAGTGCTGGGGCGATAACATCCCCGACGGCAAGGTCACCGACATGAAGCGCGCCGTGAATGCCGAGGCGGGGGAGAACGTCGTGTTCTCGTGGATCGTATGGCCGTCGAAGGAGGTCCGCGACGCGGCCGAGAAGAAGATGATCGAGGACCCGGACATGAAGCCGCCCGACGACATGCCGTTCGATGGCAAGCGGCTGATCATGGGCGGGTTCACGATCCTGTTCGACACCGACGCCGACACCGATAAAGAGGCGGGTAAATGAGGGCGCCGATCCAGAAGATCGTGCCGCACCTCTGGTACGCGAAGGAGGCGGAGGAGGCCGCGGCGTTCTATGCGTCGATCTTCCCGGACTCGCGCGTCGATCGCGTGACGGCGATGCCGACCGATTCGCCCAGCGGACCCGCCGGCTCGGTGAAGGTCGTCGAGTTCACGCTGTTCGGGCAGCAGTTCATGGCGATCACCGCCGGGCCGCTCGATCCGTTCAACCACGCGATCTCGTTCGTCGTGAACTGCGAGGATCAGGCCGAGGTCGATCGCTACTGGGATGCGCTCCTCCAAGGCGGCTCGGTCGAGCAGTGCGGCTGGCTCAAGGATCGCTACGGCGTGTCGTGGCAGATCGTGCCGACCGCGCTCGGCCAGATGATGGTCGACGAGGATCGCGAGCGGGCGGGCCGCGTGGCCGCGGCGATGATGAAGATGGTCAAGCTCGACGTCGCCGGGCTGCAGGCCGCGTACGACGGGCGCTAGCGCCAAGCCCCGCCGCTAGAACGCGACGCCGACGCCGACCTGGGCCGCCGGCGCCTCGACGTCGAGGTCGTACATGAGGGTGCCCTCGAGGTGGAGCGTCGTCTTCTCGCCGAGCGCGATGCCCGCCGTGCCGCCCGCGAGCTGGGAGAACGTCGTCTCGCCCTCGCCGAACCCGGTGCGCAAGATGAGCTTCGGCGAGCCGTACACCGCGAACCCGGGCCCGGTGCGAAACCCGAAGTAGAGCGGGACGTACGTGTCCACGATCGTCGTGGTCGACTCCTCGTCGTTGTCACCCGTGGTCGTGATCTGGAGGGCGCCGAGATCGATCCCGAACGAGAACGAGAACCCGGCCGTCTGGCGATTCCCCGTGACCTGGTACTTGAGGCCCGCCGAGCCACCGAACGGGATCCAGACCGACACGTGCCCCTCGAGCACGTCGGTCAGGCCGCGGCGATACCAGAAGTTCAGCGCCGGCACCTTGAACGTGTCGATCGAGCCGTCGATCGCGCGAAACTTGTAGTACGTGCCCGTCGCCCCCACGCCGAACTTCGTGGCGCCCGCGGGCAGGGTGTCCGCCTCCTGGAGGGTGGCGTAGTTCGGACACGCGGCGAGCGCGCCGAGCATCAGGACCAGGACGAGCAGCTTCATGGTAGCGAGGCTCGGCGAATCGAATGGTCCGGTCAAGGGGCCGCGCCGGGCTATGGGCGCCGGTACACCGACACGATCGGCACGCCGTCCGCGCGCAGCACGTAGATCGGCCGCACAGTCCCGTACGCCTGCCAGATCAGGTAATCGTGGCGATTGAAGTGCCGCTCGTGGACGACGATCGCGAGCTGGCTGCGGGCGATGCTGCCCGTGCTCTCGTGGCCCGCGTCCACCAGCGAGGCGGGGACGAGGCCGTACTTGCGATAGAGCGCCCACGCCGCCGAGGACACGTCGTGGATGTAGACGGGCCGATCCCCCGAGGCGGGCGCCTCGCGCGCGAGGACGGGCAAGACGCCGCGCGCGGCGACGCCCCAGAACTGGCGGTTCATGCCGAGATCGGCGCCGCCAGGCGCGCCGCCCGCGAGCGCGCTGTACCAGGTCAGCGCGTACGGCTGCGCCGCGAGGGTCTCGCTCGCCGCGGCGAGGATCGCGAGCGACGCGACGGCCGGCAGCGACGCGCGGCGCAGCCAGCGCAGACGGGCCGGCACGGCCGCCGCGAGCGCGCGCCCGGCCCAGGCAAGGCCGACGCCGGCCGCGATGCACACGGTCGGCAGGATCGGCATCCAGTGCTTCTCGGCGCCGAAGATCGGGGTGGTGCCGAGGAAGAACGGGCCGATCGACGCGGCGGCGGACAGCGCGAGGACGAGGACCGGGGCGCGGCCGCGATCCGGGTTGTCCGCGCGCCGGACGCTCCACCGGATGGCGCCCGTGGCCGCGGCGGCGAGCGTCACGGCCGGCACGGTGAACAGCGTCGTCACGAGTGCGACGTGCCACGGGAACCGCGGCGCGTTCCAGTTCTGGCCGAGGTACTCGAAGTTGTAGTGCACGTGCTTCATGTGGAACGCGAGCCAGTCCCGCACGTGCGCGATGGGATCGAGCCACAGCCACGGCCACAGCGCGATCAGCGTGAGCGGGCCGAGCACCGCGAGCGAGACGAGCACGCGCCAGCGGTGCAGCACGAGGCCGCGCCAGCGGCCGGCGCGGAAGCCGGCGATCGCGTAGTGCAGGCCGAGCGCGAACGGCAGGAGCACCGCGTTGTGCTTCGTCGCGAGCGCCAGGCCGAAGACGACGCCGGCCTGCCACGGCCAGCGGCGGCCGTCGAGGCAGCGCCAGTACGCGTAGACCGCGGCGAACCACAGCGCCATGATGGGCGCGTCGAAGCACGCGATCGAGGCGTGGAACAGCGCGCGCGGCAAGAACATCACGAGGAGCGCCGCGATCGTCGCCTCGGCTACGCCCCACAGCTCGAGCACCATCAGGAAGACGAGCAGCACGAGGACGCCGTGGAGGAGCGCGTTCGGCAGCCGGTACGCGGTGGGCTCATCGACGCCGAGCTTGCGATGCAGGAGCCGGTGCGACAGGCCGTACAGCGTCTTCATGAGCGGCGGGTGCTCGCGGTTGCCGTCGGTGGCGCCGGGGCCGCCGAAGGTGCGCGTGATGCTCGCCTTGCCGGCACCGTGCTCGAGCGTGACGAGGCCGATCCACCAGTCGGCGTACGCGCCGCCGTAGCTCATGTACACGGTCTCGTCGCGCGCGAAGCCGATCTCCTGGCCGTTGCCGACGACGAGCGCGACGGTGGCGAGCGCGAGCAGCCAGCCGATGGCGCGCCGCGAGAGCGCGCCGCGGAGGCGCGCGCCGAGCCAGCGCAGCCGACCGCCGATCCCCGCGGCGGTGCTCACCGCGGCGGTGCTCACCGGCGCGGCGCTCAACGCCGCACCTCGGCCGCGAAGCAGATCTGGCGGTTCGGACCGTCACTGGCGGCGACGAAGGTGACGTCGCCGCCAGCCACGGGCGCCGCGAAGCGCAGCCAGCCGTCCTCGACGCCAGCCGTCACCTCGGCGAGCGCGCGGCCCGCCTGCAGCGCGGTGAGCCGGCCGGGGCGGCGCTCGTCGCGCCGCGTGAACACATCGGCGAGCCCGACGTAGCCGACGAGCTCGCCGGCGGGCAGCGCCGGGAACGTGATCCGCACCGGCGCGCCGGGCCGCGGCACGACGAGGATGCAGCGGTGCGGCGCGAAGCCGACCTCGGCGAGCTCGACGGCCGGCGGCCGCGCGGCCGCGCCCTCGACGCGTGCCGCGGAGACGAGCGTCCGCAGATCGGCGCGCAGCTCGAACGAGCCGGGCGCCCGCTCGAAGCGGCGCACCACCACGCCGCCTACGTCGCGCGTCTCGACCGGCGCGCGGCCCTCCGTGTCGCGCGAGCGCGCGCCGCGGATCGACAGCTCCCAGATCCGGTCGTACCGCGCGGCGTCCATGCGCGCCGCGTCGCCCAGCGAGATCAGATCGCCCAGGTGCAGCCGGCCCACCGGATCGATCCAGTCCGGCGCGAAGACGATCAGATCGCCGGGCCGGTGCCCCGCGCGCACGACGGCGGCCGCGCGCGCCCACGCCTCGTCGCCGGGGACGCCCGCGCCCGCGCGCTGCGCGGCGATCGCCTCCCAGATCGCGAGCACCGCGACGAGGAGCGCCGGGACGGCCGCGAGCCGCGCCCGCCGCGCGCCCGCCGCGGCGTCCCCCGGGGGCGAGCCCGCGGGGCTGCGCCCCGCCCCGCTGGCAAAGCCATCGGGGTCCCCACCCCGCTCCGCTTCGCTCGCGCTCGTTGATCCCACGGGGCCGCGCCCCGCCCCGCTGGCAAAGCCATCGGGGTCCCCACCCCGCTCCGCTTCGCTCGCGCTCGTTGATCCCACGGGGCTGCGCCCCGCCCCGCTGGCAAAGCCATCGGGGTCCCCACCCCGCTCCGCTTCGCTCGCGCTCGTTGATCCCACGGG
>DATMCI010000243.1:0-39067 GCA_035558535.1 Kofleriaceae bacterium
CCGGCCCGGCCGCGCCGCGCATCACCGCGAGGCGATCGACCGTGCGCACCGCGACGTCGCTCGTGCGCGCGATGCGCGTTTGCCAGCGCGCGCCTGCGAGCAGCCGGCGCCGCCGTGCCCAGCCGTCGAGGCTGCGGATCCACCGCGCGGCGAGCCGCGGGCTTCCGCACACCGCGACGACCGCGAGCGAGACCAGCGCGATCGCGCCGAACCACGCGATCGCCGTGCCCGTCATCCACGCCGCCGCCGCCGTCGGGCCGTGGCCGAGCGCGACGAGCCCCGCGCCGAGCGCGAACACGAGCGCCAGGCTCGTCGTGAACTTCACGAACGGGACGCAGACCGCGGCGTCCCACGGCACACCGCGCCGCGCGAGCGTGTAGGCCACCGTCGGTTCGCCGAGCCCGACCTGCGGCGTCACCGCCGTCATCACGTGGTTGGCGACCGCGGCATCCCACGCATCGCGCGCAGAGGTCCGCGCCCCGGCGAGCCTCGCGATCACGCCGATGCGCAGCGCCTCGGTCGCGACCAGGCCGAGCGCGCCGCCGATCACGATCGCGAGCGCGGCGGCTGGCGCATCGCGGAGGCGGGCCAGCGCCGCGCCGAGGATCGCGCCGTCGGGTGCTGCGAGGTAGAGCCCGGCGATGCCGATCGCGAGCAGCGTGACGAGCCACAGCCAGGAGTGCTTCGGCCGGGGCGCGGCCGCGCTGGCGGGGGCGCTAGCGTCGGCCACGGCCCAGCGTGACGAGCGGCGCGGCCGGTTTGGCCGCGAACCGCTCGTCGCGATCGCGGTACAGGGTGTTGTACGCGCACGACGGGATGTTCGTGCCGTCGGGCTCGCGGATCCCGACGCAGCACTGGCGGATGCGATCGGTGTCGAACGTCTCCTCGTCCATGTGCGCGTGGATGTAGATCGCCTTCGCGCTCGCCTCCGCGCGGCGCAGGCGCTCGCGCGCCGCGAGGTCGCGCTCGAACACCGACTCGGTGAGCGCGCGCAGCCGCGCGAGCACGAGCTCGCTGTCGTCGCACGCGATGTCGCCGGCCCACAGGCGGTTGATCACGTCGCCGAGCTTGTGCTCCATCTCGAGCGTCGGCTCGAGGTAGAGCATGCCGGCGAGCAGCTCGCGCAGGTCGGAGCCGGGCATGAACCGCGGGAACGGCAGCCAGCGGCCGTCGTCGAGTCGCAGCACGTACGTGACGAGGTAGCACAGCGGGTGCGCGGCCGGCGACGGCACGAAGTCGTCGATCCGCAGCACGCCTCCGGTCTGCGCCTCGAGGTCGGCGAGGACCTCGTAGGTCGTGTAGCGGCCGCGGCGGTCGAAGGACTGGCCGTTGTGGCCGGTGAACGTCATCGTGTGCAGCTCGACGGAGCGGATGAAGTCCTTGGCGAGCGCGAGCTCGACGAACGCGCCGACCTCGTCGTCGTTCACGCCGCGCGCGAGCACGGGCAGGAGCGTGGTCTCGACCTCGTACTTCTCGAGCAGCTCGAGCACGCGCAGCTTGGCGTCGAGGAGCTTGCCGCCCAGCATGTGCTCGTTCGTCTCTGGCTTGAACGAGTCGAACGACAGCACGATCCGCGCGCCGAGCCGCGCCAGCCGCTCCAGGAGGCGCTCGTCCTTGAGGAACCGGAGGCCGTGCGTCGAGACGGTGATCCGGTGGATGCCCTCCTCGGCGCAGCGCTCGATGAGGCGCTCGAACTGCGGGTGCTGGGTCGGCTCGCCGCCGGTGATGTTGATGATCCGCCGCTCGGGATCCGCGAGCCGCAGGTGGCCGAGGATCGCGGTCAGCTGCGCCTCGGTCATGTGGAACGCGCCGTCGTTCTTGTTGTGCGTGTAGCAGATCGGGCAGTCGAGGTTGCACGCGCTCGTGATCGGCACGATCGGCAGCTGCGCCTGCTGCTCGTGCGCGGTGCACGGTCCACAGTCGAACGGGCAGCCCTGCGACACCGGCCGGGTCGCCTGCGGTGGCGTGACCACCGGCGCGTAGCCGACGACGCGCTCGTACCACGCCGCGTTCGGCGACACGATCACCTCGCTCGGCCCGTGCACGTCGCACACCTTGCGCATCACGATGCGGTCGCCGGTGCGCCAGAGCTCCGCCGGCGTGGCGCGCTTGCACGTCCCGCACAGCGACGTCGTGGTTCGGAGCAGGGTGTCGGTCATGGCGCGCCAGACGCGAGCATGCCATCGCGCATCCGCAGCGTGCGAGCGGCACGAGCGGCAACCTCGGGATCGTGGGTCACGACGAGCACCGCGACGCCGGGGCTCCCCAGGAGCGCCGCGAGCACGCCCTGGGCCGATGCGGCGTCGAGGCTGCCGGTCGGCTCGTCGGCGAGCACGAGCCGCGGGCGGTTGACGAGCGCGCGCGCGACCGCCACCCGCTGGGCCTCCCCGATCGACAGCTCGCCCGCCTTTGCCTTCGCCCGCGGCCCGACGCCGAGCGGCGTGAGCAGCTCGTCGGCGCGCGCGAGCGCCGCGCGGCGCGCCATGCCGGCGCGCCAGGCGGGCAGCGCGACGTTCTCTTTCGCGCTCAGGTGATCGAGCAGGTTCGAGTGCTGGAACACGAACCCGAGCGAGGAGAGCCGGAGCTCGGCGCGCGCCGCCGCGCTCGCGCGCCACGGCTCGACCCCGGCGAGCTCGATGCGGCCGCCGTCGGGGCGATCGAGCAGGCCGATCATCTGGAGCAGCGTCGTCTTGCCGCAGCCGCTCGGCCCCATCAGCGCGACCGTCTCGCCGGGCTCGATCGCGAGCGAGATGCCGGCGACCACCTCGCGGTCGCCGAACCGGCGGCGCACGCCGTCGACGACGAGCAGGCTCACTCGAGCCTCCGCAGCGCCGCGGCCGGATCTGTGCGCGCCGCCCACCACGCGGGATAGCTGCCCGCGACCAGCGCCGTCGCGGTGAGCACCAGCGCAGGTCCGAGGAACACACCGGCCGCGATGAGCGGGCGCACGATCAACGTCTCCCACTGAAACAGCGGGTTGGCCTGGAAGTAGCGGATCAGCACGAGCCCGAGCGCTGCGCCGAACGCGCAGCCGATCACCGCGACCACCACCGCCTGGAGCAGGTAGATCGCGAAGACCTCGCCGCGGCGGAACCCCAGCGCGACGAGGATGCCGATCTCGCGCCGCCGCTTGAGGACGTGGATGTAGAGCAGCGCCCACAGCGGGACGGACACCGCGGCGATCACCATGGCGTACGAGACGCCGCTGATCGTCTCGTTCGCTGCCAGGTAGTTCGGCAGGTACGGATCGTCGTCCCGCCAGGCGGTGGCGTCGACCCCGGGCAGCTCCGCGGCGAGCCGCGCCGCGATGCCGCGCGCCGCCTCGTGATCGTGCAGGTGCACGAGAATCGACGACGCGGCGTGCGGCTCGCCGGCCTCCTTCGCCAGAAACGCGCGATCGACGAACGCGAACCGGTAGGCGCCCGCCGAGCCCGCGACGATGCCGCGCACGGTCATCGTGTAGCGGCCGACGTTGTCGTCGTCGATCGCGGTCCCCGCGGCGCCGTAGATCACGCGCAGCTCGACCCGATCGCCGACGCCGACCGCGAGGCGCCTCTGGTACTGCGTGCCGAGCAGGATCCCCTCGCGATCGCCGGGCGCGATCCACGCCCCCTCGAGCAGGTGAAACGGCGGCAGCTGCATCTGCGAGAGCCCGTAGATGGGTGCGCCGAGGAACCGCTTGCCACCTTTGCCTACGGCGCCCGGGTACATGAGGATCGGCTGCGCGTCGCGCACGCCGGGGACCGCGCGGATCTGCGCGGCGAGCGCGTCGCCGTCCGAGAACCGCGCCTCATCGCGCGGCTCGACGCGAATATCGCCGGGCCCGCGCGTCAGGTTCTCCTCGAGCAGCTCGGCCTGGAAGGCGGTCAGGTTCGCCGTGTTCGCGATCTGGAAGCCCGCGCTCGCGGCGATCGACAGCACGAGGAGCACCAGCGTGACCCGGCTCGAGAACAGGCTCTTGCGCGCCAGGAACACGAGGAGGCGCAGGCTCGTGGGCGATCGCTGGGTACCGCGGGTCGGCACGCAGTCGTCGTATCACGTGCGCTCCACGGGTGTCGCGCTGGACCCGAGCGCGCGCAGGCTCGCGGGCGGGTGCGCGCGAGCGATCCGCGGCCATCCGTGGCCGCCGCGGCCGCCGCCGCCGCCCACGATGGGGAGCTGGCGGCGGGCGAGGCGCTTGGCGGAGATCGTGGCGATTCTGGCGATGCGATCACGCGGAACGTGATACGCGATGGCCATGGCGACGGACGAGGAAGCGGAAGCTGGAGCAGCGGGTGACGAGGGAACGGACGAGGCGGCAGCCGATGACGCCCTGACGGCGGCGATCCGGGCGGCAGCGGAGGCCGCCTTCGCGATCGAGCCGGCCGCGGGCGCGGTCACGCAGGCGCAGGTCGACGAGGTCCGGCCCCGGCTCGCGCGGGTCGGCGAGCTCGCCGCCGGTGCCGAGCGTTCGCAGGAGGCCGACGAGGCGATCGCGATGCTCCACGGGCGCTGCGCCGCGATCGCGATCGCCGCGGGCGATCTGGAGACCGCGCGCGGCTGGCTCGAGGAGGCGACGCAGTATGCGCGCGACGACGATCAGCGGGCCGAGCTCGCGACCGCCCGCGAGCAGCCGGAGCGGTTCCGCGCGCTGGTCCACGGGCGGAACCTGTTCGCGCACGGCAAGGAGCGCAAGGCGCGGAAGCTGTGGAAGCAGCTCGCCCGGGGCGAGAACGGCGCGAAGGACCCGATCGCGAAGTCCGCCGCCGTCGAGCTCGTGGCGCCGCGGCCGCTGAACGGCGATCTGCCGTCGCTGTGGAGCTACAACGGCTTCGGCCTCGGGTTCGCCGGCCGCCGTGACGAGTGGCCCGACGGCACCTACGCGACCACCCAGTGCATCACCGGGCTGTTCATCCCGCTGTTCCCGATCGCCGCGTACCGCGTGGCGACCGACGGCGAGGGCTGGATCGTGCTCGCGCGCGAGCAGCTGTCGACGTTCGCGCGCGCGATGCGCTACGTCCTCATCGGCGGGATCGCCGCGGTGATCGCGGTGATCGCGATCAGGAGCTACGTTACCGATCCCGAGCGGCTCGCGCGCAAGCGGTTCGATCGCGCGATCGCGGCCGTGTCTTCGCGCGCGCCCGAGGCCAGCATCCGCGAGCTCGACGCGCTGCTCGCCGGGCCAGATCTCGGGCTGGCGGGGCACGACCGCGCCCGCCGCGCCGGCGCCGAGATCATCCGGCTCACCGCCGGGATGGCGCCGAAGCCGTTCCAGCGCGAGCACGTCGATCACGCGAATCGGCTGGTCCAGCGCTACAAGCTGATGCCGCGCGAGGTCCAGGCCGGCGCCGCGCGCGACGCGGTCGTGGACGCGATCGAGGGCTGGGCGAAGGAGCTCGGCGGGGGCGCCGAGACCGCGGAGGCGCGGCTCGCGCTCTTGAAGCTCGGCGCCGACGTCGCCGACGCCAAGCGCTCGGGGCAGCTCCTGACGCAGGTCGCGGCGACGCGGCTCGTCGTGGCCGACGCGAAGGCGGCCGAGCAGCCGATCGACGCGCTCGAGGTGCTGATGGAGCAGCCGTCCACCGACGCGATGGCGCGCGCCAGGCCCATCGTGGCCCGCCTCGTCGAGTCACCGTCGACGCTCGTCGAGGCCGGCGGCGCGCTCGACAGGTGGCTCGGGGCGATGCCGGCGGGCGATCCGCTCCGCCAGGCCGCGACCACGAGGCGCGCGGAGGCGCTCGCCGGGCGCACGGAGGCCGAGGCCGAGGGCGCCACACCGGCGCAGCTCGAGGCGATGGCGGCGAAGCGGCCTTGGGACCAGTACGTCCAGCTCCGGCTCGCGGGCGCCGAGATCGACGCCGGCAAGCTCGAGGCCGCGGCCGCCCGGCTCGACAAGCTCGGCCCGCACGGCCTGATCGTGCGCGAGGGCCGGCTGCTCCTCGCGCAGCTCTCGAGCCGGCTCGGCAAGCTCGACCTGGCGGACGCGCTCCTGACCGGGCTCCTCTCCGGGCGGCTCGATCGGTTCGTCGCGGCGAGCGGCGCGCTCCAGCAGGCGCGCACGCGCGCGGTCGAGCAGGTCCAGCGCGATCTCCGGACCGGGAACATCCCGCCCCACCTCGAGCGGGAGCTCCAGGCCGAGTCCGGCGAGGAGGCGCGCAACGCGCTCGTGCGCGAGTGGGGCAACAAACAGATCGCGGAGGATCCGGCGGTCAAGCGGGCCGAGGAGGCGCTCCTCGCCGTCGCCGACGTCGTCCAGATCTCGATCGTGGCTGGCATGGTCAAGCTGCGCCGCGCCCAGGGCCTGGCCGGGGCCGCGCGCGACGCGATGCTCCTCGAGGCGGAGCGCGCGTTCCTCGCGATCCGCACCGAGGCGGAGGGCCAGCCGGAGTTCCAGCTCGGCCTCGGCGAGATCTACGCGCGGCTCGGCAAGAGCAAGGAGTCCGAGGCGGCGTTCGCCGCGGTGCTCGCGAAGAACGAGCCGCATCTCAGCCTCCGGGTGGCCTCGCTCTACCGCGATCTCGGGAGCGTCGAGCGCGCCCGGGAGGTCGCGACGTCCGTCTACAACAAGCAGGGCGAGCCTCGCGTCGCCCAGCACGCGGCGGGGTTCCTCGGCCTGCTCGAGACCGGCATCGACGACGATGCGGCGGAGGGCTGGTATCGCAAGGCGAACACGTCCGAGCCGCACGTCCGCGCGGCGCTGCTCGATCTCGAGGGCCGGCGGCTGCTGCGGCAGGGCAAGCGGGCCGAGTGCGGCTCCAAGTTCGCGGAGGTGGCCCGGATGCACCTCGACAGCGCGCACCTGAGCTACAACAACGCCGCGGTCGCGCACGTCCTTCGGTACCACTGCACGAGCGACGTCACTGCGCTCGTGGATGCCGAGCAGGCGCTCGAGAAGGCGTACCGCGCCGAGCAGGAGAACCCGATCATCGTCGGGAACCTCTTCGGGCGGCTCGACTCGAACAGCAAGGTGCGCGTGCTCGGCAAGCGGCTCGACATCCGTGCGGTCCCGATCGACGGCGGCGACGCCGAGCGGATCCTGGGCCTGATGGTCGAGGGCCCCGAGCGCGAGGCGATCCTGGCCGAGCTCGCTGCCGATCGCAGCGCCCAGCGCGCCGCCGAGCTCCTGCTCCAGTACGAGGTGCTCGCGCCGAGCAACACGGCCCCGTACCGGGAGGGCTTCGCCGCCGCGGAGCTCCGCCGCGACGAGGCCGCCGCCCGCGCCGTCCTCGAGCGTGCGCGTCGCGCGAAGCAGCTCGACACCAGCGAGGCGGTCGCCGCCCGCAAGAAGTACCAAAGCGGCGAGTCGGATGGAAAGCAGCTCGAGTCGTTCACGTCCGAGCTCGGGCGCCTGACCGAGAACCTCGCGCGGCGCTCGGCCGGCAAGTCGCGTGCCGTGGCGCTGGCGCTCGATGCCTCGGTGCGGATCTCAGTCGCGCTGCTGAAGGCGGACCGCGCGATGCTCGCCCGTGCGCGCGAGGAGTCGCTGGAGGCGATGCGGCTGTGGCCGGCGCTCGACCTGACGGGCTACATCACGTCCAGCCTGATCGACGAGGCGGGCCTCGAGGCCGACGCGGCGGCGTGGACCAAGCTCCGCCGCGAGCGCTCGGCGGCGTCCGCGCTGGCGAAGCTCACCGCCGAGAGCTCGCCGCTCGCCGCGTCGATCCGGGCCTCGAAGCAGTGGGGCGAGCTCGCCGGGTACATGAAGAACGACCGGTCGCGCCCCGGCCTCGACGACCTGCGCCTCGCCCGCCTGCTCGGCGACGCGGATCTCGAGGCCCGCGCGAAGGCGGTCCTGGGCGACAAGTTCGCGCGGATGTCGCGCGAGCTCTCCGCGCTGCTCTCGCCGGGCGAGCCGACGATCGCGGAGGACCTCGAGTACCTCGATCGCCGGTAGCGCCGAGCGCCGCCTATCGTCACTCGCTCCGGGGGCGAACGAGCGCTCTGCGCGCCGCGCCGGGTACGGTGTCGTCGATCGCCAGCCGCGCCAGGCGCTGGGCGTAGGCGAGGAGCTCGAGCGATACGCGCAGCCCGAGCGCGGGGAGGTCGCAGACGATCGGCCCGCTCGCGCAGCGCTCGGCGAGCCGGCGCCAGGCGCCCGCCACCGGGGCGGTCTCGAGGCGCAGCGTCGCGGGGCCGATCTCGATGCGATCGCCAGCGCCGATGCTGCATCGGTCGTCGACCGGCACGCCGTTCACGAGCGTCGCGTGCTCGCCGAGGTGGACGAGGACGTGGCCGGCGCCCTCGCGCATGATGCGCGCGTGGCGGCGCGACACGTCGGGGTGCGCGATGGCGACCGTGCTCGCGCGGCCGATGTGGATCTCGTCGCCCGCGGGGTAGTCGCGATCGCCCATCCGGATCCAAAGCTCTGGGGCATCGAGATCGGGCGAGACGAGCGTGAACGCGGGGCCGGCGAAGCTGCTCGTGGCGGTGTCGGCCCACAGCCCCTCGACCACGAGCTCACCCCGCGCGATCACGATCGATCCCGGCTCGGTGGGCACGAGCTGGCCGGCCGTCGGGCTCTTACCGTTCACGTCGACGTGTGGCGGCAACGGCAGCACGAGCGACTCACCGGCGCCGAGGCCCACCCGGCGGGCCAGCTCCTGTGCGGCCTCGCCAGCGAACATGAACCGGCCACGGATCATGTCGGGTGCGCGAGCCATGGCGGACTCTAACA
The DNA here is from genome assembly GCA_035558535.1 of Kofleriaceae bacterium. Classification (GTDB taxonomy): domain Bacteria; phylum Myxococcota_A; class Polyangia; order Haliangiales; family Haliangiaceae; genus JABFXX01. Next base: position 8,654 of record DATMCI010000243.1, read on the forward strand.
AGGCAGTCGACACTCGGCGAAATCAAGCTGGCGGTCCTGTCGCGCGCGACTCTCGGCGAAATCAAGTTGGCGGAGGTCGCTTCGCGCACTCCTATAGCTACGAGCGCGGGCCACACTCGGAGCCTGATACAACCACCACTGCCCCTCCGCCGACCTTCGATCGTGGTTGGCTGGCAGGCTCCTTGCGTTGGCCGATCTCGACCGGGGTGCCGTGCGGGTACAAGTCGTCGGCCCTTCGCACGCCGGCCCGCCGCCGCGCCTCGAGTAGACGCCTTGCGCGAGGACAAGCAGGCGCGGCTGGCCGGCGAGCCGCCGCGGACGGCGAGCGAGCCGCCGCGGACGCGACGTGCTCGGCACCTGCATGAACACGCGCGACCTGATGCTCCGCCTCGGCGCGCGCCCGCCCCCGCCCGTAGCGCCCGCCCGGCGCGCCATAGCCGAGGCGCGGGCGGGCCAGGCAGCCGCTCGGTTGGTGGCGACACGCTGCGCCCGTCGGACCAGCAGCCCCGCTCGTCCTCCGGGGACAACCGCCGGTGAGGCAACGGCCTCATAAGAGGCCGAAATTTGCTGACTGCTCGTGGACAAGGTGCACCGAAGCGACCCGGCGAGGCCCCATGAGGTGCGCCCGACTGTGATCACAGGCGTGTGTGATCGCATCGCAACGTGATCACTAGGGGCGGACGCGGGCTTAAGGCGAGGCATGCGATACGCGGATCATGCAGACGCTATTTATGGTTTTCGATGCGCTATGGCGCCGCTGTCTCCTGCTCCTCGCCACCCTCTTAATCAGCATATGTGGCGGAACCTCGACACCGCATCGCCGACGACGGAGATCAGGAAAGCGACGGCAGGCTCGCGTTCGGCAGACAACCCGACGATGAGCAATGTTCATTCGAAGCACTGCCTATGATTTTCCCTTTTTTGGGCGAGACGTTCGTTCACCTCGTCGGTCGCCCGGAACTCTCTCGAGCCGACCTTCGTGCGCGCGCTCGCCCTGGCTGATCGCGGCCTCTTGTTTTGCGAGCAGCTCAAGTGCGGTCCTGAGCCGCTGCTTCGCGCTCATGACGAGGCGCTCCGCATTGCGGGCATTCGGCAGGCTGAGTGTGGCGGAGATCTGGGCGTACGCAGCATTCGTCCGCTCGCGGGCTCCAAGTTTCCTGGCGAGCGACTTATAGCGCTTGCGTTCATGCTTGGGGAACTCGTCCGGCAACGTGCCTTCGCGCATCGCGAGGTAGATCGTGAGCGACCGTCGCTGTAGCTCGCTCAGGCCGAGCTCGACCTGGGCGTACAGGTTGTGAACCGCGTCTGTTTCGGCATTGATTAACCTGTTGAGGATCCCCGTCGTCGAGTCCTCCTCCTCGACCGCCATGACCGCGTTCTCGTCGCCGGCAAGCAAGCCCGTCTTCAGGAGCGTGCCGAGCCGTTTCGAGATCGCCCAGCCACACATCCTGCGAAGCCAGTTGGTGAGGCGTTGCGACGGATGGGTTCTACGGGTCTCGAGGAACTGCCGGAGGCTTTGGAAATTTTTGTTGCGCACCCTGCTGAGCGTTTCAATCGCGGCCCAATCCGACTCGTCCTTCGGCAGGTAGGGGCGTCGGGAATGGTGGTCGATGATCGGCAAGATCAGGGGGAGCAACTCGGAAAACGCGAACTCCTGGTGCTTGCTGGCCTGTGGCGCAGCGACCACAAGCTCAACGAGCGCGATGCAACGGGCTTCACGCTCATCATCTGAATCTGATGTGACGCGCTGGCTGCTTACCATCTCCTCGAGTACCAATGTGCGCAGGTGCTCGAAGTTCTCGGTGAGGAGTGCCCGTTCGGGTGGTACGTGTAGGATGGTCGAGATCGCCAGGTGTTTCGCCTCGCGTCGTTTCTGAGAATCGGGATCCTGGGGAAGCTTCTCGATATCGGGATCTGAGCCCTGCTGCCAAGACGAGCTCCCTTTTCGCTTGATACCTGAGAGTCTCGATTCGTCGCTTTCGACAAGCGGTGCGGTAAGTTCCGCGGCCGCCACGAAGAGTATCTGACGATCTGGCTCGAAGAGCTTGTGTTCATCCGCGAGTTGCTTAGCAAGTCTCCGCGCATCACTCTCGGAAGGTGGGCGCTCTTGATCGGCTGCGCGGCTAAGGGTGGTGGACAGCTCGATGATTGCCTTCAAACACTTATTCATGAGAGTCCTCCTTGGATAGAGGCTGTCTCTCCTGTTGCAAGGCGGCACGCCACACCGAGAGGCTAAGACCGAGTGTCCTCAGTCCAGATTGCCGTCTACGGTTGAACGTCTCGCGAGAAGCGGTTTGGCGACGGCCCCCAATATTCTTGGCAAGGAGCTCATCCGTCGCTGGACCATCTTCTATATCATTACTGGCCGGCACATATCCGGCCCACGCCAGTGCATAATCGATATCTCGCAATGCTTCTTCCCGTCTAAGTTCATTCAGCTGAGCGAACAGACCATGCCATCGATCGCCGGGTGACGAAACCGAAGCAGCCGCAGCAAGGAATGTGCCGCAGATAGCCAGAGGGATCCGCGGCGCTTCGTTCCAAGCATTCGCGATGCACGCACGGACAGCAATGCTGATTAGTGATATCCAGTCGAGAACATCGATTTTATTAAAACACCTTGTTGCCTGGCTCGTCCTCATGTAGATGTGGCGCAGGTAGGAGGAGGCCATTACATGATCAGATACTCTCCGCTCCTGCCTAGAAAGCGGCGGGTATCGTTTGCAGAGATCAACGAGAACGTCATCGATGACGCCTGCGGGCACTTGGGTTCCCTTGAACAGCTTGTCAATCGCGTCAGCCGCATTCTGGCGCAGCTTCACAAGGCGGCGGCGCCCTTGCCATTCCTGATCCAGCACGTCGAGTGCCGTGCGGGCCGCCTTGCTGACGAGCACGGTCCGAGAATACACCCAACACGGCAGGTAAAGGTTAGGCTACGCCGCCTGGGGACCTTGGCGAGTCTGCTCGCCAAGGTCCCCAGGCCGCCCTCGAAGATCGACTTATTAGACTTCGGAAGCGTCTGCAGCCGTTAGCCCGCCCCGCATGCGTAGCGCGGGGACAGGCCGACATCGGCCGTCGCGAACCGGCGGGCAGCCTCACCAACCGCTTGAGCTTGAGCGGCGCCGAGCTGCGGCGAGACACGACCACGAAGCTGCGACTCCGGCGGCCGTGCGCGTCGCCACCGCTCCGCACGGCCCGTCGCCGGGGCCGCGCGGACCCAGCTCAGCAACCACCGCTCCCATTGGCCGAAGAAGTGGACGCGAGGCCGAGCCTCGCTTGCTTCCGCTCGCCGGCGTTGCGCTATGCTCGCGATCGGCCGTCATGCCCATGAGCAACCACGAACTCGCTCTTATCGTCCACGAGTACATCGGGGTCGAGGGCGAGTACCTCGGGGGCCTGAGCTACTACCCCCGCTATTGCGATCTCGACATCGATCCCAACCTGATCGAGGGCACGACGCGTGGACGCTTCGAAGCGGTCGTGAAGGCACAGACCGATGTCAGCCAGGCGAGGATCGTCCGAGGAGCCCTCGTTCGATTTCCGCCGAATGATTCGAAGCAGGGCAAGAAACGCCTGTCGCTGGTTGCACGTCTGGAAGCAATCGCCGCCGACGCGCCGCGATCCAGCTACGATCCGCCGATGCGATGGGCGACAGACGCTCTCGGCGTGCGGCCCGAACGAGCACGACGCCTCGGGGCTACGGCCAGATTCCAGATCGCGCGTGGTCCGCGGTTCAAGACAACCACGAGCGATGGGCTCGGCGCACGACTGCGGCGGGAGCAGCCGCGGCGAGCAAACGCCGCGAACTGTGCGAACTCGCCTGCCCAGGAGCCGCCCGGGCCAGCTCCCGCCGCTGATGGACCTAAGGATTTATACTTGTTGGGTTTGGCTAAATGTCATACCAGGGATCTACATTCGATAGGCTCCCCTCGTACGCTCTCTCCGTGGGGTCTCCGTGATCACCGATGCAGACATAAAGCACATCCTTAGGCTCTTCGAGTTGGACGAACGACCTTGGTCACACCTCGGCGATCGCGATTTCGTCGCGCGTGTATATTTTAAACCGAAGTCTCTCCTCGATATGCGAGAGATGCCAGCGGAGATGCGCGAGCTTGCAAACGCAGTTCGTGATCTCGGTTTTACGGCGGAGCAAGAAAATCATTTCGGATTGTCGACAGTTACTGGCGGGCTGCAATGGGTTGTGCTGGTTATCGGAGCCGGGGCAGCAGGTGTCATCATGCTCAACGCAGCTCTGAAGGCTGCCGCTGAACTGCCGGAGAGTTGGCGTAAGCTCTTTGAAAAGCTGCGTCCTTACGACAGCATACTGCCTTCGTCTGAACTCCAGGTGGAGGTCATTCATCGGTGGCTTGATAGTGTATACGGAGTGAAGAGTTGGCGTGTTGACTACAATGAGATGCACATCAAGACCCTTCAGAATACCTCGCTTTTCGAGTTTCGAGAAGAACAAAGCGGAAACTGTCATCGTGTTTTAGTTGTTGGCCGAGAGTTAGCGGTCTTGCCGCCAGCTTCGCAGTCGAGCGAGCCTGCATTTCGGCACTCTATCCCACAAAGTTCGGAATCCAACAGATCTACGCCTCTGCCAGTTGCCTCTCAATCGCCTGTCATCGACCAGTGCGCTCGAGTTGACTTGGCGGTAATAACCGTCTTGCCTGAGGAGTATCAGGCAGTGGTTGCATGCCTCGATATACATCAGCACGTGCGTGGTTCTGCTGCCTCCCCGAATATTTACTCATGGGAAATGGGGACGGTTGGCGCTGGTAATCTTAATTATACTGTAGTGGTCGCACTGGCTGGTGAGCCTACAAACCAAGTTGGCGCTATTGTCACTCGAGCTACAATTGAACGATTTAATCCGCGATATGTTGTGCTTGTCGGTATCGCCGGCGGTTTGGCAGCAGATGGCCAAGAGCATGGAGACGTTGTTATCTCCAAGTCGATTTACGGCTATGAATACGGCAAGGTCAGTGGTGGCTTTCAACCGAGGCCCAACTTTAGTCATCGAGCTGATCAGGGTATCATGAATGCAGCGAGCGCATTCATCGCTGCAGGAAGTAACTGGTGGATCGGCATAAAGGCTGTTCCACCACGGGCAAAACAGCGTGTTGGGGCTCGACTTGGTGACGTCGCGTCGGGGAATAAGGTTGTAGATGATGTCGATGACTCATTCTTCGCAGCCGTTCTTCGGGCGTGGCCGAAGCTTCTTGCTGTCGAGATGGAAGGAGCTGGTGCCGCTATTGCGATCGAGGCCGCGCAGGCAATGGGGCGGCAAGTCGGTTTCGCGATGATTCGAGCAATCTCGGACATGCCTGGGACGAGGGTTGGCACAGCCGAACGAGACGCTTGGAAGCCATATGCCGCGGAAGCGGCAGCCAGATTTCTCTTTGCAGTGCTTCGAACGCGCTGGCCAGTACCTCCGCTCACCAAGTTAGATGATAAAGCGGATACACAAGTTGCGCAGCTCGCTCTACAACAACAAGCGATCGAGCAGCAGCAAGAAGCGTTGAAACAGCAGCGTGACGCATTTGAAGCTCAGGCTCGCCATCAGAGAAACTCATCCCTCCGAGAGGCGGAACTCGCGAAGGGGGCTATACCACCAAATTCAGCAGCCGCTTCAGGAAGCGCATCGCAGTTCAGAATTGATGCAATACTCGCAGGGCTCTCATCAGCCATTGCATCAGAACGGACAGCGATGATGAACACCATAGAGAGTGCACTTATGCGCAGAGTCCCTGCCTCTGCCGAGGTCATTGAGGCTTTAGAGCTGGTGGCACTCAATAGACAAGCGTCATTCAGGGACAGAAGCCAATCGATCCAAATCATGCGATCCTATACAGGTGTTCGGCAACGAGCAATGAAGGCGCTCGTAACCGAGTACGCATCCGATCCCACTTCGACAGTAGCACCGGAAATGTATGACTCTGGTCAGGTCTTTCATCTGCTAACTGATTCGGTTGCCGCCATGGATGTTCTTGTTTCGTCATTTGGTGAGATGGTCCAAGTGCCAGATTTGGTAATTCGTGATGCACTTATCGCAATGGCCCAACATCTAAGACAGCGACCGGCCGCAGTTGGACCGATCCGTGCTGAACATTGGAAAACTTTTGCCCTTACACAAAAAGCGCGGTTTCCTCAGCAAGCGGCGACGGTGATGATACTCATCGATGGATAGTTCCCCGTCCAGGGCCGAACGTTACTGGGCCAAGGACGGTTTCATCATCGAGCGTCGCGCTAGCCATCCCCGTTCGCGCTCGACGCCCGCGCCACGCCCCCGTGTCGCAACTCGCGCTTGCGAGCGGCTCGTATCCGTCCGGCGAAGGACATGAGGTTCGAGGGCCGTCCGCTCTGACAAGAGAAGCGGGTTCTGCGAGATCGGTTCGCGATGGACCAAAATTCTGAACATCTCCGTTGAGAACGATTCCCCATTGAGTGGGGCCGCGGGCGGTGGAGTCGCGCCGCACGGAGGGCCTGCGTTGCGTATCCGTCCGACGAAGGACGTGAGGTTCGAGGGCCGTCCGCTCTGACAAGAGAAGCGGGTTCTGCGAGATCGGTCCGCGATGGACCAAAATTCTGAACATCTCCGTCGAGAACGATCCACATTGAGTGCGGCCGCGGGCGATGGAGTCGCGCCGCACGGCGGGCCTGCGTTGCGCTCCGCGACGAGGAGCGTGCGGAATGAAGACGCGCAAAGAGCGGACGCGGACCGCACACGAGCGCGAGCTGATGGCTCAACTCGCGCACAGCAAGCAGAGCGATGCACGCGTGGCCGACGCGATCGTTATGGTGCTGAGCCGCTCAGACGCCCGAACCCTCGCCGCGTTCGGCCTGATCCTCGCATTCGTGGCGATGCGGGCCACAAGGGGGCCGCGATGAACACGCGCGTACGCGGCCTCGCAGTCACGCTGTGCGGCGTCCTTGGCATGCTCCCCGGGGCGACCGCGATTACGGTCCATACCTTCGGGGCGTGGACGTACATCCTGATCACTGCGATGTCGGCCGGCCTCGGCCGATGCCTAGCCTTGGTCGTCTGGCTTGAGCCGCGGCTTTCGGCCCTTCGCCCGCCGCGTCTCGGCGAGGCGGCGGGCGGCCTCCTGCTTGGCGCTGCTGGCGCGGCGCTCGTCGGCGAGCTTGTGGAAGCCGGCGAGCCGGTCGGCGGGGATGGCGCCCTGGACGGCGCAGCCGGGCTCGCCCTGGTGGCGGCAGTCGCGGAAGCGGCAGCTGGCGGAGAGAGCAGCGATGTCGTCGAAGGCGGCCTCGTCATCGGCATCGCCGCCGCTGCCGCCGCCGCCGCCGCCGCTGCCGCTGCCGCCGCCGCTGCCGCTGCCGCCGCCGCTGTCGATCCACTGCGCGAGCTCGCGCATGCCGGGCGTGTCGATCCACATGCCGCCGTCGGGGGCGAGGAACAGCTCGCGCCGCGTCGTGGTGTGGCGGCCGCGCTCGTCGGCGCGGATCTCGCGGGTCTCCTGCGAGGTCCCGACGAGCGCGTTGAGCAGCGACGACTTGCCGACGCCGGAGCTGCCGAGCAGGACGGCCGTCTTGCCGGGGCCCCCGAGCGCGCGCAGCTCGGCGAGCCCGGCGAGCCCGGCGCCGCCCTGGATCGAGACGCCGACGACGCGGCCGGCCACGGCGCGCGCGGCTTCGAGCAGCGGCGCCGGATCCGGCGCCAGATCGAGCTTGGAGATGGCGATCACGGGCTCGATCCCGCCATCGCGGAGCAGGCTGACGTAGCGCTCGAGGCGCCGCGGCGAGAGGTCCGAGTTGGCCGACGTCATCACGATGCCGACGTCGACGTTCGCGGCGAGCGGCTGGGGGGCCGTGGCGATGCCGGCGGCGCGGCGCACGAGGAAGCTGCGCCGCGGCAAGAGCACGCGCACGACGGCGGCACCAGCGCCGCGGACGGCCTGGGGCCAGTGCTGGGCGAGGACCCAGTCCCCGACGGTGGGCAGCTCGCGCTTGTCACCGGCGCGGTGGAACGTCCGGCCGCGGAGCTCGACCCAGGCGGTGCCGCCCTCGCGGTCGAGCGCGTGGTACGCGCCGCGGTGCTCGGCGGCGATCCGCACGGGCAGGAGCGCGGCGGCGTCGCTGGAATCGGCCGCGGCGTCGCTGGACTCGCCCGCGACGGCCGCGCGCGCGGCGGCCGAATCGGCCGCGATGGCCGCGCGCGCGGCGGCCTCCCAGGCATCGTCCCAGCCGAGCTGGCCGATCACACCGACAGCTCGTGGCCGAGCAGCTCGAGCGGGAACACCTGGCGGCCGGCGGCGACGCTCTCGAGCAGCGCGCCGAGCTCGGCCCCGCGCAAGGGCAGCGCGCGGATCTCGTCGAGCGTCAGGTACGCCGCGCCGAGCGACTCGTCGTCGGCGGTGGTCTTGGGCGGCGTGTCGTCGAGCGGCGTCCCGGTGAACAGCACGCGCACGCGCGTGTCGTGCCCGCTGGAGAGAGCGGGCGAGTGCTCGACGCGCAGGATGCCGTCGAGCCGGATCGGCACGCCGGTCTCCTCGAAGACCTCGCGGACGGCGGCGGCCGCGAGCGTCTCGCCGGGCTCGACGCGGCCGCCGGGGATCGACCACGTCGAGCCGTACTTGCGCTCCTGCGTCAGGAGGAAGCGATGCCCGCGGCGCACGACCACGAGCGCGAAGTACCAGGTGGGGAGCGCCGCGCGAGCCACGCGATCAGTCCTCGAACCGGCCCTTGGCCTTCTTCTCGCCCTTGGCCACGATCTGGCGCTGATAGTACTCGCCCTGCGGCACGCCGTCGGCGATCGCCTTGTCGGCCTTCGCGAGCTCTTCTTTGATCAGCGCGTCGAACTGCGCGAACTCCATGGCCTGGATGAACCGGCCGTTGACGAAGAACGACGGCGTCGAGTTCACGCCGAGCGGGCGCAGCCCCTGGGTGCTCTCCGCGAGCCACGAGCTGCAGCCCTCCATGTCGGCGTCGAGCCGGGCGGCGTCGGCGCCAGCGGCGAGCGCGGCCTTCTTCATCGCGTCGAGGTTCGCGTTCTCGGTCTTCATCGCCGGGCGGTTGTTCTCCATCTTGAACAGGGTCTCCCACAGCGCGGCCTTCACCGGCGCGTACTTGCCCTGCTTGTTGGCCGCGCACGCGATCTGTGCGGCCTGCGCGGCGGGCTGGCCGTGGATCACCATGTACTTGCTCACGACGCGCACGTCCTTGGGGTACGTCGCGAGCATCTTCTCGACGTTCGGGGTCACCATGTAGCAGTACGGGCACATGAACTCGAAGACCTCGACGACGGTGACCTTGGCGTCGGCGGGCCCCTCGACGGGATCGCTCGGCGAGACGGGCACCGAGTAGGTCACGCCCGGATCGGGGCCATCGGGCGGCAGCGCCTGCGACAGGATCGAGATGACCTTGTCGAGGCGGCGCTCGACGCGCGCGAGGCGCGCCTCGACGGAGGTGTCGCCCGGTGCGCCGCCGGTGGCGACGCCGGGCGCCTCGACGAGCGTCGTGGGCGGCGGGACCTTGTCGAGGCGGGATTCGTGCTTGGTACACGCGGCGGCGAGGAGGCACGCGGACAGCGCAGACAGCGCGGACAGCGCGGACAGCGCAGATGGAGCGCACGAGGCGAGCTTGGACATGAGCGATTTTCCTTTAGCATGCGGGAACCGGCCGCGGTGGCGGTTCATTCCCGCCGCCCCGCCCCCGCGAACCGGCCGGGGCGGTTGTGCGCGGGGCCCAACCCGTGGCTAGCTGGGCGCCATGACGGACGACGCCGAGCGCGAGCGGCTCCGCCTGCGCCTCGTGCAGATGTTCTGCGCGAACGTCCCGCACAACCGCGCGCTGGGCATCGAGATCGTCGAGGCGACGCGCGAGGCGGTCCGATTCCGGCTGCCCTACGATCCCAAGCTCGTCGGGAACCCGGACAGCGGTGTGCTCCACGGCGGCGCGATCACGGCGCTGCTCGACGGCACCTCGGGGTGCGCGGTGTTCGCCGTGCTCACCGAGCTGGTCCCGATCGCCACGCTGGATCTGCGCATCGACTACCTGCGGCCGGCCGAGGCGGGCCGCGCCGTGCTGGCGCGCGCGACCTGCTACAAGCGGACGCGCAACGTGGCGTTCACGCGCGCGGTCGCCTACCACGACGACCCGGAGGATCCGATCGCGCACTCGGTCGGCACGTTCATGGTCTCGACCAAGCCGGGAGGGGGAGGGGCGCGCCCGTGACGGACGCGGTGGATCCGCGCGCGGGCGAACCGCCGGCGGCGCCGTCCTTGATCGCGCGCCTCGAGGCGGCGCGGCGCGCGGGCGATCACCAGGCGTTCGTCGACGTGGTCCCCTACGCGCGGTTCCTCGGCCTCACGGTGGGCGAGCGCGACGGCGAGCTGATCACGACGATGCGGTATGGCGATCACCTGGTCGGCAACCCGGCGCTCCCCGCGCTCCACGGCGGCACGCTCGGCGCGCTCCTCGAGTGCGCGGCGATCTTCGAGCTCTTGTGGCGCGCCGAGACGATCGTCTTGCCGAAGACGATCACGCTCACGGTCGACTACCTGCGCTCGGGCGCGCCGGTCGACACCCACGCCCGCGGCATCGTCACGCGCCAGGGCCGCCGCGTCACGAACGTCCGCATGGAGTCGTGGCAGGCGGATCGCGCCGCCCCGGTGGCGACGGCGCACGCGATCTTCTTGGTGATGCGCGGCTAACCCCTCACGCGGGGAGGTGCAGGACGAGGTACACGCCGATGGCGGCGAGCCCGGCGGCCAGGAGCACCACGATCAGGATCGTGAGCGTCCGGCTGCGGCGCGCAGGCTTGGCGTTGAACAGCGCGCTCAGGTGAGGGGCCGCCGCGCCCGGCGCTGGCTCGCGGAGCGGCGGCGGAGGGAGCGGCTCCGCGAGGTCGTGATCCGGCGGGCTCTGCGCCGGGCGGACGGGCGGGAGCGAGACGGCCGCCTGCGGCAGCGGGATCTGCGGCGTGGAGGGCGATCGAGGCGGCGGGCCTTCGCTGCTCGGCGGCACGGAGGGCGATCGGGACGGCGAGCCGCCGTCGAGCGACAGGTTCGGGCGGCTCAGCCGCGCGGCGGCGCGGGCGTGCACCGCGGCCCCGGGGCCGAGCAGCGTCGAGCCGTGCTCGCCGCCGACGGAGACCGCGTCACCGGGGGCGCGCGCGGCCGTTGGCTCCGAGAGCGCGTCCGAGAGCGTGATCGAGTGCGTGATCGAATCGCTGGGGGGGCGCACCTCCGTCGCGTCCGGGATCGTGAACGAGTCGCCGGACAAGAAGGTGGCGTCCTGCGCCGACGACGTGCGCGGCGGCGTGCCGCTGGGCCACGCGCCGGGCAGGCTGGGCGCGCCGCTGCCGCTCATGCGCAGCGTCTGCTCGATCGACGAGGGGGACCGCGGGCGCGGCTCGGGGGCCGCGCGCGCGGCCGCGACCGCCCGCGCGGCGGCGGGCTCCGCGTGCGTCGGCGACTCGATCTCTAGATTCGAGTAGGACAGCTCGATCGGGGCCATGCTCGGCTCCTCGACGGCGGCGGACGGTCTGCCGCTCTGCTCGAACGCCCACGCGATCCACTCGATGACCTGGCGGTTCGAGCAGACGGCCCCGAGCCGCTTGGTGAGCGTGGTCATCGCGGTGCGGAGCGCGGTCGCGTGCTGCCAGCGCTGCGCGGGATCGCGCTCGAGCGCGGTCATCACGATGCCGTCGATGTCCGGCGGCACGTTCGGGTTGCGCTGCGACGGCGGCTGGACCGTCATCGTGCGCATGCGCCGCATCGTCTCCATGTCGTCGGCGACGGTGAACAGCGGCCGGTTCGTCAAGAGCTCGTGCGCGATCACGCCGACGGCGAACAGATCGGCCCGCGCGTCGATGCTGCCGGCGAGGTACTCGGGCGCCATGTAGCCGAACTTGCCCTTGATGACGCCAGCCACCGTCTGCGCGCCGGCCTGGGACTTGGCGATGCCGAAGTCGATCAGCTTCGCGGCGCCGGCGTGGTCGATGATGAGGTTCGACGGCGAGACGTCGCGGTGGATGATGCCGAGCGGCTTGCCGTGCTCGTCGCGTAAATTGTGCGCGTAGTCGAGCGCGTCGCAGAGCTGGTTGAGGATGTTGAGCGCGAACGGGACGGGCATGGGCCCGGTGGTCTGGGCGCAGTGCTTGAGGACGGCGCGCAGCGTGGGGCCCGTGACGAGCTCCATGGCGATGAAGTGGATGTCCTCGACCTGCCCGTACTCGTACGTCTGGGCGATGTTGACGTGGCGGAGGTAGCTCATGAGCCGGGCCTCGCGCACGAACGCCTGGACCATCTCCTCGCTCGCCGCGACGTGCGGCAGCATGCGCTTGAGCGCGACGGGCCGGGGCGGCCCCGTGCCGTCGACGAGCTCGGCGCGGTCGACGCGCGCCATCCCGCCTGCTCCGAGCTGCTCGTAGACCCGATAACGCCCGAATACTTCGACCGGCCCGCCGTTCACGGGCGAATCGTACCAGGAAACGCTTATCCCGCGATGGGCAGTCGCATCGTGATCACGGCGCCGCCGCCGGGGCGCGGCCCGAGCGTGACCTGGCCGCCGAGCGCGACGGCGACCGCGCGGGCGACGCCGAGGCCGAGGCCGACGCCGGCGCCGCGGCTCTGGGAGCGGAAGAACGGGTCGAACGCGTGGCGCGCCTCCTCGGCGGGCAGGTCGCGGCCGTTGTCGGAGACCTCGACGACGACGGAGCCGGCGCGCTCCTCGACGGCGACGATGATCCGGTTGGCGGTGCTCGTGGACTCGGCCTCGAAGCCGGAGCTCGAGAACAGGAGCATCGCGAGCACGGCCTGGCCGATCCGCGACTCCTCGCCGATCACGGGCGGCACGGGGAACAGCTGGCGGATCACGTGCGCGCGCGCGTCGAGCGTGGGCGTGGCGAGGCGCAGCGCGGCGGAGACGAGCGCGGTGAGATCGAGCGGCTTGGTCTCGCTGCGCGTCGCGAGCGTCTGCAGCGCGCGGACGTTGCTCGCGATGCGCTCGGAGCCGGCGGTGACGTCGTCGAGGCAGCGCAGCGCCGGCAGCTGCGCCTCGGGCGGCAGGCTCCTGCCGAGCTGCTTGCGCAGCGAGCGGAGGTTCAGGAGCACGGACGTGAGCGGGTTGTTGATCTCGTGCGCGAACCCGGCGCTCAGCGCGCCGACGAGCCCGATCCGGTCCGCCTCGAGCAGCGAGAGCTGCGAGCGGGCGCCGAGCTCGCGCATGACCAGCACGAACACGATGCCGCCGGGGATGCGCTGGGGGCCCATCGCGAGCTCCACCGGGACGCGGCCGCCGTCCCGGTGCAGCACCGTGATCTCGAGCGTGGGCGGGACTGGCTGGCCCAAGCGGGAGCTCGCGGAGAGCTGCAGCGCGAGCGCGCGCTGCTCGGGAGCGATCATCTCGAGCGGCGTGATCGCGAGGAGCTCGGCGAGCTCGTAGCCGAGGATCGCGGCCACGGCCTCGTTCGCGTACCAGCGCTCGAAGCCGGCGCCCCGATCGGCGATCACGAGCACGCCGATGCCGGCGAAGCCGAGCGCGTCGAGCAGCGCCGGCATGAGCGGTGTGAGGTCGGGCGCGGGAGCGGGCGCGGGCGCGGGATCGGACGCGCCCGTGGTCATGGCGGCGCCGGATCCTTCACGAACGTGCCGCGCTCGCGGTCCTTGCGGACGCCGGGGAACTGCAGCACCTGGTTGTGCATCGCGAGGTACACGCCGGGCGGGACGAGCTGCACCGCGAGGAGCGCCTCGGTGAGGTTCTGCAGCGCGTCCGTCGAGCGCAGCTCGTACGGCCGGATCGCGCCGGTGAACACGATCGGCGTGGCCGGCGTGCCGGCGAGCTCGACGACGCGCTCGCCCGAGACCGACAGCCGATCGGTCCCGTGGACGACCACCACGCCCCCGACGCCGCCGGCGGCGCGGGCCATCCGGATCGCGGTCTCGGCGATCAGCGTGTGATCGTCGGGCGTCATGTCGAGGCTGTCCTTGTTCATGAGCTGGATGCGCTGGATCTCGACGCCGCGCAGCTCGAGCGAGGCGAGCATCACGTCGAGCACGGAGATCTGGTTCGCGAGGACCCCCGACAGCTCGTCGTAGGTCTTCTCGATCGTTCCCCCAGTGGAGATCAGCGCGATCCGGCGTTTCGTGGTCACGTGAGGTGCGGCAGGACGAGGTACACGGCCGCGGCGGCGATCCCCGCGGCGAGCAGCACCAATACCACGACCCATACGACGCTGCTGCGGCGCGGTGGGTCTCCCTCGGCGGGGGCGGCGAGCTGCGGCGCGCCGTAGGCGGGGGCGCCTGGGCGCTCCATGGGCGCGGCGCCGAGCGGCGGCCGGAGCGAGGGCATCGGCGGCTGGAGCGAGGGCATCGGCGGCTGGCTCGAGGGCATCGGCGGCTGGCTCGAGGGCACCGGCGGCTGGCTCGGCGGGCGCGGGCGGAACAGGGGCGCGGGCGAGGTGGGAGACGACGGCCGCTGCATGGGCTGCGGCGGGGGCGGCGCGCTCCGGTTGATGGTCACGACCGGGACGCTCGGCCCGCTGGGCGGCGGCGCGCTGCTCGGAGCCGGGGCGGTGCTCTGCGCGGCGGTGCGGCTGCGCAGCGCGGCCCCGCCGTCGAGCAGGGTCACGTTGTGGCCGCCGAGCTCGTCCTCTGTGTCCTCCGGGTCCTCCGGCGGCGCCGCCGACGTGCTCTGCGTGCGCGGGCGGGCCAGCCCGGCCTCCGGCGGTTGCGAGTCCGACCGCGATCCGGCGGGCCGGATGAGCGCGGTCCGGATCTCGTCGGTGGTCCGCGGGGCCGGCGCGAGCCCATCGTAGCGGACGGCCACGGCGGCCGCGGTCGACGGCGCGGCCGCCGGCGCGGCGAGCCGCTCGGGCGCGGGCCGGCGCTGGATCGTGATCATCTGGCTGGACGCGGGCGACGCGGCGGACGCGGCCGCCGCGAGCGACGCGGGGCGCTGCTCCGAGCGCGTCGGCGGCTCCTGCACCACGCTCGGATCGGACAGATCGGTGTCCTCCATCGGGCCCGAGGTGCCGGGGAGATCGATGCCGTGCGGCTTGGTCTGCTCGAACGCCCACTTGATCCAGTCGATGACCTGCTGGTTCGTGCACTCGAGGCCGAGCCGCTTGGTGACGGTGGTCATCGCGGTGCGGAGCGCGGTCGCGTGCTGCCAGCGCTGGGAGGGATCGCGTGCGAGCGCGGTCATCACGATGTCGTCGATCTCCGGCGGCACGTGCGGGTTGCCCTGCGACGGCGGCTTGAGCGGCATGCTGCGCACGCGCCGCAAGGTCTCCATGTCGTCGGTGACCGAGAACAGCGGCCGGTTCGTCAAGAGCTCGTGCGCGATCACGCCGACGGCGAACAGATCGACCCGCGCGTCGATGCTGCCGAGGAGGTACTCGGGCGCCATGTAGCCGAACTTGCCCTTGATCGTGCCGCTCATCGTCTGCATGCCGGCGGCGGACGCCTTGGCGATGCCGAAGTCGATCAGCTTCGCGACGCCGGCGTGGTCGATGATGAGGTTCGACGGCGAGACGTCGCGGTGGATGATGCCGAGCGGCTGGCCGGTCTCGTCGCACAGGTTGTGCGCGTAGTCGAGCGCGTCGCAGAGCTGGTTGAGGATGTTGAGCGCGATCGGCACGGGCATGGGCCCGGTCGTCTGGGCGCAGTGCTTGAGGACGTGGCGCAGCGTGGGCCCGGTGACGAGCTCCATGGCGATGAAGTAGATCTCCTCGACCTGGCCGAACTCGTACGTCTGGGCGACGTTGACGTGGCGGAGGTAGCTCGCGAGCCGGGCCTCGCGCACGAACGCCTTGACCATCTCGTCGTCGGACGCGACGTGCTGCAGCATGCGCTTGAGCGCGACGGGGCGGTGGAATCCCTCGATGCCGGCGAGCTCGGCGCGATCGACGCGGGCCATGCCGCCTGATCCGAGCTGCTCGTACACGAGGTATGGCCCGAACGATTCCGTCGGCCCTGAGCTCACGGTTGGATGGTAACAGGGCGGCGCGCCGATGACGTGCGAATGCGTAGCCGCAGCAGTTTTGACCGAGGGGTGGCCGATTGATGCGCCGACGTGCCAGGCGCCTACCGGCACGCTGGGATCGGTCGATCGTGGGCCAGCTCCACGAGCGCGGCATAGTTGTCGCGCATGCCGCCGACCACCTGGTCGGTGCTGCCGCTGATCGCGTCCAGGTGCTCGACGAACCACAGCTCGGTCACGGCGGGATCCTCGGTGGCGCGGAGCTCGACGGTCCCTTCGGAGACGTAGATGAAGCTGCTGCCCTCAACCTTCTGGTGCTTGATCAGGGCGAGCTCGGGAGCGTCGGCGGTGCCGGCCTGGACGTCGCCGCGCCATTGATCATCCCACTCGATGATGAGGAACTCGTTGACGACGTAGTGAACGAGGAAGCTCAGCTCGTGCGCCGGATCGTTGTCGGGCGTGACGATCTGCTGATCGGTGTTGCAGCGCGCGATCATCGCTTCGGGCATCTTCGCCAGGCGCCACACGACGCTCGGCGGCGCGAGCACGAGGCCGCGGCCGTACGCGCGGATCACGCCGTCGCTGGAGGTGGACGTCTGGAGCGCTTCGCCGGTGGGCGCCGGGAGGGTGCCGGGGACGTCGCCGTCCTCGAACGGTTCGATCCCGGGCGGGAGCGGCGTGACCACGTTGTCCTGGCACGCGATCGCGAGCGTGAGCGCGAGCGTAGCGAGCGCGAGGAGCGCGAGTTGTAGACGGCGCGGGGCGGTCACGCCGGCCTCCCGCGCCGGTACCGCGCGCGCGCCGCGGGCGCGATCGCGCGCGTCGCGAGCAGCACGGCCGCCGCTGGGATCGCGAGCCGGAGCGCGGTGAGCGCGACAGGCAGCACGAGCTCCGCGCCGCGGCTGCCGAGCACCGAGAGCTGCATCGCGCGCGCGAGGATCGGCCACATCTCGGCGAGGGTCACGATCGCCGCGACGGCGCCATAGACGACCGCGAGCAGCCGGTGGTGCGGGCTCATGCGGAGGAGCGCGACGCCGGCCCACGCCCCGAGCGCGATCACGAGCGCGCTCCACCACGGCGAGCCGTCGCCGATGCCGGCGGCGAGCGCCGCGAGCCACCGCGCGTCCTCGGCGATCGGCGAGGCGGCGATCGAGCCGGCGAAGAGCTGCGGCACGAGGAACGACGCGGTCAGCGCGGCGTGGCCGGCGAGCAGCCAGCCGAGCCCGGCGAGGCCGGCGTCCGGCGCGCGGCGGTGGTGGTGGTGCGCGGCCCGGGCCCCGGCGAGCAGATCGGCGAGCTGGCGATCGCTGAAGAACCGCCGGACGATCAGCGGCCACAGCATCATCAGCCAGCACAGCGCGGCGACGAGCATCATCCCCCACACGTCCATGCCGTTCGCGATCGCGGCGAGCAGGAGCACGCCGCCGAACCACAGCGAGCTGACGACGCCGAGCTCGGCGTAGCGGCCCGCGAGCTCGACGGAGCGATCGATCGATGTCTCGCGCAGCCCGACGAGCCCGGCGCGGACGTGGAGCCACGAGCGGAGCAGGAGCAGCCCGAGCGCGCCGATGACGATGCTGCCGGGGCCGCGCGCGAGCTCCCCGAGGCCGGTCTCGAGATTCGCGAGGAGGATCGCGCCGGCCGCGAAGAGGCCGGTGGCGCCGAGCACCGTCATCAGGATCGACGCGGCCTCGAAGCCCTTGTCCTCGCCGTGCGGGAGCTCGGCCTCGAAGCGCGCCAGCGCGCCGCTCGCGAGGAGCGCCGCGAGCGCGAGCGGCCACAGCGCGAGCCCGGCGCACCACGCCAGGACGTCGGCGACGGGCAGCCCGAGCGCGGCGCGGCCGAGGAGCGCGAGCAGGGCGGTCTGGCCGAGCGCGATCGCGATGTACCGGCGCACGCCGCCGAGCGGGCTCGCTGGCGTGCCGTCGGCGTTCCAGCGCCCGCCGTAGAGCAGCTGCGTGCCGGCGGCGCGGTGGGCCCAGGAGCGCGCGGCGCACAGCCCGGCGACCGCGAGGATCCACCCGACGGAGCCGGGCGGCTCGCCGCGCTGCTCGCGCAGCGCGAGGATGGCGACGACCGCGATCACGCAGGCGCCGGCCGCGAACGCGCCGCCGGCGAGCTGCATCAGGAGCCCCAGGCTCGAGAGCCCGCGGTCCGCGGGCAGCCCCGCGCCGGGTAGCTCCACGACCTCTGCGTGCGGGCGCTCGCTCAGCATGGCTCCCGGAGCTTACTACTACGCCGCCGAGGGTCGAGCGGCGCGGCGCACACGAGCCGGCTAGCCCGGGCCGGGCACCGGGGCCGGGGCGCTCGCCGCGAGCGCGTGCCGGCGCAGCCGGTCGGCGAGCAGCGGCAGCCGGTCCTGCCCCCAGGCGACGAAGTCGCCGACGCGGAGCGACGGCACGCCCCACAGGCTGATCACCGCGAGGTCGGTCGCGTTTGCCTGCGCCGCCCGGAGCGCCTCGGGATCGTCGAGCGCGACGCGGGCTCCGTCCCACGGCAGCCCGGCGCGCTCGACGACCGCGCGCAGGTCGACGTACTCCGAGACGTCGCGCGCCTCGGACCAGATGCCGCGCATGGCCGAGCGCGCGAACGCGAGCGCGTCGGCGGGCCCGCGCTTGGCGGCCCAGTGCGCGATCGCGAGGCAGTTGTCGACGCCTCCGCCGAGCGGATCACACAGCTCGCCGAACGGGATGCCGAGCCGGTCGGCCTCGCGCTTGGCGTCGCGCACGATGTAGAGCCGCTTGACCTGCGGCACGGGCAGGCCGCGCACGACCATCGGCGCGATGGGCCGCAGGACGAGCGGGATCTGGTACGGGGCGAGCACGGCCTCGATCTGCTCGAGCGCGAGGTACGAGTACGGCGAGCGGAACGAGAACCACAGCTCGCACGCGAGCGGCTTGTCCGACAGGCGCTGCGGCCCGCGCTCCGCCTCGGGGCGCGGCCGGACGACGCCGGCGACCTCGCGGCCCAGGTCGCGCGCGAGCGCTGCCTCGAGGTAGGGCAAGCGATCGATGCCCCAGTACCAGTCGCCGCCGTAGCTCATCATCGCGCCCTGGTAGTGGCCGGCCTTGCGGAGCTCTGCGTACGCGGAGTTGAGGATCGGCGCGACCGAGCCGTGCGACTCGGTGCCCCACGTCCCGAGCAGCGCCTCGAGCCGCTTGCGATCGCCGGCCCACATCGCGCCGGTCAGCTCGAGCGCGGCGCGGAGCTGCTCGGCGGCGGGCCGGGCGCGGATGAGCGCGGTGCCGATGTCGCGCACCATGCCGGGATCGGCCTCGCGCTTGCCGGTGAACTCGACGTCCCAGTACGCGGCGAGCTGCAGCGCGTCGCGCACCGCGTGCACCGCGCGCAGGCCGGGGGCCGGATCGACGTCGGACGCGGGCGGCGTCACGACGTGGAGCGCGAGGTCGACGGTGTACGCGGCGGCGAGCCGCGACACGGCCTGCGCGGTGAGGTAGCTCCACGGATCGGCGATGTCGAAGTAGAGCTCGAGGCGCGGCGCGGCGCTCGTGATCCGGTCACGGACGCGCTGGACGGCGCGGCGCGCGGCGTCGCCCGTGGGCCCGAGCCACGTGGCGATGGCTTTGCCCTTGAGTCGCTTGGCGATGATCATGTCGCGGGCAATATACGCCGCCATACGCCGGCATATACGCCGCCGTGGTATACGCCGCCGTGGACGAAGCCAAGCTCCGGGAGGTGATCGAGCTGCTCGAGTCGCTCGCGGCGGATCCGTCGACCGTCGCCGGCATCGATGATGCGCTGCGGATCCGGCTCGCCACCGCCGCCGGCCACCTGTCGCGGCCGGACCGCTACACCCGCAAGGCGATGAACAAGGCGCTCCTGCGCGGGCGCCGCCAGGCCCGCCGGGACGCCGAGCGCGCCGTCCTCGAGCAGAGCGGCATCCGCGCGCTGCGCCGCGAGCCGGTGTTCCGCACGCCGCTGCCGCTGCCGGCGATGTCGCTCGAGGCGCCGCTGCGCGACGACGAGGGCGAGCCCGACGCGTGGGCCGAGGCCGAGGCGCGCCGCGACGAGCCGCCGCCCCGCGCGACGCTCGACGTCGCGCAGCACTGCTACGTCTGCAAGGCCGACTTCCACGAGATCCACCACTTCTACGATCAGCTGTGCCCGCCGTGCGCGGAGCTCAACTGGCAGAAGCGCCACGCCACGGCGGACCTGCGTGGGCGCGTCGTGCTCGTCACGGGCGCGCGCGTCAAGATCGGCTTCCAGGCCGCGGTGAAGCTCCTGCGCGCGGGCGCCGAGGTGATCGCCGCGACGCGGTTCCCGCGCGACGCGGCGCGCCGGTTCGCGGCCGAGCCGGACGCCGCGGAGTGGACGCACCGGCTCCACGTCTACGGGATCGATCTGCGCCACACGCCGAGCGTCGAGGCCCTGTGCGCGCACCTCGTCGCGACGCTGCCGCGGCTCGACGGGCTCATCAACAACGCCTGCCAGACGGTGCGCCGCCCGGGCGGCTGGTACGACCACGTCGTGGCGCGCGAGGACGAGCCGGCGCCGGCCCTCGAGCGCGCGTTCCTCGAGCGCAACCGCGCGCTGCGCGGCGAACTGGCTGGCGCGGTGGCCGGCGCGGCGGGCGGCGGCGACGCGGGCGAAAGCCTCGCGCGCGCGGCCGGCGAGCAGATCCGCGCGACGGGCCTGTGGCGCTCGGCCGTCCTGTCGCAGGTCCCGCTGCTCGCCGAGGATCGCGAGCGCGGCGGCCACCTCTACCCGCAGGGCCGCCTCGATCAGGATCTGCAGCAGGTTGATCTGCGCGACTTCAACAGCTGGCGGATGACGCTCGCCGAGGTCCCGACGGCGGAGCTGCTCGAGGTCCACCTCGTGAACGCGGTCGCGCCGTTCGTCCTGAACGCGCGCCTCCGGCCGCTGCTCGCCGCGGTGCCGACGAACGACGCCCACGTCGTCAACGTCTCGGCGATGGAGGGCCAGTTCTACCGCCGCTGGAAGACCGACAAGCACCCGCACACGAACATGGCCAAGGCGGCGCTCAACATGATGACGCGCACCTCGGCCGTCGACTACGTGCGCGACGGCATCCACATGAACAGCGTCGACACCGGCTGGGTCACCGACGAGGATCCCGCCGCGCTCGCCGCCATGAAGGTCGCGGTCCACGACTTCCACCCGCCGCTCGACATCGTCGATGGCGCCGCGCGCATCGTCGATCCGCTGTTCGACGGCATCAGCACCGGCCGCCACCTCTGGGGCCTGTTCCTCAAGGATTACAAGCCCGCTCCCTGGTGAGCCCGCGCACCGCCGGGCGCGCCCGATATTGATCGTTGCAACCGCACGGGTGGCCTGCTTGTCTTTCCGGGTATGCGCCGTGAGATACGCGAGGTGGACCTGCTCGATCTGTCGCGCCCACCGGCGGGCACGGTCGCGCCCTGGACGAAGTGGGTGATCGGCTGCGCCGCGATCCTGGCGATCGCCGTCGCCGTGGTGGCGTCGCGGGCGATCTGGCGCATGGACGGGGTCGAGTCGACGTTCAACGCGTTCTGGTTCCAGTACGGCCTCGCGCTGGTGAGCGCGGCCGCGATCGCGGCGGTGCTCGCGACCGGCGAGCGGGGAGGGCAGGCGGTGCGGCTCGCCGCGTTCCTGCCGATCATCTTGCTCGCCGGGATGCTGGTCGCGTGGGGGGCCTGGGAGCTGATCTCGCCGCGGCTCACGCGCCTCCGCCAGGTGGCCCCGCTGGTCCGTGACGTTCCGATCCTCGCGGTGGTGGTCGTTACGGCCGCGGCGCTCACGCTCTGCGTGCTCGCCGCTGCCCCGCGCGGGCGTGGGCGCGGGACGTGGATGCGGGCGGCCGTCGTGATCTCGCTCGTCGATCTCTTGCTGCTCGGGCTGTGGCTGCCGCTCGTGAGCTGGTGGTGGTCGCGCCACGCCGGCATCACGTGGGACTGGGAGGCCGAGCGCGATCTCTTGCTCGGCTCCGTGCCGCGCCTGCTCGGCCTCGCGCTCGCGCCCCCGCTCCTGGCCGCGACGGCGTTCGCGGCGCTGGCGCTGCGCTGGCCGGCGCTGGCGCTGCGCCTGCGGGGGCTCTGGAGCACCGCGCTGCTCCTCGGGTTCACGGTCGCCGTCGTCGCGCGCCTGGGCGACACCGAGCGCGGCTACCTCGTCTACCTGAACCTCGTGCACTTCCTGGCTGCGAGCGCGTTCCTCGCCGCGGCCGCGCTGGTCGGGCTCGTCGGGAGCCTCGTCTTGCGCGATCGGTCGGCGCGCCGCCGCCTGTCGCTCGATGGCGCGGCGGTCACCGGCGTGATCCCCGAGGCGCCCGAGGATCGCGATGGCGAGAGCAACCTCGTCGCGTGCCTCGAGCTCGAGGGCTGGCTGGCCGGCCCGCGCGCGCTGGTGGACGCGTTCGAGGTCGCCACGCCCGCCGGGCGGGTCCCGATCCCGGCCGGGGCAGAGCTCGCGGCGCAGCTGCCGCCGGTCTCGACGGTCCTCCACGCCGGCGAGTCGGTCGCGGTGCTCCGTCGCGGCGACCGCGTTGTCGTCGGCGGGCTGGTCGTGCCGCCCGCGGACCACCCGTTCCGCAGCGCGGGCGCGCTGATCCCCGGCCCGGACGGGATCGTGGTGCGGCGCCACGACGACCAGGGCGACGGCTTCGCGAGCATCGCCCTCGTCGCGTGGCGCCCGTGCGTCGCGTACCTGCTCATCCTCTCCGCGGTCGCGATCCCCGGCCTGGTCGCGGCGCTCACGCTGCTCTGAGCCGGCGCCCCCGGGGTACCATCCCCTGCGCCCATGACGTACGTGATGGTCGACATCGAGGCGGACGGCCCGATCCCCGGCGACTACTCGATGATCAGCTTCGGCGCGATCGTTGTCGAGCCGGGGCTCGATCGCGTGTTCTCCGGGCGGCTCCGGCCGATCTCCGAGCGCTTCGTCCCGGAGGCCCTGGCGGTCTCGAAGGTGAGCCGCGAGGAGACCCTGACCTACGAGGAGCCCGGCCCGGTGATGGAGCGGTTCGGCGCCTGGGTCCGGGCGCTCAAGCGGCCGATCTTCATCTCGGACAACAACGGGTTCGACTGGATGTTCGTGTGCTGGTACTTCCACCACTTCACGGGCGGAAACCCGTTCGGCCACAGCTCCCAGAACCTGGGCTCCCTGTACAAAGGTCTCGTTAAGGACGCCTTCGCCACGTTCAAGCACCTGCGCAAGACGGCGCATACCCACGACCCGGTGGATGATGCCCGCGGCAACGCGGAGGCGCTGCTCGAGCTCAAGGGGCTGGGCCTCAAGATCAGCTTCGGGTAGGCCTGCGCTGGAGAGCCGGAGAGGGGGCCGGAAGGGTCCGGCGGTCCGGGCGGAGGCGAGGGGCTGCCTAATGTCACGCCGGCTCGGTAGGATGACCCGTGCTCGCGACCCAGATCCGGCAGAAAGACAGCGTCTTCTATTTCTGCGCGTACCCGACCGAGGACCTGCTCGACAAGGTGCGCTTCATCCATCGTTTCTATGCCGAGGGAGAGCCGAGCCTCCCCGGAGAGGAGGTTGCGGAAGGCGACGAGGTGGCCCAGTTCATCGCGAAGATCGAGTCGACGGACGCCGCGTTCCAGCGCGCGCTGGGCAAGGCGAAGGTGACGGCGATCAAAAACTTCTACGAGACGGCGGTCAGCCAGCCGCCGATCCCGGGCACGGTGCTCCTGTTCACCGAGGAGCGGCTCACCTTCGATCCGGTGAAGCCGTTCACGAACGTCGGCAACCTCCAGGAGCCGGAGGGCAAGTACCTCATCATCGACGGCCAGCACCGGCTCGCGGCGCTGCACTTCTTCCAGCGCCAGCACCCCGAGGACGCGCGCTCGATCCACGTCCCGTGCGTGATCTTCGACGGCAAGAGCGAGGACTTCGCGACGGAGATGTTCGTCATCATCAACTCGACGCCGACGCGCATCAACAAGAGCCACCTGGTCGATCTCTACGAGAAGGTGTCGTGGGCGGCGCCCGACAAGAAGTTCGCCGCGCGCGTCGTCGATCACCTCTACCGCGACGGCGACAGCCCGCTCCGCTACAAGATCAACCGGCTCGGCGGGCGCAGCAAGCAGGAGAAGTGGATCCTGCAGGCCGAGCTGTTCAACGAGATCCACCGCTGGGCGGCCGCGGACTGGAAGAAGATCGCCAAGAAGCAGAACCACCCGCGCGAGGCGGACCGGTACTACGAGATCGTGCGCGACTTCCTGCGCGCCGCCGAGAAGGCGTGGGGGGAGGCGTGGGGCCACGCGGGCTTCCAGGTGACGCGGCCGGTGACGCTCAAGGCGATGCTGCGCGTGTGCGCGGACCTCGCGCGGGAGGACGCCGAGCCGAAGGAGGAGCGCGTGAAGCGGTGGGCGAAGCGGCTCGCGCCGTGGGGCGAGCTCGCCAAGAGCTTCCGCGGCGAGGGCTTCTACGAGCGGTTCCCGGCGAAGGGGCAGGTGGAGCGCGTCGCGCGGGTCCACCGCGAGCTGGCGCGGGCCGTGGGCGTCGAGAAGCGCGCCAAGGGCGACGAAGCGGAGGAGTAATCCGCGGTTGCACCGCGGCTTAGCCGCAGTCGCGCCGCGGTTGCGCGGCAGTTGCGCCGCGCTCGCAAAATTGATCTTGATTTGGCGATCGAGTCGCCTATAGTGCTTTTCATGCTCACGACGTCGTCGATTCAGAAGCCCCATCAGGAGAACGAGCTCCCTTAGCGGAGCCGCGGCGTCCCCTTCTCTCGTCGAGAAGCCGCCGGCACCCCGGCGGCTTTCTTCGTTTCGGCGATTTGGCCTTCGTCTCTGCTCGTCTCTGTACATCTCTGCACGTCCCTTCGCGCCGAGCCAACACGCACTGGATCAGCTCCACGGTGGAGCGTCTGGCTCGAGACCAGAAGGTGCGGGTTCAATTCCCGCATCCAACACTCGCGCTCTGCGCACTCGGACGTGCGGTCCTTTCCCTCTGCGCCCCGCCTCGGCGGGCGCGCGCCTTCGTTTCTGCGTGCTCCTTCGCGCCGAGCCAACACGCACAGGAAATGCTCCAAGGTGGGGCATCTGACTCTTAATCAGAAGAGGCGGGTTCAATTCCCGCTTTCCAACCCTTGCGCTCTGTGCACTCGGGCACGCAGTCCTTTTTATCGCGCCCCGCTGAAGTAGCCCTACACGCAACGACCAATGCAGGTGCGAATCCTGCCGGTGGCGTCATCGCCAACGTCGTCTAAGTAAAGACAGTCCCTTGTTACGGGAATTCGTGGCTACCTCACTCGGGCGCGAGCTTTTCTTCGCGTTCCATCGACCGAGCCCTACACGCAAACCTTCAAGCAACGAACGCGGGTGCGAATCCCGCCGGCCGCACGCTGCGCGGCTGTCGTCTAGCTAGACCAGGACAGTTGCCTTCCAAACAAGGAACGCGGCTCGCTCACTCGGACGCGAAACATTTACCACCTCGCACGGTCCTCGCTTGCGGCTTCTCCGGACCGGCTCGGTGAACTTTATAAGTGCCGGCCATTCCCGCGCTCGAGGCATGGGGCCTCGCGCGGCACAGGCCCGCACGGGAGAGTGTCATGTCGACCGCAGCAGCAGCAGTGGCAGTAGCAGCAGCAGGGGCAGCGGCGCGCCCGCCGCTGCCGGAGTCGCAGATGGGGCCGGCCGAGCGCTTGCTCGAGGTCATCCTCGGCGGCTCGGCGCACCTCTGGCACAACCGCCCGGGCGTGAACGTGGGCGGCACGTGGCGGGCGGCACGCAGCCAGCCCAAGGGCACCCGCAAGCCGGAGCGTGGCCTCGTCGTGGCCCCGGGCCTGTTTGTCCCGGCCGCGGTGACGCTCTACAAGCGGCTGCTCGAGATCTGGAAGCTCAACCCCGATCTCATGGCGCACCTCGCGAGCTACGCGCTGATCGAGACCGACTGGCGCGACCTCAAGGTCGCGTGCGCGGCGCTCATGCTGGTGCAGGCCCGCTGGGGCGAGCCGGTCCACGACGACGACGGCACGGTCGCGTTCTACGACGACGACTACCGCCGGATCGGCGAGGCGATGGTGCTCTGGTACCGCCGCAAGTCGACCCGCATGCTGACGCCGAAGGCGGTGCTGCGCATCGCCGAGCTGCTCGAGACGCCGGAGATCGCCGCGCTGAACCGCGAGGCGGGCTTCGGCGATCCGGCCGCCAAGCGCGCGCCGCTCGGCCGCTGGCCGCGGGCCGCCGCCAAGTGGCTCGCGGCGCGCGAGGCGAACGCGCCGATGCTGTCGGGCCTCGTCCGCGCCGGCTACAAGCAGACGATCAAGAACCTCGCGCGCAAGATCGGCTACAAGCCGGCCTCGCCCGCGTTCTTCGCGATCCTCGGCTGGAAGCAGTCGCAGGCGGACGACGGCCGGCGCCAGATCGGCCTGGGCGACGACCTCGCGCTCGTCAAGGCGGAGCGGTTCGACGGGCTGTCCGAGGCGGAGATCTGCGAGACGATCGTCACGCAGCGCCTCCGCTACAAGGACGCCGTCGGCCGGCTGCCCGCGGACATCGGCCTCACGCCGGCGATCATGGTCGCGCTCCTGCCGACCTTGTCGGATCGCGACCTGCGCCAGCTGACGCCGACGCTCGAGGAGCTGGGCCTTTTGGCGGTGCCGGAGATCCGGGGCCGGTGGGAGAAGGCGATCGCCGCGGCGACGGATCAGCGGGGCATCAACATCGCGAAGAACGTGCGTGACCAGGGCATCAAGGAGAAGCTCGAGGCGTCGGCGGATCATGCTGCGAAGCAGGCCGTCGCCGCGGCGAGCGCCGAGGTCGACCTGCGCGTCATGTTCCTCATCGACAAGTCGGGCTCGATGCAGGGCGCGATCGAGAAGTCCAAGGAGGCGCTCGAGAAGATCCTCGGCGGCTTCCCGCTCGAGAAGCTCCACGTCGCGGCGTTCGACACGATGGGCCAGGTCCTGCGGCCGAAGGCGGCGTCGCGCGTCGCGGTCGGGCACATGCTGAAGCCGCTGCGCGCGGACGGCGGCACGATCCACGGGGCGGGCGTCCTGGCGCTCCACCGCGAGGGGCTGCGCGTGCCGGCTGCGGCGAAGCTGATC
The DNA here is from genome assembly GCA_035558535.1 of Kofleriaceae bacterium. GTDB lineage: Bacteria > Myxococcota_A > Polyangia > Haliangiales > Haliangiaceae > JABFXX01. The sequence goes on from DATMCI010000243.1 coordinate 35,616, forward strand.
CTGATCGTGGTGGGCGACGAGGGCGGCGAGGCCGGCACCGAGCTCGCGGGCACGTTCCGCACGCTCGGCTACCGGGTGGACGCGATCGCGCTGCTCGTGTCGGTGTCGAAGGCGGCGCACCGGGGCTCGACGGTGCGGGACTGCGCGAAGGCGCTGCGCGTGCCGTACAGCGAGGTGACGGTCGAGCAGTTCGATGACCCGTACCACGTGACGCGCGTCCTGCGCGCGTTGCTCGAGGCGCCGATCAGCGCCGCGGTGGGAGTGCCCACGTCGGGGCTCGTCGAGAAGGTGATGGCAACGAAGCTGCTGGAGATCTAAGCCCCCGGGAGGGTACCGTGAACTACAAGGCGTTCCTTTCGCACAAGACGTCGCTCGTGCTGCCGTACTTCGGCGGCACGCGCGTCGACGCGGCGGATCGGCGGCTGCGGCTCGCGGCTCCCTCCTGCGAGCCCGGCTGGTGGCGCTTCGAGGTCGACGGCCGGCGCGCGATCCCGCGGGACCGCGCGTCGCCCGCCCTGCTCGACGCGCTGCCGGCCGTGCGCGGCCACTGGACGGACGGCTGGGTCGTCGCGAGCGGCCGCGAGCTGGGACGGATCGCGCTCCCACCGGAGGACGAGCCGCCGCCGCTCGCGCGCGTGACGGCGCGGCGCTGGCACTCGGGCGAGCTGCTCCTGGGCTCGACCGACTTCGAGGACGACGCCGAGGTCTCGGCCCGGTCCGCCCTCGAGGAGGGGCGCTCGATCGCCGGGCTCTCGGGCGTCGTGCCGTCGCTGCGCGCGGCGTTCTCGCTCGCGCTCGCGGTGGCGGTCGCGCGCGAGCGCGGCGTGCCCGTCTCGCTGCGCGAGCTTGCGCCCCACGCCGTCGCGATCGGCGAGGGCGGCCGGGACGCGGCGCGCGCGGTGCTCGATCGGCTCGTCGCCGCGCGGCGGGCCGCCGAGGAGGCCGCGCGCGAGCGCGTCCAGCAGGCGGCGCGGCAGGCGCGCGAGATCGAGCTGCTCGCGCACCAGGGGCGCATGGCCGAGGCGCGGGCGCTGCGCGACGTCGAGCTCCGCGCGGCGGCCACCGAGGCGTACGCGCGCCGGCGCAGCGGCGGGCCCGTCGAGCGCGCGGACGCGGCGCTCGAGGGGGCGGGGGCGCGGATGCTGTCGGCGCGCCGGCTCTCGGGCGATCAGCTCGAGATCCGGCTCGTCGTCGACGACGTGCGCCTCGTCTCGATCGTGGCGGCGGGCACCTTGCAGGTGCTCGACGCGGGCCTCTGCCTCGCGGGCGCGGATCGCATGATCACCCTCGACAGCCTCCCGTCGGTGGTGCGCGAGGCGGTCCGCACGCACAGCCTCAACATCACCCGGCACGACGGGGAGGACCGGAGACGGTAGTGAATCCATGCTGCGAGAGGTCTGCTTCCTCATCGATCGCGACGGCGGCGTCCTGTGGGCGGACGCGTCTGCGAGCGCCGTGGCGCTGCCGGACTCGCGCGGCCGCTGGGAGGCGATCTGGCGGCTCCGCGCGGAGCTCGCCGAGATCGCGCACTCGCACCCGTGCGGACCGGAGGCGTTCTCCGACGAGGACGAGTCCACGATGGAGGCGATCGACAGCGCGCTCGGCCGCCCCGTGCGTTACACGGTCGTCGCGGCGCGCGCCACGATCGCGCGCGTCGCCGGCGCGACGTTTCGAATGGATCCCGAGCCGTGGTGGGCGCGCCTCTTGCGGCTCGCCTCGGGGATGACCCGGGACTTTCACAAGGAGATGAGACGATGATCCTGAACATCACGTACCAGGGCCAGTCGGCCGACTACGAGCTCGGGCTCGACTACAACGCGAGCGACGCGGACATCCGCCGCATCGCGTGCGAGGTGGTGCGCTCGGGCTCGGTGCGCGGCCTCCACGCGCCCGCCCTCACCGACGACGCGTTCCGCGGCTACGTCGTGGATCGCCTGCGCTCGCCGCGCGGCGAGCCGCGGATCTACTTGCGGCCGAAGGTCCCCTTCGGCGCTGGAGGCTAGCCATGCGGATCGTCGTGTGCGGTGTCGGCGCGCTCGGCTCGACGGCCGTCTCGCTCTGCCGCAACCTCGCGGCCGAGCTGCGGCTCGTCGACTTCGATCGCGTCGAGTCGAAGAACCTGGCGGCGCAGTGGTTCGTCAAGCAGTCGGTCGGCAAGAACAAGGCGGAGGCCGTGCGGCTCCAGCTCGCGAACTTCTACGGCGCCAGGAGCGAGGCGCTCGGCGTGCGTCTCGCCGCGAACAACGCGGCGCAGCTGCTCGCCGGCTGCGAGCTGGCGGTCGACTGCTTCGACAACGCCGACAGCCGGCTCGCGCTCTCCGAGGCGGCGCGCGCGCTCGGGATCCCGCTCGTCCACGGCGCGCTCGCCGCGGACGGCACGTTCGGCCTCGTGCGCTGGGACGAGCGCTTCGCGCCGGATCGCGAGGACACGCCGGGGCAGCCGACCTGCGAGGGCGGCGAGCACCTGCCGATGATCGGCCTCGTCGGCGCGACGCTCGCGCGGGTGATCCAGGACTTCGTGCGGAGTGGCGCGCGGCACGACTACTCGGTCAGCCTGTCCGGCGTCACGCGCACGGCGTGACAGCGGGCGCGCGCGGGCGACGCTTCGCCGCCGCGAGCGGGAGATTCGAGCACCGGACCGATGCCGCCCGCACGCGCGTGAGGCAAGATGTCCTCGCCGCCATGCACCCTTCGTTCAACATCGCCGGGCCGTGCCTCCCCGGCGAGCACTACATAGTGTCGCCCGGGCGCCGGCTCGGGCGCGCGCTCGAGCTGATCGACGAGGGCAAGTACTTCACGCTCACGGCGGGCCGCCAGACCGGCAAGACCACGAGCCTGTACTGGATCGTCTCTCACTATCGCGAGATCGGGACGGCCGCGGCCCTCTGGGTCGATCTCCAGATCGCGCGCGAGGAGCCCGATCCTGCGGTGGCGTTCGATGCCATCCTGCGCTGTCTCGACAGAGCGGTCCAGACGGACCTGCCCGAGGTGGCCATCCCCGCGGAGCGTGCGAGCTACCTCGCCACTCCTGCCGCGGTACTCGAGCTCTACCTCAGCGATCTCGCCGAACGCTGTCCGCTGCCGCTCGTGGTCCTGTTCGACGAGGCGGACGGGCTCGTCGGCAAGACCATGGTCAGCTTCCTCACACAGCTCCTCGCCGGATACATCGCGCGATCGAAGCGCCCGTTCCCACACAGCGTCGCGCTCGTGGGGATGCGGCAGGTGCGCGACTACGCCCTTACCGAACAGGATCGCACGGCCGTGTCCTGGCTCGGCACGACCTCGCCGTTCAACATCACCGCCGACGCGCTCACCTTGCCCACGTTCACGCGCGTCGATGTCGAGGAGCTGCTCGCCCAGCACACGGCCGCTACCGGCCAGCGCTTCGAGCCCGATGCCATCGCTCGCGTATTCGACCTCTCGCAAGGCCATCCATGGCTCGTCAATGCCCT
>DATMCI010000244.1:0-39830 GCA_035558535.1 Kofleriaceae bacterium
CCGGGAACACGTGCCACGCGACCGACACGACGCGGAGCGACATCTCCGCGACGATCCGATCGAGCAGGCCGAAGACGGCCGACCGATCGCGCAGCCGCGCCGGCGAACAGCCATGGCCGTCCACCAGCCACTCGATGCCACCGTGCACGCCTCGACGATAGATGGCCGCGCCGCGCCGCTCAAGCCCCGAACGCGGCCGCGTGATCTCGACGTGACGCCGCCGTGGCCGCGCCCGCCGCGGCTACCGCAGCTTGAGCCGCCGCTTCTGGGGTGTCGCCAGCTCCCAGACGCCGTTCAGGCGGACCAGGATCTTGCCGCCCGCGAGCCCCTCCTCCTGGGGAAACCGGACGCCCAGCTCGATCGAGGCCCAGGTGAAGAACTGGAAGCGCGCGCCGCCGCCGATCATCAGCTCGGGCCGCGGGCCGCGCCGCTCGCTCGGCTCGGCCTCTGCCTCGAGCCGCGTGGACCACCCGATGTCGGCGAGGAACGAGCTGCGCGGCCAGGTCGGCGGCCGGAGCTCGAGGCCCGCGATCGGGCGGAGCACTGGCTCTAGCTCGAAGTCGCCGAACGCGGCCGCGATCGCCATCACGCCCGCGTGCAGGCGGACCACCGTCAGATCGCGGCTCGCCACGAGGTACGCCTCGGTGACGCGCGGCTCGTCGAACACGCCGAAGCCCGGCGTCGCGAACGTGTTCTTCACGCCGAGCGCGAGCGCCGGCATCCCGCGGAACCCCGTGTCCTGGGGCGTGCCCATCCGGAACGACGCGCGCGGGAACCACCGCGCGTTCGCCGGCCGGTCGCAGCTCGTGCACGTGCGGACCTCGGTGTCGACCGACAGCTCGAGCGCCGCGAGGCCGCCCAGGCCGTAGCCGACGATCAGGGCGCCGTCGTCGCGGGCCTCGACCGACGGCTCGAACGCCACGCTCGCCGTCACCGCGCCCGCCGGGGGCAGCCACGCCGTCGGCGCGGTGAGCAGGCGCGCCTCCACCGGGTCATCGGCGGACGCGACCCGCCCCGCGCAGAGCCCCGCGAGGAGCGCGATCTTGGCGAGCAGCGTAGGTGCGTGGCGCATGGCGGTAGGTGCGATTGAAGCGCGGTCGAGAGGAACGGTAGCCGGCGGAGCCGCCCCGGTTAGCGGAGGCCCTCGATCGCGCGCTGGAGCGCGCGCGACGTGAACGTGACCTGGCCGAAGATCTGCGCGTCGAGGAGGTTCGCCTCGCCGATGTCCGGGACGCGGACGCCCGACTCGAGGCGCATCCAGTCCGCGACCTCGTAGCGCACGCCCCACGACAGGGTCGGGCGCAGCCGGATCTTGTTCACGTCCGGCGCGCTCCCGCCCGCGGTGCACTGGTAGCAGAACTCCGGCGACCAGCCGAGGTCGACGAGGATCTGGGACTTCGGCAGCGGCCGCAGCTCGATGCCGCCGAACGCGCGGAGCTGCTGCGTCACGTCGTTCTGGCCGTGGAGCGTGATCTCGCGCCGCGCGGAGACGTCGTCGTCGTCGAGATCGCCCTCGAGCGAGGCGTCCCAGAACGCGCCGCCGAGGTGGACCGCGACGTTCGGCCCGAAGTGCTTGCTCGCGACCAGGGTCAGCTCCGCGATCCGCGTGCGGAAGTTGTCGTGGTTGCGCTCGAACGACTTGCGGAAGCCGAGCGTGAACCCCGGCTGGCCCAAGAACAGCCGGTTCTCCGCGATGCCGAGCCGGAACGACGCCGTGATGTACGGCTGGATCCGCGTCGCGCGCGCGTCGTCGTCGCCGTCGCGCTCGCGCACCGCGTCGGTGCTGGCGAGGCCGAACTCCGCCACGTCGCCGAGGCCGACGCGCGTGTCGGACGAGACGCCGCCGCCCGTGTCGAGCGCCGTCTTCGAGTAGATGACGCCCGCCGGCAGGAGCCAGCCCGTCGGCGTCGTCAGGACCTCTGGCATGAAGATCGGCGGGAGCTGCCGCTTCGGCGCCTCCGCCACCGGCTTGACCGGCGCGTACGGATCGCCGAAGTCGGGCGGCTGCTGCGGCTGGCCGTCCGGCCCCGGGGGCGTCGTCGGTGGCGCCCCGGGATCTCCGGCCGCGGGTTGGCCCCCGGGCGGCGTCGGCGGGGGCGCGATCGGTACGTCGGGGGCCGGCTGGGCCCGCGCGATCGCGCCGGTGAGCATCACCGTCGAGATGAGGATTCCGCTGGCACGTGACATGACTTCCTCTTCTTTCCTCGCGCGGCCCGCTAGTCGCAGAACACCCCGACGGCGCGGCAGGCCAGCGCGCCCCAGGGCAGGAACACCTCGGCGCCCAGCCGGATGTCCCATTGCACGATCGCATCGAGCGTCGCGACGTCCGCGACCCGCCCGAACTCGGTCTGATAATTGATGCTGCCGTCGATGATCAGCGCCGGCGTGACGGACCACCGCAGCCCCAGCCGCCCCAGCACGCCGTAGCCGATCGCCGGCTGCGTGTCGGGGCCCGGCACGAACGAGAACCGCGGCGCGAGCGCCACCTCGCCGACGATCTTGGCGTACTTGTTCATCGCGATCTCGTAGCCGCCCGTCGGCAGGGTGAGCCGCCGCTCGGCGAGCGTGTTCTCGGTGCCCTCGCGGTCGCCGAACAGCTCGATCTTCGCGCTCGAGATCCGGGCGCCGCCGTGCAGGGTCAGCCACGGCGCGAACGAGAACCGCAGCCGCCCGACGAGGTAGAGGTCGGTGACCGCCTCCTCGATCACGGTGTCCCCGAGCTTCTCGGTGCGCGGCACGCCGAGCCGGAACGCGAGGCCGAACACCGGCAGGTTCTTGCGCTCGGGGAGCGGGACCTTGATCTGCACGCCCGCGGCCGGCAGCGGCGCGTTGACGCCGGTGACGCTGATCGCGGAGGTGTGGCGGTACTCGAGCTGCGCGATGTCGCCGAAGCCGATCGAGAGCACGCCGGCCGAGCTGAGGACGCCCGCGTCCTGGACCAGGCTCGCGTCGCCCGAGAGCGTCAGCATGTACGCGCCGATCACGTCCGCCGTCGGCATCGAGAACAGGCGCGACGTCGAGAACGGGCCGCGGAAGACGCGGGCCAGGGACAGGTTCTGCCGGCGGATCGCCCGCGTACCGTCGTCCGGCGGCTCCGGCGGTCCCGGCGGCGGCGCCGCCGGCGTGGGGTCGGCGTAGGGATCGTCGGCGGGCGTCGCCGGCGCAGCCGGCGCGGCGGGCGCAGCCGGCGCGGGATCGGCGTAGGGATCAGCCGGCGCAGCGGGCGGCGCAGCGGGCGCAGCGGGGCCGCTCGCCGGAGCCGGCGCGGGAGCCGGAGCCGGCGCGGGAGCCGGTGGCGGTGCTGGCGTCGGCGCGGGCGCCGGCCCGATCGGCGCCGGAGCTGGCGCGGGCGCCGGTGCTGGCCCGAAGGGCGCGGGCGCGGGCGCGGGCCCGATCGGCGGCTGCGCCGGTGCACCCGTCGGCGGGCGCGACTGCGCCGCTGCTCCGCGAGGACTCGCGAGCGTCGCGGCGATCGCGATCACGGCCAGGACAGCGAACCGGTGCACACCATGGTTGTGCACTCCGGTCGCGTGATCCGACCACTGCCATGCCGTGAGATCCTCGTGATCGCCGATCACTGCCACCTGGTAAATCCCGACGTTACCTCGGGCGGTTGCGTCTTTGCCGCTCAAGTCGAGTACGTTTCCGACAAATGGTGGACGTTGCCAGGCTCCGGCGGGTGGCGTCCGCGCGTCCGGCGCCCTGGGGTACCGGCTCCCACGATGAAGAATCGCGCGCGTACCTGCAGGCGCGCCTGACTTTGTTCACGAAGCTGATGTTCACCGCCATCGCGACGCTGATGGCGTTCCTGTTCGTCATGTACGCCGCGTATCCGATCGCGCCGCGCCACAACGATCTGATCTTCGGCGGCGCGAGCGCCGAGCTCGGCGTGATGGCGCTCATCTGGCGCATCCTCCTCGTGCGGCGGACGCTCTCGGTCGCCGCGCTGTACCGCATCGATCTCGTCTACGCCGTGTTCATCGGCATCTCGTTCGGGCTCAGCGCCGCGCTGTCCGAGGATCTGCGGCCCGCCGCGTATGCCGCGCTCGTCTACGGCTCGTTCACCGTGTTCACGCGCGCGCTCGTGGTGCCCAGCAGCGGGCGGCGCACCGCGATCACCTCGACGTGCACGTGGGTCCCGATGCTCGCCGCCGCGATCTGGCTCGGCGCCACCTCGGAGCAGGAGCTCCCCGGCCCCGCGTTCGTCCTTGGCTGCGTCGTGTTCGGCGCCGTGGCGATCGTGCTCGCGACCACCGGGTCGCGCATCATCTATGGCCTGCGCCGGCAGGTCAGCGAGGCCATGCAGCTCGGCCAGTACACGCTCGATCGCAAGATCGGCGAGGGCGGCAACGGGGCCGTGTACCGCGCGCGGCACGCCCTGCTCCGCCGCCCCACCGCGGTGAAGCTGCTCCTGCCCGACAAGGTCGGCGCCGAGAACCTCGATCGGTTCGAGCGCGAGGTGCAGCACATGAGCCAGCTGACGCACCCCAACACCGTCGCCGTGTTCGACTATGGCCGCAGCCCCGACGGCGTCCTCTATTACGCGATGGAGTACCTGGCCGGGGTCGATCTCGAGAACCTCGTGCGGCTGCACGGCGCGCAGCCGTCGTCGCGGGTGATCGACATCCTCGTGCAGGTGTGCGGCGCGCTCCAGGAGGCGCACGACGCCGGCATCATCCACCGCGACATCAAGCCCGCGAACATCATCCTGTGCGAGCGCGGCGGCGTGGCCGACGTCGCGAAGGTCGTCGACTTCGGCCTGGTCAAGGAGATCACGCGCGACCCCGGGGCGTCGTCGCAGATCATCCTCGGCACGCCCGCCTACGTCGCGCCCGAGGCCGTGACCGATCCGGCGCGCATCGGCCCCGCCGTCGACATCTACGCCCTCGGCTGTGTCGGCTACTTCCTGCTCACCGGCCGCCGCGTCTTCGAGGGCAAGACCGCCGTCGAGCTCTGCATCCAGCACGTGACCGCCGCGCCGCGCCGCCCCTCCGAGGTCGCCCCGGCCCCCGTGCCGCCCGCGCTCGACGACCTCATCTTGCGCTGTCTCGCCAAGGATCCCGCCGCCCGCTTCGCGTCCGCCTCGCAGCTCGTCGAGGCCCTCGAGGCCATCCCGCGCGCGCGCGACTGGACGCGCGCCGACGCGCGCAGCTGGTGGGCCGACTTCCGGGCCCGCCAGGAGGCGCCCCCCAGCGCCGCCGCCCCGACGCTGACGATCACCGTCGACCTCGGCGACCGGGCTGAGCGCGCCTGAGCGCAGGCAAGGACACGCCCCGACGTGCGAGTTGCGACGTGCGACGCCCGCGCCCAGGCGGCGCGCGGTCTCGCCCCGTCGCCTGGCCGCCCATCAGCTCGGACCCAGCCTGCGGTCGCTCCTCGGACCGTGCAACAGGCTGGGTCGTGCTCACACTCCCGTTTAGCCAGCCGTGGAGACTTTGCTTGCACGGGAACCGAGTGCGGCGCTCTCCGAATCCACCTCCTGTGTCCACCGGGGACATGTCGCCGCGGTCTGCTCGCTACAAACGCCGATGGATTTCTCATCAAACGTGCCGAACCGAGGCGCGCTCGACGCAGCGCTGCCGCTCGCACCTGTGGCGAGGGCCGCGCGCTCACTTGAATGGGCGGAGAATTGGATTGCAGAGGCCGAGTCAATCTTTACGCAATATTATCTTCAAAATCGACGCGACTAGCCATCTGGCCAGTAGATATCTATCCTTGCTCCTGATAGATTCTCCGCTCATTCAAGATCACGCGGCCAGCAGGCAGGCGCGATCAGGGAGCTCGCGGTTCATGGGCACGGGACGTGTGAAACAGCGGCAAGTCGCCATGGTCTTCCGGACCCACGGCGGCAAGCGCCGGGGCGCCGGGCGCAAGCCGAAGGGCAAGCGACCGGGCGCATCGCACGCGGCGCGGCCCGAGCACAACCCTCGGCATCCGGTGCACGTGACGATGCGGGTCGTCGGCAGCGCCTCCGGGCTGCGCCGCAAGGACACCTACCTGGCGCTCCGCGAGGCGACGATCGTCACTGCCAAGCGCGAGGACTTTCGCATCGTTCACATGTCGATCCAGCGCGACCACGTCCACCTGATCGTCGAGGCCGACAGCAGGCGCGCGCTCTCGAAGGGGCTGCAGGGCTTCTCGATCTCCGCGGCCCGGCAGCTCAACAAGGCGATCACCGAGCGTGGCGGCGACCGGCGCACCGGCAAGGTCTTCGCGGACCGGTATCACGCGCGCCCGCTGACCTGCCCGCGCGCCGTGCGCAACGCCATCGCGTACACGCTCGGCAACTGGCGCCACCACGGCGAGGATCGCGCCCACTTCGCGCAGACCTGGAAGGTGGACCCGTTCTCGAGCGGCGCGACCTTCTTCGACTGGAAGGAGCTCGAAGACTCGCCGGTCCTGTGGCCGCTGCCGCCCACGTACCAGCCGCTGCTCGTGTTCCGGCCGCGAACCTGGCTCCTCCAGAGCTGGCACGAGTTCCACCCGCGGATCTCGGTGCGCGAAGCTCCGGGACACGCCTGAGCCTGGTCGGCGCACCAGAGCCCGAGCCGGAGCCCGAGCGCAGGATCAAACGACGTCATCGGCAGCGCCAGCGCTCGGGTGCTCCACGTGTACGGCGTCCCACGGCGCGCGCGGATCGAGCAGCACCAGCGCCTCATACCAGCTGTACAGGTGCTGCTCGTCATCCCCTCGGAGTCGCGTGGCGCGTTGCTTGCCCATCAGAATCCTCGGTGCCGTGTCTACGCAGGCCACTGCCCGTAGGCACGCCGCAGTGGTGCGCTGCTCCCCCATCAGACAGGGACTTCGGCCAGCCCAGGAGTGACCGGCCAGATCAATCGAACCACATAGCCAACTGATCGAAATAATCCGGCTTTCGGTCCATGGATCATCCATGGATCACTTGATATGAGGCTCCGGCTGCCTCTGGCCGAAGTCCCTGTCAGAGCGTCGGCACCGATGCCTACGTCAAGAAGAGCTTATTGAACCAGGTAAGGAACGCCTCGGAGGCTGGCGTCGACCTCAGCTCGAGGTTGCGGACGAGGTGGCCGTAGCCGCCCGCCGCGCTCGCGTCGCGCCACAGGCTGCGGACCTTGAGCGCTGCCTTGCGGGCATCGCCGGCATCGTACTCGGCACCGTGCTCGTCCTTCGCGACACGGCACGCCTCGCTCGCGTAGGTGACGATCGACGTCTGCGGGATGATGCCGGTGACGAAGTCCTCGAGCGCCCCGTGGCTGACGTTGTCGGGCCACATCCAGACCCCGTAGCGATCACCGACGATCGCGCCCGCGGCCGGCGGGCCATCCCGCGTCTCCATACCCAGGCGGCGCAGCACGGCGGCCACCGCGGGCCACTTGTCGTTCGCAGCCTCGTCGCGATCGACGATGAGGCCCACGCGGGCGCCCGGCCGCTCGGTCGCGATGTAGCGCTCGAATTCGCCGAGCGCCCACGCGTCACCGCCGCCCTCCTCGCGGGTGCGCACGAGGTGAGGGCGCCTGGCCAGATCGAGCCCCAGCGCCTTCTTCACGAGCGCGTTCACGAGGGCGCCATCGTCGGGGCCCTCGACGAACAGCGCGTCGATCCGCGCGTCGATCACCCGCGGCATCAGCGAGCCTCGAGCTCCATCTCCACGTACTCCGTGATGCGGCTCGCATCGAAGCGGACCGACGTCTCGCGCCCCGCCTCGAGCCTGTGCACGCTGACCTGCGCGGCGAGCGCGGGGTGCTCGCGGTGGAGCCGCGCGAGCCCCTCGAGCCAGTCCTTCGAGTGCGTGGTCGCGAACACCTGGACGTCGCGGGCGAGCGCCGTCTCGACGAGGAAGCGCCAGATCTTCGGCATGACGGACCAGTGGAGGCCGTTCTCGATCTCGTCGATGAACAGGAAGCCGCCGCGCGTCAGGGCCAGGTGGAGCGCCACGGTCAGGATCCGGGACACGCCCTCTCCCAGGGTCCCCAGCGGCACCGGCTCCTCCGCACCACGCAGGAGCACCTTCGCGATCGTCTCGTCACCGTTCGAGATCGCGATCCGCTCGATCGCCGGCTCGATGAGGCGCAGCGCTTCGACGGTATGCTGCTCGCCGGGGGTCAAGACGACGTTCGTCCAGAGGGGCGCCAGCTCTCGCGGAGAGAGGCGATCCGTCGTCACGAACCCGACCGGCGGCTGCAAGCGGAGGCCGGCCGTGCCGAGCTTGGACGGTGAGCCGATGTCGAGCCAGCCATCCTCGGAGAGATCGAACTGGAGCTCGTAGGGTGTCTCGGTCCACAGCACGATCTCCCCGGCGGAGAACGGGCGGGGAGCTCCGGACACCTTTGGCGCATCGACGATGTGGCGCGAGATGGAGAGCTCGCGGTCTCCACCTCCGGTCGCGTGGATCTTGAACGAGGCGCCGCGAGCGAGGCGGTGGCCGTGGAACCAGTGGCGAGGATCCAGCTCCACGCCTGTCTCCTCCGACTCCTTTCGTCGGCGAAACTCTCCTCGCTCCATCGATGCGCGGAACAGGCAGGAGGGGCTCTCGCTGGACACGACCGCCTCGATGGCCTCGAGGAGCACGGTCTTCCCGGAGTTGTTCGCGCCCACGATGAGGTTCACCCGCGCCAGCCCGTCTACGCGCAGCTTCTCGAAGCAGCGGAAGCCCTCGAGCTCGACCGAGGTGATCGCGGCCATGCCGTATCCTACTGGCAACGCGCAGAGCGCACGTGCCGGAGGGGCAGCGGAGCGATACAGGTCCTCCTTGGCATGCGATCGCCAGCCGGCATCGCGACTGCGGCGCACGGTCGTCCGGCGCTCGGCATTCGTGCGGCCGGCGGGATCGATGACCCGTCGATCGCACCGGACGGCAACCGCGGATGTGAGCGGCGATCACGCCGCACACGCGCGCAATGTGAGCGGCGATTACATCGCAGCCATCTCCTGAATCGCAAGGAGATGCGCGCCCTTCCGCAACGAGCCGAACGTGATCGCTGCTCACATCGCGGCGGCTGCCGCGCCGGCTCCGCTCAGGCGGCGGCCGCACCGCCGGTGCTCGCGGCCGCCGGCTGATGATGCCGGGCGATCACCGGGACCGCGACCGCGGCGAGCCACGGCTCGACCACGTAGATCCGCTCCTCCGGGGCCTCGGCCGGCGCGACCTCCGGCGGCGCGATGACCGTCACCGGCGCGTTGATGCCCAGCTCGCGCAGGCCGCGGGCGATCGAGCTGCCGCGGCAGCCGGGCGACGGCTCGTCCACGACCAGGAGCCCGATCGGGGGCCAGACGGCCCGGGCCGGATCGAGGATGACGTCCGCCAGCTCCTGGACCAGGTGGAACCCGGTCGGGCGGGCGACGACGCGCCAGCCGAGCTGGCCGAGCGATCGCGTGAGCTCGGCGCGGAGCGCCTCATCGCGGATCGCGGCGTAACAGGTGAGCGGTTCCATGGGCGTGCGGGTCTGGGTCTGCGTCTCGGCGCTCATCCGAATCCTCCCGATCTGGGTCCTCCTGAGGTGGGGCGCGGCGGGGCTCCCTGCTCTGGCTTCGATAAGCGCTTCCTCATGACTGGCAAGGGGGGGCCCCCTTGCGCGGTTTCCCGACCGGATCCATCTCCGCCGCCATGATCCTCGTTGACGGCAACGATCCTGTCGTGGAAGCCCTGAGCGCCGCGCTCGAAGCGGCCGGGCGCGAGCATCGCCGTGTCGACGCGCTGAGCCACGAGGCGGCGGTGTCGGCGCGCGCGAAGACCGTCGTGCTGATCGAGCCCCTGCCCCGCTTCGACGCGTCCGCGCCCCCGTCCGCGTCCGCGCCCCCGCCCCCGCACGAGCACGAGCGCGGTCTGCGCGCGCTGATCTCGGCCGCCAACGCTCCCGGCGTCCGGACGGCCATCATCGTCACCGCGCGCCCCGACGCCGACCCCGAGCTCCGCGCCGTGCGGCGCTCCGGCATCCCCTACACGATCCTGCGGCCGCTGCCGCTCGTCGACCCGGTGCGCGAGCCTGCGCGCCGCGTCCTCGTCCCCCGCCAGGTCGCGGCTGAGCCGGCCGCCGCTGTCACGCACGACGTCGTGACCGCCGCCGTGCTCGACGCGCTCGACGGCGCCGCCTGCGGCCAGACCCTCGAGCTCGCCCCGCCGCCGAGCGCGACGTGGCTCGACGTCCTCGAGCGCGCCGGCGCCGCGCCCCGCGCCGTCTCCGGCTGGCGCGCCCGCCTCGGGCGCTGGTTCGGCGCGCACACGCTCGATCCGCGCCGCGCCGCCCCCGACGCCCGCTCGCCCGCCGCCGCGTGACGCCGGGGCGCCGGCCTGGCCATCGTCGTCGAGAGCTCTTGCGGTATGCTCCGCCGGCATGGTCGCTGAGCTGCTGCCGCGCTTCGCGCCGACGCCGTCGTCGGTGGCGGAGATCGCGAGGCAGCTCCCGGCGGGTGAGCAAGCCCAGCTCCAATGGTTCCCCGATGCCCTCCGGGCCGGCTTCATCGAGCCGCTCGCGAACGCACGCCACGGCGAGCTCCACGCGCGTGTCGATGAGCGCATGGTGGACGCCGTCCGGATCGTGCTGCAGCTCGCCGAGAGCATCGGCGTCCTGCGCGAGCGCATCGAGCTCGATCCGCTCACGCGCGGCCTCGAGCGCGAGGAGCCTCGCCGCGCGTGTCACGATCTCATCCGGCAGCACGTCGAGCCCATCGCCCCCGCCGCGTCCGACGATCTGCGCGAAGCCTACGAGTGGCTGCGCGAGATCTCGTCGACCATCTCGATCACGCTCCACACCGCGCCGCGCGAGGGTCACAAGACGCTCAGCGACGAGGAGATCCAGCGGGCGCTGGTCGGCGAGGCGCGTCCGTTCTTCCGCGGGCTCCTCCTGGCCATCGGCGCGCTCGATCTCCTCGAGCGCGACCGCGTCCCCGCGGCCATCGCGGAGTGGTGCCAGCTCGCGCTGGACGAGCTGCAATTCACCGCGAACGCGCTCCGCGCGGCGGGAGCTGCCGTGCCGAGCGAGGTGCAGATCCCGGGGTACACATCCGCCGCGTGGCGAGAGCGGCGAGCCGCCCAGCGCGATCGACGCCCGCCTCCCCTCCTCGACTTCACACCTCGCGCCGCCGCCTGCCCGCCCGGCATCATCGATCACATCGCCCGGGTCCTCGCACCCGAGCAGATCTGGCTCTTCGGGAGCCGCGCCCGCGGGACCGCGGGACCGGAGAGCGACTGGGACCTGCTCGTGGTGGTCCCGAACGCAACGGCGATCCCGCTGGACAACGACTCCTGGTTCGCGCTCCGCGACGTGCGCCGGCAGCGGGTCGAGCTCGTCCCCATTCGGCGAGACGAGTTCGAGGCCGATCGGCGCGAGTTCGGTTCGCTCGCGCAGGTCGCCACCACCACCGGGCGGCTCATCTATGGGTGCTGATCCGCCGCGTCCCACCCGCGTCGTCCAGGCGTACCTCGATGACGTCGAGGCAGAGCTCCAGGCGTTCGACGCCCTGTTCGCCGTGCATAGCAGGTTCGCCGCGTTTCACCTCGAGCAGGCGGCCGAAAAGCTGATCCGGGCCGTCCGGATCCATCGCCGGCTCCAGGTCACGAACACGCACGATCTGATCCTGCTGATCGAAGGTCACCAAGACGACCCGACCCGCGAGCCGCGGCCCTTGCCTGAGGACGATCCGTGGCGAGCGCGCCTGCTCGAGCACGAGTGGCTCTCGAAGTTCGCGACCGCCTACCGGTACCCGACCAGCAGCGGCCGCCGCGACCACGGACCGACGGACGAGGAGCTGCGGAGGGGCAAGCAGAAGCTGACCGAGCACCTCGCGCTCGCGCGCCGCGAGCTGCTGGGCTGAGTGTCAACGCGGCTGGCCTCTGCCCGCCCGCTGCCGCGATCGGACTGCGCCCGCCGCGGCCGGTATCGGATCGCGAGAATGCCTCGACGGCGTCGGAGCCGGCCTCGAGGCTGGTCTCGGTGACGGTGGCGCCGCGGCCCAGCCGCCAGGCGGCGCGCTTGAGGAGCAGACGGCGCCGGAACCCCGCCGGCGCCCCACTCGTCGGTCCGCCTCGTTCATCCGAACTTGCAGCTGGCTGGAGCGGCTTCCTGGATAACATCATGAGGTTCGGAGCGAGCAGAAGGAGGGTTCGACCAAACGCCATGAGTGACAGCGATGATCCTTTACTCGTGAGCAGTACATCAAAGGCACTACCCCGCACGCCTGCCGGCAGTGGTGTCTCGGACAACAACTCGCTGGCCATCCAACCAACCATCCCGGCAGCACAGGAAACAAGACCAGTATGGCAACCCGGCATTCGCATCCACCACTACGAGATCATTAAGCTTCTTGGCGAAGGCGGGATGGGGCAAATTTTTCTCGCCCGCGATCTCCGACTTGGCCGGCGCGTCGCGATCAAGCTTCTGCACACTCACCAGTCCGGGCAGATCAAGGGGCTCCTCACCGAGGCGCGTGCGACCGCACGCTGCCGCCACGACAACATTGTGGTCATTTACGAGGTCGGTGAGCATGCTGGCGTGCCTTACCTCGTCCTCGAACACCTCGATGGAAAGCCGCTCACTGCTCTGCTCGAGAGAAATCAGCACCTTCCGTACACACGTGCCATCGAAATCATGTGCTCGATCGTGCGCGCGCTTGCGTGTGCACATGAAGCGGGGATCGTGCATCGCGACCTCAAGCCCGACAATGTCTTCGTGACCGAGTCGGGCGCCATCAAAGTGCTCGACTTCGGCATCGCCAAGAAATTGCAACCGCCGCCCCCGGGGCCACAACCTCACCGCGAGCCAGTCACTGACTCGAAGACGTGGACCGATAGCTTCTCCAGCGGGCAAGGAACCGACAGTACAATCGCGGGCACGCTGCAATATATGTCCCCAGAACAATGGGTGCGCGGAGGTGAGATCGACCCTCTGAGCGACATCTGGGCGTGCGGCATCCTCTTGCACCAAATGCTCTGTGGGCGTCACCCGCTGTCAACGAATCGGATCATCACGACTCCGGCACTTGAAATACCCATGCCTTCGATGGCGGAAAGCGCGCCGCCCAATGTCCCCCACGATCTGATCCAGCTCGTCGATCGGTGCCTCTTCAAGAAGAAGGAGGAACGTTGGCAAAGTGCCACCGAGTTGCTAGAAGCACTCGAGTCGTTCTTGCCAGGGCGCCGGACACTCGACCCCCAGCTCGATGAGCAGCTATCCACCGGACAACCACCTTCCAGGAAGGACGACGCGGCCGAGCTTGGTGATCGCAACGACGAGATCGCGGCGGGGACGCGAATTTATGGGCGATCGCAGAGGTGGAAGCTTGGCCTCGGCGGCGCCGCAGTGCTGATGCTCGGAGTGCTCATCAGCAGCATGACGGCCGGTACCAAGGGGAGCCGCGAGTTCGAGTCCATGGTCGCCAATGAATTGCATGCTGCGACGGTCGCCCACGATGCAGCACGGGAACAGGCCAAGCAACGGGACGACCTCCGAAGCCAAGCTTTCGAATTATTCGATACGCAGGAGTGGACAAAGGGCCAGAATCTGATGTCCGACGTCGAGACACTCGCGTCGCAAGAGGAGCGCCAGTATCGCATCGCTTCAGATCATATCGAGAAGGCATTGGTCCTCGAGCCGACCCGAGCAGATCTTCGCGCTCGGATTGCGGACCTTACGTTCGAGCGGCTGTTGCGTGCCGAGCAAGATCGTCGTCCCGACCTCGCCGGTGAGCTTACCCAGCGATTAGTCGCGTACGACAACGGTCGCTATAAAATGAAGCTGGGCGCCAGCGCTCGCATCGAATTCGAGTCCCTGCCGAGGCGAGCACGGGTGTGGAGCGAGCGGCTCGGCACCCCTCGCCAGCTTTTGGGTGAAGCTCCCCTGTTACCGCTAACGCTGCCGCCCGGCCCCGTGATCCTGTCATTCGAGGCGGCAGGACATGTCGCAGCGCGACTGCCGGTGCTGCTATCGCGCGAGCAGGAGTTGAAGCTCCTCATTGTGCTGCCGGAAACCGTGTCGGCACCCGCAGGAATGGTCTACGTGCCGCCCGGACGGTTCTTGTTCGGTAGCTCGGACATCCGCGAGCTTCGTCAAAATTTCTTTAACACGACGCCACTCCACGAGGTGGAGACTGGCGGCTACTTCATCGGTCGGAACGAGGTCACCTTTGGCGAATGGATAGAGTTTCTCGACGACCTGACGCCCCAGGAGCGGCGGCTGCGCTGCCCGAACGCGGTTGGCCATCCGTCCTCGCTCAAGCTTACCGAGATCGCTCCCAAGCGCTGGCGACTCGAGCTCGCGCCGACGGAGGCACGAAAGTACATTGTGGAGACTGGCCAGCGACTGCGCTACGAGCGTCGGACGCGACGCGCGGAGCAGGATTGGGCGAAATTCCCCGTGGCCGGGGTGTCATACGAGGACGCGAACGCATTCGCCGCGTGGCTCGATCGCACCCGGCGTCTCCCGGGAGCACGGCTATGCGACGAGTATGAGTGGGAGCGCGCGGCCCGCGGCGCCGATGGGCGCGTGTTCCCCAGCGGCAACGCGCTAGCTCCCGACGACGCCAACTTCGAAGCGACGTATGGGCGAGAGCCGCTCGCGCGCGGCCCCGATGAGGTCGGCTCGCATCCGGTCTCTCGCAGCCCGGTCGGCGCCGACGACATGGCCGGAAACGTGTGGGAATGGGTCCGGTCGATTGAGACTCCGAACGATTCGATCGCTCGGGGCGGCAGCTGGTTCACGGACACCTTCACCGTTCAAAGTATGAATCGCGAGCGCGTCGCGCCGACCCTACGCCATCCCACGATAGGAGTGCGCTTGTGTGTCTCTGGTCGCCAAGGTCCATCGCGTAGCCGGTAGACCGAACCCCGACGCGCTCGGCAGGGCCTGCTCGCGCGCGATCTCGCCGACGAGAAGCGCAACGGGCCGTTTGACCGTCATCGCTCCGGCGGCGTGCGCGCTCTCAGCGCTCCGCCGTCAACACGACACTCGCTCGACACCCTCGGCTCTCATCGCCGGTCGATCTCGGCACCGACTCCAACGCGTGGCGCCCTGGTCTCGTAGCAACGCGTCAGCGAGCCGCGTAGCGGTGAGCCGCGCTAGGCGCGACTCGCCAGCGCGCGCTCCCACTCGATCGGATCGCGCGATGCCGGCGCGCACCAGGCGGCTGAAGTGGAACGAGCTGAGCATCGCCCGCGCCGCCAGCACCGGGGCCGTCATGCCCGGCGCATGCCCGCGTCCGCCGCGGCGCGCTTGACCGGGATTGCTGCGGCGCTCCAGGCTCGCCTGCGGACCCTCAGCGCCCGCCCGCGGCCCGTCAGCGGCCGCCCGCCGCCGCGTGACGCCGGCGGCCCCGCCAGCGGCTCGTCAGCGGCCGCCCGCGGCGACCGGGCACGCGAGGTAATAGCCGCGGCCGGGCATCACCGCGAGGACGCCGTCGGCGCCGACCTCGGCGAGCACGCTGCGGAGGCGGCGCACCACCTGGCGCACGTTCTCCTCGTTGGCGTACTTCGACTGGAACGGCAGATCGCGCGCGAGCTGCTTGGTCGCCACGCAGCCCCGGACCGCGGCCGGTGAGCCGGCCTCCTCGGCGGCCTTGGCGCAGAGCGTGCGCAGGAGCTGGAACTCGAGCGGCGGCAGCGCGCGCTCGGTCCACGCTTCGGCCCCGGCCGCGCGCGCGAGCAGCGCCCCGCCCCCGCCCGCGTCGCCGCCGCCGACCGCGCACAGCTCGCCGCCCGCGTGCTGGAGCGTGAACCGCACGAGCCCGCCGCCCGCGCTGCCGGTCTCCATCGCCGGCGCGGCCACCGGCTCGTGCACGACGTCGGCCAAGAACCACAGCGCGACGTCGCCGACCTTCAGCACCACGCGCGCGGGGAGCGCGACGCGCCCCTGGCACCGCGCCCCGTCGACGAACGTGCCGTTGCGGCTGCCGAGGTCGCGCACCTGCCAACCACCGTCCACCTTGCGCAGCTCGGCGTGCTCGCGCGAGACGCTCGCCGCGAGCACCACGAGCGCACCCTCGTGGCTGCGGCCGATCGTCGACTTCTCCCCGACGGCGTGCGCCGCGCCGAAGCCGTCGACGAGCCACGCCTCGGCGTCGGTCAGCGCGACCGCCGAGCGCACGTGATCGGGGATCAACCCCTCGCACGGCGCCACCGCCTGCGCGCACGACCGGCACAGCGAGCCGACGTCGGTGCGGGCACCGCAACACAGGCAGCCCATGACGGGCCCGATCGAACCACCACCCGGCGCGCCGCACAAGAGGTGCTATGATGGCGCGTGCTCCGGGTGGCCACAATCTCTGATGACACCGAGGCCGAAGGGCCCGGCCGGCGCTGGGCGCTGTGGCTCCAGGGCTGCCCGATCCGCTGCCCGGGCTGCTGCAACCCCGAAATGTTCGACGAGCGCGCCGGCACGGCGTGGTCGCTGCCAGACCTCGAGGCCCGGCTCGCCGCGGCGGCCGAGCGCGGCGTCGAGGGGATCACGCTGCTCGGCGGCGAGCCGTTCGCGCAGGCCGCCGGCGCCGCCGCCGTCGCGCGCGCCGCCAAGGATCGCGGGCTCACCGTGATGGTGTTCTCCGGCTACACGCTCGCGGAGCTCACGAAGCTCACAGAGCACGCGGAACGCGCGGACGCCGCGCCGCTCCTCGCGCTCACCGATCTGCTCGTCGACGGGCCGTACGACCGCGAGCGGCCCGAGCCGCCGCCGCCGCTCGGCCGGCGCTGGATCGGCTCGACGAACCAGGTGATGCACTACCTCACGGCCGCGTACTCGCCCGACGAGCCGCGGATGCGCGCGCCGAACACCGTCGAGCTGCACTGGCGCGACGGCCGCCTGCTCGTCAACGGCTGGCCCGCCGGCGCGGACGTCCTCGCCGCGAACCTGCGGCGCGGCCGCGGCCAGACACCGTCCTGAGCCGGTCCCCCGAGCCACCCGAGCCCTCCGAGCCCCGAGCCCCGAGCCCCGAGCCCCGAGCCACCCGCCATGACCACCGAGCTGGATGCCGAGGAGCTCGACGTCGACGACCTCGAGGAGATCCCGCAGGTCGCCGCGAGCGAGCACGACCTCATCATGATGGCGCGCACGCTCGTGATGGGTCCCGCCGCGCAAGACGACATCTGGACCCTGCTCTGCGCCGCGCGGCCGTGCGCGCCGCAGATCGGCCCGACGTGCGCCGCGCTCCTCGAGGACACGCTCCGCCACGCGTGGCGCGCGCTGTGGATGCGAGGCGGCGCCCGGCCCGCCGCATCGATCTCCATCTCCGCGGCGGCGCCACCCGCGCCGCCCGCCGCGCCCGGCGCCCCCGCGTGGGCCAGCGCCAGCTCCCGCACCGTGACCATCACCCGCGGCCGGCTGTGGGAGCGCCACGCGCCCGCCCCGCTCCCGTTCACGAGCGCGAGCCTCGTCTTCCTGCGCTGGCTCGTGGCGACGCCGTTCGCCGCCCCCGCCTCGACGCTCACGCAGCTCGCGGCGATGCCGCTCTCGATCGGCGATCAGCTCCTCGTCTACCTCGCGCTCGACGCGGCACGCACCACGCCCGCCGTGCGCGTGCTCGCGGCGCAGCCGTTCGTGCGCGCCGCCCCGCTCGCCTGGCTCGGCCACGCGCACGCGCTCGCCCGGCGCGGCGCCGCGCCTCCGAGCTTCGGCCCGCTCACCGAGGGCGTCGGCGCGATCGTCGTCGAGGCGCTCGCCGGCGAGCTCGCGCGGCGGTGGTACGCCGTCGAGCTCGGCAAGCGCGCGATGTTCGAGCCCGAGCCGCTGCTCGATCTCGGCGCGGCGCAGGACCAGACGCTCACCGGCTTCATGACGGCCTGCGAGGCGGCCGCCCGGCGCGACCTGGCGGCGTTCGTCCTCGACGCGGCGGCGCCGCTGCTCCTCCGCAACGTGATGCCCGCGCCGCTGCAGCTCGATCCGAACACGACGCTCGCGGTCCGCGCGCAGGCGCGGCTCGCCGCCGGCTCGCTCGTGCGCGCCGTCGTGCGGTGGGGCGAGTGGGACGGGCTGCACCGCGGCGTCCGCTACTTCGACGACGACTACCCGGCCGCCCAGCTCCTGCTCGAAAGGTTCGAAACGATTGGCCCCACGGGCCTCGGGCGCGCCCGGCACTGGCTGACAGAGCTCGCATCGCTGGTGCCGAGCCCGACGGCGTCGGATACAGTGACGGCCCCGTGAGTCGCGCAATCCAGATCCGAGTGTCCGAGTCGGTGGTCCGCACGGTCCACGTCGAGGACGGCGTGCAGTCTCAGCTCGAGATGCTGCCGATCCTCGCCCGCGAGCGGCAGGCCGAGCTGCTCGCCACAGAGCTCGAGCGGCAGGGCTTCGTGCGCGACGGCAAGACCGCCCGCCGCAAGGACCCCGACGGCCTCGAGATCACCGTCGAGCTCGAGACGGCGACCGTGACGGTGCGGCTCGCCGCCGACGCCGAGCTGGCCGAGTCGATCGAGCGGCGTGCCAACGTCGGCGTCGAGCGCCAGAGCGACGCCGAGGCCGCGCTGCGCGACGACGTCATGCGCGATCTCGACGAGCGCCTGACGCAGCGCACCGAGGCCCTGCGGCGCGAGGTCACGCAGCGGCTCGAGCGCAAGCTCGGCGATCTGCGCAAGGAGCTCGACGAGGCCGTCGGCCGCGCCACCGTCGCCGCGCTGACCGAGAAGGCCGCGAGCCTGGGGCACATCGAGTCGGTCGTCACCGACGAGGCCGGCAACGTGGCGATCAAGGTCAAGCTGTGACGGCCGCGCTGCCGGCGCGCGCGCTCGCCGAGTCCGAGCTCCCCGCGGAGCTGTCGCCGTTCGGCGCCGTCGACGCCGCCTACCCCGCCGAGCTCACGCGCTGCTACGAGGCGCTGCGCCGCCGGCTGCCTGTGCTCATCGAGTGCGAGAAGGAGCTCGCGCCGTTCCTCTACCGGAGCCTGCGCGACCGGCTCAAGGTCGAGGGCGCGCGCTGCCTCTACCTCGACGGGCGCGCGTCCGCGGACCTGCCGCCGCCGCCGCCCGGCGCCGGCCTCGTCAGCGCGATGATCCACCAGATCCGCGAGGTCGTGCGCGGCGCCGTCGGCGAGCGCATCATCGTGCTGCCGCACCTCGACGTCCTCACCGCGAGCGGCGGCGCCGGGGGCCTGGGCGCCGAGGCGCGCGAGGTCATCCCGCTGCTCTACGAGAACCCCGAGGTCCTGTGGCTCGGGTTCAAGGATCCGGCGTTCCCGCTGCCCGCGCCGATCGTGAACCTGTTCCCGCACAAGGAGACGATCATCGGCGTGCCGCGCGACCGGCTGCGCTTCCTCATCACGCAGCGCGAGGCGCGCAAGCTCGGGCGCGCGTTCGATCCGTACGAGCTGTACAAGCACGTCTCCGGCGTCAACGCCGTGCGGCTGCGGCGCCTGCTCGCCTCGCTCACCGGCGAGGACTACCCGAGCGAGCCGGGGGCCGCGTTCGCGCAGCTCCGCACGGCCACGCTCGGCACCGACGTCGAGCTGCCCGCGGTGAACCTCGAGCAGGACATCGGCGGCTACGGCGAGGTCAAGGAGCGGCTGCGCGCCGAGATCCTCGCGATCCTCGCCGCGAAGGACCGGCTCGCCGATCCGCAGCAGATCTCGCGGATCGAGGCGCTGATCCCGCGCGGCATGATCTTCTGGGGCCCGCCCGGCACCGGCAAGACGCTGTTCGCCAAGGCGATGGCCACGGCGCTCGGCGCCGCCGTCACCGTGGTCTCGGGCCCCGAGCTCAAGTCCAAGTGGGTCGGCGAGTCCGAGGAGAACCTGCGCGCCGTGTTCATGCGGGCGCGGCAGTGCGCGCCGTCGGTGATCGTGTTCGACGAGCTCGACTCGTTCGCGTCCGCGCGCGGCACGTACACCGGCTCGGGCGTCGAGCACTCGATGGTGAACCAGCTGCTCACCGAGATGGACGGGTTCCGCCGCGAGGAGCTCGTGTTCGTCGTCGGCACCACGAACTTCGTCGAGTCGCTCGACGCGGCGCTGATGCGCCCCGGCCGGTTCGAGTTCGTGCTCCACATCCCGTACCCAAACCGCGAGGATCGCCGCGCGATCCTCACCGTGCACGACCGGCGGCTGGGCATCGAGATGACCGAGGCCGCGCTCGATCACGCGTGCAAGCGCACCGGCGAGCCGGTGCCCGGCCCGAGCGGCGGCACGCCCTACTCCGGCGATCACCTCCAGGCGCTGTGCCGCCAGATCGCGCGCACGCGGCTGCGCGAGGGCCGCGTCGAGCCGACCGAGCCCGCCGACATCGATCGCGCGATCGAGCAGTACCTCGATCTGCCGAAGCTGCTCGCCGCCGAGGAGAACGTCGTCGCGACGCACGAGGCCGGCCACGCCGTGGTCGCGCTCCTGTGCAAGCACGCCGCGCCGATCGATCGGATCAGCATCCGCGGCGACATCGGCGGCGCGCTCGGCTACGTGCAGCACGCCGATCCGGCGCACCGCTACGTCATCACGTACGCGCAGCTGCGCGACCGCATGTGCACGCTGTTCGGCGGCCGCGAGGCGGAGATCCTCCTCCTCGACGACGTCTCGATCGGCTCGGCGAGCGACCTCGAGTACGCCACCGCGATCGCGCGCTCGATGGTCGAGGAGTACGGCGACGGCGGCGTCGAGCTCGGCGTCGGCCGGTGGGCGCACCGCAAGGGGGACCACAGCACGCCGACCTCCGAGCAGGCCCGCGCGCGCGTCGACAACGCGATCAAGTCGATCCTCGAGCGCGAGCGGGCGCGCGCCAAGGCGCTGCTCGAGACGAACCGGCCGCTCCTCATCGCGCTCCGCGATCTCCTGCTCGAGAAGAAGGTCCTCGATCGGACCGCGTTCTCCCACCTCGTCCCCTCGGAGGCTGCCCGTGGCTGATCTCGTGCTGCGCTTGCGTGTCGATCCGGCGACCGGCCGGCGCGAGGTCGTCGTCGACTACCACTCCGACTCCGACGCGCTGCCGATCGAGCACGAGGACGAGCACCGCCGGCTCGCCGGCAAGGTCGTCGAGGGCGGCCTCCACAGCGGCGTGGTCTCCGTCTCGCGCGAGCAGGAGGCCCCCGTCGCCGAGGCCCCCGCCTCCGGCGATCAGCCGGTCGCCGAGCCGACGCGTAGCCGCGGCTAGCCGCGCGGCGCGGCCCGCGGCCAACGCAGCCGTTCGTCAGCCGCCGTTCGTCGCCCGCAACGAATGCTTCGTTGCTCGCGACGAGCCGCCGGGGCGCGGCGAGCGCGAATCGTCGGGAGCCAGGGCTCGCGACCGGGTCCGATGCGCTACGCTCCGTGCGGTTTCATGGCACTCGCGTTCCGCGATGACGAGTCACTGCGGGTCGTGCTGACCTCGGGGCTGTGCCCGCCGGAGGTCCAGGCGCGGAGCGCGCGCGTCGCGCGGACGGCCGACGGCGCCGTGATCCTCGCGCCCGATCAGCCGCTGCCGGCCGCGGCGCTCACCGCGCTGCGCCGCGCCGGGATCGACATGGACGCGAAGCTCCCCGAGGGCGCGCGCGCCGTGCGCTGCTGGGCCGAGGCGATCGCGCTCGTCCGCGTGCCCGTGGGGCAGCTCCCCGCGCTCGTCCTCGTGACCACGCCCGACACGGCCGGCGTCGTCGAGCTCGCGGCCGAGCTCCTGCGCCTGGGCTGCGAGCGGCAGGAGCTGCTCGTCGGGCCGGCGGGCGGCGTGGTCCGCGTGACCGATCCGCCGACGTACACGATGATGCGCGCGCTCGATCGCGACGCCGGCCTCCGCGCGTACGCGCCGGATCCGCCGGGCCAGGACGCGGTGTTCACCGAGCTCGGCTACCGCCACCCGCTCGCGACCCGGCTCGCCGCGGAGCCGGGCCACCTCCTGCTCGTCGGGCCCGACGGCTGGCGCAGCGTCGAGGATCGCGGCTGGCGCGGCCTCGACAGCGCGCTCGCCCTCGTGATCCCGGCCGATCCCATCGAGCTCGGCACCGCGCCGCTCGCCGAGCGGCGGCAGATCGAGCTCCGGCTCGCGCCCGGGCGCCGCGAGGCGCCGAGCCTGTGGGTGATCCGCGGCGGCGGCCTCGCCGCGATCGATCGCATGCTCGCGTACCTCCCCGAGGAGGTCGTCGGCCGGCTGACGTTCGCGGCCGCGGCGCCGCCGCCCGGCTCCGATGCCGGCCCCGCCGCCGGCCCCGACACGCGCGTGATCGTCATCCGCGCGCGGACGAGCCGCCACCCGCCGCCGGACCTGTCGCTCGACGCCGAGGTCTACGCGCCGCTCGCGCACCTGCCCGACGTCTACGCGCCCGCCGGCGCGATCGTCGAGCCGCCGCTGCGCCGCGAGCGGCTGCGCGCGATCCTCGGCGTCGAGTCCGGCCAGGTCGCGTGGCTCGCGCCGGCCGGGCCCGAGCCGATGCGCGGGCCGTTCCGCGTCGAGCGGATCAGCGACGGCGCGTTCGCGCCGCTCTCCGAGTGGGCCGAGTACGTGATCCACGCGAGCGCGAGCGAGCTCTTGCCGTGGATGCGCGCGACCACGTTCGACTTCGCGCCGTTCGTCTCGACCGGGCTCGAGTGGGCGTCGGCCCCTGCACCGAGCCGCGACGAGCCGGCCCAGGACGCGCGCGGCGGCCGCCGCCCCCCGCGCCGCCGCGCCCAGGCCTCCGCCGCGCCGGCCCCGGCCCCGCAGCCCGTCCCCGTCACCGTGCCGCGCGAGGCCGCGCCGCCAGAGCCGCGCGAGACCGCGTCGCGCGTCGAGGAGGTGACGATCGATCCCGAGCTGGTCCGGCTCGAGAACGAGTTCGTCGCGATGGACGCGCCCGCTGACGCGCCGGAGCGGCTCGAGCTCCTCGAGCAGCTCGGCCGCGCCTACACGCGGCTCGGCCGCCGCCGCGACGCGGGCCTGTGCTTCGCGCGCGCCGTGTGGGAGCGGACCGGCGCGGACGCCGAGGCGCGGCTCGACACGTGGATCGCCGCCGAGGTCGGCCGGATCAAGCTCGCCGACGCGCTCGATCGCGCGCTCGCGCAGGCCCAGCCCGCCACCGACGACGTCCGCCGCGTCGCCGCGATCGCCGCGCGCGCCGCCGACCCGGTGCGCCGCGATCCGCACCGCGTGCAGCGCTGGCTCGACGATCACGACCGCGAGCTCGACGCGCGCTCGATGTGGCTCGCCCGCGTCGGCCTCGCGCGGCTCGCGGGCGGCGACACGCTGGGCCTGGCGACCACGCGCGACCGGATCCTCGCGCGGCTCGCGGGCGGGCTGCCCGTCGAGCGCGAGCTGCCGTCGTTCCTGCGGTTCGCGGGCAGAAGCGGCGCGCTCGGCAACGCCAGCGGCGAGCAGCTCGGCGCGGCGCTCGAGCGGCTCGCCGAGCGGATCCAGACCACGCGGCGCAAGCGCTCGCCCGTCGAGGCGCCGACCGCGTACACGACCGCGTACGTCACGCTGCAGCTCGCGCACGGCTTCGCGCGGATCGGCCAGCACGAGCGGGCGCGCGCGCTCGTCGCCGAGGCGCGGGCCGCGCTCGCGGCCGTGATCAGCGATCCGGTGCACGCCTACCTCGTGGCGGCGTTCGCGGCGCGCGTCGAGCAGGCGATCGCCGGGCAGCCGCCCGAGACGCCGCTGCCCGAGGCGCTCGGCGCGCAGCTCGCGGGCCTCGATCGCGTCGCGCGTTACAAGGTCGACCGGCTGCGCGAGGCCTCGAAGATCCTCGAGCCGATCGAGCAGCTCGACGCGATCGTCGCGTTCTCGAAGAAGCACGAGGACGGGCGCGGCCCGGAGTTCGCGGCGCTGCGCGCGATGGGCGATCCGGCGGTGCGCGCCAAGGAGGTGCGGCGGCTGATCGACGTCGCCGCGGCCGTCGAGGACACCGATCAGCGCGTCCAGCTGCTCGACGGCTGCTTCGACGTGATGCTCGAGCTGCCGGAGGCGCTCGCGGTGCCGATCCTCGTCGCCGCCGTCCCGATCATCGAGCGCCTGCCCGAGCCGCGGCGCGCGGTGCTCTACGCCGAGGCCTTGGTCGTGGCCGGCCACTTCGGCCGCACCGAGCAGATCCCGAACCTCCTGAGCGCGCTCGGCGCCGCCGTCCGCGTCGTGTCGGCCACCGAGCTCACGCGCGTGCTGAACCAGAGCCTGCGCGCGCTGCGCCGGATCGGCCTGCGCGACGAGATGGCCGAGCTGCTCGCCGACGCCGAGCACGCGCTCGCCGCCGCGGCGACGTTCGAGCACGGCACCGAGCAGGAGCGCCGCGATCACGATCACCAGCGCCGCCTCGCGCGCCTGGCGCTCGCCGGCGGCCTCGCGTTCCTCGGCGACACGGCCCGCGCGCTGCCGATCCTCGAGCAGGCGCGCAAGGCGCTCGGCGACGAGCGCACGCCGATGCACCGCATCGAGCGGATCCGCGCGCTCGCCCAAGCGTACTCGCAGGCGCCGCTCGGCCACGCGCTCGGCGGCATCAACGAGCTGTCCAGCCAGCTGCGCGACATCTCCGACAGCTACGGCACGAACAGCCACTACTGCCTGTCCGTGCTCCACTTCGTCGAGTCGCTGGTCACCGGCATCACCTCGGACGATCTCGCGCCCGGCGAGGTCGGCCGGCGGTTCATCGAGGACGACGAGCACCTGATCCGCCGCCGCCTGCACCGCGATCTCGGAGGTACTCATTGACCGCGCCCACCACCTCGGCCTCAACTGCGCCTGCGCCTGCGCCCGCCCCGACGGCCCTCGACTCGATCGAGCGGGCCGCCGCCGCCAGCGCCGATGACCTCGCGCGCGAGGCGTCCGCGCTGCGCGACCGCATCAACCGGTTCCGGCTCGCGCTCGGCCGGTTCTTCGTCGCCAAGCAGCCGCTGATCGATCTCATGTGCGTGGCCGCCGTGGCGCAGGAGCCGCTGCTCCTCGTCGGGCCGCCGGGCACGGCCAAGAGCGATCTCGTCATCAAGTTCAAGGACGCGCTGCGGATCCCCGACGGCGAGTACTTCGAGTACCTCCTGACGCGGTTCACCGAGCCGTCCGAGGTGTTCGGCCCGATCGACATCGCCGAGCTGCGCGAGGGCCGCTACCTGCGGCGCGACCGCGGCAAGCTGCCGACGGCGCGCCTCGTCTTCCTCGACGAGATCTTCAAGGCGAACTCGGCGATCCTGAACTCGCTCCTCACCGTCATCAACGAGCGCAAGTTCTACCAGGACGGCCAGCCCGTCCCGGTGAAGCTGCGCGTCCTGCTCGCGGCCACGAACGAGCTGCCCGAGAACGCCGAGCTCGCCGCGCTCAAGGACCGGTTCTGCCTCAAGGCCGCGTGCCGCTCGGTGCAGGACGATCACTTCCTCGAGCTGATCGACGCCGGCCTCGACGCGTACACGCACCGCGAGCTGAACCAGAAGCCGTGGATCGAGGACCACGCGAGCCTCGAGGACTTCGTCAAGGCGCACCGCTGGCTGACGCACGTGCTCGCGCGCCGCACCGTCGGCCCGGACGGCCGCGAGCTGCGCGACCGCGAGCTGTACTTCTCCGACGAGCTCCTGCGCGAGCTGCGGCGCGTCCTCAAGACGCTCGTGCGCGAGGACGGCGTGTTCGTCTCCGATCGCAAGGTCGTCAAGCTCTACCGGCTGCTCCGCACGCACGCGTGGATCGTCCACGGCGGCGCCGTCGAGCGCGCCGACCTGCGGCTCCTGTCGTACCTCGGCGAGACGCGCGACGAGATCGATCTCCTCGAGGAGAAGGTCCCGCGCCTGCTCGGCCTGGCGTAGGGGGAGCGATGTCCGCCTCGACGCCTTCGCCCTCGTCCTCGCCCTCGCCCTCGCCCTCGCCCCGCACCGAGCTCCGCGCGCAGGCCGACGTGGCGAGCTGGCTCGCCGCGGGGCTCGTCCTGCGCCGCGTGCCCGGCGAGGCCGAGGACGACGTCACGGTCGCCGGCTCGATCCTCGCGTGCGCGTCCGAGCTGGCGACGATGCCGCCGCCCGGCGTGATCGCCGACGTGGCGACCTTGCTCGGCGGCGCGCGGCCGCAGCTCGAGCCGCCGGCCGGCGCCGGCGAGGCGCTCAAGCAGGCGCTGCGCGCGTACGACGACGACGTGCTCGGCCGGCTCGTGCAGACGCCGCGCTTCGACGACGTGCTCGCCGCGTACGCGCACCTGCCGGCGACGCAGCGGCCGCAGGCGATCGCGCTCGTCGTCGGCGCCCTGTGCGAGCGCGCCGGCTTCGCCGGGCTCTCGGTGAACCCCGCCACGCTGCGCCGCGCCCTCGCCCGCCCGCGCGAGGAGCGCGAGACCACGGGCCGCGCCGAGCTGCGCAGCGCCGCCACGGCGAACCGCCTCGCGGAGGCGTACCAGCGGCTCGCGCGCGGCGCGCGCCAGAGCCGCGCGCTCGTCGACGATCGCGAGGTGTTCGCGATCGATCACCTGCAGGTGCTCGGCAGCTTCGCGCGCCGGATGGCCGCCGATCACATCGGCGCCGCGGCCGAGGAGCTGACGCGCACGCTGCCGCGCCGGCTGCCCGCCGGCCGCCAGCAGCGCGGCGCGCGCGACACGCAGCTCGCCGACGAGGACACGTACCCGGCCGGCGGCTTCACGGCGATCACGCCCGGCGGCTCGTCGGCGAACATCGAGAACCTGGTCAGCTCCGAGCTCGTGTACATGGAGGACCACCAGGCGGTGGACCTGTTCACGCTGCGCTACGTCGAGGGCGAGCTCTTGTTCTACACGCGCGACGAGAGCGTGTTCCGGCGCCACCGCCACCTGATCACGTTCCTGCTCGGCACCGATCTCGACGACGCGCGCGTCAAGGACCCCGACGTGCCGTGGCAGCGGCTCGTGCTCGCGCTCGGCCTCCTCGTCGCGGCGATCCGCTGGCTCACCGATCAGCTCGGGCACGAGGCGCTGGCCGTGCGCCTCGCCTTCCCGCCGCGGAGGCTCGTGGAGGAGCGCGAGCTGGTCGCGCTCCTGCTCGAGGGCGAGATCACGTCGGGCATCGTGCAGGTCGTCGAGGAGCCGGCCGGCGCCGCGATCCGGGCCGCCGAGGCCGCCGGCGCCACGGCGATCTCGGACCTGGTGCTCGTCTCGCTCGGCCCGGTGCCGCCGCTGCCCCGGGGCCAGCGCGCGCTGCACCTCTCGCTCGCGGCCGCCTGGCCCGCCGCCTACGAGCTGGCGCCGCGGCGCGGGACCCCGCTGCCGCCGGAGCCGGGCACCGACGCGTGGACCGAGTGGGGCGAGGTCGCCGAGGACCTGCTCCGCTGGCTCGTCTGAGGATTACGCTACTTGTCCCGGTTGCTCGCGAACGGAGATGCAATCCAGGAATGCATCGAATGACGCGGCGATGACCGTCACGTTCTGCCATTTCAGATCCGATGGAACGGGCAGATCGTCCTCGACGTAGTCCTCCTCATCCCATTCGTTATTGTGATCCCAGTAGTAGATCGTACCGCTGTGATCCCCACCCACGAGCATCGCGATCTGATTGCCGCCACCGTCGCCAGCGATCGGCAGGAAATGCTCGGGCATGCGCGCGCGATACAGATCGAGCATTCCGCCTAGATCGTTGGGATGATCGGCAGCGGCACCGTAGAGCACGTCGACAAAACCGCGCCCATCGCTCGAGACCGACGGCGGCAGTCGCCGAACCGGAGAGAACTCGACGATCTTCCGAAAGCTCGAAGCGCCGAACGTCAGCAGGAAGCTGCGATAGAACGGGGGAAGTGCACCGCCGACCGCACCCTCGAGGCTAACGATCTCCGCCTCGGAGAGCGGGTTGAAGTGATCTCCCTTCACAGGAGCGAGCCCTCCCACCCTGTCGAATCGTTCTTGCAGCGTCATGGTGTTGCTCCAGGGATCGATCGCACGATCGTGGCTCAATTGTTCCGCAGCTCGAAGGCTCCACCGGTGTGACGAATACCCCCGTGCAGCTTAGTGGGTATGAGTTGCACAGTATCACCGCCTGCATGGTGGGGAGTAAGTCCACGTTCGCTGAGCCACTGCTTCGCCTGTGTCTGGTTGGCCAAGTTCAGATCTGGTCTTTGGTCGGCTAGAGCTTGCCAGATCTTGGACATGTCGTCTTTGTGGACGCCCGTCATTCCGGAGACGGTGAGGTCGGATCCCTCCTTCCAAGGCGAGAAGTCGGGGACTCCGCGGCGGTACTGGATCGTGTCGCCAACCTTCAGTCCCAGACTCTCCGGGTTATTCGGCCTGAACACGGAATCGCCCACGGTGCCGCTCCAGGTCCCATCCTTCGGCAGGCGCCACCCCTTGGGCTTCTCCCACGGCGGCTCGGTTCCACCTTCGGGGAGGCCTTTTTCACTGGTCGTGCCGAGCTTGTGAGTGCTCGCGAGCAGAAAGACGTCATAGACGCTCCCCCGGGGCTCGGCTTCGTAGCCCTTGATCCAGCTGTAGCGTGACCTCAGCGCTCCGAGAGATATGGCGATCGCCGGCCCGGGGATGTGGCCGGCGTCCTCAGCCCTGAGGATCGCCTTCGAGATCGTGATCGCCTCGGCGAGCTCCTCGAGCTTCTGTGCCTCCTTCTCGGCCGCGGTCGAGCCCTCGCGCTGCTTGCCCTTGCCCTCGGTCTTGGCGCCCGCGGCGTCCTTCTCGGCCGCGCCCACGACGTCCTTCTCGGCGGCCTTGACCGCGTCGCCCTCCACGGCGTGCGCGGCGACGTTGTCGGCGGCGCCGGCCTCGCCGCGGAACTTGGTGAGGATCTCGTCGGCGAACTCGCCGAGCTTGGTGCCGATCTCCCTGAACGCGCCGGTGACCTCGCGCAGCGCACCGGCGCCCGCCTCGGCGATCATGCCGCCGAGGCTCTTGAGGCCGTCGAGGATGTAGCCGCCGAGCTTCTTGAGCGCGGCCATCGCCTCGCCGAGGAGCTCCATCGGCCAGTTGAGGAACTTCGCGATCGACGACAGCACGCCCATCGCGCCGGTCCACGTGCCGGCCGACAGGTAATCGAGCAGCGCCTGGAACGCGATCATGCCGACCAGGTACCCGATCGTCTCGCCGACATCCGCTTCGGCGGAGTCCTGCATCAGGAAGTCGCAGATCATGTTCGCGACCTTCCCGCCGAGGCTCGCGATCGCCCCCTTCGCAGCGCTCCACACCTTGCCGAGCTTGGCGATCAGATCGTCGAGCGACGTGCCCTTGCCCGACGAGAACAGCTCCTGCACCGCCGGCCAGAAGCCGGTCGCCACCCGCTGCCCCGGCCCGGCCAGCTCGCCGGCCATCCGGCGCGCCTCCTGTCCGAGCGCCCGGTGCTGACTCGCCTTGTCGGCGGGCACGGCTGGAGCGCCGGCCGATGTCGCCGTGGGCTGCGGCGGCCGGTGCGCGTTGAGCTGCGAGACGATGCCGCCGACGACCGAGGACGCCTCCTCGGGGCGGATCACCGCTGGCGTGCCAGGCAGCGCGGGCTTGTCAGCGGTCGCTGCCGTGCTCGGCGTGCCGGACGCGGCTGCCGCCGGTGCATGCTTCGCGGCCTTCTTGTCGGCGTCGCCACCGAGCGCGACGAAGAAGTCGCCCGCGGAGCGGATGCCCTTGGCGATCAGCCAGATCGCCTCGAACGGCATCTTGATGCCGTCCCACACTCCCTTGAGCAGACCCTTGGCGAAGCCGAGCAGGAACATCGGGCTCGCGCCGCTGATGATCTTCGCGAGCTTGTTCGAGACCTTGATCTTCGTGTTGGGATCGCGCGCGCGCAGCGCGTGCAGGAAGCCGAGGATGCCCGACTTGAGCAGCGGCCACAGCGGGCCGAGCAGCGGCAGCATCGGCATGCCCTCGAGCACCGCGATCACGGCATCGAGCAGGAGATCGATCAGCGGCGGCTTGATGCAGTCCGGCAGCCAGCGCCACGCCCAGCCGGCGAGGATCATCGGGATCATCGTCGGGTTGACGACCGCGAGCGCCACCGAGCTCAGCACCTCGGCGTACGGCTTGATGAAGTCGGCGACCCGGTGGTAGAGGCCCTCGAGCGAGGTCGCCGCGCTCGTGAGCGTTCCTTGTGCCCACGTCTGCACGCCCTTGATGCCGTCGACGAGCTTCTGGACGAAGCCGCGCGCCATGCCGAGCAGCGGAACGCCGGTGATCGCCCCCAGGAGCTCGAGCGCGCCGCTCGCGAACGCGGTGGTCTTCTCGACCAGCCACGACGCGCCCTGCTTGACCTTGCCGGTGAAGCCCTGGCCGACCTGCAGGATCTTCGGCAGGATCGATTTGCCGACCCCGCCCGGGTTCTGCTTGACCGCCTCGGGGTTGTTGCGGTTCGTCCACAGCCACTGCACGGCCTCGACGAGCTCTGGGCCGTACTTCACGATGGCGTAGATCTGCGGCAGGCCCGTGAACATCAGCAGGACGCCGCCGACGACCTTGAGCGGGCCGAGCACCGGCTGCAGCGTCTGCTTGATCTGCTCCCAGATCGCCGCGGCCTTCGCCTTCAGCCACTCGAGCAGGCCGCCCTCGCCGGTCCCGCCCGAGAACCCGAGCTTCTTGGCGACCCAGTCGAACACCTTGCTCGCGATGTTCTTGACCGTCTGGAGCCAGCCCTGGATCGTCGAGGCGACGCCCTGGATCGCGCTCCACGCGCCGCCGACGAACGTCTTGAGCACCTCGAAGGCGGGCCCGATCACCAGCTTGGTGACCGTGCCGACGACCTCCGAGACCCTGGTGAAGACGCCCTTGAGCGCGTCCATCACCGGGTTGTTCATGAACGCGTGCGCGATCTCGCGGATCGCGTTGATGCCGGACACCAGCGTGTCGCAGCACTTCGGATCCCCGGCCTTCGCGCCCTGCAGCACGGCGAACGCCGCGGTGAACGAGCCCTTGAGCTGACCGGCGACCTTGGCGACGTCGACGCCGCCGGTCACCGTGCCGATCCAGCTCGAGATCGCTGGCTGGATCGCGTCCTTGATCAGGCCGCCGGGGCCCTCCTTGATCAGCTTCGCCAGCCCGGGCGCGACCTTCGCGACGAGCGACGCGATCTTGTCCTCGCCCCAGTCCTTGATGTCCTCGAGGCGATCGCCGGCCCAGTCGGCGGCGTCGCCGAGTATGTTCGCCGACGCGCGCTTGCCGGCGCGCGGCGCGTCGTCCGCTGGACCCGACGCGCGCGGCGCGGCCGCCGGGCCGGGGCCCTCCGCGACGACGCGCGCGGCGGACGGCGGCGCAGCTGGAGGCTCGCCGCGTCGCGCGACCGGAGCCGCGGCGGCGATCGCGCGCGCCTCGCCGACCCGCGCCTCCATCGCGCGCGCCTCGCGCTCGGCGGGATCCGACGGCGATGACAGCTCGACACCTGCGCCGCTCGGCTGCGGCAGCCGGCCCTGATCGTGCTGGACCACGTGGGTCAGCTCGTGCAGCAGGAGCCGATCGCCGGCCTCGCTGCCGGGCGCGAACTGACCGTGGTTGAAGTAGATGTGCGAGCCGATCGTGAGCGCGCGCGCGCCTGCCGCCTGCGCCGCCTGCGCCGCCGCCGCATCGGTGTGGATCCGCACGTGCGCGAAGCGATGGCCGAACAGCGACTCCATGCGCGCGCGCAGCGCAGCGGGCAGCGCAGCGCCGCCCGCCGTCGAGAGCTTCGCGAGCTCGTGCTCGACATCGCGCTCGGCCGCGCGCTCGGCGTACGCCATCGCCCGGCGCGCCACGCCGTCGGCCCAGCCGCGCGCGCGCGCCGTCCACTCGCGCGCCGCGCCGCCCGTCCACGCGTCCGCGGCGGCGAGCGCGCGCTTGCCCACCGGAGCGAGCGATGAGCGCGCGAGCCGCCGCGCCGCGCCGCGCCCGAGGTTGTGCCCGGCGATCGTCAGCGCCGCGCCGAGCCCACGCACGTTGTCGCGCCAGACGTCGACCGGGTGCGGCGCGAGGATCGCCCCGTCGTGCAGCGCGGCAGCGACGGCATCGGCCAGCCCCGGCGCGCCGTGCTGCAGCGCTGCGCCGAGCTCGCCCGCGCGGTGCAGCCGCACGGCCTCGCGGATCTGCGTCGCCCGATCTGCGTGGCGCAGCGGACGCACCCACGCGGGCGCGCGGCTCGCGTGGTCCACCGCGGAGCCGCTCCCGTCGGGCACCTTCGCCAGTAGCTGTTTGCCTGCCCTTTCCAGCTCGGCCAGCTCGGCGAGCTCGGCGCGCTCGGCGCGCTCGGCGCGCTCGGGCCGCAGGCTGTCATCGTGCGCGAGCCCGCGGGCCAGATAATGACGTGCCCACCGGAGGTCTTGCTGCAAGGCGATCGCCGCCATCCGTGCCGCGAAGTGATCGTGCGACGCGAGCGCGTGCTCGAGCTTGGACCGCGCGGCTTGGCCGCCGCGGATGTACCGGCGAAGGAACCCCAGCGACGCGGCCGGTGTGGATGCGTCCGAGCTCGAGACGGCCTCGCTGGCGACCAGCGTCGTTCGGCCTGGAGCACGCCCCACGCCGAAGTACGCAGGACCCGCCGCGCGCGCCAGCCGCTGCGCCGAGCTGCCCCGCCCGGGATCAGCGAGCACGGCGCTGGCCCAATCCTGGCTCGCCGCGGCCTCGGTCTGCGTCCACTTGAACGGAGCCGGGCCGAGCTGCCCACCACGCTCGGCGATCCGGCTGGCCATCTGCGCGAAGCGCTCGCGCACCAGGGCTTCGTCCCACAGCCCGTCGTGGCGAGTCGCGTCGTTGCGCACACGCTCGTAGAGCGCGATCGAAACATCGGGAGCCAAGCCGTACCGGCGGCCTTCGGCGATCGGATCGAAGTCCTTGCGGCGCGAGCTATTCCGCTCACGATCTTCGCCCCGAAACAGCCATTCCTTCATCGCCCGCCTTCCACGCCTTACATCGGTAACACTACTCGCCGAGTCCTCTGATCGCCACCTCCTATTGCAGGGTCAGTCTCAGCGAAGCTCGTGAATGAGCTCCCTGTGAGCCCGCTGTGGCCGGGGACCATCCGCTCGCGTCCGACCGACGACGTCACCACGATCACAACGTCGCCAAACCTTGTGTAGATCCTGGACAAGAGTGATTGAGTGCAGCATTTTGCGGCACTCAGACTTTTCACCACTCGCTCGATCGCCCCTGGTGATATCCATCCGTTGACGGACCCGCGGGAGGCTCCAGGCAGCTGGTCTCTACGGTCTCTACTGGTTCGTCTGATCCGCGGCTCGATCCGCGGGCGTCCGGGCTCCGGCGCGCTCACAGCGTCTTCAAGTACTCGACGAGCGCCCAGCGATCGCCATCGGCGAGCTGCGTGCCGTACTCGTGGCCGCGGTTCGAGTTCCCGGGCACGCGGGTGTCGAGGACGAAGGGGACCCCACCGTCGCTGACGTAGCCCACCTTGCGAGGCTCGTACTCCATGCGGCCCACCGCGAACGTCGCGGGCCGCTCGGCCGGCGGCAGGAGCAGATCGTAGAGCGTCGGCACGGAGCCGTTGTGCAGGAACGGCGCGGTGGCCCAGATCCCGTTGAGCGGGCGCGCCTTGTAGGCCATCACGTCGGCGAGCGGGCTCGCCTCCGTGCTCTGGGCGTGGTCGCCCTGCTTGGCGGTCTTCCCGATGCCGTGGAGCTTGGCGTTCGCCACCGCCGCGAGCGCCGCGGCGGGCTGCTGCGCCAGCGAGCGGCCGACCAGATCCACGAGCAGGGCGAGCGGGCTCGCCTCCGCGCCGTAGCGATCGCCCTTGGGCGAGATCGCGCCTTGCAGCACGCCGGTCGGCACGCGCGCCTCGACGATGTTCCGGGCGCTCCGGTCGTCGGTGCCGACCACCTCGGTGCCGGTGATCATGGCGACGACCTTCCGCCGCGGATCGTCGCGATCGATGGCCGCGTGACACGACTGGCAGTGGGCCTGGTACAGCGCCGCGCCGCGCGCCGCGAGCTTGCGATCGATCGGCGGCAGGATCGCCTCGGGCCACTGCGGCGACTCGAGGCGGCGCAGGGCCTCCTCCATGGCGACCATCTCGCCAGCCGCGATCGACGATCGGTACCCCTGCTTCGCCGCCTCCTCCGTCTCGTAGTGCTTGACCTCGACGCGCCCGAACGCGCCGATCACCTCACCGGCGTTGCGGCCGACCGAGCCGGCGTCTGCGTTCGACGAGAAGCCGGTCCACTGGACGTAGTCGTGGCGCGGCGCGTCCCACAGGAAGGGGAAGCTCGTGGGCGCGTTCGGCTGCAGGCTGTTCTCGGCACCGCTGGTGAAGCGGATCACCTGGTTGAAGATGCGGCCGACCGCGTCGGTCCGGCCGAAGCCCTCCGCGACGGTCGAGTGGTTCGCGGCGTTGTAGCTCTCGAACCAGCCGAGCGTCGCGGCGAGGCTCTGCTTCGCGGCCTCGCGCCGGGCGCCCGCGTCGCCGCTTCCAGGCACGGCCGCCGCGAAGCGCGCGAGCTTGGCGTCGTCGGCCAGGGTGGCCGCGAGCGCCGCCTGGACGGCGCGGAGGAATCCGTCCATGTCCAGGAGGGTCGGCGCGCCGTCGACGCGCATCGCCGTGCCGCGGTAGTTGATCTGGGCGGTGTGGCAGGCCGCGCAGGTCAGGCCGACCTGGTCGCCGTGGCGCGCGAGGCCGATGGGGAGCGCGTCGGGGTTGTTCGGCGTCTTGTGCTGGTTGAGGAAGCGGAAGCGCGCCATGTGCTCGGGGCGGAGGAACGGCTCGACGCTGCCTGCCTGCTCGAGGTGCAGCAGGGTGTCGTACGGCATGAGCACCGAGCCTTGATCGGCGTGGTAGTACCAGACCGTCTCGGGCGGCCCCCAGTTCTGGTCCAGGTAGACGAGGCGGGTCGCGCCATCGCCGTAGGCGTCCTTGGCGAGCACCTGCCCGGCGCGCTCGCGGACGCCCTGGAGCAGCTCGGGGACGGACGGCGGATCGGGGGGCGGCTTGCCGTTGCCCGCGCAGGCAGACAGCAGGGCCGATGGGACGAAGAGAGAGAGGCATCGTCGGTTCATGGGTGGCAGCTCCGTTTCCTTTGCTCGCCGAGAGACGCGACGTGGCGCGCTGGACTCCGCAAGCCGGCGGCGTTTTGCGTGCAACTCGGCCTTGCTGCGACGGTTCTGCAAGCTGCCGGTCC
This sequence comes from Kofleriaceae bacterium, assembly GCA_035558535.1. GTDB lineage: Bacteria > Myxococcota_A > Polyangia > Haliangiales > Haliangiaceae > JABFXX01. Next base: position 34,826 of record DATMCI010000244.1, read on the forward strand.
GCGCCAAGTCAGCTCACTCGCCTTCCAGTGCCCGGACGTCGCGTACCCCGCCGCGCTCATCGTGCACGTCTGCGATCGACGCAGCTGTTCACGGGTACCGAGCCGATCGCGTCACGCCGGAGCGCCGCGTGGTGAATCGCCGAGTCGAGCAAGCGTCGCCAGCGGCGTCCCAGCCGGGTCTGCTCCAAGCGTTGGCGACGCTCAGCGTCGACGTGCCAGCTCAGCGTCGGGGCTGTCTCGGAGCCGCCGACCTCGACGACCACGAAGCTCGACAGGTGTTCGCGCCGCAGGGCCGCAGGGCGGCGCGGGCTCGGCGGGCACTGCAGCTAGCTGATCACGGCGCCAGCTGCCCGGGCGGTGCCACTTCGGGCACGAACAGACGGGCCAGCCGCTCAGGCGCACGGACGCCCTGGGCCGCCAGCCATGCGTCTGCCTCGGCGATCGCGCGGGCGCCCTCGGGGCCGCCGGTGAGCTCGCCGAGGCGGCGCCGCGCCAGCGTGGCGTGGAGGCTCATGCCGGCGGACACGAGCTCGGCGTCGGCGCGCTCGAGCTGCGCGTGAGCCTCTGCGCGCGCACCGGTCACGAGCGCGACGCCCGCGTCGAGGATCCGCGCGAGCGCGCAGGTCCACGGCAGGCGCAACGCGCGCAGGCCGCGGGCGTCGCGCGCCGCGGCACGGACGAGCCGGCGATCGGGCCCGGCCGATCGGCAGACCGCCAGCGCGGCCAGCCCGTGATCGCTGAGCACCCGCGCGCGTACGAACACGACGCGCGCGAGCGGCATGCCAGCGCTCTGGCGCCAGACCGCATCGATGCGCCGGTATGCGGCCGTGCCGTCGCCCCCGTAGAGCTCGACCTCTGCCTGCGAGACCTGTCCGACCAGGCGCTGGAACTCGAGCCCGAACGTGGTCCACTCCATGCTTCGCTCGATCTGCTGAAGCGCCGCCGCGGGCTGGTCCTGGATGAGCGACATCAGCCCCACCCAGCCGGCGTGGAGCATGACTAGCGTGAAGCGATCGCCGCGATCCTCAGCCTCGCGCAAGAGCGGCGGCAGCGCGCGGACATAGTCACGGAGCGCTCCCATCTGGAACAAGCACTGGACGTGGACGAACGCCGGGGTCGCTGCCTCCGCGGCGGCGCCGAGGCAGCGCTCGCGGAAGAGTTGCACGGCCCGCGCGCTGTGCTCGCAGCTCTGCGCCCACCGCCCGAGCTCGAACTCCATCAGCGCGCGAAAGCGCTGCTCGTTCGCGAGGAGGTAGGGCTCTCCGCTCTCCTGCGCCGCCGCCGCGAGCTGCTCCGCCAGCCTCGCCGTCCGCCGCGCCCTCACGCCGCTCAGCACCAGCTCCCGGTTGGCTTCGATGAGGACTGCCTCGCCGATGCTTCGTGGATCGGCGGTCTGCAGGAGCATGACCTGATAGAGCATCATGGAATCGCTGATCTGGTTGGGCTCGAACATCGCCGCGACCCGACACGCTTCCAGGCGCAGGCGCGCGCGCGGCGGCGGCTCGCCGCTCCCGGCCCGATGACCTCGGGGGAGCGAGCCGAACCCGCGGAGGCGCAGCCTCGCCCGGTACCACAGCAGGCGCCACCGCCTCCCCGCGCGGGTCGTGGCGGGGCGCAGGTCGAGCTCGGCGAGGATCTCGGCGAGCACGCGCTGGCCGTCGTCCTGGTGACCGCTGCGCAGGAGCTGCTCGGCGGCGCAGAGCCGCAGCTCCAGATCCTGCTCGCCCGCGGCGCTGGCCCTGCGCGCGAGCTCGAGATAGACCCCGCCGGCCTCGGCGCTACGGTTCGCGTTCACCAGGGCTCGCGCGAGGCGCGTCAGCACGTCGCGAATGTCGCCGAGCGGCCCGGCCGCCACTCCGAGCTCATCGTGCAGCGCGAGCGCCTGGCGGTACAAGCGCGCGGCGCGATCGAACGCCAGCGCCGCCGCCGCCTGATCCGCGGCCAGCACCAGGTGCTGCGCGGCCTGCTCGAGATCTCCGGCCGCCTGGAGGTGCACGCCCGCGGCTTCGGGGCCCCACGCGCCGCTGCTCGAGCTCGACGGGGGCGGCACGGCCAGGAGCGCCCGGGCGAGCGCCCGGTGACACTGCTTGCGCAGCTCGGGGCTCAGGTGCTCGAGCACCGCCTCGCGGATCCGATCGTGATAGGGCTCGACGGTGCCCGCACCGGTGCCGTCGGTGGCGCGCGCCAGGTGAGCGCGGCGGAGCCGGCCGAGGGTGGGATCGAGCTCATCGGCGGGGAGCACGCTCGCGGCGATGAGGAGCTCGTGCGACAGCGGCCATCCAGCGACGGCCAGGAGCGCGAGCAGCTGCCGCGCGGACGGATCGAGCGCGGTGATCCGCGCCCACAGCGCGTCTGCCAGGCGCAGCAGCGGAGGCTCCGTCGGTGCGCCCGCCATGTGCCGGACCAGGGCGTCGATGAACAGCGGGTGGCCCGCGGCCTCGTCGGCGACGGCGGTGGCGCTGGCCGTGCTCGCGGCCGTCGCCTCCGCGAACAGCCGCTCGGCCAGCGCCACCGCTTCGTCGCGCGACAGCGGCGGGAGCTCGAGCCGGCGCAGCCCGGGCAGCGCGCGCACTCGCGCCATCGCAGCGGCGGCACCTCCGCCATCGGCGGCACCTCCGCCATCGGCGGCCTCGCGTGGCGGGCGGCTGGTCAAGAGGAGGAGCAGCGGCGGCGCCTCCGGACGGGCCATGACCAAGGCCAGGAGCTCCAGGCTGTCGGCGTCGGCCCAGTGCAGATCATCGATCCAGACCACCAGCGGGCCGCGCTCGGCGAGCCGACCGAGCAGATCGCGCAGCGCGGCGAACGCGCGCAACCGGAGCTCGGCGGGATCGAGCACGTCGTCCACCGGCAGGTCGCTCAGGGCGGGGACCTTCCCGAGGACCGGGAATGCCTGAACCAGCACCCCGGCGCGCCGGGGGAGGATCGCCGCGGTGTCGGCGGGAGCGAGCTTGCGCAGGTAACGCGCGAGCGCGTCGACCACGCCGTCGATCCCCTTGTACGGCACCGTCTCGCGCTCGTAGCAGCGGCCCTGGAGCACCAGCACCGCCGGCGCGCGTGCCGGGAGGTCCCGGAGGAACTGCCCCACCAGCACGCTCTTGCCGATCCCCGACTCGCCCTCGACGAGCACGATCGCCTCACCGCCCGCGCAGACGGCGGCGAATGCGTCGGCCAGGCCGGCGAGCTCGCGCTGGCGGCCCACGAACACGGGTGACGCCGCGGGCGCGGCCGGTGGTGCGGCCACGGCCGCGCCCGGATCCAGCCCGGCGAGCGCCGCGACCGCGGACAGCCGCGCCGCCGGCTCTACCGCGAGGAGCTGCATGCAGATCGCGTCGAGCTCGTCGGGCACGCTCGCCAGCTCGCGAGGACGCCGCGGCAGCTCGTGCTGCTTGGCGAGCAGCACCTGCAGCGGCGCGCCCAGAAACGGCGGCGCGCCGGTGAGCGCCTCGTAGAGCAGCGCGCCGACACCGTACCAGTCCGCGGCCGGCCCGATCTCCTGGAGCAGCGCCTGCTCCGGCGCCATGTACGCCGGCGTCCCCACCACGTTGCTCTCGCTCTGCGCCACGCTCGCCACCAGCCCGAAATCGAGCAGCACGACCCGGCCCGCGGAGGTGACGAGCACGTTGTGCGGCTTGACGTCGCGATGCACGAGCCCGTGCGCGTGCAGCGCGTGCAACGCCGCGGCGAGCTGCGGCAGCGCCGCCCGCAGCCGGTGTTCGTCGAGCCGGCCGCCGGGGCGCACGTGAGCCAGGAGCGCGGTCCCCTCGACCAGCTCCATCGTGAGCCACCATTGGCCGCGATCCTCGAGCAGCTCGCCGAACGTCACCAGGCTGGGGTGCTGCACGTCCTGGAGCGCGCGGAACTCGGTCTTGAAGCGGAGCAGTCCATCGGCGCTGACGTGCTGCAGCGTCTTGAGCGCCACCCGGACGCCGCGCACGCGATCGATCGCCTCGTAGACCACGCCCATGCCGCCGCGGCCGAGCGGGCGGACGATCTCGAATCGCTCGACCAGCATGCGCGGGACCAGGCCCGCGGCGGCGGCCGCCGCGGGCGCGCTGACTGCCGTGTCAGCTGTAGCTGCCTCCTGGTCGCTATCGCGCGCGAGCTCGATCACGAGCACGCGGCACTGCGCGCACGTCTCGATGTGCTGGCGGGCCCGCGCACGCTCGTCGCTGGGCAGCGAACCAGTGACCAGCCCCTGGATCGTGTTCTCGGACAGGCACCCGACCACGTGCGCCTATCCTAGCGTCGCCGGACGCGGAGGGTGGCGCCGATCGGCGCGGGGCGGCCTAGCGCGCGCCGCGCTTCGCGGGCTTCGCGGCGAGCTCGCCGAGGTCCGGCTCTTCGATCTCGCGCAGGAGCGACGGGTTCTCCCGCGCGGTGGCGAGCGCGACGCCGACGAAGCGGCGGACCAGCGGGTTGGACTCGCCGCGGCGCCACGCGAGCGCCACCTCCGACGGCGGCAGGCCGGCGACCGGGAGGTTGCGCACGCCGGGCCGCGGGTAGAAGCGCGCCCAGCCGGCGGCCGAGATCGCGATGGCGCGCCGCGCGCCGATCATCTCGAGCGTGGCCTCGAGCGTGCGCGCGTCGATCGTCTGGCTCGCGCCGGCCGTCCAGAAGTCGTTCCACACCGGATCGGGGCTGGCGGGGCGCACGACGGTGGTCTCGCGCAGATCGCTGAGCGACAGCTCACCCTTGCGCGCGAGCGGGTGGCGCGCCGACAGCGACGCGACGCGCGGCTCGGCGAACAGCCGGCGCAGCTCGAGGCCGCGATCGTCGAGCGGCGGCCGCAGGAGCGCGACGTCGGAGGTGCCGGCGCGCAGGCCGGCGGACGGATCGTCGTAGAGGTGCGGATCGAGCGCGACCTCGGTGTCGGGCAGCTCGCGCGCGAACGCGGCGAGGATCGGATCGGTCAGCTCGAGCGCGGCGCCCGCCATCACGCCGACAGAGAGCGAGCCGCGGCCGCGGCGCTCGATCCGCCGCGCCTCGCTGATGCCGCGCTCGAGCT
>DATMCI010000245.1:0-3688 GCA_035558535.1 Kofleriaceae bacterium
CGCCATCAGAGGCGCGGACTGATGCTCAAACAAAAAGTAGACGAGCACCTCGTCACCACCGCGCCACGTCGCGGAGTAGAGCAGATCCGTAAACTGCTCGCGCAACGCGACATCAACGTAGTTCCCTGGGCGCAACGTGAGCTCTGTCCAGTCCACCGCCTCGACGAGCGGCGCCGGTATCACGGACTGCAACACGCCGCGGGTGTGCGCGGGGTGCGCGAGCAGTGACTTGACCAGCGCGTCGTGCGGGTTGTGGACCATCGGCCAGCATCAGCCTAGGGGGCGCCTGCGATCGAGGCCAGCACCTGGACAGTCCGGTCCTCGACTTTCCGCATCCGAGATCGCTGCGTGAGCCCGCAAGCTGCCCTGACAGGCGAAAACGCGCTCTCGCGGGCACCGACCTGCGCTGAGACGACGAATGGCTCACCGCTTGAGCCGCTCGAGCTCCGCGCGCAATCGCGCGACCTCCTGCGCCGCCTCATCGCGGCGGCGCTCGGCCTCCGCGCGGAGCCGGGCCGCCTCCGCGCGACGCCGCTCCGCTTCCCCAGCCCGCGGCAGAGAGTCGTCGGCCATGGCATGAATGAGAGCGACGAGCTCCTCGCTCTCGAGCAGCGGCGCCGTCCCCGCATAGAATCGGAGTCGGTCCTGTTCGACCTGGGCGTCGAGGCCGAGCACACCCGACTCGTACAAGCCCTGATTCGGGAAGATCGCTGTGTAGCTCGTCGCCTCACGCGAGGCCAGGCGATATACCGAAAGGCAGTTGCGAGCACGATCGTAGAGGAAGTACTCGGGGATCCCGAGCCGCGCGTACCGCGCGACGTTGAGCTCCGCGTCCTTCTTGCGGTCGCCGCCGACGTGGACCTCGAGCACCCAGTCGAGCCCCTTCCCCTCGTAGCTCCTCGCGCTCGACAAGGCGGTGCGGCTGGAGCTCGCCCACACGCTCCTGAAGAGCGTCAGCTCGTCGGTCAGCGCCGCCACGGGGAGTGGCGCCACGTCGGTCACCGCCTCCGCCAGGTGGACGATCGCCACGTCGGAGCCGAGGCCCTGTGCGCCGCCCGAGAGCGTCGGCTCGACCGCGGCGCCGCGTACCGGGACGAGCCGCGAGTTCGGCTGGGGCAGCGCATGCGGGCGTGCTGGGAGCCGTGGCAAAAATTTGCCACGCCACACCAGATCCAGCGGGATCAGGCGGGGCGTGGCCGGAGGCCGGTACAGTTGAAAAAACCGTCAGCAGGATCGGCTTGAACCGACACCCGGCAGACGTGAAGATCGCCGACCATCCGACGGGTCGGTTGATATGCGCCGGGTGGGTCCGATACCTTGTGCCCGCTGTTTTGGATCAGAAGCTGCCGGACCAACCGAAGTTCAGAAGAGGAGCCTGACGATGCCCAGCCAAAAACGACGCGCCGCGCTCGCCCTGGTGTTCACCTTCCTCCTCGCCCTGCCGACGGCCGTCCGTGCCGATGGCCTCGCGACCATTCCCTACGGCGACGACTGCTGGGGTACCGGCACGGACGCCGATGCGGACGGGCTCAACGACGCCTGCGAGCAGCAGCTCGCCTTCTGGTTCATGCCGCGGCTGTGGTTCGACACCGGCGAGAGCGGCTACGGCCGACGCCCTTACTTCGCGGTCAAGAATGTCAGCTTCTCCTCCCGCACGGTCCAGATCTTCTACCTGAACGCCTACTACGATGATACCGGGGTCACCACCGGCCACGACGGCGATGCCGAGTTCCAGATCTTCGAAGTCCACTACTCCGCCGGCAAGTGGTACCTCGACGCGGCCTACCTGTCGCAGCACAGAAAGAGCACGTGCGACTCTTCCACCTGGTATTCCTACAGCCAGCTCGAATACGACACCACGACCGATACCCGCAACGCCTACCGCGGCTGGCCCACGCTCTATGTCGCCGAGGACAAGCACGCTACGTACAACAACCTGAGCAACTGCGACAACGGCTGCTTCTCCCAGGACTACTGTAGCCGCTACGCGCTCCAGAGCCTCGATCCGGCGGGCGGCTTGAGCAGCCGCAACGTTGGTTCGCTGAGCAAGAAGCTTATCAACCAGGTGACCTTCAACGGACAGACCGAGTACCTCCTGGACGACGTCGAGTTCAAGGGGTGGGACAACCAGTGGCACCGCGCCAACTCCGAGGGCTACTATCGTCACTTCGCCGACTTTGGCTTCTGATGCCGCGGCGCACGATGCGGAGCTCACCCGGTTCCGGTCCCCTGCTGCCACGCCCGCAGACGACCGGGCCCTCGGCCACGCGCTGGCTGGTGCTGGTCTTGTGCAGCCTCGTCGGCCTGTGGGGCGCCTTGCGTGCGCTGCGCAGCGATGGTCATTCCCATTCTCATTCCCAAGCCGCTGCCGCGCCGGAGGTATCCGCTTCTCGGCCGACGCCCTCCGCGCCCGACCCGACCCCGCGCGGGTCTCCTGCGGAGGAGCAGGTCCTGGCCGCCGCTCTACACGAGGAGCAGGTCCGGCTGGGTTCCGGGGTCCTTATCGAGCGCATCGAGCAGGATCGCGACTGGGTGTGCGAGGGCGAGCCCATCCGGCTCGCGACCCGCGTCTCCGGCGAGCCGGAGCCCGGCGCCAGCTCACGCTGGGTGTGGTTCCTGCCCGGCCGCGGCGCCGAGCTCCAGCCGGGTCTCGCGCTGACCTGGGAGGCGCCTTCCGTGGCGGGCAGCTACAAGGTCCGCCACCAGGTCGTAAAGGACCTCGGCGGTCGTCGCGTCGGCGTGCTCGCCGAGCGGGTCGTCGCGATCGAGGTCCGCCCGTGCCAAAAGGCCGACCGCCAGGCCGAGGAGCCGCTGCGCATCGAGGTCGCTCAGACCGGCCACGGCGCATTCACGTTCCGGGCCCGCGCCGCCGCCGACCGCCGCGTCGCGGCGCACGCCTGGCGCTTCGGCGACGGTACGGAGGCCACATCCGTTGAGCCGGAGGTCCAGCACCGCTATGCCCTGCAGGACCTCCGTTCCCAGGAGAGCCGCGCCTTCACCGTACGGCTCGAGGCTCGCCTGGCCAGCGGCGAGCGCCTCACCAGCACCACGTTCATCGTCGCCCGCGGCCGTCCCGAGCGCCCGGACAAGCCGCCCGTGGAGCTCGCGATCTCGCGCTGGCGCCCCACCGGGGACGGCGGCTTCGAGATCGACATCACCGTCCGCAACCCGACCGCGGGCGACATCACCTGGGAGAGCCTCGAGCGCGTCACCCAGTACCTGGACGATCACACCGACACCGCCACCCGCCCGTGGCGCGAGCAGATCACGGTCACAGAGCCGCTCCTGCGCGGCGGCTTCCGCGGCCAGGTCCGCGTCGAAGCCCGGGAGGCTGCCCCTCCAGTCAAGCAGATCCATGATTTCCTGTACGGACGCGACGCGAGCGGCACAGAGGTCGTGGTCTCCTGGACGCCGTTCAAGCGCGCCCCCTCTCCGTAAACGGCCTGCAAGCTCAGTTACGCACGATCACGCGCGGGCGCGCCTCGAGATACACCTCGTCGAGCAGGTCGTACTTCGGCGCGTCGAACATCGTTGACATGTGATCTAGCCCCTAACCAAGCGCTAAGCGGGTTCATCGACTCGCCTGGGAGAGATGGGAGCGTAGCTCACGATCCATGTCGCGGCTTGGCAGCGCAACCCCGCTCAGCTTGAGCCAGGATCGTCGTCGGAAACCGCAACATGCACAGAG
>DATMCI010000246.1:0-14733 GCA_035558535.1 Kofleriaceae bacterium
GAACAGCGTGACCGGCTCTCGCGCGTCGCGCCGCTTCTCGTCCTCCGACATCTACGAGCGGTAATGTTCATACGGCGGTGCGCAAAGCGCAACGTCCCGAGCCGCCTGGAGGCTCAGTCATCCACCTACGGGCACGCTCACCGTGAAGGTCGTACCTCGCCCGACCACGCTATCGACGCGCAGATCCCCGCCGTGGTCGCGCACGATCTGCTGCGTCAGCGCGAGGCCCAGGCCGCTGCCGTCCTCCTTGGTCGAGAAGAACGGGTCAAACAGCTGCGGCAGGAGCTCCGGCGGGATGCCGATCCCGGTGTCCTCGACGGCGATCTCCACGCGGCCGGGGACGGTGCGCGTCCGCAGCGTCACGTGGCCGCTGCCCTTGGCGACCACGGCCTCGGCCGCGTTGCGGACCAGGTTCAGCAGGCACTGGCGGATCTGCGCGGCGTCGATCCGGGCGACGGGATCGCCGGGGGTCAGCTCGGTGGTGAGCGTCACTTGCTTGGCTGCGAGATCTTCGCGCACGAACGCAGCGAGCGCGCCGACCATGGCGTTGACGGGCTCGTGCGCGAGCTTGGGCTTGGGCAGGCGCGAGAACGAGAGGTACTCCTCGGTGATCTGCGTGAGGCGATCGACCTCACGGTGGATCGCGCGGCACAGCTCGCGGGACTCGTCCAGCTCGGGCGACCCGGCGAGCTCCTCCTCGAGCAGCTCGGTGTTGAGGCCGATCGACGACAGGGGGTTGCGCACCTCGTGCGCGATCATCGCGGCCATCTTGCCGACGGCGGCGAGCCGCTCGGAGCGGACCAGCTCGCGCTCGCGCTCCTCGACGGCGCGGCCCATCGAGTTGAACTCGCGCGCGAGATCGGCGACCTCGGCGGGCCCGCGCTCCGGGATCCGGCTCGCGTAGTCGCCGGCGGCGACGCGCCGCGCGCCGTCGCGCAGCCGGCGCAGCGGCCGGAGCTGGATCACGACCCACACCGTGAGGAGCAGGCCGAGCACGACGGCGATGAGGCCGAGGGTGATCGTGCGGAGCCGCAGCGCCCGCTCGTTGCGCTCGAGGTAGTCGGCGGTGTTGATGACCGTCGCCGTCAGGCGCCCGGCGAGCTCGAGCGCGAGCCGGTTCAGTCGGTCCTCCTCGGTCAGGATCCGGGTGCGCGCCTGCTTCGCCGTCGAGGCGGCCGCCGCGATCGCGGCCTCGCCTTCGGCCGTCGGCGGGCCCGCGAGGAGCTGATCGTAGTGCGGCGCGACCGCGGCGAGCCCGCGCTCGATCGCCTCGACGGTCGGGCGCGTGCCCCGGAACGCCTTCGGATCGACGTCGATCTTCTTGCCGAGCTCGTCGAGGACCTCGCGCACCTTGCCGACCGGCTGGTCGCGGCGGCGGCGCAGCCGCGCGAGCTCGCGCCGCGCGTCCTCGGAGAGCGGGTCCATCTTCTTCAGGAGCTCGAAGAGGTCCTCCTGGCTGCGCTGCAGGTCCTTGCTCGCGAGCGCGGCGGGCATGTAACCCTGGCCGATGAGGATCGACTGGTCCTCGACCAGCATCATGTTCACGACGAGCGTGGCGGTGATCACTCCGAACGCGAGCGTGAGCACGGCGAATCCGAGGAGGATCCGCGCCGACAGCGACCGCAGCGGGCGCAGCAGCCAGGCCAGCATAGGACCTGGGACGTTAGCCTGGGAAGCCCCGGACACAAAGCCGCCCGACCAGCGGGCCGGCAGGCCGTGTATACTCGCCGCTCGCGAGGGAGACACCGATGCGCGCACGATCCATGAGTCCGCTGGGTCTCGGGCTGCTGTTGCTCGCGATGATGACGTCCATCGCGTCCGCCAAGCCCAAGATCGGGATCCTGGGCATCGAGGTGATCGGCAGCCTCGATCCGGAGCAGGTGAAGCTCGCCCGCGCGCTCACGATCGGGCTCCGCGACCGCGCGAGCGCCGGGACCGGCCCGTTCGAGCTCGCGCCCAGCAGCGACAAGGAGCTGGTCGACGAGAAGCTGATGAACAACTGCGGGACCGAGGCGCTCGTCTGCATGGCGCCGATCGGCGCCGCGATGCGCGCCGACTACCTCATGTGGGGCAAGATCGAGAAGGTCGACAAGGGCTATCACGTCACGATCAAGCTGATGCGCGTCGCGACGAAGCTCCCGATGCCGACGTTCTCGGAGATCGTCTCGATCAGCGACATCAAGAACGATCCGAAGGGCGTCGCCAAGCGCGCGTACTCGATGATGACGGTGACCGACGAGGGCACCGTGACGGTCCGCGTGGCGAACGTCGAGCGCGCGACCGTGTACCTCGACGATCAGCCGAAGGGCACGACCGCGAGCGGCGTGCTCACGTTCCAGGTGCCGGAGGGCAAGCACCGCATCGCCGTCGTGGCGAGCGAGAAGGGCTGGCAGCGGCACGAGGAGGAGCTGGTGATGAACGCCGGCGATCAGCGCAACATCCCCGTCGAGCTGACCCGCGGCGGGGCGAGCAAGCCGCCCGAGCCCAAGCCGTCCGGAGGTGGGGCCGGCGGGGTCGTCGGGACCGGGGGCGGCGTCGGGACCGGGGGCGGCGTCGGGACCGGGACCGGGGGCGGGGGCGTCGGGACCGGCACGGGCATCGTCGCGAGCGGCGGCGGCGGCGGCGATGGCGGTGGCAGCGGGTGGCGCACCGTCGCGGTCGGGTCCACCGTCCTGGCGACCCTCGCCGTGGCCGGCTTCGGCGTGTCGTGGTGGCAGCTGTCCAAGGTCGGGAACGCGGACAACCGAACCTCGGGGTGGTTCCCGTACTCGTGCAAGGAGAGCGACGTCGACAAGTCGTGGCAGTGCAGGAACGGCTATCTCCTCCACGGGCTCACGATCGGCACGGCGGCCGGGGCGGCGGCGCTGACGGGCCTCGCCGTGATCTCCTTCTACAAGGGCTCGCGCGCGCAGGAGCGGCGGCACATGGCGCACGGGCGGAGCACGCGGCCGCGCCGCGAGCTGACGGTGACGCCGGTGATGTCGGCCTCCGGCGGCGGCGCCACGCTGCGCTTCGACTGGTGACGCGCGATCGTAAGCGCTGGCACCTCCGGCGGTTTGGGGTGGCGTGGCGTCCCGGAGGCGAGTGTATACTCCGACCCCTGGCCATGCCCCGCCTTCGTTTGTTCTCCAGGTTGTCACTGGCCGTGCTGCTCCTCGCGGCGCTCGGCTCGGTGGCGTGGGCCAAACCCAAAGTCGCGGTCCTCGGTCTCGAGGCCTCCAACTCGGGGGTGGTCGAGCCCAAGGACGCCGCGAACGCGGCGAAGCTGACGGAGGAGCTGCGCGCGCTCCCGCGAAGCAGCACCGGTAAGTACGATCTCGCGCCGAACAGCAACCGCGAGCTGCAGGACGAGAAGCTGATGGGCAACTGCGACACCGAGAAGCCCGCCTGCATGGCGCCGATCGGCGCGGGCCTCGGGGCCGACTTTCTCGTCTACGGCAACATCGTGAAGGCGGCCGAGAAGGGCAAGGATGGCTACAAGGTCAACCTCAAGCTCTTGAACGTCAAGACGAAGGTGCTCGAGGAGCAGGAGGAGGCGTTCGTGCCGCTCGCCGCGCTGACCGGCGGCAACGGGGCCAAGGACTGGGCGCAGAAGATCTACGGCAAGCTGACCGGCGAGAAGCCGGCGGCCCCGGATCGGCCCGCCGAGGCCGGTCCCGGCAAGCTGGTCATCAAGAGCAACGTGAAGAGCGGCGACGTGTTCATCGGCTCCGCGAAGAAGGGCACCCTCGAGGGCGGCACGGTCACGCTGACCCTGCCGGAGGGCTCGCACAAGCTCGCGATCGAGTCCCCGGGGCACCAGCGCTACGAGACGACGGTCACGGTCGCTGGCGGGCAGACGAAGAACGTCGAGGCCTCGCTCGAGGAGCTGCTGGGACCGTCGACGCAGCCGCCGCCGGCGACGGGGAAGTCGAACCGCACGGTGTTCAAGATCGCGGGGTACGGGCTCGGTGGCGTGGGCGTCGCGTCGGCCATCTGGGTGCTGTACGAGACGACGCTCGGGCCGATCGCGAAGTACGAGTCGCGGTCAGAGGGGGCCCCGGTCAACAGCGACGGGATGGAGGTCAACGCTTCCTCCGGCGACTGCGACAGTACCGTGGGCAAAGATCTGAGGACCTCCGCGAACCTCGCGAATTCGGCCAACCGGGCCTTCGACGACGCGTGCAGGGCCAACACGCGGCGCTTCGTCGTCGGCGCGGTGGGCGTCGCCAGCGGCGTGCTCGCGCTCGGCGCGCTGTACTTCGCGTACCGGAGCGACGGCAAGTCGACGGAGGCGCAGGCGATGGGCCGGCGCACGCGGCGCCAGCTCACGGTCACGCCGGTCATCAGCCCGACCGGCGGCGGCGCCACGGTCCGCTTCGACTGGTAGCCGGCGCGGGCCGGCGGGTCGATCCCGCTCCGCTTCGCCTGGTAGTCAGCGCGGGCGGATCCGGATCACGACCGACTTCGACGTCGGCGTGTTGGAGCGGTCGGCGACGCTGCCGAGCGGGATCAGCGGGTTCGCCTCGGGGAAGTACGTCGCCGCGTTGCCGCGCGGCAGGTCGTACGGCACGACGACGAACGCCTCGGCGACGCGCTCGCCGTCGGTCCACTCCGAGACGAGGTCGACGACCTGGTGCGCGGCGAGGCCGCGGTCGGCGATGTCGGCCGGGTGGAGGAACACGACGCGCCGGCCCGCGCGGATGCCGCGGTAGCGGTCGTCGAGCCCGTAGATCGTCGTGTTGTACTGATCGTGGCTGCGGATCGTCATCATCCGCAGGCGGCCGGGCGGCAGCGTCAGATCGGGCGGCGTGGCGACCGTGAACTTCGCGCGCCCGCCGATCGTCGCGAACGTGCGATCGCGGCCGACGTTCGGCAGCTGGAAGCCGTCCGGCGTCCGGACGCGCTCGTTGAACCGCTCGAAGCCGGGGACGACCCGCGCGATCAGCTCGCGGATCCGATCGTAGTCGGCGGCGAGGTCGTCCCACCGGATGCCCGCGACCTCGGGGCCCAGGAGCGCGCGGCCGAGCATCGCGACGATCGCCGGCTCGCTCCGCAGCTCGGGGCTCGCCGGGGGCAGGACGCCCTGCGAGCGGTGCACCATGCTCATCGAGTCCTCGACGGTGACGAACTGCCGGCCGCCCGCCTGGACGTCGAGCTCGCTGCGCCCCAGGCACGGCAGGATCAGCGCGCGCCGGCCGGGGTAGAGGTGCGTGCGGCAAAGCTTCGTGGAGATGCTCGCGGTCATCGCGCAGCGCTCGAGCCCGCGCGCCGTGCGCTCGGTGTCGGGCGTGGCAGACAGGAAGTTGCCGCCGAGCGCGACGAACGTGTGGACCGCGCCGCGCTCGAGGGCGGCGATCGCGCCGACGGTGTCGAGCCCGGGCGTGCGCGGCGGCGAGAACCCAAACACCTGGCCGAGCGCGTCGAGGAACGCCGGCCGCGGCAAGTGGTAGATGCCCATCGTGCGGTCGCCCTGCACGTTGGAGTGTCCGCGCACCGGACAGAGGCCCGCGCCCGGCCGGCCGATGTTGCCGCGCAGGAGCATGAGGTTCGCGATCTCCTGGATCGTGGCGACCGCGTGCTTGTGCTGCGTGAGGCCCATCGCCCAGCACGCGATGACCGCGCGCGACCTCATGTAGAGGTCGGCGATCCGGCGCATCGTCGCCTCGTCCGTGCCCGCGCGCTCGGTGAGCAGCGGCCACGGCTGCGCGAGCACGTGCTCGCGCCACGCGCGGAAGCCCTCGGTGTGCTTCGCGATGAACGTCAGATCGACGATGTCCGACGCGAGCGTGCGCACGGCGGTCGAGTCCTCGTCGGGCGCCGCGCGCAGGTGGGCGGTCGCGAGGTCGGCCTCGACGACGGCCTTCGCGACGCCGAGGAAGAACGCCTGATCGCCGCCGATCGGGAGCTGGACGAAGTGCTGCGCGAGCGGCACGCCGCCGAGCACGTCGAGCGGCTTCTGCGGGTGCGCGAAGCGCACGAGCCCGACCTCGCGCAGCGGGTTGACCGAGACGATCTGCGCGCCGCGCAGCGCCGCGTCGCGCAGCGACGACAGCATGCGCGGGTGGTTCGTGCCCGGGTTCTGCCCGATGACGAAGATGAGGTCCGCGTGGTCGAAGTCCGAGAGCGAGACGGTGCCCTTGTTGACGCCGACGACCTCGGACAGCGCGACGCCGCTCGAGTCGTGGCACATGTTCGAGCAGTCCGGGAAGTTGTTCGTCCCGAAGAGCCGCCCGACGAGCTGGTAGAGGAACGCGGCCTCGTTGCTCGTGCGCCCCGACGTGTAGAGCACGCTCCGGTCGGGCCCCGCGGCGCGCAGCTCCTCGGCGAGCATCGCGATCGCGCGCTCCCACGAGATCGGGCGGTAGTGGCGGCCCTCGAGCGCCATCGGGTGGGTGAGCCGGCCGAGCTGCCCCAGCTCGAAGTCGGAGAGCAGGCGCAGCTCGTCGATCGAGAGCGCCGCGAACACCTCGGGCGTGGCGCGGACAGACGTGGTCTCCTCCGCCATCGCCTTCGCGCCGTTCTCGCAGAACTCGAACCGGCTGCGGTGCTCCGCCGTCGGCTCCGGCCACGCGCACCCGGGGCAGTCGAAGCCCTCGGGCTGGTTCATCGCGAGCAGCGCCTTCGTGCCGCGGACGAGCGTGCCGTCGCGGAGCAGGTGGCGCGCCGAGGCCCACAGCGCGGAGATCCCGCCGGCCGCGCGCGGGACCTCGCCGAGCTCGATCTGATCGAGGGCAGGATCGTGCGGGGGCGTGCGATCGTCGGCCACGGCGTGTGTTAGCACGCGATCAGCGGGCGGTGCGCTCCACGAGGGCGCGGAGGAAGCGCGCGACGCGCAAGGTCTGTGCCCGCGACACTTTGTCCGGCGTATCTCCGGGCGAGTGATAGTCGTCGTGCGGTCCGGTGGAGAAGTGGACGGCGGGGACGCCGGCGTCGCGGAACACCCAGTCATCGCTGCGGTGGCCCTGGCGCGCGGCGCTGAGCAGGCCGGCCCGCACCGGGAGCAGCGTGAGCCCCGCCTGATCTGCCGCCTCGTACGCCACGCCGGAGAGGCCCGGCGCGCCGGGGAGCCCCACCGCGATGAGCGACGGCGCGCCGTCCTCGGCGAGCTCGCGGCCGACCATGTCGAGGTTGTAGACGGCGCGCACGTCGCCGAGCAGCAGCGGCAGCGACAGCGGCGGCGCCGCGGCGAACGCGCGCGCGCCGCGGAGTCCGAGCTCCTCCGCGCCGCTGAACAGCCAGATGACGCGGCCCGGCGGCGGCGCGTCTGGGGGCCCGGCGTGCCCAGGCTGTCCGGGAATCGGACGTTTTCGCAGATCGCGCGCGACCGCGAGCGCGACGGCGACTCCGGAGGCGTTGTCGTCCGCGCCCGGGTGGAGCGCGCCGTCGCGGACGCCGAGGTGATCGTAGTGCGCCACGACGATCACGGCGGGCGCGGGGCCGGCGGGCGCGAGCTCGGCGATGACGTTGACCTGCCCCGGCACGTCCGGGATCGGCTGCTCGATCGGCGCGTAGCCGGCGGCGCGGAGCTCGCCCGCGATCCAGCGGGCCGTCGCGCGCGCCTCGGCCGTCGTCGAGCCGCGGCCGGCACGCTCGGGCGCGGTGAGCCACGCCAGATCCGCTGCGAGGCTCGCCTCGGACAGGGGCTCGCGCGCGGGCGCGGTGGCGGCGTCGGCGGCGGGTGCGGTGGCCGGCGCGGGCGAGCGCGGCGCTGGCTCGCTCGCGCGGGCGCCGCACGCGGCGAGCGCGAGGAGGGCGAGGAGGGCGAGGGGCGGCACGCGCGGCACGGCACACGACGGTAGTCGATCGCGTGACCCGGTGCACACGTGTCGCGGTCGCTGCACCACCGCGTGTTCGGCGGCGGCGGCGGCGGCGGCGGCGGCGGCGGCGGGGCATGCACCCGCAAGTGGCCGCCGTCGTGGTGGCCCCGGCCTCGCTGCCGATGATCGTCTGCTCGAGTTTGTCCGGTGTCCGGCCATTGTCCGGCGCTGTCTGGCCGGGAACCGGACTCAGTCGGTCCCGGCCGTAGGAGATCTGCAAGGTTACGCGTGGCATGGGCCTTGTAGTACGTGGCGGGGTGCTATGCTCCAATTCATGTTCGTGCCTTCACCGACGAGAGGCATCTCTCGTCTCGAATACGATCGGCTCGTCGAGCGAGGCCACTTGGTCGGTGAGCCGATCGAGCTCCTGCGCGGTCGTCTGGTGACGGTCATGCCGCAGGGGACGCTTCATGGAAACCTCGTCGCGTGGCTCGGCCGCGAGCTGACGCTGGCGCTCGGCCGCGGCTACATGGTCCGCCAGCAGCTGCCGTTCGCGGCCACCGACGACTCCGAGCCGGAGCCCGACATCGCGGTCACGCGCGATGATCCCGACCGCCGGTCGCATCCGAGCACCGCGCTCCTCGTGATCGAGGTGGCGGACAGCTCGCTGGATCACGATCGCGAGGAGAAGTCCTCGATCTACGCGCAGGCCAATGTGCCCGAGTACTGGATCGTGGACGTGAAGGCAAGGGCGGTCGACGTGCTGACGCACCCCGCCCCCGACGGTTATCTGCGCGCCGCGCGGCTTGGGCGCGGCGACGTCCTGCGCCCGACGCTGCTCACCGGCATCGAGCTCGCCGTCGCCGATCTGCCGTGGGGGGAGTAACGAAGACGGGGCCGGCGGGCGCTTGACGTGGTTCGCCGCCCGTTGATACGGAACCGGGCCATGGAGTCCGAGGTGCGTCCGATGTTCAAGAAAGTGGCGTTCACGCTGTACCCGGTGAAGGACTGGAAGCGCGCGCGCGCGTTCTACGGCGAGACCCTGGGGCTCACCGCGGGGAGCAAGTCCGAGAACGGCATGTGGACGGAGTACGATCTGCCGGGCGGCGGCTGCCTCGCGCTGTTCGCGACGGAGGATCTCCAGCCGAGCGCGACCGCTGGCGGCAGCATCGCGCTCGAGGTCGAGGATCTCGACGCGCTGATCGCCCAGCTCAAGGAGCAGGGCGTCCAGTTCAAGGCCGAGATGATCCACTCGCCGGTGTGCCGGATGTCGATCTGCCTCGACTCCGAGGGGAACGCGATCATCCTGCACGAGCTCAAGAAGCGATAGGAAAGCTAGCCCGCCGGCTCGATCGGCCGCGTGCGCAGGAACGCCTGCGCGAACGCGGCGGCGGTCTCGCAGGCGTACGCGGTCCAGTCGGGGTCGCGCCGGAAGCCGACCACGTCGCTGATGCCGCGGATCGCGAGGAACGGCACGTCGCGCCCGTGCGTGGCCTTGTAGATGCCGGCCGACTCCATCTCGACCGCGACGACCTGGCGCGCGATCTTGAGCCAGACGGCGAGGGTCTCGTCATCCTTGATCAGCCGATCGCTCGACGCGATCGCGCCGGTGACCGCGAGCGGCGGCCGGGGCGGCTGGTCGGCGAAGTGCCGGCGGAGCTTGTCGCGCACGGACCGCTGCCAGTCGTCGCTGCCGTAGAAGCGGTCGTCGCCCAGGTCGACCGGCGGCCGGGGGCGCCCGACGGACTCGGGCGCGCTCCAGCCATCGAGCTCGCCGTCGGCGATCATGGCGCTCAGGTCTGCCGCGAGCTTCGCGGCGTCTGCGTGGAGCGGTCCTCCGCTGAGCGCGTACTCGCGCGCCTGGTCGCGAATCACCGCCTCGACCGAGAAGTCCACGATGCGGCTCGACACCACCACGTCGCCGAGCGAGAGCTCGTGCGACGGGACGCCCCCCGCGATCCCGACGACGAGCACGAACCTGGGCGCCAGATCCTCGAGCAGCGCGTGCGCGGCGGCCTGCGCGTCGGTGGTGCCCTGCTCGAGGCAGCGGAGCACCGCGAGCGTGTACGCGCCGCCGCCGGGGAGCGGCAGGCTGCGGATCCGGTACCGCCGCTGCCGCGCCTCCGTGGCGACCTTGCCGAACCGGCGCAGGACGGCGGTGTTCTCGTCCTCGCGGATCGTGAGGATGCCGAAGTCGATCTTGCCGCGGTACGGGCTCGCGCTCGGACGGGCGGGCAGGCGGGCAGGCGCAGGGGCGCCGTCGCCGAGATCGTGCGCGGTGTCCGCGGTGCCGTCGCGCTCGCCGTGGCGTCGTCGGCGCAGGAGCCCGTCGTCGCGCACGCCCTCGAGCAGCTCGCGCACCGTGTACTTGCGGTCGGCGTCCTCGGGCAAGAACGCGTAGTCCTGGCCCTCCTGCCGCTCGAGCCGCACCAGGTGATCGTAGCCGACGTCGACCTCGGGCTTGTCGGGCAGCGGGACGCGCTCTTTGGCCGCGAGCCTCGCGTAGTAGCGATGGACCGCGTCGAAGTAGTTGCGGACGATGCTGAGCGCGGCGCGCCGTCCGGTCGTGCCGGCCACCTGGATCTCGACGCGGTTCTTGGCGGTGTCGCCGCGCACGAGGATGCGGCAGCCCTCGGCGCCGAGCACGACGCCGGTGCGCCACCCGGTCGGCCGCTCGGTCAGGCTGCGGTGCGCCTCCACGATGAGCCGCGGGATGAACCCGGTGGGCAGGAGGCTGTACTGGAACCGGAACCGGAGCGAGTCGTCCGGCCACACGCCGTAGTCCGGTTCGCCGACCGGCAGCGCGTCCGGCAAGAGGTAGCGCGGTGGGTCGCCGTGGGCGATCGGCAAGCACAGGCCGAGCGCGGGCTCCTGCATCATGCTGACGATGAGCTCGTGCCACCGCGCCGGGTACCGGCTCGGGTCGAGGAGCGCGCTGAGCTGATCGTGGCGCAGCTCGCCGCCCTGGTCGCGCACCGTGGGGCTGTTGATCAGCGCGTAGATCGCGCCGGTCAGCCAGTTGGGATCGAGGACGGTGATCTCGCGCCAGGCGGCCGGCGCGTCGCGGCGCAGGCCGTGCGCCACCACGGCGCCGAGGTCGTGCAGGAGCGCCAGGAGCGCGCGCTGTTCGTCGGGGTCGGTGATGCGCTCGGCCGCGCGCGTGCCGTCGTCGCCTTCGCACAGGCGCTCGAAGTCGCGGGCCGCCAGGACCGAGCGCGCCCGCGCCAGCTCGGCGATCGCGTCCTTGACCCGCAGCCAGGACTGCGGGATCGGATCGCGCACGTGCTGGAGCCGCGCGGACTCGCTGAGCGTCGCCGCGATCTGCGCGCGCAGGGCGGCGATGGAGGCGGCGGCCGCGGCGCCGTCGTTGCAGCTCGTCCGCGCGATCGCCGCGATCACCGGGTAGGTCCGCCGCAGCCCGGCCTCGTCGAGCTGGCGCTGCGGGACGTCGCCATCGCACTTGTTGACGACGACGATCACCGGCGAGTCACCGCCGCGCTGCGCGATGAGCTCGAGCCACTCGTAGATCGAGCGATCGTCCTCGCGGCGGTCTTCGAGCACGAGCAGGTACAGGCTGCGCTCGGTCAGGAAGAACCGGTGCGTGCCCCGCATGATCTCCTGCCCGCCGAAGTCCCACACGTTCAGGCGCACCGGGGACTGGTGCACCGACCACGCGCTGACCTCGATCTTCTCGTGGATCGCCGCGCCCGGCGTCTTCTGCTCGTCGGGGTCGCGCGGCCTGCCGTGCACCAGGTAGCGGATGAGCGAGGTCTTGCCGACCGCCTCGTTGCCGACCACGACGAGCTTGGCCTCATCGAGCGGCCGCAGCGCATC
Source organism: Kofleriaceae bacterium (assembly GCA_035558535.1). Classification (GTDB taxonomy): domain Bacteria; phylum Myxococcota_A; class Polyangia; order Haliangiales; family Haliangiaceae; genus JABFXX01. The sequence goes on from DATMCI010000246.1 coordinate 11,574, forward strand.
TCGCTGCTTCGCCTCGCGATACCGCCGGTAGGCCGCGAGGATGGACTGTGCGTCCCTCGACTCGAGGATCTCCGGCGGCAACAGCTTCATGTCCTCGTTGTCGCAGAGGTCGAGCAGATCGAGCCGCACGGTCCCGGGGACATCGCACCAGGCGTCGAGCAGCGCGCGGGCCCCCTCGTCTCCGATCCGATTGCGGCCCAGGCCCAGATAGGTGAGCTCGGTGAGGGTGGCCAGCGCGCGCGCGCCCTCGTCTCCGATCTGGTTGGTGCCGAGCTCGAGGTAAGTCAGCCCGGCGAGCGCGGCGATGGCGCGTGCGCCCTCGTCACCGATCTGGTTGTTCCAGAGGTGCAGGCGGGTCAGCCCGGTGAGGGCGGCGATGACGCGGGCGCCCTGGGCTCCGATGCAGTTGCGGCCCAGGTCGAGGACGGTCAGCCCGGTGAGGGTGGCCAGGGCGCGTGCGCCCTCGCCGCCGATCTGGTTGTCCCAGAGATCGAGGACGGTCAGCCTGGTGAGGGTGGCCAGCGCGCGTGCGCCCTCGTCGCTGATCTGGTTGCGGCTCAGGTCGAGGTAGGTGAGCCCGGCGAGGCTGGCCAGCGCGCGCGCGCCCTCGTCTCCGATCTGGTTGTGGCTCAGGCTGAGGGAGGTCAGCGCGGTGAAGGTGGCCAGCGCGCGCGCGCCCTCGTCTCCGAACTGGTGGCCGTCCAGGTCGAGGGTGGTCAGCTTGGTCAGCGAGGAGAGCTCGGAGAGCCGTGTGTCGAGCGGCCGGCGCAGATAGAACGTGTTTGCATCGGCGACGCCCGCAGGTCGCGGCTGGGTTCCCCAGGGGCCCACGAGCGCCAGCTCGCGCCACCCCTCGACGCGGGCCTGCTCGAGCACGGCATCCACCTCGGACGGCGAGAGGCGCTTTGGTTCCGGATCTGCCCGCGTCGCCATGGTCGGTCGTCCTCGGCGCGGCCCGCGCGTCGCGGACCAGGATACGCCGCCGGCCGCGTCGTCCGGCTGTCCGGGCGCGTCCGAATTTCGGACGCGATCTCGACGACTTCGCGATGTCGGACCGACCTGCTAGCTTCGGCCCGTGCTGTCACCAGCCGAGAGCGAGAGCGAGCGCGACGGAGCCGGGGCGCCGGCCGAGCTCTTCGCGCGCGTGCTGGCGCGGTTCGGCCATGACAGCCTGCGGCCCGGCCAGTCCGATGTGATCGCGGACGTCTTCGCGGGGCGGCCGGTGATCGCGGTGATGCCGACGGGGGCGGGCAAGTCGCTGTGCTACCAGCTCCCGGCGGTGATCTACGGCGAGCGCGGCGGCGTGACGCTCGTCGTGTCGCCGCTGATCGCGCTCATGAAGGATCAGGTCGACGCGCTGACGGCGCGCGGCGTGCCGGCGGTGGCGCTGACGTCGCACGCGGGCGCTGGCGAGCAGGCCGAGATCCTCGACGGGATCCGCGCGGGCCAGTACACGCTCGTGTACGTCGCGCCCGAGCGGTTCCGCAGCCCGCGGTTCGTCGACGCGCTGCGCTCGATCGCGGGGCGGCTCGCGCTGATCGCGATCGACGAGGCGCACTGCATCTCGGAGTGGGGGCACGACTTCCGGCCGGACTACCGGCGCCTCGGCACGATCGTGAAGACGCTCGGCGCGCCGCGGCTCGCGGCGTTCACGGCCACGGCGACGCCCGAGGTGCGGCGCGACATCGCGCACCAGCTCGGCATGGACGGCGCGCGGCTCCACGTCCGCGGGTTCGATCGGCCGAACCTGCGCTACGAGGTGACGAAGGTCGGCGGCGCCGCCGACAAGGGGCACCAGATCGCCGAGGTGGTGCGGATGCGCGAGGGCGGTGTGGCGCTGGTCTACGCGGCCACGCGCAAGAACGCCGAGGCGTACGCGCTCGAGCTCAAGGCGGCCGGCATGAAGGTGCGCGTCTACCACGCTGGCCTCGAGAACAACGCGCGCGAGAAGGCGCAGGACCACTTCATGGCCGGCCAGCTCGACGCGATCGTGGCGACGAACGCGTTCGGCATGGGCGTCGACAAGCGCGACATCCGGCTCGTCGTGCACGCCGACATCCCGCGCAGCCCCGAGGCGTACTACCAGGAGGCGGGGCGCGGCGGCCGGGACGGCAAGCCGACGCGCTGCGTGCTCCTGTTCAACCACGGCGACATCCGGCTGCAGGAGTTCTTGATCGACGCGTCGTATCCGTCGGCGGAGGTCTTGCGCGGGCTGTGGAAGCTGCTCCGCGACCGGCCGAACCTGGGCGAGCTCACGCCGTACGACGACGAGCTCGAGGCGCGGCTCAAGCGCAGCCTCGGCGCCGAGGTCTCGAACGCGACGATCGGCGCGGCGATCCGGATCCTCGAGCGGCACGGCATGCTCCGCCGCGACGATCAGCGGCTCGCCGCGGTCCGCCCCGATCCGGGCGCCGACTTCCCGACGCTCGACGTGACGTCGCTCCAGCGCCGCGCCGAGGTCGAGCGCGGCAAGCTCCGCACGATGGTCGAGTACGCGTACTACCCGCGGTGCCGCCGCCAGTTCGTGCTCGAGTACTTCGGCGACCAGGACTGGGCGAGCCGCGATCGCAAGTGCGGCGCGTGCGACAACTGCGACGCGATCGCGCACGGCCGCACGACCGGCCTCTCGGACGCCGAGCAGCGCGCGATCCGCAGCCTCTTGCTGCTCGTCGGCGCGCTCGAGGGCCGCATCGGCCGCACGAAGGTGACGGACCTGGCCACCGGCGCCCTCAACGAGCCGCGCTACGAGGATCTGCCCGAGCGCGGCAGCCTGCGCGGCTGGAGCAAGGCCGCCGTCCTCGATCTGCTCCGCGCGCTCGAGGGGGCCGGCCTGGTCGAGGCGTCGCGCGGCGAGTACCCGACGATCAGCACCACGCGGCGCGGCGATCAGGTCGCGACCAGCACGCAGGATCTGTCCGATCTCGGCATCCAGATGCCGACGTCCCGCGGCAAGTCCCGCCGCGGCGGCAGCCGCGGCAGCAGCAGCAGCAGCGGCAGCGGCAGCGGCGGCAAGTCCCGCCGCCGCTAGCCCGGATTATTCATGCGTAGGCGCGCCGGCTACCGGAAGCGGGCTGGAGCAGGTCGATGGGCACCAACGACAGCTCCGAGGAGCCGCTGAAGCTGGATCATGTTCGTCGATCGAGCATGAAGTCTCGTCACC
>DATMCI010000247.1:0-55581 GCA_035558535.1 Kofleriaceae bacterium
GAGCGTTGCTCACTGGTCGCACGGGTACCTGGGCCTCCGCCTCGGGGAGACCACGGGCCTCTGACCGGCCAGCTACGCCGTCGCGATGGGGCGATCTAATTGTCGTCGCTGGGGAGATCTAATTGTCGCTCGCCACCGTGATGACGCGGGAGCCATCCGGGCTGAACGCGGCACTGATCACCGTGTCCTGATGCAGGAGTGGCGCAGCCAGGAGTTTGGCCGTGACGGCGTCCCAGACGCGCGCGGTCTTGTCGACGCTCGCGGTGACGACGTAGGAGCCGTCCGGGCTGAACACGGCGCTCCACACGGGCGCCTGATGCTGGAGCGGCGCGGTGAGGGGCCTGCCCGTCGCGACCTCCCACACGCGTGCAGTGTAGTCATCGCTCGCCGTGACCACACGGGAGCCGTCGGGGCTGAACACGGCGCTCACGACTTTGGCCTGATGCTGGAGTGACGCGGCGAGTGGCTCGCCTGTGGCGACGTCCCAGAGGCGAGCGGTCTTATCCTCGCTCGCCGTGACCACGCGGGAGCCGTCGAGGCTGAACGCGGCACTCCACACCGCGTCATCATGCTTAAGCGGCGCGGTGAGAGGCTTCCCCGTCACGGCATTCCACACGCGTGCGGTGTAGTCATCGCTCGCGGTGACCACGCGGGCTCCGCCGGGACTGAACACGGCGCTCCTCACCGTCCCCTGATGTTGGAGCGGTCCCCCGAGGGGCCTCCCGGTGGCGACGTCCCAGACGCGTGCGGTGTGGTCATCACTTGCCGTGACGATACGGGAACCATCGGGGCTGAACACGGCGCTCATCACCCTCCTCTGATGCTGGAGCGCAGCGCTGAGGGGCCTGCCCGTGACGCTGTCCCAGACGCGTGCGACCGCGTCGACGCCTGCCGTGACGACTCGGGAGCCATCGGGACTGAACACGGCGCTCCGTACCGCATCCTCATGTCGAAGCGGAGCGGCGAGGGGCCTGCCGCGACGGACGCTCCAGACCCGCGCGCTCTTGTCGACGCTCGCCGTGACGACGCGAGCGCCGTCGGGGCTGAACGCTGCGCTCCACACCGTCGCCTGATGCTGGAGCGGCGCGGCGAGGGGCTCGCCTGTGGCGGCGCTCCAGACGCGCGCGGTGTGGTCGTAGCTCGCGGTGACGACGCGAGCGCCGTCGGGGCTGAACACCGCGCTCCGCACGTAGTCCTGATGCTGGAGCGGCGCGCCGCGCAACCTGCCTGTCGCGACGTCCCAGACGCGCGCGGTCTTGTCATAGCTCGCGGTGACGACGCGAGTGCCGTCGGGGCTAAACACTGCGCTCCGCACGTGATTTTGGTGCTGGAGCGGCGCGCCGAGAGCCTTGCCCGTGGCGGCGTCCCAGATCCGCGCAGTGTCGTCACAGCTCGCGGTGACGACCCGGGAGCCGTCGGGGCTGAACGCAGCACTCCACACCGGGGCCTGATGCCGAAGACGCGCAACGAATCTGCCCGTGACAGCGTCCCAGACGCGCGCGGTTCGGTCGTCGCTCGCGGTGACGATACGAGACCCGTCTGGGCTGAAGGCAGCGCTCCGCACGTAGTCCTGATGCTGGAGCGGCGCACCGAGAGCCTTGCCCGTGGCGGCGTCCCAGATGCGCGCAGTCTTGTCCTCGCTCGCCGTGACGACGCGGGAGCCATCTGGACTGAACGCGGCGCTTATCACTCGCGCCTGATGCTGGAGCGGAGCGGAGAGGGCTGCCGGTGGTGACGTCCCATACGCGCGCGGTCTTGTCTTCACTCGCGGTGACGACGCGGGAGCCGTCTGGACTGAGCGCGGCGCCTGTCACCGGGGCGCGATGCCGAAACACGGCGCCAACGGGCTCTCCCGTCGCGGCGTCCCAGACCCGCGCTGTCCCATCGAGGCTCGCAGTGACGACGCGAGCGCCATTGGCGCTGAACGCGGCGCTCACCACCGGAGCCTGATGTTGGAGCGGCGGAATGATGGGCAAAGAGCGGGCCGCCATGGAGAGCAGCATCCTGAGGGACTCCGCTCGATCCTCGCTCTGTCGAGCGGCCATGAGATATGCCATCGCCTCCTGTGGACGCCCCTCGAGCAAGAGCCGCCGCCCCGATTCCTTGTGAGACTGCGCGAGCAAGCGTGTGCTTTCATTTCGCTGCCGCTTCGCCTCGATAGCTTTACTCTCGGCTCTCGCTGCATTCTGGTTCGCTCGCGCGGTCTCCGTCTCGGCCCTGACTGCATTCTGGTTCGCCCGCACAGCCTCCCGCTCGGCCTTGGCCGCGTTCTGGGCTGCTCGCGCGAACTCCGTCTCGGCCCTGACCGCATTCTGGTTCGCCCGCGCGGCCTCCCGGAGCGCCTCCGCGGCCTTCTGGTTCGCTCGTGCAGTCTCCTGAGCGGCCTTGTCGGCGTTCAGGTTCGCCCGCGCGGTCTCCTTCTGGGCTGTGTCCGCACTCAGGTTCGCCCGCGCGGTCTCCTTTTGGGCTCTGTCCGCACTCTGGCTCGCCTGCGCGTCGCCGTCGAACAAGCACCAGGACTCGAAGCCGTGATCGCGCCGGAGCGCGTCCGCGACCGCGCGCGCATCGGCGACGGCCGAGCGCAGCGGTGAGATGCCCTCGCCATACGCGTCGATCCCGATGACCACGGCGAGGCTGCGGCCGAATCGCGCGGAGGGGCCATCGACCGAGGCGGCCCCGGAGCTCGCAGGCCCGCACCGAGGTGCACGTTGCTCGCGAAGCTGCGCCGCGAGCACCTCCAGATCATCGGCTCGGGACTGCTGCGCCAGGTCGATGCTGTCGTCGATGCTGTCCATGGTCCTCCCTCTGGGACCACCATGAGGCGACAGCATGTCCCGGTGCACGACAGCCTCTCACCAGGCAGGGACGCCGGGCGCGCAACTTGGCGCGATCACAATACTACTGAGGCCGGCGGAGGTACCTGCACCGCAAGCTACATGGGCGGCGGCTTCGAAGGCGAGGATGAGGATCTCCGGCGCGATCTCGTCGTGCGCGACCGTCGCCCCGGAGCGGCCGCGATACGCCCGAGGAGGCCGAGGCGCTACTCCTTGTAGTTGCCGTGGTGATCGATCGGACACGCGTCGTCCGATCCAGACTGCATCACGTCGTAGTCGTACTCATAGCCGGGGATCGCATTCGTCAGCATCGCGCCCGTCGCGTTGAAGGCGTTGAGCGGGTAGCCGCTCGTGCCGGGGTTCGCCGGGCCCGAGTAGACGGTCGGATTGGCGAGCACGTCCCCCAGCGTCGGATTGGCCGCGAACGTCGCGCCGTACCAGTACGCGTACACGTTGCTGTTGAACGAATCGCTCCGGCTGTGGCCGGTCAGCGCCCACGCCGCGTCCTCCGCGTTTCTCCAGAAGCCGGGCGAGCACCATGCACCGTTGTTGGCCGGCGGGCAGCCGTGGCTGATCACGAGCTGCGCGTTCGTGCGCGGACCATCGTAGCTGGCGGTCACGTTGCCGGGGAGCGTGCCGAGGTCGTACCAGCCGCTGACGTACTTGAACGCACCCTTTGCCTTCTGGGTCATATCCGCCGTCCCCCACGGGCCGGTGATATCGGCATTGCTGGCCTTGGTGGCAGTCAGGACCCAGAGCAGATATGGGCCGTCGACCTCGGCTCCGTTCTCGACGCCGCAGAGCTCCGTGTTGAGGTGGTAGCCGGACTCGTCTGCCGTGATCCCCTGACCAGTATAGGTCACGACGTTGGCATACACATGACTCGATACCCTACCTGTATCGTCCTCGAGTATGCAGCCTGTATGAGCGAGCAGAGCAATGAGCGCAGGAACAAACAGGTGCCGGGTGTTCATGACGTCTCGATCCTCCCCCTAAGGGCTACACTGCATCCTTCACGACAACTCGGCATCAGGCCCGAGCACCGTCGATCTACGTCTTTTTGTGAGATCGAGTCAACGAATACCCAAAATTTATTCAGTGCCCTTTCAAACACGACTTGGTGTGAAGTGACCTGACACTGCCGCCTATTGCTGCGGCTCCAGCGGACCGACGGATCGCGCACCCTCGGGCCTATCTGGAGCTCCACCACCTGTTCCGTCTTGGGCGCACATTGAGTACAGCAAGCACCGTCGCCACCGCATGGCAAACGCCACGCGCGCGAAGGCGTGGCGCTCGAGCTCGAGCCTCAGCAGCGGCGGCGGGCTCAGGGCGCGGCGCCGTCGAGGCCGGCATGCAGCGCGTCGCGGACGGCGTCGTAGCGCTCGGGCAGCTCGACGGGGCGGTTGCGGTAGCGGAAGGTGTCGACGCTGGCGAGCCGGCCCTCGTGGTAGCCGACCTTGGCGTCGACGAACTTGAGGCCGCTCGCGGTCGAGATCACCACGACGCGGTGGGCGCGCGTGATCTCGCCGCGCGCCGCGAGCTTGGTCAGCGCGGCGAGCGCGACGCCGGTGTGCGGGCACGTGAACAGGCCGTCGCGGTCGGCGAGCGCCGAGGCGTCGGCCAGCTCGGCCTCGGTCGCGACCTCGACGGCGCCGTCGAAGGCGCGCAGCGCGCGCACGGCCTTCTTGAAGCTGACGGGGTTGCCGATCTGGATCGCGGACGCGAGCGTGGGCTGCGCCTTCACGGGCTCGAGCGCGGACCAGCCGGCCCGGTAGCTCGCGTAGAGTGGGCTCGCGTGCGCGGCCTGCGCGACGCAGATGCGCGGCCGCCGGTCGACGAGCCCGAGCTCGAGCAGCATCTCGAAGCCGGCGCCGAGCGCGGACACGTTGCCGAGGTTGCCGCCGGGGATCACGACCCAGTCGGGCACCTCCCACCCGAGCTGCTGCGCGATCTCGATCGCGACGGTCTTCTGGCCCTCGAGGCGCAGCGAGTTCATCGAGTTCGCGAGGTACACGCCCTCGCGCTCGGCGAGCTCCTGCACGATGCGCATGCAGCCGTCGAAGTCGGTGTCGATCGCCAGGACGAGCGCGCCGGCCGCGAGCGGCTGCACGAGCTGCGCCGTCGAGATCTTGCCGCGCGGCAGGATCACGACGGCGCGGATGCCGGCGGCGGCGGCGTACGCGGCGAGCGCCGCCGAGGTGTCGCCCGTGGACGCGCACGCGATCGCGCGGATCGGCCGGCCGCGCGCGACCATCTGCGCGACGACCGAGACCAGGACGGTCATCCCGAGGTCCTTGAACGAGCCGCTGTGCGAGGTGCCGCACTGCTTCACGCGCACGTCGCCGAGCCCGAGCGCCGCGGCGAACCGCGGCACGCGCGTGAGGTGCGTGCCGCCCTCGAGCATCGACACCGCGTTCGCGGGCTCGACGTGCGGCGCCACCCACTCGTGCTTGCCCCAGACGCCGGAGCCCCACGGCTCAGCGACGGAGCGCCAGCGCTCCGCGAAGAGCTGCTTCCACTCGGCGGCGGTGCGCGCCCGCCGCAGCGCCTCGAGGTCGTGCACCACCTCGAGCAGATCGCCGCACTTGGGGCAGCGGTAGAGCACCTCGTCGAGCGGGTACCCGCCAGCGCAACCGGCGATGCAGCGAAACTCCGCCGAGAACGTCATGGCCCACTGTAACGTGCCGCGCGCGACTACAGCTTGGGCTTGGCGCGGATGATGACCTGGCTGTCCTTGACGACGACCGAGAAGTCGACGCCCTTGGCCTGGTACTGCTCCATGATCTTCGGCGCCTGCGCGTGGAGCGTCTGCATGAGCTGGCGGAACGCGCCGGGGCTGGCCGGCTGGCCGATCGTCTCCTTGGCCTGGACGTACCGCGCATAGAGCGCAGTGACGTCGGCGTCGGTCATCCCCGGCGGCGGCCGGAGCTCGGGCGCCGGGGGCGATGGCGGCGGCTTCGGCGGCGTGGCCGGCAGCGGCGGTGGCAGCGGCGGTGCGGCGGCCGCGCGCGGCACGGGCGGCGGCACGGGCGGCGGCTTCGGCGCAGCGGCGGGCAGCGGCGGTGGCCGCACCGGCGCGGCGGCCGCGGGCGGTTTCGGCGCAGCAGCGGCCGCAGGCGGCACGATCGGCGGCTTCGGCGCCGCGATCGGGGCCGGCTTCGCGTGCGCAGGCGGCGCGGTCACCGGCACCTTCGGGAGCGCAGGCACCGTCGGGATCGGCCTCGGCGGCGTCGGGAACCGCGGCGGTGACGGCGGCGCCGCCGACGCTGGCGTCGCTGCCGCTGCCGCTGCTGCCGACGCTGCGGCCGACGCTGCGGCCGACGCTGCGGCCGACGCTGCTGCCGCTGCGGCCACGACCGCCGCCGCCGCCGCTTCCTCGGCCTCCGCCTCGCGGTACAGCGCCTCCAGATCGACGTCTGCGTCCGCCTCGTCGAGGACGTGCGCGCCGCCGTGGCCGCGCAGCGCCTGGCGCACGTCCGCCGGCTCGCTGATGAAGGCGTCCGCCTCCTCATCGACGAGCGTCGCCCGCGTGTCGAGCTCCGGCTCGTCTACGCCCGCCTCCACCGCGGGCCCGTGCCCGTGCGCGCGGTCACGCTCGCGGCGGTGCTGGATCGCCAGCGCGGCCTCGCGGTCGCGGCGGACCTGCTCGCGCATCCGCTTGGGCATCGACGCGAGGATCTCCTGCGGGATCTCCGCACCGGTCGACGCGGCCTGCCGCGTGATGCGCGACAGGCTGCGGTGGTAGCGGCCGGCATCGATCTCGCGCAGCGTCCGCCGCCAGTACGTGTGATACGAGCCGTACTTTTGCTGCAGCGTCACGAAGCGATAGCGCAGCGCGGTGTTGCGGATCTGGAGCTGCGCCAGGTCGCGCAGCTTGCGCTCGACGTCGGAGTGCAAGAACTGCGGCGCCTGCTTCTGGATCCCCAGGAAGTACTGCTCGTAGAGCACCTTCACCCGGTCGAGCGCCTTGTCGAGCGTGTCGAGGGCCTCCTCGATGACCTCGGCCTTCTCCGGCTCGTGCTGGGCCGACTTCGACGCCACGTGATCGTGAAGATAGCAGCTTCTGCGGTAGGCTCGGCGGGCGGCTCCGGGGCCCTCCGTGTCCGTCCTCTACTTCCTCCTGCTCGTCGGCGTGCTCGTGCTCATCCACGAGCTCGGCCACTTCGTGGCCGCGAAGCTCCTCGACGTGAAGGTGCTGCGGTTCTCGATCGGCTACGGCCGGCCGCTCGTCCGCGTGCGCCTGCGCGAGACCGAGTACCAGATCGGCGCGTTCCCGATCGGCGGCTACGTGCGGATCCTCGGCATCGAGAGCACCGACGAGCGCGCCGCCCTCCACCTCGGGCCACCGTCGCCGGACGCCGGCCGCAGCTTCGCGAGCCGGCCGCTGTGGCAGCGCCTCGTGATCGTGTTCGCCGGCCCCACCGCGAACCTCGTCCTGCCAGTGATCATCTACTTCCTGTTCTTCGCGGGCCACACCACGCTGCCGGCCGCCGTGATCGGCGACGTGCTCGACGGGGGCGCCGCCGCGCGCGCGGGCCTCGAGCCGGGCGACCGCGTGCTCGAGATCGACGGCCGCGCCGTGCGCTACTGGGAGGAGATCGAGAACGCGGTGCGCTCGTCGCCGGGCAAGGAGCTGCACCTCCGCATCTCGCGCTCGAGCAAGGTGTTCGAGCGCTACCTGACGCCGATCGAGGAGACCGTCCGCAGCCGCGACGGCGGCCTCTCCGTGCAGGGCCGCGTCGGCATCACGCACGCGCCGTTCGTGCCGCTCGTCGGCGTGATCGACGCGCAGTCGCCCGCGGCACGCGCCGGCCTGCGCACCGGCGACCTCATCATCAGCATCGACGGTCACCCGGTGCGCAACTGGACCGACGTCCAGCGGAGCCTCGGCAAGATCGCGCGGCGCACCGGCATCGTCTACCTCCGCGGCACCGAGGTCCCCGGCGTGCCACAGATCCAGCTCCTGTCGGCCGGCTTCGCGGACTTGGTCCCCGAGATCCAGGTCGATCAGAAGCTCAAGCGGCAGTCGTACACCGGGCTCGAGCACGCCGAGATGTTCGTCGCGCACGTCGATCCGGGCTCGCCCGCCGACACGGCCGGCCTCGTGCCGGGCGATCTGATCGTGGCGCTCGACGATCAGCCGGTGCCGCACTGGCTCGATCTCGATCAGCGCCTGCAGGCGGAGCCGAACAAGGCGTTCAAGCTGACCTGGCGGCGCGCCGCGGGCGGCAAGACCGAGCTCCGCTCCGCGGAGGTCACGCAGGTCTGGCGCAAGCAGCTCGACGACTACAACCACACGGTGTCGCGGCTCGTGTTCGGCGCGCGCAACGACGTCGATCGCGGGCGCGGCGCCACCGTCGAGATCGATGGCCGCTTCGGCTACGCGCTGTCGAAGGCGTTCGAGCGCACCGGCGAGACGATCTCGACGATGGCGGGCGGCTTCATGCAGCTCCTCGCGGGCGACTCGCCGGGCGAGGCGCTCGGCGGGCCGCTCATGATGTACCGCGTCGCCTCGGTGTCCGGAAACCAGGGCTGGGACAGCTTCCTGCTCATGCTCGCGCTGATCAGCGTGAACCTCGGGCTCATCAACCTCCTGCCGATCCCGATGCTCGACGGCGGCCACCTCCTGGTGTTCGCGATCGAGGGCGCCCGGCGCAGGCCGCTGTCCGCGCGCGCCCGCGAGCGCGTGCAGCTCGCCGGGCTGATCCTCGTCGGGCTCATCACCATCCTCGCGCTGCGCAACGACGTGATGAGGTTCTTCTTCTGATGCCGCTGGCGCTGCCGCTGATGCCGCCGCTGGTGCTGCCACGGGTGCTGCCACGAGGAGGCCGCGCATGATCGTCCTGGGGCTCGACACGTCGACGGTGACGTCGGGGATCGCGATCGTCGACGGCGATCGGCTGCTCGCCGACGGCCGCCACGACGCGAGCGCGCGCCACGCGGACCTGCTCGTCGCGGTCGACGGCCTCTGCCGCCGCGCCGGCGTGGCCCCGGCGCAGCTCGACGCGGTCGCGATCGGCGCCGGCCCGGGCTCGTTCACGGGGCTGCGGATCGGGATGGCGACGGCCAAGGGCATCGCGTTCGCCGCGCGCCGGCCACTGTGGGCGGTGTCGTCGCTCGCGGCGCTCGGGCACGACGCCGCCGCGGTCCTCGACGCGGCCGCGGTCATCGGCGCCGATCACGCGGGCGCCGTGATCGCCGCGGTCATCGACGCGCGGCGCGGCGAAGTGTTCGCCGGCTGCTTCCGCGGCGGCGCGCCGCTCGGCGAGGAGCGCGTGCTCGCGCCCGAGGCGGTCGCGGCCTGGACCGAAGAGCTCGCGGCCGGCGCGCCGGTGCGCTACGCGGGCGACGCGCTCGCCGTCTACCCCGCGCTCGCGCCGCTGACCGAGCAGTGGCTGACGCCCGCGGCGCCGTCGGGCGCGGCGGTCGCGTGGCTCGCGCTCGCGGGCCCGCGGCAGGACGTGCTCACCAGCGGCGCGCCCTCGTACATCCGGCCGTCCGAGGCCGAGGTGATGTACCCGGACGGCGTCCCGGGAGCGCTGCGGCGGCGCTGAGCGGCGCGGCGGCGCTGAGCGGGCGCGGCGGCGCTGAGCGGCGCGGCGACGATCGTAGACGCGGCCAGCGTCGGGGTTTATCGTAAGAGGTGCCTTGAGCACCACGAATCAGGCTCTCCTCGATCAGCTCCACGCCGAACACCGCCGCCTCGATGAGGCCGTGCAGGCCCTCGAGCGCCGGCGCGCGCTGACCCCCGCTGAACAAGCCGAGATGAGCCGGCTCAAGAAACAGAAGCTCCTGACCAAGGATCGGATCGCCCGCCTGTCGTGAGCGTCGTGAGCCCGTAAAGGAGACCAGCGTCAGGTCGCCTCGTCTGCGGCGCGCGGCTCTGGCAAGGTCTCCTCGTGGAACCGCCGCCGCCGCTGACACCCGAGCTCCTCGAGCAGATGCGCACGATCGGGCTCCGGCTCGATCGCGCGGGTACGTTCTGGCACGCAGGCGCCGAGGTCACGCACCCCCGGCTGCGCCAGGCGCTCTTGCGCTGGCTCGACGTCCTCGACACCGGGCGCGATATCGTGCGCCTCGACGACAAGCGCTACGCGTACGTCGAGGTCGAGGACGCCCACCTGCGCGCGCGCTCGGCGCGCTGGGACGGCGACCGCTGCTTCGTCTTGTGGGACGACGATCGCGAGGCCGAGCTCGACTACGGGAGCCTCCGCCAGGCGCCGGATCACGCGCTCTACGCCCGCGCGCGCGATCGGCTGCGCGGGCGCATCGCCGGCCCGGCGTACCACGCGATCACCGAGCGCGTCGTTCAAGCGGCCGCTGGCGCCGAAGCAACCGCCGAAGCAACCGCCGCCTTCTACCTCGAGGCCGCCGGCCAGCGCTGGCCGATCGCCAACGCCGCCTGAGCCGGCGCCGGGCCGCCCCGCCGCCGCTACCGCCGCGCGGCGTGCGCGCGGACGATCGCGTGGATCTCGTCGTCGGACAGCACGCGGTTGCCGCGCTTGGCCGCGCCGAGCACCTCGGCGACCAGCGCCTCCGCCGGCTCGATCCCGCGCTTCTGCAGCCAGTACACGACGTTCGAGGCGCCGGAGTAGTGGCCGATCTCGATCCGCTGCTCCTTGCCGAACATCCCGGCCGGCACGCCCGAGTAGATCCGGTCGGCCAGCCACGCGTCGCCCTTCTTCTCGGCCTTGATGATCGCGGCCGCGTGCACGCCGGTCGCGGTGCGGAACGCGTCGTCGCCGGCGAGCGGGTACTGCGAGTGGATCGGGATGCGCGTGGCGTGCGCCGCCGTCTTGCACCAGAGGACGAGCTTCGTCAGGTCGTGATCCGGCAGCTCCCCGAGGAGCTTCAGGTTGAGCAGGATCTGATCGAGGGCCGCGTTGCCGACGCGCTCGCCGATGCCGAGCGCGGTGCCGTGGATGCGATCGGCGCCGTACTCGATCGCGAAGATCGAGTTCACGACGCCGAGCCCGCGATCGTTGTGGCCGTGCCAGTCGATGCCGACGTCGGGCCGGCCCATCCCGTCGAGCGTGTTGCGCGTGAACCGCAGGAGGTTGCGGATCCCGTCGGGCGTGGCGTGGCCGACCGTGTCGCACACGATCAGCCGCTGCGCGCCGTGCTCGACGGCGTTCGCGAACAGCTTCGTCAGCATGTCCGGCCGCGAGCGCGTCGTGTCCTCGGTGACGTACGCGACCGGCAGGTTGTACTTGCGCCCGAGATCGATCGCGTCGGCCGACAGCTTCAGCATGCGCGCGAGGTCCCAGTCCTCGGCGTACTGCCGGATCGGCGAGCTGCCGATGAAGCACAAAATCTCGATCTCGATGCCGACCTGCTGCGAGATGTCGATGACCGCCTGGACGTCGGCCATGTGCGTGCGCGCCGCGCACGACGCCTTGACGCGGAGCTTCTGCGCCTTGATGTGCTCGGCGATGACGGTGACGTCCTCGACGGCGCGCTTGCCGGCGCCGGGCAGGCCGATGTCCATCGTGTCGATGCCGAGGTCGTTCGCGAGCTCGACGAGCCGGAGCTTGTCGTCGATCGACGGATCGACCACCGACGGCGACTGGATGCCGTCGCGCAAGGTCTCGTCGAGGAACTGGACGCGCCTCGGCGACAGCGGCGCGACCTTCTCCACCGAGTTCCAGTCGTAGATCAGGTCGTGGTCGTTCAGCTCCATGGTCGTTGCCTCACATCACCGCGTGCAGGATCAGGATCACGATCGCGGTCGCGGCGACCACGATCGAGAGCATCAGGAACCAGCCGAGCACGATCGCGGCGCCCGCGAGCCCGAGCCCGAGCGCCCACAAAAAGACGGCCCGCGGCTCGCGGCGCGCCACCGACGCGGCCGACGCGATCGCGGTCGCCGCGAAGCCGGGGACCGTCAGCCACAGGTCCGGCATGGACGACAGCTCGCCGTGCACGACGGCGGCGATCACGAACGACAGGGCGCCGAGCCCGAGCGCGAGCGCGCCGGCCTTGCGCGCCCGGTGCCACGGCTCGGCCGCCGCGGGCACGAGGTGCGCCGGTCGCTCGAGGGGTCCATCCGCCACGTGCGCCACTATAGTACGCAACGCGCCCCGGAGCGCCGGCCGGCCGGCCGGCCGTCAGCCGCGCGACAGGCCGAGCTGCGCCCGGAGCTGCACGTGGGCCGCGCTGAACGCGAAGTCGACGAGATCCCGGTCGAGCTCCCCCACCTCGCGCGCCCCGGCGATCGCCGCCGGGATGTCGCCGCACAGGAGCATGCCGGCGCGATCCGCCGTGCGCGACAGCGAGCGCGACCACAGGGACAGGTTCAGGCCGTCGCCGCGCGACAGGAGCCGGAGCGCCGCCCCGCGCGCGTTGACGCGGGCGGGCCCCGGCAGCGCCGCCACGACCTCCGCGGCCCGCGGCGCGAGCGGATCGTCCTTCCCGACGCCCGTCCCCGACGCCTCGCGGAACACCGCCATCACGACAGCGCGCAGCACGCGGCCCTGGCGCGAGGCTCCGACCGCGCGGCCGGGCCAGAGGAACGTCATCGCGCGCACGAGCGAGAACACGAGCTCCGGCCGCTCCGGCGAGGTGAGCGCGTCGTCGCCCGCGATCAGCACCGCCGGATCGGCGGCGATCACGAGGATCTGCGAGCCGAGCTCGACGCGCGAGTAGACGGCGGGCACGCCCACGCCGAGGAGCCTCGCGCACGCGTCGCGCAGCCGGCGGAACGCCGCCGGGAGGTCGCCGTCCTCGATGCGCTGGCTCGCATCGAGGTCGCTGTCGGCGAGCGTCATCGGGGCGAGCGCGTGGATCGCCGGCGCGAGCAGCTCGATCAGGCCGCCGAGCTCGATCGCGTCGTGCTTGTGGCGCAGGAGCGCCCACTGCTCGCGGCCCAGGGGCTTGCCCGGCAGCATCACGCCGCGCACGCGCCGCGACTCGTACATCTCCGTCATCTGCCGATCGGCGGTGCCGAGCGCGACCATCGTCGAGGCAGCGAGGAACGCCGCGTCGATGTGGCCGCTCGCGCGCGTCGTGTTCACGAGCTCCGCGCCGGAGTGCGGATCGCCGAGCGCCTCGCGCCAGCCCGCGCGGCCCGGCGCATCCGCCACCCGCGCCGCCTCCTCCGCCGCCCGCGCGGCGAGCTCGGCGACCTCGGCATCGCCCGGCGCGAGCTTCTTCGCGTTCGCGGCCGCGGCGGCCGCCGCCCGGGGATCGCCGAGCTCTCCGAGGAGGAGCCACGCGAGGCGCGCCCATGCGCTCGCCTCGGCCGGCGAGCCGTCCCCGCGCAGCCGGAACAGCAGCCGCTTGAGCAGCCGCTCGTAGCGCCGCAGCTCGCCGCGCGTGGCGAGCAGATCCTCGACCGCGAGCAGCGCCTCGACGCGGCGGGGATCGAGCTCGAGCGCGCGCTCGAGGTGGAACAGCGCCTCGGTGGAGTCGTCGCCGAGCGCGGCGTCGATCCGGCCCTTGTAGTCGTGCGCCGCCGCGTGATCGGCCACGAGCTCGAGCGCGCTGTTCAAGTGGACGCGCGCGCTGTCGGCGGCCTCCGGGCTCTCGCCGCCGGCCATCCACTCCGCCCACCCGAGCGCGGCCAGGTAATCGGCCGAGGCCGGCGCCTGCTCGATGAGCTGCCGGAGCAGATCGATCGCGCCTGGCCACCGGCCGACCGCCATCATCTCCTCGGCGGTGCGGAATCCGGCCTCGGTGTCGAGCGCGATCGGCAGCGACTGATCGTGCTCGCCGCCGGTCAGATCGCGGTCGTACGCGGCCCGCCGGCGGTCGTCGTGGAGGATGCGCCGCGCCGCGGCGTACGCGGCGCGGACCGCGTCGAGGCGCACCCGGTCGGTGTTCTCGATCAGGCGGCGCGCGTGGCGTTCGAGCATGCCGCTGCGGATCGTGAACGCCGCGTCGATCTCCTGCGTGGTCGCGCGCCGGCCGACGAGCAGCACCGCGTAGTGATCCGTGTCCTGGACGCGCTGATGCTCGGCGATCACCGCCTGGTGCGCGGCCTGCACCTCGCGGCGCTCGGCGCTCGCGGCCACCACCGCCTCGGTCTCGACCACGCCGGAGTCGTCGTCGTGGATCTCCTCGACCTCGGGGAACTCGATCGGGGCGCCGCCCTCGCTCACGTCGGCGACGGGCAGGTCGTCGAACAGGATGTCGAACAGCGGCGAGTCGGTCATCGGCCGCGCGCCGTCCGCCGCTTCCTCCTCGGGTGCCGCCTCGGGTGCCTCCTCGGGTGCCGCCTCGACAACCACCTCGGGCTCCTCGTCGGAGTCCTCCTCGACAACCTCGATGAGCTCCATGTCGTCGTCCGGCGCCGCGCCGCCCACGCCCGCGCCGAGCCCGACCGGGACGACGCTCGCCTGCACCGCGTCGCACAGCATGAGCGCGTCGAGCGCGAGCTGCGCGGCGGAGCGATCGCCGCACTCGCGCTCGAGCTCCTCGAGCGAGGCGCCACCCCGCGCGAGCCGCGCGATCACCGCCTCGCCGAACACCCGCCGCAGCTCGAGCCGGAGCCGCGCGCCTCGCGCGGTGAGCTCGAAGGTCATGCCGTCGAGGCGGTCGAGCCGCTCGAGATCCTCGACGGAGGTCTCGCGCAGCCCGCCGAGCACGAGCTCGATCATGCGGAGCTGCATCCCCTCGACCGCCGTGCTCGCATCCTCGAACCGCCACGTGCCCGCCGGCCAGCGCAGCGCCTGCACGAGCTTGTGGCGCGACTGCTTGCCGAGCTGATCGATGAGCTGATCGACGGTGAGCGCGCCGATCGCGACCAGCGACTCGCCGAGCTTGCCGCCGCGGCCCGCCGCGCGCTGCACGGCCTCGCGGTGCTGCTCCTCGGTGATGATGCCGCTCGACAGGAGGAAGTGCCCGAGCGTCTCGTCGCGCGGCGTGGCCGTGGCGCTCACGGGGTTGCCGTTGACGAGGTCCACGCTCTTGGTGACGCGGCCGCGCCGGAGCACGAGCTTGCCGGTGGCGAGATCCTCGTGCAGATCGAGGAGCACCGCAGGCAAAGGCCGCATCGCCAGCTCCCCCGAGCGCGAGGACATCCGCCGACAATCTTACTGTAGATGCCCGCGGGCGATACAGTGGCGCTCCGCCATGGTGCGCCGCCTCTCCTTCCCCTCCGTCGTCCTCGCCACGCTCGTTTCAGCGCTCGTTGCAGCGCTCGTTGTCGCATGCAGCGGCGGTTCCTCTTCGAAAACGGAGACCGCCACGCCGATCGCGCCGCCGGCACCGCCGCCGGCACCGCCGCCGCCCCCCGAGGATCCTGCAGTAACTGCGCGCCGGGCCGCGCGCGAGGAGCTCACGCGCCTCATCGCCGAGGCTGATAAGGATCCCATGCTGGCCCCATGGACCGGCCCTTACGGTGGCGTGCCGCCGTGGGATCGCGTCAAGCACGACGCGTTCCCGGCCGCGTTCGAGCGCGGCATCACCTTGCGCGCGGCCGAGATCGCCGCGATCGCGAACGACCCGGAGCCGCCGACGTTCAAGAACACGATCGAGAAGATGCAGGACGCGGGGCGCCATGTGCGACGCGCCGAGACCTTGTTCTCCGTCATGACGAGCAACCTCAACGGGCCGGAGGTCCAGGCCGTCAGCAAGGAGTGGGCGCCCAAGCTCGCCGCCGCCGAGGATCAGATCACGTTCGACGAGAAGCTGTTCGCGCGGATCGCCGCGGTGCACGCCGCGCGGGCGTCCTCCGGGCTCACCGCCGAGCAGGCGCGCCTCGTCGAGCGCACGTACGATCGCTTCGTCCGCACGGGCGCGAAGCTGTCCGCGGCGCAGAAGGAGCAGCTCGGCGCGATCAACAAGGAGCTCGCCGGGCTGTTCACCGAGTTCGGCAACAAGGTGCTCGCCGACGAGAACACGTGGATCGTGATCGAGCGCGCCGCAGATCTGGCCGGCCTGCCCGACTCGATGAAGGCGGCGTACAAGGCCGCCGCCGCCGAGCGCAAATTGGTTGGTCCTACCCCCAAGGACGAGCGCTGGGCCGTGGTCAACACGCGCTCGAGCGTCGATCCGCTGCTCACGTCCTCGTCGGTGCGCCCGCTGCGCGAGAAGGTGTGGAAGGCGTTCAAGCGCCGCGGCGACAACGGCGACGCAAACGACACGAAGGCGACGATCGCGCGCATCGTGAAGCTCCGCGCCGAGCGTGCGGCGCTGCTCGGCTACCCGTCGCACGCGCACTGGCGCATGGCCGACACGATGGCCGTCGATCCGGCGAAGGCCAAGGAGCTCATGATGCGCGTGTGGCCGGCGGCAGCCGCGCGCGTCCGCGAGGAGGTCCGGGACATGATGGCGCTCGCCCGGCGCGACCGCGTCGCCAAGCTCGAGCCGTGGGACTACCTCTATTACGCCGAGAAGGTCCGCAAGGCGAAGTACGCGCTCGATCAGGCCGAGATCAAGCCGTACTTCGAGCTGAACAACATGATCGCGGCGTCGTTCTACATGGCCGAGCAGCTCTACGGCCTCGCGTTCACCGAGATCACGGGCAAGGTGCCGGTGTTCCACCCCGACGTGCGCGTCTGGCAGGTCACGCGCAAGGACACGGGCGACCACGTGGGCCTCTTCTACGGCGACTACTTCGCGCGCGCGGGCAAGCGCTCCGGCGCGTGGGCGTCCGGCTACCAGGGCCACGAGACGTTCACCGGCCAGACGCGCCGGCCGATCACGTCGAACAACAACAACTTCGTCCGGGGCGCCGCCGGCGAGCCCGTCCTGATCTCCCTCGACGACGCCGAGACCCTGTTCCACGAGTTCGGCCACGGCCTCCACGGCCTGCTCTCGGAGGTGAATTACCCCGGTCTCGCCGGCACGCCGCGCGACTTCGTCGAGTACCCGTCGCAGGTGCACGAGCAGTGGGTGCTCTCGCGCCCGATCCTCGATCGCTTCGCGAAGCACTACCAGACCGGCAAGCCGATGCCGCAGGCGCTCGTCGACAAGATCAACGCGTCGAGCAAGTTCAACCAGGGCTACCGGACGGTCGAGTACCTGACGGCGGCGATCCTCGACATGGAGCTGCACACGCGGCCCGACGGCGCCGTCGACGCGGCCGCGTTCGAGCGCGAGACCTTGCAGAAGATCGGCGCGCCGCCCGAGGTCGCGATGCGCCACCGCCTGCCGCAGTTCAACCACCTGTTCACGAGCGACTCGTACTCGGCCGGCTACTACAGCTACCTGTGGTCCGAGGTGATGGACGCCGACACGCGCGAGGCGTTCGCCGAGGCGGGCGATCTGTTCCACAAGCCGACCGCGGAGAAGCTGCGCAAGTACATCCTCGCGCCGGGCAACTCGACGGACCGGAGCCTTGCGTACCGCCAGTTCCGCGGCCGCGATCCGGACGTGACGGCGCTGCTCAAGAAGCGCGGCTTCCCGATCAAGTAGCGCCGCGGCGGGCGCCGCGCGCCGCGCGGATCCGATAAGGATCGGGCATGACCACGCGCATCCAGCTCGATCGCACAGGGCCGCTCGCCACGCTGTGGCTCGATCGCCCCGACAAGCGCAACGCCCTCGACGGCGCCACGATGCAGGAGCTCGCCGCCGCGCTCGACGAGGTCGGCGGCGACCGCGCGGTCCGCGTCGTCCTCCTGCGCGGCCGGGGCCCGGTGTTCTCGAGCGGGATCGATCACGGCCTGCTCATGGAGGTGTTCAGCGCGACGGAGAAGGCGCCGTTCCTCCACCTCCACCACCAGCTCCAGGACGTGTTCCACCGGATGAGCCGCCTGCACCAGCCGGTGATCGCCGCGGTCCATGGCGTGTGCGTCGGCATGGCCCTCGAGCTCGCGCTCGCGGCCGACCTCCGCCTCGCCACCGCGGACACGATCCTCGGGCTGCCGGAGATCGCGTTCGGCATCGTCCCCGACGTCGGCGGGACGACGCGCCTCGTGCGCGCCGTCGGCGAGCCCCGCGCGCGCGATCTGATCCTGACGGGGCGGCTCGTCCGCGCGCGCACGGCCGAGCGCTACGGCCTCGTGCACGAGGTGGCCGACGACGCGGCCGCGCTCGAGGCGCTCGCCACAGAGCGCGCCGAGCAGATCGCCGCGCACTCGCCGACGGCGCTCGGCCTCGCCAAGACGCTGTGCCAGCTCTCGGCCGAGACCGACGCCGCGACGAGCTTCCGCCTCGAGGGCATCGTCCAGCAGGCGCTGTTCGCCCAGCCGGATCTCGCGGCGCGCATGCCGGCGGCCCTCGCCTTCATCAAGGCGCAGCTCGCCAGCGCGAAGTGAGCGCGCCCGCGCGCCCGCGCCCGCGCGCCCGCCCGGCGGCTACTCGGCGACGTGGCAGGCGGCCTGCGAGCCGTTGCCGAGCACGCGCAGCTTCGGCAGCTCGGTGAAGCAGGCCGTCGGCTTGTCGGCCACCGGGCAGCGCGGGTGGAACGGGCAGCCGGGCGGCGGCGCGATCGGGCTCGGCACGTCGCCGGAGAGGATGATCCGCTCGCGGCGCGGCTTGCCGGCGGCGCCGGCGGCGCCGCGCGCGGCGTCGATGCGCGGCACGGCCGAGAGCAGCGCCGTCGTGTACGGGTGCTTCGGCTCGCGGTAGAGCACAGGCGCCTGGGCGAGCTCGACGATGCGGCCGAGGTACATGACGGCGACGCGATCGCTGATGTGCTGCACGATCTTGAGATCGTGCGAGATGAACAGGTACGTGAGCCGCTCGGCCTCCTGGAGATCCTCGAGCAGGTTCACGATCTGCGCCTGGATCGAGACGTCGAGCGCGCTGATCGGCTCGTCGCACACGATGAACTTCGGGCGGCACGCGAGCGCGCGCGCGATGCCGATGCGCTGGCGCTGGCCGCCGCTGAACTCGTGCGGGTAGCGGCGCGCGGCGTCGGCGCGCAGGCCCACCTTGTCGAGCAGCTCGTGGACGCGCGCCTGGCGCTCCGCGGCCGTCCGCGCCAGGCGGTGGATGATCAGCGGCTCGGCGATCGCGTCGCCGACGCTCATGCGCGGGTTCAGCGACGCGTACGGATCCTGGAAGATCATCTGCATCTCGCGGCGCAGCGGCCGGAGCTCGCGCTGCGGGAGCCGCGTGATGTCGCGCCCGTCGAAGACGATCGCGCCGCCGGTCGGCTCGAGCAGCCGGAGCAGCGTGCGGCCGAGCGTGGACTTGCCGCAGCCGGACTCGCCGACGAGGCCCAGGGTCTCCCCGCGCCGGATCTCGAGCGAGACCTCGGCGACGGCGGAGACGGCCGCGGATCGCCGGCTGAGCGCGCGCCAGAGCCGGACGTGCGGCGGCGTCCCGGCCGCCTTCGGCCACGGCAGCTTCGTCGGGAACCGCTTCGAGAGCTCGCGCAGCTCGACCAGCGGGGCCGCGGCGGCGGGCGCGGGGGCGGGCGCGGGCGCGTCCGTCACGAAGCGACCTCCGCGGGCGCGGCCGGCTCGAGCGGGAAGTGGCACCGGACCTGCGCCCCGCCGAGCGGCAGGAGCGCGGGCTCCTCGGCGTGGCACCGCGCCTCCGCGCGCGCGCAGCGATCGACGAACTTGCAACCCTTCGGCAGCGCGAAGAGCGGCGGCACCATGCCCTTGATCTCGACGAGCCGCGGCCGCCGCTCGGCGATGCCAGGTCCCGGCGCCGCGCCGCCCGCGGGCGCGCCGGCCGCGGCCGCCGCCGGCTCGTCGTAGCTCGGCACCGAGCGCAGGAGGCCCGCCGTGTACGGGTGGCGCGGGTGCGCGAACAGCTCCGCGGCGGACGCGCGCTCGACGACGCGGCCGGCGTACATCACGATGACCTCGTCGCAGGTCTCGGCCACGACGCCGAGGTCGTGCGTGATGAGCAAGATGCTCATGCCGAGCTCGGCCTGCAGCGAGCGGAGCAGATCGAGGATCTGCGCCTGGATCGTGACGTCGAGCGCGGTCGTCGGCTCGTCGGCGATCAGGAGATCCGGCTTGCACGCGAGCGCCATCGCGATCATCACGCGCTGGCGCATGCCGCCGGAGAGCTGGTGCGGGTAGGCGTCGACGCGCTCCTCCGGCGACGGGATCCCGACGAGCCGGAACATCTCGATCGCGACCTGGCGCGCGTCTCTGCGCGACTTCTTCTGGTGCAGGCGCACCGCCTCGCCGACCTGATCGCCGGCGGTGAACACCGGGTTCAGCGAGGTCATCGGCTCCTGGAAGATCATCGCGATGCGGTTGCCGCGGATCGCGCGCATCTCGGCCTCGGGCAGCCCGAGCAGATCCTTGCCGCCGTACGCGATCCGCCCGCTGGCGACGCGCCCCGGCGGCGCGACGAGCCGCATGATCGACAGCGCCGTCACGCTCTTGCCGCAGCCCGACTCGCCGACGAGGCCCACGGTGCCGCGCCGCGGGATCTCGAGCGACACGCCGTCGACCGCGCGGACCGTGCCCCGATCGGTGCGGAACTCCGTCACCAGATCGCGGATCTCGAGCAGCGGCTCGGCCATGTAGCGAAAGCTTATCCCGAAGGCCGGAACTTGCGCAGGCGCAGCGACGAGAGGATCACCGACACGCTCGACAACGACATGGCCGCGCTCGCGAGCACCGGCGACAGCCGCCAGCCGGTCAGCGGCGCCAGGACGCCGGCCGCGATCGGGATGCACAGCACGTTGTAGACGAACGCCGCCGCGAGGTTGCGCCGGATCGTCGCGAGCGTCGCGCGCGCGAGCTCGAACGCCACCGGCAGGCTGCCGATCCCGCCGCGGAGCAGCGTGACGTCGGCCGCCGCCGCCGCGATCTCCGTCCCCGAGCCGAGCGCGACGCCGAGGTCCGCGGCCGCCAGCGCGGGCGCGTCGTTGATCCCGTCGCCCACCATCGCGACGCGGTGGCCGCCGCCGCCGCTGCCGTCCCCGCCCTTGCCGCGCCGCGCCTCGGCGACGAGCGCCGCCTTCTCCGTCGGCCGGACGCCGGCGTGGACGCGCTCGATGCCGACCTCGCGGGCCACCGCGCGCGCCGCGGCCTCGCGATCGCCGCTGATCATCCGCGGCTCGATCCCGAGCGCGCGCAGCGCCGCGACCGCCTCGCGCGCGCCGGGCGCCGGCGGATCGGCGACGGCGAGCACCCCGGCGTACGCGCCGTCGATCGCCACGTGCGACACGGTAGCGCCCGGGTGCGCGCCTGGATGCGCGCCCGGCGCCTCGTCGGGGACCGCGACGCCCGCGAGCAGGAGGTGCGCCCGCGTGCCGGCGAGCACGCGGTGCCCGTCGACCACGGCGGCGAGACCCGCGCCCGGCGTGGCCGTGACCTCGGCCGGCGCCGACAGCACCGCCCCGCGCGCCTGCGCGCCCAGGGCGATCGCGCGCGCGATCGGGTGCTCGCTGCGCTGCTCCGCCGAGGCAACCAGCCGCAGCGCCTCGGCCGGCAGCTCGGCAGCGACGAGCGCCGGCCGCCCCGCCGTCAGCGTGCCCGTCTTGTCGAGGCAGACGACGTCGATCGCGCTCGCCAGCTCGAGCGCCGCGCCGCTCCGGTACAGGATGCCGAGCTCGGCGCCGCGCGCGCTGCCGACGGCGACCGCCGCTGGCGTCGCGAGCCCGAGCGCGCACGGGCACGCGATCACGAGGACCGCGACCATGCTCTCGACGGCGGCGCCCGCTCCCGCGCCCGCGAGGAGCCACGCCACGAGCGTCACCGCCGCGAGCGCGAGCACCGCCGGCACGAAGTACATCGCCACGCGATCGGCCAGCCGCGCGACCTCCGGCTTTTCGCCCTGCGCGTCCTCGACGGCGCGCGCGATCCGGGCCAGCGCCGTCGCCGCGCCCGCGCGCGCCACGCGGACCGCGAGCGCGCCGTGGTGGTTGAGCGTGCCGGCATACACCGGCGCGCCCTCGGCCTTGTCGACCGGCAGGCTCTCGCCGGTCAGCAGCGACTCGTCGACGGCGGAGCGGCCCTCGATCACGGTGCCGTCGGCGGCCAGCCGCTCGCCGGGCCGGACCTCGATCACGTCGCCCGGCACGAGCGCGGCGGCGTCGACCTCGGAGGCAGCCTCGGCGCCGCCTGCCGCGCCCGCCGCGCCTGCCGCGCCTGCCGCGCCTGCCGCGCCCGCGCGCCGCCGCGCCGTCGCCGGTGCCAGCGACACGAGGCCGCGCACCGCGTCCGCCAGCCGCGCGCGCGCGCGCGCCTCGAGCAGCTTGCCGATCATCACGAACGCGACGATCGCCGCGCCCGCCTCGAAGTACAGCTCCGGCGCGTGGCGCCGCGGGCCCCAGAGCCAGCCGATCGCCGCGATCACCGACGACAGCCACGCCGCGCCCGCGCCGAGCGCGATCAGCGTGTTCATGTCCGGCGCGCGGTGGCGCGCGGCGCGCAGGCCCGCCCGCAGGTACCGCATCCCCGGGCCCAGCACGACGAGCGTGCCGAGCACGAGCTGCGCGATCACGACCGCTGCGCGATTCGCCGGCACGATCGCGCCGTGCGCCATCGCGATCACGAGGAGCGGCACCGCGCCGGCGATCGCGAGCGCCGCATCGCGCCGGAGCCCCGCGGTCTCCGCGGCGTGCGCCCGCTCGATCGCCGCGAGCCGCTCGGCGCCCGACGGGGCGCGCGGACCCTCGAGCGCGTCGGCCGGCACCTCGTAGCCGGCCGCGCGGATCGCCGCCGCCGCGCCGCTCGCCGAGGCCACGGCTGGATCGAGCACGATCCGCGCGCGCGACAGCGGCAGGTTCACCTC
This sequence comes from Kofleriaceae bacterium, assembly GCA_035558535.1. Taxonomy (GTDB): domain Bacteria; phylum Myxococcota_A; class Polyangia; order Haliangiales; family Haliangiaceae; genus JABFXX01. The sequence goes on from DATMCI010000247.1 coordinate 22,431, forward strand.
GGCGCGCGCGACGCCCGGCACCGCGAGCGCGGCCCGCTCGACGCGGCGCACGCACGCGGCGCACGTCATGCCGAGGACCGGGAGGTCGAGCGTCGTCTCTGCCATGCTACGGTGCTGCCGTGATCACCACATTGCTACGGGTCACGGGCATGACCTGCAACGGCTGCGTGAAGCATGTGGGCGCCGCGCTCCGCGACGTGCCCGGCGTCGCCGTGGTCGAGGTGCTCCTGGTCGACCAGAAGGCCAAGGTGATCCACGATCCCGAGCAATCTCCGGTACCTATCCTGCTCGCCGCGGTCGAGGGCGCCGGCTACAGCGCTTCTCCCGCCGAGTAGCCGAAACCGCCGAACCCGCCCAACCCGCCGAAACAAAAATTGCCCCCGCCGGCCGCGAGCGCTCGCGACCTCGAGGGCAATTGGGCCACACGCCCGGCCTCACGCTCGGCGGGTCAGGCCGTGAGCGCTCGCCGGCCGACCGCCACGCGGTAGATGCCGAGCAGGATCACCGCGCCTAGGATCGAGGCGATGATGCCCGCGCCCTGGTTCTCGTGATACCAGCCGAGCGAACGTCCGAGGAACCCGGCGAGCATCGCGCCGGCAACACCGAGGAGCATCGTGATGAAGATGCCCCCCGGGTCCCGACCCGGCATGACGAGCTTGGCGAGAGCACCGATGACAAGACCTACGATCAGCATCCAGAGCATATGCATGGGAATTAGATCCTTTCTGGGACTCTACCCTTGCCATGCACGTGCCAAGCGCGAGCGCCGTCAGTCCAGCGACCGAGCACGGCCGCGGCGCGCGCGATCGCTCGATCGTGCGCGAATCTGTGACGGGCCCGCGTGCTCCCCTCCACGGCCCGCCCAGACCTCCTCCGCCCGGAGCGTCTAAGAAAATGACTCAGTGAGCTTCGAGATCTCGACGGGCTTGAGGAGGTGCACGTCGATCCCGGCCTCGCGGGACCGCTCCCGATCACGCTCGGAGCCGTAACCGGTGAGCGCGACGATCCGGACCGCGGCGAGGCCGTCGAGCAGGCGCAGCCGGCGCGCGAGCTCCCAGCCGTCCACCTCTGGCAGGCCCAGATCGAGGACCACGATCTGCGGCTGGAACCGCGCCGCGATGTCGAGCGCGCCGGGCGCGTCGCTGGCCGCCTCGATGCGGTACCCCTGCAGCTCCAGGAGGCCCGCGAGCAGCTCGCGCGCGTCCTCATTGTCGTCTACGAGCAGTATGCGCTTCCCCGGCAGCGACATGACCGGGGCCAACCCTGCCGCGCCCGGGCGCGCGAAGCAAGCGTGCCGACCTGCTGTTCTGCGCGGGAAGTGGCTCGGATTCCGTATCGGAAATTCCGATAGCCGCGCGATCTATCTCGCATATCCATCCCAACTGCCCGGTTCGCCGGCCAGCACCCGTAACCCGGGCATAACCCAACCCAGCCCCCGCGCGCCTCGCGTCGCTCCCCGCGTCGCTCCCCGCGTCACTCTCCGCGGCTCGCCTGCACGTGCGCGACGAGCACCTCGACGGCGCGGCGCGCCAGCTCGGCCGAGGTCCCGTCCTGATAGATCGCGTAGATGCCGAGGTGCTCGGCCTCGAGCTCGTCGAGGCGCTTCACGCGCTTGGTGACGATCGCGTCGCGCGCGATCGAGCGCGACACGAACGCGACGTAGCCGCCGCGCGCCGCGGCCTCGAGCATGAACAGCGCGTCGTCGGCCTCCGCCACGACGCGCGGCCGCAGCCCGCGCTGCTCGAGGAACGACTCGACCTCCCACCGGCACGAGGAGCTCGCCCGGAACTGCACGAGCCCGACGTCGCGCCAGTCCGGCGCAGGCGAGAACGACGCCGGGCCGACCGCGGTGAGCGCGAGGCGATCGAGCTGCGAGATCGCGAGGCCCTGGCGCGCCGCCTCGGGCGGCTCGGTCTCCGTCAGCACGAGATCGAGCTCCCGCTCGCGGAGCGCGCGCAAGAGCTCGACCGAGTCCCCGCTCTGGATGCACGGCACGCAGCGCTCGATCGCGAGCAGCGGCAGGAAGAAGTCGACGGCTGTCGCGCGCGCGATCGAGCTGCCGATACCGACGCGCAGCGTGCGCGGCATGTCCGCGGGCGTGTGGCCGATGCTCTCGACGAGCCGCTCGCCGGCGCGGAACATCACGGACGTGTGCTCGAACGCGAGCCGCCCGGCATCGGTCAGCTTGAGGCCGGTGGGCGTGCGCTCGAACAGCGTCATGCCGAGCGTGCGCTCGAGAGACTTGATCTGCTCGCTCACCGTCGGCTGCGTCACACCTAGTCGCTGCGCCGCGGCAGCAACGGTGCCTTCAACCGCCGCGACGTGGAAGTAGTACAGGTGGTTATAGTTCAGCATCCTCGTTTCTAGGAAGCTGCAAGCGAGAGACCCAAGCGCCACCGCGACACGACCGCTCACTCGGGCCGCGGCAGTGAGCGCATGGTGCACGTGCCAGCGCGCGGTGTGTCGGCAGCGACCACGCGCCGGGCGCTCAGCCGCTCTTGACCGAGATGTTGATCGCAGGCGGCGGCGGCGCGGGAGCTGGCGCCGCGGCGACCGCGCCGCCACCACCGCCACCACCGCCACCCATCATCATCATCATCATCATCATCGGATCCATGCCGCCGCTGTTCTTGCTGCCGGCGAGATCTTTGATGGAGCTCGTGATCTGGGTGAGCATCTGCGTGAGCTGCTCGTTGCTACCGCCCGTGCGCGACGAGACGCGAGACGCGCCTCCGGCGACGCGATCGAGCTCGGAGGTGGCGATCGAAGAGAAGGGGTCGTGCTTGGGCATGGTGGCACCTAGAGCACGGCTCATGCCGAGCGCGATCGCTGCGATTCCGAGGGCTTGCATTATGCAGCGCCGCGGGGGCTCGCATCGCGCGGGTTACAGATCGTTGCCTCAGGTCATCGCCGAAACGACGAGCATCCCGAGGCCGACGCCGCTGGCGAGCAGCACCGCCGCCCACGCGGCGAGCTTGAGCGCCGCGAGCTGCGGCTGGGGCCGGGGCTGGGACCGCGTCACGAGGTGCACCGGCGACAGGCGCACCGTGCTGCCGCGGGCGGCCTGGAAGCTCGGCGGCGGCGGCGGCTCATCGAGGTGCGCCGTGCGCGCGAGCCGCGGGCCGCTGCGCTCGGTCGGCTCCCACACGAAGTCGAACAGCGGCCGCGCGTCGACGGTCGTGACGTCGCCGTCGTCGTACGCCGAGAGCGAGGGCGACGACATCGACATCGAGATCGACGGCGACGGCGACGGCGACGGCGGCACGCTGCGCGCAGCCGGCGGCACGCTGCGCGCGGCCGGCGCGCCGCGCCACGGCGCCGGCTGCGCGACCACCTCGAGCGTGGGCGCCGCGGAGATCGCCGCCATCGCCGGCGCCGCCATCGCCGACGGCGCGAGCGACGCCGCGAGCGACACCGCGCGGCGCGCCGGCAGCCGGCCGACGAACGGACCGGCGCCCGGCAGGGTCGCGTTCATGCCGACGGTCGCCGGCGACGCGTTGATGAGGATGTCGTCGATCGCGTCCGCGAGCTCGCGCGCGTCGGCGAAGCGGTCCTGCGGATCGCTCGCGAGGCAGCGCAGGATCAGCTGATCGACCACGGCCGGGAAGCAGTCGCGGTGGAACATCGTCGACGGCGGCACCGGCGCGCGCGTCATGAGCGCCGTCATGAGGCCCGTCGCGCCCCCGGCGTCGTCGAACGGCCGCCGCCCCGTGATCATCTCGTACGCGACCACGCCCAGCGTGTAGAGGTCCGTGCGGTGATCGGTCTCGCTGCCGATGATCTGCTCGGGCGCCATGTACTCGAGCGTGCCGATCGCCTGGCCGACGCGCGTGATGTCCGAGTCGTCGTCGAGATCGAGCTCGAGGTCGGAGCCCGGGAGGACCTTCACGATGCCGAAGTCGAGCACCTTCACGAAGTCGGCCGAGCCGCCGCGCTCCTCGAGGTGGATGTTCGCCGGCTTCAGATCGCGATGCACGAAGCCGTGCGAGTGCGCCTCGATCAGCGAGCTGCAGACGCCGCGCATGATCGCGAGCATGCGCCACCACGGCACCGGGCCCTGCGCGCGGAGCTCCGCGTGCAGGCTCTGCCCGGTGAGCAGCTCCATCGCGATGTACAGCGTGCCGTCGGGCGTCTCGCCGTGCTCGAACGTCTTGATCGTGTGCGGGTTCTGGAGGCGCGCCAGCACCGCGGCCTCGCGGCGGAACCGCGCGCTCAGGTGCGGATCGCTCGCCAGGTCGGGGTGCAGCACCTTGAGCGCGACGCTCACGCCGGTGGGCAGGTACTTCGCGCGGTAGATCGATCCGAAGCCGCCCGCCGCGAGCTTGGCCCCGATCTGGTACTTGTTGTGGAACAGGACACCGGTCAGCGAGTCGCGGCGCTTGCTAGGCCGCGCGCCGCACGACTCGCACCGGGATGCGTCGCTGGGAACGTGGGCTGAACAGGTCGTGCAGGTCATGGGCTCCACCAGATCAACCGCCCTAGGGAGGACGGTATTCTTCTCAATTCATCCCCAGTATGGAGGACACCGGAGCCGTTCGAACATTACATAATTTATATTTTCACCGTGCAGGATGGCACTCTAATACTGTAAAAATCATAAGATTAATTACACAATTGATCGCATTAGTTAGTTCAACCAATCATATTCATTCGTTTTTATGCAGATCGCTGCCGGCTTGGATTCTCATCGCCACGGATTATGAGCCTCCAGATCGCCAAAATGTCACTCGATCCGGGCACTTCAGAGCCGAAATCCCGCGGGTGAGGCGTGATGGCCGGGTGGTCAGGCCAATCGGCGCTAGCCTGGGGCCGCGCGATCAGGCGCCGCGTGGGGTCCGCTGGCGCGCCGCCGAGCGATGCGATGGATCGACGAGGCTCGTCGGAAGCGTGAGCTCGAAGGAGGCCGCGCTCGACGAGGCGCGGACACGGACATGGACGACGAGCGGCACGAACGCGCGCCGCGCGGCGGCGGCTCCGCCAGGCGCGAGCGCGTAGCGCGCGACGTGCACCAGCTCCGTCTCGGCGCCTGACGGCCGCCACGGCTCGACGAGCCGCGGCGCGGCGCCGGTCGACGTCACCGCGAGCTCCGGCAGCGGCCCGGGCTCGTCGCAGTGCGCCTCGAGCTCGAGCTCGCCAGGCCGCGCCGACGTGGCGATCAGCTCGAGCCGGCAGCCGCCGACGGTGCCGAGCGAGAAGCGGATCGCGCGCCACGGGATCACAGCGTCGTCGAGCATCTCGCCGGGCGGCGGGCGCGGCGGCCCGGACTGCGGCTCGTCGCACGGAGCCTCGGGCGAGGCGCACACGCCGTACGGCACCTCGAACCAGTGCCGGCGCGTGGTGGTGCGGACGAGCAGCCAGAGATCGTCGAGCGGCGCCATCGGGCTCGGCAGGGGCAGCGCGCGCGCGGGCGCGTGCAGCGGGTGGAGCTCGATCTGGCGGCCGGGCTGCACCATCGCGATGCGGAGCGACGGCAGCTCCGGCCACTCGCTCGATGACGAGAACTGGAGCGCGAGCTGCTCGCCGGGCGCGAGCTCGATGGACGGCTGGAGCTCATCCAGCGCGCCGAGCGAGAGGTGCCACGGCGCCAACACGTCCGACTGATCTACGCGAGCTGATCCCGGAGCGGCAAGCTCCACGCACGTTCATCGTCCCCAGCGATGCGGCGGCGTCAGAGCAGGTTCGCGACGACCAGCGCGAGCACGCAGCCGAAGACGAGCACGAGCGCCCACACGACGCGGCGCACGGCTGCATCGCGGGCCGCGTCGAAGCCAGCATCGGCGCGGCGCCATGCCGCGTTCGGCTGCGCCCACGGCGCGCCAGCGTCGGCGGCGGGCGCGTACGCGCGCGGATCGATGGCGTACGCCGGCATCATCACCAGCGACGAGCGGCCGGCAGCGTCGGGCCCCGGGTACACAGCCACCCGCGGGTCCACGCCCTGCGGGTAGCCGAACAGTTGCGGGTGAGCCGCGTGCTGCTGCGGGTGCGCAGGGTGCTGCTGCGGATGCGCGAGGTGCTGCTGCGGGTGCGCGTGCGTCGCGTGCGCGTGCGCGTGCTGCGCGGCCCGCGCGGGCCGCGTCCCGGGGACGGTGGCGTCGCTGGCGTCGCCGAGCGCGCCCGCCGCGGGCTGCGCCGCGCGGCCACGGGCGGCGTACGGCGCGATCACGGGCTGCGAGCCCTGCGCCCGCACGTCGCCGATCGGCTCGATCGGGCACGCGGGCGCGATCGCGTCGCGGAGCCGCGCGCCGCGGCTCGGCGTCAGGCGCGCCGGCATCGCGGCCGGCGCCGCAGCGGACCGCGCCTCGCCGCCGCGCACGACGCGGGTCGCCTCCTCGTCGGCGACCGCGCGCGAGACAGCGGTCCGCGTCGCCTCCTCGGGCGCGCCGGCATCGGGCGCGCCGGCCCCGAGCGCGCGATCCAGCGCTGCGGCGAGCTCGACGGCGCTCGCGAACCGATCCTGCGGCTCGCGCGCGAGGCAGCGCAGCACGATCCGATCGAGCGCTGGCGGCACCGGCGCGCGCGACGCGAGCGACGGCGGCTCCGTGGTGAGCAGCAGCGCGAGCAGGTGCGTCGGGCTGGCCGCGTCCGCGAACGGCATCCGCCCGCTGATCATCTCGTACATCACGACGCCGAGCGTGTAGATGTCGCAGCTCGGGCCGACGACGCCGCCGAGCATCTGCTCCGGCGCCATGTAATCGAACGTGCCGATCATCTGGCCGGCGAGCGTCAGCTCCGAGGTGTCGAGATCGCTGCCGGAGAGGACCTTCGCGATGCCGAAGTCGAGCACCTTCACGAAGTCGCGCTCGCCGCCGCGCTCCTCGAGGTGGATGTTCGCCGGCTTCAGATCGCGGTGCACGATGCCGCGCTCGTGCGCCTCGGCGAGCGAGCTGCACACGGCGCGCGCGATCGCCGCCACGCGGCGCCACGGCAGCGGGCCGCCGTGCTCGCGGAGCGCGTCGTGGAGCGTCTCGCCGCGGAGCAGCTCCATCGCGATGTAGAGCGTGCCGTCCTCGGCCTCGCCGAGCTCGTACGCCGTGACGGTGTGCGGATCGCGCAGGCTCGCGAGCGTCTCGCCCTCGCGGCGGAACCGCGCCACGATCGACTCGTCCGCGACCAGGTTCGCGTGCAGCACCTTGAGCGCGAGCTCGCGCCCGGAGGCGAGCTCGGTCCCGCGGTAGATCGAGCCGAAGCCGCCGGCCGCGAGCCGAGCGTCGATCCGGAACCGGCCGTCGAGCGTGGTGCCGATCAGCGGATCACGACGCTCGAAGATCGTGTGCTCCTGGTCCTGCTCCGGCGCCTGCGGGTGATGGATCATGGGCGTGCGTCCCCTGTGGGGAGGAGGCCGCGGTGCGGTGCTCCCCGGGTCTGCGAGACGAGTACGTCATCGGCAGATGTACGGATCGAACGACCCTCGCACGCACCCTATTCGCATATGTCGGCCGAGGTGCTCACCGCCGGATCTACCAGGGAGCATGCGCGGTTGCGCGATCGGCCACGCGTGGGGGAGATCTAGCGGCCGGGCGCCGTAGCCGCTCCGGAGCTGCCGCAGAGGGGCAGCCCCGCCGGCACGTTCACCGTGAACTTGGCGGGGTTGATCGGCACGTTGACGCCCCGCTCCTTCCACTCGACGAGCAGATCGGCGTCCTGCGCCGGCGACTTGAAGCGGGTCTTGCCGGGCAGCCGGTGCTCGCCGGAGCTTGCGTCCTTCACCACCTGAAAGTCGGTGTTCTCGACGGACCACGCGACCTTGCCGTCGGGGCGGACGAGCTGGCTCGACAGGACGTCGGAGCGGCCCTCGCGCGCGTCGATGACGATCGTCTGCTTGCCGGCGGGCGACTCGAGCGAGACGCGCTCCTGCCCCTTGCTTCCGTCCCACTCGACGGTGCCCTTCGCCTCGGGGTGGATCGGCACCACGCCGAGCGCGAGCGAGAAGAAGTCCTCGGGCTCGAGCTCGACGCGGAGCAGCTGCGCGATCGACGAGCGCGTGCACGGCCCGGTGAGCTGGCAGTTGTTCTGGAAGTCGACGTACGAAAAGTCGGTGCCGTTGCACGCCATGTCGGCGAGCACGCTGCCGCCCTGCGGCGACAGCGCGTTGAACCGCACCTGGCGCTGCGCGGTCCCCATGACGAGCACGGTGCCCTTCACGCGGTCCTTGCCGAGCCAGTAGTCCATCACGCTCTCGGCGGTGAACGAGGTGCGCGCCTCGCGCAGCTTGGCGAGGCGCGCGATGACGTCCTTGGCCGAGGGCAGCGCGGCGGGCGGCTTGGGGGTGTCACCCTTGGACGGGCAGCCGCCAGCGAGGCAGGCGAGGCAGGCGACGAAGCAGGCGAGGGCCAGCGCGGAGGCGAGTCTCATCACCGGTGTGATACCAGACGCGCCCGGCGATTATTCGCCGCGGGCGGCTGAGACCGGGCGAAGCCCGGGCGGAGCCCGGGCGAAGATCGGCGGAGCCCGGGAAAAGCCTATTTGATCAGGCCCTCGAGGAACAGGAGCTGGTCCGCGACGCGCTCGACGGTCTGCTTCACCATGTCGGCGCCGCCGTGGCCGGCGTTGCGCTCGATGCGCAAGAGGACGGGCGCGTCGCCCGTCTGCGCGTGCTGGATCAGCGCGGCGAGCTTGCGCGCGTGCATCGGATCGACGCGGTCGTCGTGATCGGCGGAGTCGAACATCACCGCGGGGTAGGCCCGCCGCCCGGCGTCGATGGCGCGGCGGTACGGCGAGTACTCGTAGAGCGTCTTGAACTGCGCCGGATCCTGGGCGCTGCCGTACTCGGGGACCCACGTCTTGCCCGAGCCGAACAGGTGGTAGCGCAGCATGTCGAGGAGCGGCACGGCGCAGATGACCGCCTTGAACAGCTCGGGCCGCTGCGTCATCGCGGCGCCGACGAGCAGGCCGCCGTTCGAGCCGCCCTGGATCGCGAGGTGCGCCGGGGAGGTCCAGCCCTCCTTGACGAGGTGCTCGGCCGCCGCGACGAAGTCGTCGAAGACGTTCTGCTTGTTCAGCAGCATGCCGGCGCGGTGCCACGCCTCGCCGTACTCGCCGCCGCCGCGCAGGTTCGGGATCGCGTACATGCCGCCGCGCTCGAGCCACACGACGCGCGACGAGCCGAACCCGGGCGTCATGCTGACGTTGAAGCCGCCGTAGCCCGACAGGATCACCGGGTTCTTGCCGTCCTTCTTGGCGTCGCGGCTGCGGATGATGAACATCGAGACCTTCGTGCCGTCCTTCGACGGGTAGAACACCTGCTCGGTGACGAGCTTGTCGGTCTCGACGGGCAGCTTGATCCGCGCCCACTCCTTCACCTTGCCGGTCTTGATCGAGGTCTGGAAGATGATCTGCGGCTCGGTGAACGAGCTGAACGCGAAGTAGCCGGTGTCCTCGTCGGGCAGGCCGCTGATGCCGCCCGACGTGCCGAGCGACGGCAGCGCCACCTTGCGGACGAGCTTGCCCTCGAGGTCGTGGATCTCGACCTCGCTCGCCGCGTTGCGCAGGTACGAGAGGACGAGGTGCCCGCCGACGATGTCGGCGTTCTGCAGCGTGGCGTCACTCTGCGGGACGATCTCCTTCCACGCGCCGCGCGCGGGCTGCTTCGGATCGACCTTGTAGACGCGGTAGCGCGGCGCCTCGTGGTTCGTCATCACGTAGAACCGATCGCGCCAGACGTCGACGGCGAACGTCGCGTCGAGGCCGGTGACGAGCGGCGTCCACGGCGCGGCCTTGTCGCGCGCCTCCTTGAAGTACACGTCGGTCGAGTTCCAGCCGTGCTGGATGCTGACGAGCAGCCACTTGCCGTCGCGCGAGACGCCGCCGCCGATGAACGTCTCCGCGCTCTTCGTGGCCGGGTGCACGACCTCGTCGGAGGCGGGATCGGTGCCGAGCCGGTGGAACCGCACCTCGGCGAAGCCTGGGCGCTCGGCGACGGTGACCTTGTCGGAGATCGGCGGGACCCACGTGTAGTAAAAGCCCTTGCCGTCGGGCGTCCATGACGCGCCGCTGTACTTGGTGCCCGGGATCGTGTCGGGCAGGTCCTTGCCGGTCGCGACCTCGATGATCTTGGTCTCGGTCTCGTCGGAGTTGTTGAGCTTCACCGAGTACGCGGCGTACTTGCCGTCGTGCGTCGGCCACCAGCCGCCGAGGCCCTTCGTGCCGTCGGCGCTCCACGCGTTCGGATCGAACAGCACCTTCTCGGCGCCCTGCTCGCCCTGCCGCCAGTAGACGATCGTCTTCTCCTTGTCGGCGTGCTTGCGCGTGAAGAAGAAGCGGCCCTTGCGGTGCGCGGGCGCGCTGATCGCGTCGAAGTAGAACAGCTGCTTGAGCCGCTCGACGAGCTGGGCGCGGCCGGGGAGCTTGGCGAGCTCGGCGCGCGCGTAGTCGTCCTGCGCCTTCATCCACTGCTGGACCTCGGGGCTCTTCTCGTCCTCGAGCCAGCGGTACGGATCGGCGAGCTTCATGCCGTGGACGGTGTCCACCAGGTCGTCGCGCCGCGTCTGGGGCCAGGGCCGCTCGGGGGCGGGCGGGGTCACGGGGGTGGGCTTCACTTCGTCGCCTTTCACGACGGGCGGGGCGGGTTCCACGGGGAGGGTCGGGGTGGAGGTTGTAGAGCCGCCGCCACACGCGGCGAGGACGAGCGTAGCGGTGATGGGCAGCGAGCGCATGGCGACGTCATTTAGCACCCGCGCGCGAGGCGGTGCAGCCCCAAAACTTCGGGCCGCGGCGGATGTCGCACGGGTCGCAGTCATGCGCGGCCGGCTCGACACCTCACTGGGTATGGATGCACTGAACGCATTGACCACGATCGATCAGGCCGGCGATGACGCGCTCGCCCGCGCCCCCGGCGTCACCCTCCTCGACTTCGGCGCCGAGCGCTGCATGCCGTGCCGCGCGCTGGTCCCGGTGCTCGCGGGGCTCGCCGAGGAGTACCGCGGCAAGGTCCGGATCGCGGCCGTCGACTGCGACCGCGATCCCGAGCTCGCCGAGCGCTTCCTGGTGCGCTCGATGCCGACGCTCGTCGTCATCCGCGACGGCCGCGAGGTGGGCCGCGTCGTCGGGCTGCGGCCGCGCGCGTTCGTCGCCGGCGTCCTCGATCGGGCGCTGGCCGGGCACGTGGCGATCGCGGCGCCTTAGGCGGCCTTAGGCGGCCTTAGGCGCTCATGCAGCGCTCGAGCTGCTTGCGGGCGCGGTAGAGCAGCGTCGCCACGTAGCCCGGCGACAGGCCGAGCGCGCGGGCGGCCTCGTCGCCGGACAGCTCCTCGAGGACGCGGAGCGTCACGACGCGGCGAGGCACGTCGCCGAGCTCGGCGAGGCAGCCGCCGAGCTGCGCGATCTCCTGCGCGCGCTCGAGCGCGGCATCGGGCGGGGGCTCGCCGCCAGCGACCGGCTCGCCGTCGACGTCGACGTGCGGGCGCGCGCGGTAGTGCCGGCGGCGCAGGTTGCGCGCCGCGTTGCGGACGATCGCGGCGAGCAGCCGCGCCGCGTCGGCCGGGCGCTCGCGCAGCGCCGCGGCGTCGGGGCGCGCGAGCAGCGTGTGAAACGCGTCCTGCACCAGATCGAGCGCGTCGATCGGACCGGCGCCCTCGCGGCGGGCGACCGCGGCCAGACGGCCGGCGTGCTCCCGGGCGAGGCCCGTGATCCAGTCGCTCGAGCAGCCGCAGCGGCAGTCTTCCGTCATGGTCTCGGTCTACGTCTCGGTCTACACAGGTGAGGTCGCGAGAGGGCCAACCATGACAGCAGGCGCGGAGATTCCCGGGATCGGACGGCGAAGCGCGCGGAAGACCCGGGGATTTCGGCGCGGGGTGCATCTGGGGCGATCCCAGGCGCGCCCGCGATCGTAGATCGAAGCGTGCGGCTGCCCGGGCTCCTCCTCGCGCTCACCGCCGCGGCGTGCAGCCAGCCGGCACCGGCACCGGCTCCGGCAGCGGCAGCGGCAGCGCCGGCCACCGGTGACGCGCCGGCCGGCGTCCTGCCGACAGGCGCGGCGGTGCGCATCTCGCTCGACGGAGAGCGGATCGCCGCGCTCGTGCCGGCGAGCCCCGCTGGCGCGCCCGCGGCGCCCGCGGCGTGGCTGTGGCCGCCGATCGTCGACAGCCACGTCCACCTGACGTACTGGCCGGTCGCCGATCGGCTCGCAGCCTCGGGGATCGCGGCCGCGGTCGATCTCGCCGCGCCCGACGTGCGCCCCGGCGCGCAGCTCCGCGTGATCTCGGCCGGCCCGATGCTGACCTCCCCCGGCGGCTACCCGCTCGACTCGTGGGGCGCGGACGGCTACGGCAAGGGCTGCGGCGACGCGGCGTGCGTGACCGCGGCGATCGAGTCGCTCGCGCGACGCGGCGCTGGCGTCATCAAGCTCGCGCTCGACGAGGGCGGGCTCGCCCCGGCGCTCGCGCCGGTGGCCGTCGCCGCGGCGCACGCGCGGCGGCTGCGCGTCGCGGTCCACGCGCTCTCCGATCGCGCCGCGCGCCTGGGGGCCGACGCGGGCGCCGACCTGCTCGCGCACACGCCGGTCGAGCCGCTCGGGCCCCAGACGATCGCCGCGTGGCGCGGGCGCGCCGTGATCTCGACGCTCGCCGCGTTCGGCGGCTCTGCCCCGGCGGTCGAAAACCTCCGCGCGCTGCGCGCCGCTGGCGCGACCGTCCTCTACGGCACCGATCTCGGCAACCTGCGCGATGCCGGCCCGTCGGCCGCCGAGCTCGCGCTCCTGCGCGCGGCCGGCCTCGACGACGCCGCGATCACCGACGCGATGACCGCGGCGCCCGCACGCTACTGGGGCCTGCCGTTCGGCGCGCTCGCCGCTGGCGACGAGGCGTCGCTGCTCGTGCTCGATCGCGATCCACGCGCCGACGCGACCGCGCTCCTCGCGCCGCGCGCGGTCTGGCTGCGCGGCCGCCGCGTCCGCTAGCTACCACTCGCGCCGCGGGGTGCGCTAGAACGTCCCGCGTGCGCCGCGCCCTCGTCGCGATCGCGATCTCGCTCGCGATCTGGCTCGCGCTCGCCGCGCGCGCGCACGCGCACCAGAGCTCGGTCAAGTACGTCGACATCACCGCCGCCGGGAGCCGCGCCACCGTCCGATTCACCGTCGCGCCCGACGATCTCACCGCGCCGCTCGGCCTGCCCGACGACGCGCGCCCGACGGCCGCCGCGGCCGCCGCGTCGCCCGCGGCCGCCGCGTACGTCGCCGGCTGGCTCGCGCTTTCGCAGCCCGCCGCCGCCGCCGCCGCCGCCGCCTGCGCGCCCGCCCCGCCCCGCGCCGCCGTCGATCCCGACGGCAAGCTCGTCGCCGTGACGTGGGACGCGGCGTGCCCGGCGCCGATCGAGCGCCTGCGCATCGACCTCGCCGCATTCTTCGCCGCCGACGCGCGCCACGTCGCGATCGTCACGCTGCACCCGGCGGGCACGCACGTCGATCCGCACGTCGCGCGCGCCGGCGAGCCCGCGCTCCTCCTGCACTCCGGCCAGTCGCCGTCCCTCGCGTCGTGGATCGCCTACGGCACACACCACATCTTCGGCGGCCTCGATCACGTGTGCTTCGTGCTCGCGCTGCTGCTCGTCGTCGTGATCGCGCGCGGCGCCAGCGGGCGCTGGGAGGCGCGGCCACCCCGCGCGGCGCTCCGCTCCACCGCGGTGATCGTCACCTCCTTCACGATCGCACATAGCCTCACGTTGGCCGCCGCGGCGCTCGGCTGGCTCCGGCTGCCGGGCCGGCTCGTGGAGAGCGCGATCGCCGCCTCCATCCTTTATATGGGGGTCGAGGACGTGGTCCGACCAGATACCCGCCGCCGGTACGTCGTGACGTTCGGCTTCGGCCTCGTTCACGGCCTGGGCTTCGCCAGCGTGCTCGAAGCGCGCTTGCCGCCCGGCAATGTGGTCGGACCCTTGCTCGGTTTCAACCTCGGAGTCGAGCTCGGACAGCTCGCGATCGTCGCGATTGTATTACCACTTTTGGCGGCGGCCGCCCGCGGGCTCGGCGCCGATCGATATCGCCGAATCGGCCTCTTTGCCGCCGCCCTGCCGCTCGGCGTCATCGCCACGAAGTGGCTGATCGAGCGCGCCCTGGACCTCACCTAGGCATTTTGGCCGGGCCGCGACGGGGTAGCGGACGACGCGATCCTCTTCACAGCACCAGCCTCAAGCAGGATACTCGCCGCACATTGGTAGTCCTCGAATCCGACCCCGGTCACGAGGAGGCAGTCAGGCCGATTGTCGTCTGTGTGGATGATGATCGGAGCAACCTCCAGGCGCTCGGGCGGGTCCTCCGCGCCAAGTGCTCGGTGTTGCTCGCGGCCACTGGCCTCGAAGCGCTCGAGCACGTCAGGTCCAACCCCGACGTCGCGTGCGTGCTCGCCGACCTCCGCATGCCCGGCCTGCCGGGCGCCGAGCTGCTCGCGCGCGTCGCCGAGATCCGGCCGCACTGCCGGCGCGCCGTGGTCACCGGCTTCCCCGAGTCCGAAGACCTGATCGCGGCGATCAACGCCGGCCACCTGCACTACGTCATCACGAAGCCGTGGAAGCTGCAGGACCTCCTGCAGGTCGTCGATCAGCTCGTGCACACGTTCAAGCTCGAGCGCGACAACCACCGGCTGCTCGCCGAGCTCCGGCTCGCGAACACCCAGCTCCGCGAGCACGAGCGCGTGCTCGAGGCGCAGCTCGACGCGCGCGGCCGCGAGATCTCGGCGGCCACCGAGCAGCTCGCCCAGATGGGGCACCAGATCGACGCGCTCACGCTGCGCGACGGGCTCACCGGCCTGTACACGCACCGCGCGTTCCAGGAGCGGCTCCGCGAGGAGGTCACGCGCGCGCTGCGCTGGGGCCAGCCGATGTCGATCCTGATCGGCGACATCGACGGCTTCGCCTCGGTCAACTACGACCTCGGCTACCAGGTCGGCGACGACATCCTGCGCCGCGTCGCGACGCTGCTCCAGGAGGACTCGCCCGATCGCGTCCCCAAGTCCGACGTCGTCGCCCGCTACTCCGGCGAGGAGTTCGTGATCCTCCTGCCCGAGACGGGCAAGCAGGAGGCCGCCACGAAGGCGGCGCGGCTGCGCGACGCGGTCGCCGTGGCCGAGATGCCCAGCAAGCGCAAGCTCTCGATGTCGATCGGCGTCGCGTGCCTGCCCGACGACGCCGCGGATCCCGAGAGCCTGCTCACCGCCGCCGAGGCCGCGCTGCGCGGCGCCAAGCGCGGCGGCCCCGGCCGCGTGCACTTCTTCTCCGCCGGCGACAGCGTCTCGCGCACCTCGACGCGGGCGTTCAACCGGATGCGCGAGGCGGAGATCGATCGGTTCCGCCCGTACCAGGAGCGGATGCACGAGGTGACGTCGATCCTCACGCGGGATCGCGCGCTGTCGTGCCTGCTCGTCGATCTGTCGCGCCTGCACCGCGTCGAGCTCGATCTCGGCGTCGCGCACCACAGCGAGATCTACGACCACGCCGCGGCCGTGCTCGATCGGCTGCGCGGCGACGTCCTCGATCCGCAGGATCTCGTCTGCCGCACCGGCGACGGCGACGGCTACCTCGTGATCCTCGCGCCGCGCCAGGGCACGCGCGTCGACCTCGAGTCGCTCGCGGCCACCGTCGAGCGCGCCGTCGAGAGCGCGCTCGCGCCGATGGTCACCGAGGTCCTGCGCGAGCAGCCGCGCATCACGGTCGGCTCGGCGCGCGTGCTCGGCAACTCGCTGCTCCGGCCCGAGCGCCTCACGGCGCGCCTGATCGCCGACGCGACGGCCGCCACGCGCAACGCGCGCGAGCGCAAGGCGCACCGCGATCGCTCGACCCTGCAGGACGTGATCCTCGGCGACGGCCTGTCGTCGGTGTACCAGCCGATCGTCGATCTCAACACCGGTGACATCTTCGCGTACGAGGCGCTGACGCGCGGCCCCAAGGGCTCGCAGATGGAGTCGCCGGCCACGCTGTTCGCGATCGCCGACGAGGTCGATCTCACCGTCGAGCTCGACCGCGCGTGCTTCCGCGGCGCGCTGCGCAGCGCGATGACGCTCGAGCCGGTGCACCGGCTGTTCGTGAACCTCCTGCCGATGTCGTTCTACGACTCGGCGTTCATCGAGATCGAGGTCGGCAACCTCCTCATGGCCGCGGGCCTGACGCCCGCGAACATCGTCTTCGAGATCACCGAGCGGCTCGCGATCGAGAACTTCGCGTCGTTCAAGCGCGCGCTCGCCGCGTACACCGCGATGGGCTTCGGCGTCGCGATCGACGACGTCGGCACGCGGCACTCGAACCTCGAGACGGTGATGTCGCTGCGGCCGCACTTCATCAAGATCAGCGACGTCCTCGTGCGCGGCATCGCGCGCTCGACGGTCAAGCGCGAGATGCTCCGCTCGCTGCGCCACATCGCCGAGACGATCGACGCCGTCATGATCGCCGAGGGCATCGAGCACCTCGAGGACGTGATGGCGCTCCGCGACCTGGGCCTGCGCTACGGCCAGGGCTACTACATGGCGCGCCCGGGCCCGCCGTTCCCGACCTTGCGCGACGAGATCCGCGCCGAGCTGCGCCGCGTGCAGCCGCCCCGGCTCGTGCCGGCGCCTGACGACGACGACGACCTCGAGGAGGAGTCGGGCGTGCCGAAGCGCTACCAGCGGGTGTTTGGCACCGGCGCGATCCCCAAGAACGCGTTCGGCCGGCACGACGACGAGATCACCAACGACTTCCAGGTCCCGCCGGAGCCCGATCTGTTCCGCGGCCGGCCGTTCGCGCCCGGCGGCGAGGTGACGCAGCCGCTGCCGCCGTGGAAGCCGCTCACCGACGACGAGCAGACGGACACCAAGGCGCTGATCTCGAGCCTGCGCGAGCCCGAGCCCACGCCCGACGGCGAGCGCGGCCCTGGTCGGCCCGGGCTCAACTGAGCGCGATCCCATGGAGCGGAGCGCGTTCCACAAGCTGCTCGCCTTCGGGCTCGAGCGCGGCGCCTCCGATCTCCACTTCGAGATCGGCTACCCGCCGCACTACCGGGTGCACGGCGAGCTCCTGAGCGCGCTCAAGGTGCCGCCGCTCACCGCGCAGGACACCGAGTCGATCGCGCGGATGATCCTCGAGGAGCGCGGCATCACGCTCGATGTCTCGCGCCGGTTCACCGAGCTCGACGTCACGTATGCGCTCGCGCAGCGCGGCCGGTTCCGCGCGTCGATCTTCATGCAGCGCGGCGCCGTCGGGCTCGTGATCCGGCTGATCCCGATCCAGGTGCCGTCGCTCGAGGAGCTGCACCTGCCGCGGGTGGTCGCCGAGCTCGCCAGCACGCGGCGCGGGCTCGTGCTGGTGACTGGCGCGACGGGCCACGGCAAGACGACGACGATGGCGGCGATGGTGCGCCACATCAACGAGACGCGGCACGCGCACGTGGTGACGATCGAGGAGCCGATCGAGTTCTTGCACGAGCCCGCGCGCTGCCTGATCGTGCAGCGCGAGGTCGGCTCGGACACCGGGAGCTTCCACGAGGCGATGAGCGCGGCGCTGCGGCAGGATCCGGACGTCATCGCGATCGGCGCGCTCCGCGACCGCGAGACCGCGGCGATGGCGCTCGGCGCGGCAGAGAACGATCTCTGCGTGCTGGCGGGGATGCACGCGCCCGACGCGGTGTCGACGCTCCGGCGCTTCCTCGAGCTGCTGCCGGCCGAGCTGCAGGGGAGCGCGCGCGAGCGGCTCGCCGGCGCGCTGCAAGGGATCGTCTCGCTGCGCCTGGTCCCCGGAGACGGGGCCGGCGATAGGGCCGGGGCCGGCGACCCGGGCGGCGACGATAACAGCAAGGAGGGCGGCAGGCGGCGCGTGCCGGTCGCCGAGGTCTTCCGCGCGACGCGCGCGACGCGCGACGCGATCCGGGCCGGCCGCTTCGAGGAGCTGCCGGAGCTGATCCGCGATGATCGCGAGCGCTCCGCGTCGCAGTCGTTCGACCAGCACCTGCAGGAGCTGGCCCGCCGCGGCGTGATCTCGAAGGAGACGGCGCTCAGCGCCGCCGCGCGCCCCGACGATCTCGAGCGCGCCCTGCGCGCCGACGAGTAGCAGGCGGCGTCAGCGGCTGCTGAGCGCGGCCGTCAGCGGCTGCTGAGCGCGGCCGTCAGCGGCTGCGCGGCGGCGGCGGCTGGAACGGCCGCGCCCGCGGCTCGACGACCGTCGGCCGGCCGTCGCGGTGATCGCGCACGTTCCAGCCGCGCGGCACGCGCTCACGGCTGGACCAGTAGCCCGGCATGTAGACGTAGGCCCCGTCCGCGTAGTCGTAGTACGGCTGGACGTAGACGAACCCGCGGCCCTGCTCGCGGACCCAGCGCCCGCTGACCCAGACCCATTCGTAGCTGTTCCAGTGCCAGTAGCCGTCGATCCAGACGTAGCCGAACCCCGGCGACACCGTCATCTGCTCGTAGAGCGGCTCGGGCGGCATGCTCGCGACGGTGGACGGCGCGGGCTCGCCGACGGTGACGCCGCCGGCGGCCTGGCCGGTCTGGCCGGCCTGGGCGCCATATCCGTAACCTGCATTCACAGGTCTTGTGTCGCGGACGACGCAGGCCTGGGCCGCCAGGGCGAGCCCCGCGCTGCCGATCCATCCAAGCCATCGCGTCCGCATACGTCCTCCTAACGTCTCAGGATCCGGCGGGTCGCCACCACGATGCTGCTCGTCGGCCAGAGTCTCGCGGAGTCTAGTTGACGGTAGATCGCACCACAAGTACACAGAAAGCCGGATGAAAACGGTCTTCTCGGGCATTCAACCTTCAGGGGCGCTGCACCTCGGCAATTACCTCGGGGCCGTGCGCAACTGGGTGAAGCTGCAAGAGCAATACCGCTGCATCTTCTGCGTCGTCGACTATCACGCCCTGACCCAGGACTACGACCCCAAGGAGATGCGCCTCCGGGTCACCGAGATGGTGATCGATCTGCTCGCGCTCGGGATCGATCCGGACCGCTCGCTCCTGTTCCTGCAGTCGATGGTCCCCGAGCACACCGAGCTGTGCTGGGTGTTCAACAACGTGACCGGCTTCGGCGACCTCGAGCGCATGACGCAGTTCAAGGACAAGTCGACCACCCAGCCGGACAACATCAACGTCGGCCTGTTCGAGTACCCGGTGCTGCAGGCCGCGGACATCTTGCTCTACAAGGCAGAGCTCGTCCCCGTCGGGCAAGATCAGGTGCAGCACATCGAGCTCGCGCGGCGGATCGGCCGCAGCTTCAACCACCGCTGGGGCAAGGTGTTCCCCGAGTGCGAGCCGCTCCTGGCCGAGCTGCCGAAGCTGCTCGGGCTCGACGGCAAGGCGAAGATGTCCAAGTCGCTCGGCAACCACATCCCGCTGGCCGTGCTCGGCGGCGGCGACGGTGACGGTAAAGCGCTGCGCAAGCTGCTCGGGCGCGCCGTCACCGACGAGAAGCGCGTCGCGCGCGAGGACCCCGGCGATCCGGACGTCTGCAACGTGTTCACGATGCACAAGGCGCTGTCGTCGGAGGACGACCTCGCGTGGGTCCGCGCCGGCTGCACCACGGCCGGCATCGGCTGCGTCGACTGCAAGGGCCGGCTCGCCGCCAACCTGAACGCGCACTTCGCCGGCTACGTCGAGCGCCGCGCCAAGCTCGCCGCCGAGCCGGGCCGGATCCAGGAGGTGCTCGTGCAGGGCGCGGCGAAGGCGCGCGACATCGCGCAGCGGACGATGGCGCAGGTCCGTGACAAGCTGGGGCTATGGCGCTCGCGCTGACCTCGCGTCGCTCGACGGTCGCCGCCGTCGCGAGCGCGCTCGCCGCGATGGCGATCGCCGCCGCCGTGGCGGGGCGCGGCTGCCGCGTCTCGCAGCGCGGGCCCGAGGTGGCCGTGCACGAGATGCTGCAGGCGGCGCGGACCGGCGACCTCGACCGGGTCCTCGGGCTGCTCTCGCCGCGGACGCGCGCGCGGCTCGAGGCGGAGGCCCGGCGCGCGACGGACCTCGTCGGCGCGGCCGAGCGCTTCACGACCAAGGCCCTCGTCTCGATGGGCAGCTCCGACAGCGCCGCCGCGCCGACCGACATCACCGTCCTCGACGAGCTCGACGATCGCGCGGTCGTCGAGCTCGTCTCGCCGGCCGGCCGGGCGCGCCTCGAGCTGGTCCGGATCGACGGCCGCTGGCTGATCGACGTGCCCGCCTACGGCCGCGGCGAGGGCCCGGGCGCGCTCTAGCCCCGTGCGCGCCCGCGGTGTTACGGTTCCCGCTACATGAGTCGTCAAGCTCCTCTGGTGTTCATCATGGCGGCGGGTCTGGGCACGCGGATGAAGAGCGAGTTGCCCAAGGTCCTGCACCGGATCGCTGGGCGCCCGATGCTGCACTGGGTGGTCACCGCCGCGCGGGCCGCCGGCGCGCAGCGCGTGGTTGCGATCCTCGGCCACCGCGCCGACACCGTGCGCGCCGCGCTCGACGGAAGCTTCGGCGCCGGCTCCGTCGAGACGGCGCTGCAGCCCGAGCAGCGCGGCACCGGCCACGCCGTGCAGTGCGCGCTGCCCGCCGTCCAGAACGAGCCCGACGACCGGATCGTCGCGATCCTCACCGGCGACGCGCCGCTGCTCGCCGCCGAGCGGATCGCCGAGCTGATCGCCGCCGCCGAGTCCTCGCCCGCCGGCATGGCGCTGCTCTCGACCGTGCCGCCGCGCCCCATGCCGTACGGCCGCCTCGTGCGCGACGCCGCCGGAAAGCTCGAGCGGATCGTCGAGCACCCCGACGCCACCGAGGAGCAGCGCAAGATCAAGGACACGAACGCCGGCTTCTACGCGATCCGGCTCGGCCACCTGCGCAGAGACCTCGCGCTCCTGCGCGCCGACAACGCCAAGGGCGAGCTGTACCTGACGGACCTCGTCGCGCACGCGGCCGCGCGCGGCGGCGCGACGGCGATCGACGCGCCGTTCACCGAGGTCGCCGGCATCAACGACCGCGTCGATCTCGCCAGCGTCGAGATCGACGCGCGGCGCCGCATCAACGAGGCGTGGATGCGCGCCGGCGTGACGATGGTCGATCCGGCGACCACGTACATCGACGCAGACGTCGGCCCGCTCGGCCGCGACGTCTGGCTCGCGCCGAACGTCGCCCTGCGCGGCAAGACGCAGCTCGGCGACGGCACGCGCATCGACACCGGCTCGGTGCTCACCGACGTGCAGCTCGCCGAGAACGTGTACCTGAAGCCGTACTCGATCCTGTCGGAGACCACGGTCGCCACGCGCGCCGAGATCGGGCCGTTCACGCACTGCCGCCCCGCCACGCGCATCGACGAGGACGCGAAGGTCGGCAACTTCGTCGAGACGAAGAAGACGCACATGATGGCCGGCGCGAAGGCCAACCACCTCGCGTACCTCGGCGACGCGTCGGTCGGCGCCAAGGCCAACATCGGCGCCGGCACCATCACGTGCAACTACAACGGCTTCGAGAAGTCGAAGACGACGATCGAGGCCGGCGCGTTCATCGGCTCCGACTCGCAGCTCGTCGCGCCCGTCACCATCGGGCGCGACGCGTACGTCGGCGCCGGGTCCACCGTGACCAAGGACGTGCCGCGCGGCGCGCTCGCGCTCACGCGCGTCAAGCAGGTCAACGTCGAGGGCTGGGCCGATCGGTTCCGCGAGGCGCAGGCCAAGCGCAAGCAGAAGACGAACGGCGATCACTGAGGTCGCGCGGTTGATCGAGCTCCTCGTGCGCGCGCGCGCGATTCGCCCGAGCGTGGCCGTGGCCGTGGCCGCGGCCTTCGCCGCGCTCGCGCTCGCGCTCGCCGGGTGCGGCAAGCGGAAGCCCAAGGAGGCGCCCGCGCCCGAGACCGAGCCGGCGCCGTCCCCCACCGCGCCCGGCGACGGCGGCGCCGCCGACGCCCCCGCCGGCCCATGGCCCGAGCTCCTTGGCCTGCCGCTCACTGCGCCCGAGCGCGTCGTGACCCTGCCGACCAAGCCCGACGTGCCGCGATTCTCCGTCGGCGGCCCGGCGATCGCCGGAGATCTCGCCGTCGTCGCGTCGTCGCAGTTCGGCTTCGTCGCCGTCGACTGGCGCCGCGGCGCGATCGCGTGGACCAAGCCCGCCGGCCTGTACGTCGCGCCGCCCGTCGTGCTGCCGCTCGACGGCGGCCTGGCGCTCGTCGGCGACTGCTTCGCCCCGCCCGAGATCCCCCAGGGCGAGCACCTGCTCGGCTGCCTGCGCGTCGTGACGCCCGCCGGCGTCGACCAGGCGTACATGGCCATCCGCGGCAAGCCCGCCGCCGTCGAGCCGTTCGCCGCCGAGCGCGGCCCGCAGGCCGTGTGGCGCGAGGGCGACCGCGCGCTGCGCTGGCGGCGCGGCGAGCAGGCCGTCACCGTCGATCTCATGACCGGCGTCGCCGCGCCCACCGCTGCGCTCGAGCCGCCGCCGATCACCGTCGAGTACCGCGCGAAGCGCTGGGAGATCGAGCACGCGGACGGCAAGATCGTCGCGCGCGCCCGCCGCGGCGGGCCCCCCGTGTGGAGCACCGAGAACAGCTACACCGCCCTGCTCGGCGCCGTGTGGCAGCAGGACTCCGCGCCCATGATCCGGATCGCCGCCCTGTCGGACCGCGGCGGCACCCCGCACGTGCGCGTGATCGACATGGACGCCACCGGGTCGCTCCGCACCGCCAGCGCACGCCCGATGCCCGGCATCGCGCTGCTCGGCTCCGCCGCGTCCCCCGTGGGCGACGTCGCGCTCGCGGTGCGGCTCGACCGCTCCCTGCGCCGCGACTTCATCGCCGGCTACGCGGTGAGCGCCGCCGTGCGGTGGGTGTACCCGCTGCCGGAGCAGCCGCGCGCGGACCCCGTGGGCGTGGCGATCGCTCCGGAGGCCGTCGTCGTGTTCCACGACGGCGACACGTTGACCATCTTGCCCGAGCTGTCGGCACCTCCTACGGCGCCAGGCGCGAGCGCGGGGTCGTCGCGAAATCCCACACCGTAAGTCCGCGACAAGGCATGGAAGGCTGCTGGTACGGCGCGTGCTCAATGCTGTTGCACCGAACGCAACGCCTTCCCCGAGTACAGGAGACCTTCCGATGTTCACCAAGACCCTCGCCGCCGTCACCCTCGCCGCCTCCCTCGTCGCCTGCGTCCAGCAGGAGACCAGCGCGCCGTCCTCGCTGCAGACTGCCCTGCCGACCGCCGACCAGGTTCAGATCAAGCTGCCCGCCGCCTCGGCGCGCGCGGTCGGCGAGCTCGCCGACTGGTACGTCGCCACGCGCGACGTGACCCGCATGTTCAACGGCGGCAGCGCGTGGGTGCTCGTCCTCATCCACACGATCGTCAAGTTCCCGGTGACCACCGTCAACGGCGACACGTACACCTGGGGCCCGTGGAGCGACACGCTCGACCCCGCCGAGTACAAGCTCGACGTGCGCGAGCTCGCCGACGGCACGTACGAGTACCAGCTGTCGGGCCGCTCGAAGATCACCGCCGGCTCGCAGTTCGAGATCGTCATCGACGGCAAGGCCGATCCGCGGCCCGGCGAGCTCAAGGGCAACGGCCAGTTCCTGCTCGACTTCGACGCGAGCCGCCGCGTGAACCCCGTCGACGCCGGCGACGAGCGCGGCACCATCACCGCGCACTACGACCTCGCGGCGCACCACCTCGATCTCGAGATCGACTCGGTCGACGACCGCGGCCAGCCGGTGACCGCCGACTACGCGTACAACGAGACCGCGGGCGGCGGCGGCGACATGACCTTCAACATCAACGGCAACGCCGGCAAGACGGACCTGAACGAGCAGATCACGCTCCGCTCGCGCTGGCAGAACAACGGCTCCGGCCGCGCGGACGCCCGCCTCGCCGGTGGCGACCTCGGCACGGTGACCGCCATCGCCTCGGAGTGCTGGGACACGTCGTTCAAGCGCGTCTACTACACCGACAGCGTGAACTTCGCCCCGACGGAGGGCGTCGCCAGCGCCTGCGCGTTCGCGACCGCGGATCTGCCGCCGCAGAAGTGAGCGCGACTTTCCATCGCGGCTTTCCCCCTGGAGGGGGCGGGCGCTCGGGCACAGCCCGGGCGCCCGTCGCCATTTACGAATCAGTCAGCGTTGACTGGTTCCCGGCCCCGCGGTAACACGCCCCGCGGAGGAATCGATCCATGGCCACTTTGCCGACCAACGCGTCCGAGCTGTTCGACGTTCTCGTCCCGAAAGGCCTCGAGCAGTTCCCCGACAAGGCCCGCGAGCTCAACGCGGTCTACCTCTTCAAGATCACCGGCGACGGCGGCGGCGAGTGGACGGTCGACACCACGATCCCCGCGCCGACCTGCGTCAAGGGCGACACGGGCAAGGCCCAGTGCACGATCACGGTCACGCACGACAACTTCAAGTTGATGCTGACCGATCCGAACGCCGGCATGCAGCTCTACTTCAAGGGCGATCTCCAGGTCACGGGCGATCCGATGCTCGCGATGAAGCTGCAGCAGCTGTTCGATCTCGCGCGCCCGAAGTGAGCGCCGGCCCGCTGGCCGACGCCCTCCGGGGCATCCGCGTCCTCGATCTGTCGCGGCTCCTGCCCGGGCCGTTCCTCACGATGGTGCTCGCCGATATGGGCGCCGACGTGATCAAGGTCGAGGATCCGCGCGTCGGGGATTACCTGCGCGCGTTCCCGCCTGCCAAGGGCGGGCTCGGCGGCCGCTACCTCGCCGTCAACCGCGGCAAGCGCTCGATCGCGCTCGATCTCAAGGCGCCCGCTGGCCGGGACGCGTTCCTGCGGCTCGTCGAGCGCGCCGACGTCGTCGTCGAGAGCTTCCGGCCCGGCGTCCTGGGCAAGCTCGGCCTCGGCTACGACCAGCTCGCGGCGCGGAACGCGCAGGTGATCGTCTGCTCGATCAGCGGCTACGGCCAGACCGGGCCGTACGTGCACCGCGCCGGCCACGACCTCGATTACATCGGGCTCGCTGGCGTGCTCGCGATGGGCGGGCCCGCGGGCGGCGCGCCCGCCATGCCCGGCATCCAGATCGCCGACCTCGCGGGCGGCGCGCTGTGGAGCGCGACCGCGATCCTCGGCGCGCTCGTCGGGCGCGCGCGGACCGGCCGCGGCGCGCACCTGGACATCTCGATGACCGAGGGCGCGCTCGCGCTGCTCGCCGCCGAGCTCGGCAACCTCGACTGCGGCGCGCGCCCGACGCGCGGCGCGGAGGCGTTGAATGGCGGCCTCGCCTGCTACGGCGTGTACCGCACCCAGGACGATCGCTACCTCGCCGTCGGCGCGCTCGAGCCGAAGTTCTGGATCGCGCTCAACCAGGCGCTCGGCCGGCCGCCGCAGATCGCCGAGCTCGCCGGCT
The DNA here is from genome assembly GCA_035558535.1 of Kofleriaceae bacterium. Classification (GTDB taxonomy): domain Bacteria; phylum Myxococcota_A; class Polyangia; order Haliangiales; family Haliangiaceae; genus JABFXX01. Next base: position 47,666 of record DATMCI010000247.1, read on the forward strand.
CGCCCGCGCAGCAGGCGCAGGTCCGCGCCGAGCTCGCGGCGATCTTCGCGACGCGCACCGCCGCCGAGTGGCACGCGCACCTCGCGGCGCACGACTGCTGCGTCGAGCTCGTGCTCGAGCCCGAGGAGCTGCCCGCGCACCCGCTGCACCAGGCGCGCGAGGTGTTCTTCACCGTCGACGGCGGCCCCGGCGTCGGCCCGCTCCGCCAGATCCGCACGCCCGTCGGCACGCCCGAGGCGCCGCGCCCGCCGCCGCGCCTCGGCGAGCACACGCGCGAGGTCCTGACCGAGCACGGCTTCGCCGACGCCGAGATCGCGGCGCTCGCCCGGTCGTAGTCGCGCCGAACGCGACCCAGAGCCCGCCAAGGCTCGGCGCCGCCAGCACGGCTCCGTGCAGCGGATATGTCCAGTGGACATGCCTGCGGCATGTCCAGCCGCGCGCTGGACACGCGCGGCTGCCGACACCTCCATGGGGAGCCCCTGTCATCCCCGGAGTCGCGACCTGACGACCCGGTTGTGCGTCTTCCCCAACTCAAGATGACTCCAGCGGATCGCGCCGCTCGGTAGTGCGAGCTCTCTGCCTCCTGAAAATTCGGATGACCTCACCGTCGAGGGTTCACGCCTTGCACGACGACCCACTGCGTCGGCGTCCGCCAGCGCCTGCACACAGACGTCGTCATGTCGCTGCCCAGGAGCTCCATGGACACCCCCAAGCCCGCCCGCACCGATGGCAAGCCGGTGCGCGACCGCGCTGATCACGCGGATGCGAACGCCGAGACGATCGACTTCGACCCCAGCCTCGGCGCCGACCGGTCGGCCCGGCGCTCCGCGGCCGATATCGCCACCATCGCGCCGCCGCGTCTTCGCGAGACCCGCGCCGCGCTCGGCTCTCGCGATCACCTACCGTCTCGGCCATCGCAGAGCCCCACCGCCGCCCCGCACGAGCCGGATGCGCCCGCGCCCGCGTCCGCCGAGCCGGTCGCGCTCGGGGGCGCGCCCGGGGGCCGGCTGGGGCAGTACGAGCTGATCCGGCAGCTCGGGCGCGGCGGGATGGGCACCGTCTACCTGGCGCGCGACCTGCGGCTCGGCCGGCTGGTCGCGATCAAGCTCCTGGTGCCGCGCGGCCGCTACGACCAGGCGCGGTTCCTCGCCGAGGCCCGCGTCACGGCGCGCTTCAACCACGAGAACATCGTCGTGATCCACGACGTCGGGGAGCACGACGCGCACCCGTACATGGTGTTCGAGTACGTGGCCGGGCAGACCCTGCGCACGTGGCTCGACGAGCGCGCCGCACAGAGCAGCGCCGGCGCGTGGCCGCTCGAGCCGCGGCTCGCCGCCACGCTGATCGCCCCGGTGGTGCGAGCGCTGGCCTACGCCCACGACCTGGGGATCGTGCACCGCGATCTCAAGCCCGCCAACATCATGCTGACCGACGCCGGCACCATCAAGGTGCTCGACTTCGGGATCGCGCAGCTGCTCGCGGGGACAGACAGCGCCGACAGCGCCAACAGCTCGAGCGCCGGCCTGCACATCCCGGCGATCGCCGAGCCCGGCGCGATCATGGGCACGCTGCCCTATATGTCGCCCGAGCAGCTCGAGGGCGACACTACCGATCATCGCACTGACCTCTGGGCGATCGGGATCATGCTCTACGAGATGGTCACTGGCTCTCACCCGGTGATCGACGATCACAGCAATCTCCAGCACGCCCTGCTCGACATCACCACGCTCGAGCTGCCGATGCCCAGCGCCAGCGAGCGCCGCGCCGATCTAGGCCCGCTGGCCGGGATCATCGATCGCTGCCTGCTCAAGGACCGGGCGCACCGCACCCGCGACGCTCGCGTGCTGCTCGAAGAACTGGAGGCCCTGTCGGCCGGCGGGCGCGTCGCGGTGCAGGGGTACGACGGCAATCCGTTCGCCGGGCTCGCCCCGTTCCAGGAGGCCGACGCCGATCGGTTCCACGGCCGCGCGCGCGAGGTCGGCGCGGTGCTCGCGCGGCTGCGCAGCAGCCCGCTCATCGCGCTCGCCGGCCCCTCGGGGGTGGGCAAGTCGTCGCTGATCCGCGCCGGCGTCATCCCGCAGCTCAAGCGCTCGGGCGAAGGCTGGGACGCGCTGACGCTCCGCCCCGGCCGCAGCCCGCTCGCGTCGCTGTCGGCGATCTTCGTCGAGCTGACGCGCTCGGCCACCGATCCCGCCGCCAGCGCGAGCGGGATCGGCCATGGTGAGCCAGCGCCCGAGCCCGCGCACGCAGATCTGCGCGCGACACCCGGTCAGCTCGGGGCCGCCCTGCGCGCGTGGGCCCTCCGCAAGCGCCGGCGCGTGCTGGTGTTCGTCTCTCGATCCGCTCGGACTTCCTCGATCGTCTCGCCGAGCATCGCCACCTGGCCGGCGAGCTGAGCCGCGGCCTCATGCTCGTGCCGCCGCTCGACCGTGACGGGCTACGCGACGCGCTGGTCCGCCCCGTCGAGGCGGCGGACTACCGGTACGAGGACCCGAGCCTCATCGACGACATGCTGGCCGCCGTCGCCGCGGCGCCCGGCAGCCTGCCGCTACTCCAGTTCGCGGCGTCCCGGCTCTGGACCGAGCGCGACCGCGAGCGACGGCTGCTCACGCGAGCCAGCTACCAGGCGATGGGCGGCATCGCGGGGACCCTCGCCGGCCACGCCGACCACGTCCTGGACGCGATCCCCGCCCGCGAGCGCGCGCTGGTGCGGTCGATCTTCGAGCGCCTGGTCACGCCGGAGCGCACGCGCGCCGTGGTGAGCCTGGGCGAGCTGCGCGAGCTGCCCGGCGACCCCGACGATCTCGAGCGTCTGGTCTACCGGCTGGTGGACGCGCGGCTCTTGGTCATCGAGGCCCGGACCGGCGACGACCGCACCGTCGAGCTCGTGCACGAGTCGTTGCTCGCGCGCTGGCCCACCCTGGTCGGCTGGCTCGACGAGAACCGCGACGACGCCGCGTTCCTCTCGCGGCTGCGCACAGCCGCTGCGCAGTGGCAAGCGAGCGACCAGGACGAGGGCATGCTGTGGCGCGACGAGCCGGCGCGGCGGGCGCTGGCGTGGCTCTCGCATTACCGCGGCGAGCTCGGCCGCCGCGAGCGCGCGTACCTGGACGCGGTGCACGCCGTGGCCTCCCGGGGCGAGCGGCGCCGACGGCTCCTCCGCCGCCGGGTCATCGCCGCCGTGGTGGCCGTCCCGATGATCCTCTTGGCGGTCGCGGGCGTGGCGCTGGTCCGGATCACCCGCGCCGAGCGCGAGGCGAGCCGCCAGCGGGACGAAGCGACCGAGCGAGCCACGCAGCTGCGCAAGCGCACAGATGAGTTGCAGGACAGGGAGCGCAAGATCAGCGAGCTCTTGGACGAGACCCGGCAGGCGTCGCAGCAAGTCGCCGCCGAGCGCGACAAAGCGAGCCAGGCGTCGGAGCAAGCCGCCGCCGAGCGCGATAACGCGCGCCGTCAGCAGGAGGAGGCCGAGCGCGCACGTGACCAGGCCACGGCCGCCGCGCACCAGGCGGGCCTCGAGAAGGCCAACGCCGAGCGCGCGGCGCGCGAAGCCGAGGCGGCGCGCGTGAAGGAGGCCGAGGCGGCCGAGCGCGCCCGGAAGAGCGAGCAGAGCAGGAAGCAACTCATGGATCGGGCCGTCGGCCCGGTCGAGACACAGCTGTGCTGTAAGGAGGAGCGATGAAGTCACCGACTCAGTATCTAGTGCTTCGCACGGTCGCGGCGGCGGGGCTGGCAGCGCTGGCGCTGGGGCTTGGGCTGGGCAGCGCGCGAGCGCAGGCCGTGCCAGCCGGCGACGAGCCATGGCCTCGACAGGCATCTGCCGAGGCCCGGCAGCGGGCACAGGAGCTGTTCACACTGGCCCTCAACAAGCACCAGCAGCTCCTGCGTGGTGAGGCGTTGCAGCTCTACGAGCAGGCGTTGGCGCTGTGGGACAACCCCACTATTCGGTGGAACCTGGCGCTGGTGCTCGAGGATCTAGGCCAGTACCTGCGCGCCCACGAGGAGCTCAAGCGTGCGCGCCGCTGGGGGGCGGCGCTCGGCGCCGAGCGACTGCGCAAGTTTGACGACCAGATGCGGGCGCTCGAGACCAAGCGGCTGGCCCGGATCGAGACGCACCGCGAGGAGCCGTCGGCCGAGATCACGCTGGACGGCCAGCCGTGGCCGCGCAGTGCGGGGCAGCGGAGCAAGCTGGTGCTGCCGGGCGAGCACTACATCGCCGCGCGCAAGCCCGGATACTTGCCGGTGACCCGGTCGGTGTATGTGAAGGCCGGGGAGCAGGCCCGCGTGGCGCTGCTGATGGACGAGGACCGCTTCCTCGAAAAGCGCCGATGGCCGGCGTGGAAGCCGTGGACGGTGGTTGCGGCCGGCGCCGCCGTCACGGCGGTGGGGGGGGGACTGGTACGGCGAGCGTTTGTGGACCGAGCTGCCGCCAAGGCCATGAACCTGACTAGCGACTCGGACCTCTTCCGTCGCGCCGAACTGGAGAACGGGTTCGGGATCGGCACGATCGCCGCCGGCGGCACCGCGATCGCGGTCGGTCTGGCGCTGGCGTGGCTCAACCAGCCGCGCCCGTATCGCGCCGAGGCGCGAGCCCCCTCCAAGATCGAGCTCACGCCCATCCTGTCGCCACAGCGGGCCGAACTCTCGGTACTGATTCGATTCTGAATATTCAGCGCCAGCCAGTGCGGCAACAGAAACAGGAACAGGAACAGGAGGAACAACGGATGAGCCATCGAATCCAGCGAGCAGTAATGATGGGACTCCTAATTTCGATAGGCGTGGGGACCGGTGCGTGCCTGTCGCCACTGGGCACGACCTGCGGTGACAGCAGGTGCCCGAACGGATTTCTTTGCACGCCGCTCGACCACGTCTGCGTCAAGAGCGGGTGCGGCAACCTTATCGTCGAGGCCGACGAAGAGTGCGACGACGGCAACGACGCGAACGGTGACGGCTGCGACAGCAACTGCACCATGACGGCCTGCGGCAATGGTGTAGTGGCGGCCGACGAGGCGTGCGACGACGGCAACCTGGATGATGCAGACGACTGCCTGTCGACCTGCCAGCTCAACACGTGCGGCGACGGTAAGGTCAACCCCCGGGCCGAGATGTGCGACGACAGCAACCTGGATGATAAAGACGACTGCTTGTCGATCTGCCAGCTCAACGAGTGCGGGGACGGCAAGGTCAACCCCCGGGCTGAGGCGTGCGACGACGGCAACCTCACCAACGACGACGGCTGCAATAACGACTGCACTCTCAGCTCGCCTATGTATTTCAAGGCGTCCAATACTGGCCAATGGGACTTCTTTGGCACCAGCGTCGCGCTGTCGGCGGACGGCTCGACCCTAGCGGTCGGCGCCAGAAGGGAGGCCAGCGCGGCGACCGGCATCGGCGGCAACCAGGCCGACAACTCCGCTCAAGGCGCCGGCGCGGTCTACGTGTTCACGCGGAGCGGCTCGACGTGGAGCCAGCAGGCGTACGTCAAGGCGTCCAATACTGGCGCAGGGGACGGATTCGGCTCCAGCGTTGCGCTCTCGGCGGACGGCTCGACCCTGGCGGTCGGCGCCGATTGGGAGGCCAGCGCGGCGACCGGCATCGGCAGCAATCAGGCCGACAACTCCGCTCAAGGCGCCGGCGCGGTCTACGTGTTCACGCGGAGCGGCTCGACGTGGAGCCAGCAGGCGTATGTCAAAGCGTCCGATACTCACGCAGAGGACTACTTCGGCCACAGCGTTGCGCTGTCGGCGGACGGCTCGACCCTGGCGGTCGGCGCCTACGGCCACGACGTCATTATTCCAAATGCCGATTATGGCGCAGTCTTCGTGTTCACGAGGAGCGGCACGGCGTGGAGTCAGCAGAAGATGTTCTGGAGGCACATTCTTAACGGCAAGGACTACTTCGGCAGCAGCGTCGCGCTGTCGGCGGACGGCTCGATCCTGGCGGTCGGCGTCCCTGGGGCCGCCGCGGTCGACTTATTCACGCGGAGTGGCACGACATGGAATCGGCAGACGTATATCTTGGCGTCCAATACTGACGAAAATGACAATTTTGGCTCCAGCGTCGCGCTTTCGGCAGACGGCTCGACCCTGGCGGTCGGCGCCTATTGGGAGGACAGCGCGGCAACCGGCATCGGCGGCAACCAGGCCGACAACTCTGCTGGGAACTCCGGCGCGGTCTACGTGTTCACGCGGAGCGGCACGACGTGGAGCCAGCAGGCGTATGTCAAGGCGTCCAATACTGGCGAAGATGACTACTTCGGCTACAGGGTCGCGCTGTCGGCGGACGGCTCGACCCTGGTGGTCGGCGCCTATGGGGAGGCCAGCGCGGCGACCGGCATCGGCGGCAACCAGGCCGACAACTCTGCTGAGGCCTCCGGCGCGGTCTACGTGTTCACGCGGAGCGGCACGACGTGGAGCCAGCAGGCGTACGTGGCGTACGTCAAGGCGTCCAATACTGGCGCAGGGGACGAATTCGGCACCAGCGTTGCGCTCTCGGCGGACGGTTCGACCCTGGCGGTCGGCGCCAACGGGGAGCGCAGCGCGGCGACCAGCATTGGCGGCGACCAGGCCGACAACTCCGCTGGGGCCTCCGGCGCGGTCTACGTGTACCCCCGACCTGCCCAGCAGTTGCTGGGCACCACCGCCGCCCTGAGCGAGCCGGCCACGCCCGCGTTCGCTGAGCACGTCGCGTCCGTGCCAGACGGCAGGCTTGGCCCGTAGACGCTCGCGCCGCTCCTGTAGCCGCAGCGTGCCTATCTCGTGATGCGCACGGTCGCGACGGCGGGGCTGGCAGCGCTGGCGCTGGTGCTGAGGCGTCCCAGCGCGCGAGCAGAGGCCGTGCCTGCCGGCGACGAGCCATGGGATCCAGCGCCAGCAAGTGCGGGACCAGAAACAGAAAAGGAGGAAGGACGAATGAGCAACCGAATCCAGCGAGCAGTGATGATGGGACTCCTAATTTCGATCGGCGTGGGGACCGGTGCGTGCCTGTCGCCACTGGGCATGGCATGCGGCGACGGCTGGTGCCTGGACGGATTTCTTTGCACGCCGGTCGATCACGTCTGCGTCAAGCGCGGGTGCGGCAACGCCATCGTGGAGGCCGAGGCCGACGAAGAGTGCGACGATGGCAACCTGGAGGACGAGGACAGCTGCCCGTCGACTTGCCAGCTTCACAGGTGCGGGGACGGCAAGGTCGACCCCCGGGCCGAGGCGTGCGACGACGGCAACCAGGAGGAGGAGGACAGCTGTCTGTCGACCTGCCAGCTCAACAGGTGCGGGGACGGTCAGGTCAACCGTCAGGCCGAGGCGTGCGACGACGGCAACAGCACCAACAACGACGGCTGCAATAACAACTGCATCATCAGCCTGTCTGTGTATGTCAAGGCGTCCAATACTGGCGCAGAGGACGCCTTTGGCTATAGCGTTGCGCTGTCGGCGGACGGCGCGACCCTGGCGGTCGGCGCCGTAATGGAGAACAGCGCGGCGACCGGCATCGGCGACGACCAGGCCAGCGGCATCGCGTATGGGGCCGGCGCGGTCTACGTGTTCACATGGAGCGGCACGACGTGGAGCCAGCAGGCGTATATCAAGGCGTCCAATACTGGCGCAGGGGACGGATTTGGCATCAGCGTTGCGCTCTCGGCGGACGGCGCGACCCTGGCGGTCGGCGCACATTATGAGGCCAGCGCGGCGACCGGCATCGGCGGCAACCAGGCCAACAACTCTGCTGAAAGGTCCGGCGCGGTCTACGTGTTCACGCGGAGCGGCACGACGTGGAGCCAGCAGGCGTATGTCAAGGCGTCCAATACTCGCGCACATGCCAACTTCGGCAGGAGCGTTGCGCTGTCGGCGGACGGCTCGACCCTGGCGGTCGGCGCCTACGGCCACGACGTCATTATTCCAAATGCCGATTATGGCGCA
>DATMCI010000248.1:0-43021 GCA_035558535.1 Kofleriaceae bacterium
CTGGTGGCGCGACCACGACACGGACTACGCCACCGACATGCCGCCGACGCTCTACGACATGATGGCGGTCGCGCCGCGCTTCCGCACCACGGTCAAGGCCGACTTCTCCGTCGAGCGCGTGAAGTTCCTGCGCCGCCCCGAGAACCGCCGGCTCGCGCACTACTGGAACGAGTACCTCGAGGATCTGCTCGAGATCTGCCGCCCGCCGACGCACCGGATCGCGCAACCGCTCTCGATGGGCGAGTTCCTGCGCCGTCACCAGGAGCTGATCCTGACGCGCGTCGTGTACTGGCACGGCGACGTCTCGCGCGAGGAGGTCGCGCGCGTCCTGCGCGACTTCCGCTTCGTCTCCGAGACGTACGGCCTCGTGATCCCCGCGTCGATGAGCCGGCGCGCCGTGGCCGATCTGGCGATCCTGATCGCGCTCTGGGCGTGCGCGGATCGCGGCATCAACGGCATGTTCGGCTCGCCGGGCAGCGAGCCGGGCGCCGAGCCGAAGAAGCGCAAGCGCGCGCGCAGCTAGCGGCCGAGCGCCGCGGCGCCCCGCGCCGACCGTCCGGGCACCGGACGACGTCTGCGCGCCGAGATCCGGGCGGGCGCGCGCCGCCGCGTCCCGCCGAACCGGCGATGGAGCGGGGTGTGGCCGCGGCGGGCGCAGGTCACGGCGGCGCGCGGCGCGCGGCGGACGAGCGACGAGAGCGAGGCGAAGAGCTGCGTGCGAGACATGTCGGCGGAGAGAGCAACGCGCGGACCACGCAGCCGGGCGGCGCTAACCGCGCGAACACGCATGGCGCGGCGCGCCGCGCGCTGCCAGAACGGCACGCGCGCGGCCGATCTGCCGGCGCGCGGCCGGCGAAGCTGTCACCGCGCGCCGTCCAGCATGTCCAGCGCGGCATCGTGAACGGCGCGGCGCAGCGCCTTCATCCACTCGGCGCTGCCACCGTGGCGCGTGGGGTGGACGCGGTTCGTGAGCAGCGCCACCCAGCGCCGCCGCGGTAGATCGAGCCACAGCGAGGTGCCGGTGAAGCCGGTGTGGCCGAGCGCGCCGGCGCGCGGCCAGCGATCGCCGGCGTGCGAGACGCCGGGCGTCTCCGACGGCGTGTCCCAGCCGAGGCGCCACGTCGCGCCGGGCACGGGCGCCGTCGTCGCGAACCGCTGCACGATCTCGGGCCGCAGCCGCCCGCGCGGCGCGCCCGCCGCCGTGTCGACGATCGCCGCGGCGAACCGCGCCACGTCGCCGATCCGGCCGAACAGACCGGCGTGGCCGCACACGCGCCCGCCATAGGCCGCGTTCTCGTCGTGCACGACGCCGCAGACGAGCCCGCGCCCGAGGCCGTTCGCGTCGTCGAGCTCGGTGGCCACGGCGCCCGCGATCGGCGCCGCGCCGCCGTAGCGCGCGCCGAGCTCGAGCGGCCCGGCGACGAGGTCCGCGTAGGCGTCCTCGAGCGGCGCGCCCGCGGCGCGCTCGAGGATCGCGCCGGCCATGATGTAGCCGAGGTCGCTGTAGACGGCGGCCACGTTCGGCGACCCGGCGGGCTCGCGCGCCGCGCGGCGGACGAGCTCGGCGCGCGGATCGGCGATGCCGCCCGCCGCGAGATCGCGGAAGACCTCGACGTGCGCGGCGCAGCCGGCGCCGTGGCCGAGCAGATCGCCGACGGTGCCGGCGCTCGCGGCGTCGGGCAGCCAGCGCCGGATCGGATCGCCGAGCGAGAGCCGCCCGTCGCCGACGAGCACCATCGCCAGCGCGGCCGTGATGGGCTTGGTCACCGACGCGAGGTCGAACCACGCCGCTGAGTCGATCGGGTCGCCGAGCGCCGGCAGCCGGCGCGTGTGGCCGCGCACGAGCCGGCCGACCTCCCGGCCGCCATCCCCGACGCTGACCGCGGCGGCCGAAGCGATGCCACGGCCGAGCGCGCCGTCGAGGAGGCGGGAGATCGGGTCCACGCGCGGATGGTACTCCGTCCCGCGGCCTCCCTCGGGGCGTGGTAGGCTGCCGCCTACGTGACTCGATACGAGCTGCTCGAACGCATCGGCGTCGGCGGCATGGCGGAGATCTTCCGCGGCAAGGCCGTGGCCGCCGGCGGCTTCGAGAAGCCCGTTGCGATCAAGCGCATCCTGCCGCACCTCTCGCAGGACAAGCGCTTCGTCGAGCTCCTGATCGCCGAGGCGAAGGTGCTCTCGCTGCTCAAGCACCGCAACATCGTCCAGATCTTCGACGTCGGGCTCGGCGACGACGGCCAGTACTTCCTCGTCATGGAGTACGTCGACGGCAAGGACCTCGGCGCGGTGCAGCGCGCGTTCGAGGCGCGCCGCCGCCGCATGCCGTTCGACCTCGCGCTCCACATCGGCGCCGAGATCTGCGAGGCGCTCGAGCACGCCCACTCGGCGCGCGCCCCCGACGGCAAGCCGATGATGCTCGTGCACCGCGACGTCTCGCCGTCGAACGTGCTCCTCTCGCGCGCCGGCGAGACGAAGCTCACCGACTTCGGGATCGCCAAGCGCGCCGAGCAGGAGGCGACGGGCCACGGCGCGGTGCGCGGCAAGTTCGCGTACATCTCGCCGGAGCAGGCGCGCAACGAGCACATCGATCCGCGCAGCGACGTGTTCTCCGTCGCGATCCTCCTGTGGGAGCTGATCGTCAACCGCCGGCTGTTCTCGGGCCTGGGCGATCTCGAGGCGCTGCGCGCCGTGCGCGACGCGCAGGTGCCGCGCCCGATCGACGTCGATCCGCGGCTGTCGCCGGAGATCGATCAGCTGCTGACGGCGGCGCTCGCCCGCGACATCAAGCGGCGCCCGACGGCGGGCGAGCTCGGCAAGAAGCTGCGCGAGATCCGCTACTCGCTCGACGTCACCGTCGGCGATCCGGCGACCGAGCTCGCGCGGCTCATCGAGACGGCCGACGAGGTGCAGCGCGAGAGCCAGCAGATGGTCGCGATGGAGGCGCCGCCGCGGACGGCCGCCAGCTCGATGATGGCGGGCCTCGCGAAGCGCCCGAAGCCCTCGAGCGGCTTCGAGAGCGATCACAACGAGGCGACGGTGATCCGCATCCGCACCGCCGACGAGTTCCAGATGCGCGACAAGGGCGACGGCATGGCGCGCGCCCGCGAGGTGATCGGCCGCTTCGACGAGGAGGAGACGCGCCAGGCGCAGCTCTCCGGCGAGCAGCTGCGCATCCTCCGCGGCGGCCGCAGCAGCGGCGACCCCGCGCCGCTGCCGGGCGTCGCGCGAGGCCGGCCGCCCGACGACGACCCGACGACGGCGACCCCGCCGCTGAACGTCGGCGACGTGCCGTCGTACGACAGCATGTCGCCCGACTCGCTGACGCCTGGCTTCGATCTCGAGCGGACAAACCTCCTCGAGCGCCCGCCGACCGCGCGCCCGCCGGGGCTCGCGCCGCGCCGCCCGCCGACCGCGCCGCCGCCGCCGGGCGCGAGCATGCCGGGGCTCGCGCCGATGCCGGGCGTCGCCCGCGACCGCAACCCGCTGCGCCCGCGCCCGCCGACGCCGCCCCCGTACACCGAGCCGCACAGCGCGAGCGCGAGCGTGAGCCGCAGCGCGACGGGCGGGCCGATGATGCCGCTCGGCGCGCCGCCGCCCACGCCGAACCCGGGGATGCCGATGCTGCCGCCGCAGGGGCAGCAGCAGGGGCCGATGATGTCGCAGCCCCCGATGATGATGCCGCCGCAGCAGCAGCCGCAGGGGCCGATGATGCCGCAGCCGCAGGGCCCGCTCGCGCAGCAGCCGGGGATACCCGGCTACCCGAGTCAGGGGCCGGGGTTCGGCCCCGGTCCGGTCCCCGGACAGCCGGGCCCGCCGGGCCAGCCGGGATGGGGCGCCGCGCCGCAGCTCCCGCCGCGCGGCGCGGGGCCCGGGGCGCCGGACATGTTCGATCCGCGCCAGTCGGCGTACCCGCAGCGCGCGTCGATGCCCGGCATGGGCTTCCCGCAGCGGCGCAAGCAGGCGCTCAAGCCGTGGATGCTCGTCGTCGGCGCGCTCGTGATGGCGGCGCTCGCGTTCATCGTCACGCGCGCGTTCCTGTCGTAGCGGCCTAGTCGCTCAGCCGCTTGGCGGCCTCGTCGGACTCCCGGAAGCGCGCCTGGCCGCGCTTGATGGTGGGGACGTCGCTGGCGCGCAGGCCCTTCGCCATGATCTCCCAGCCCTCCTGCCGCAGGCGCATGTAGTCGATCAGGACGTCGCGCTTGGGCCCGCCGGCGCCGCTCTGCTCGAACGCGGCGCGCCCGGCGCGCCACGGGGGCAAGAGCTCCTGCTCGATCGCGTCGGCGAGCTGCGCTTCGGTCATGGACTCCGCCCGGCTCTGATCGACGAGCTCCGACCAGCGCGCGAGGATCTGCTTCTCGACGGACGCGAACGTCATGATCGCGGCCCGGTCCTCGTCGACCGGCACCGGCACGACGAACGCCGCCGCGATCACCGCCGCGACGCCGAGCACACCGGTGGCGACGGCGCGGCGGAGCGGGGGCCGGTCGTGCCCGCGCGCGAGCGCGAGCCCGCACAGGAGCCCGCCGACGAACCCGCCGGTGTGCGCGTACATGTCGATGCCGGACTGCTGGAGGCCGAAGATGACGTTGTACGCGACGCAGGCCAGGAGGCCCTTCAGCTCGTTCAGGGTGGATTGATCCACGCGCTCGCGGTGGAGCACGTAGTACGCGCCGACCGCGCCGAGCACGCCGAAGATCGCGCCCGACGCGCCGACGGAGACGATGCCGGCATCGGGCCGCAGCGCCGACGCGAGGCTCCCCGCGAGCCCCGCGATCACGTAGATCGCCGTGAACCCGACCCGCCCGAACAAGCGCTCGATGAGCTGCCCGCCTCCGAGCAGGCCGAGCATGTTCATGGCGAGGTGCAGCACGCCGGAGTGGAGGAACATCGACGTGAAGAGGCGCCACGGTTCGCCGGCGAGCGTGGCCGCGCCCATGTTGCCGCCGTGCTCGAAGAGCCACTGCGCCGAGGGATCGAGCGGCGACGCGCCGAGGGCGACCGTGAGGATCCAGATCCCGATGTTCGCCGCGGCGAGCGCGAACGTCACCCACGGCGTGTGCTTCGGCCGCGGCGCGACGGGCGCCGCCGCGGGGACGGCCATGGTAGGCGCACCCTCGACGGGCGCGGCCGCGGTAGGCGCGTCCACGGCGGGCGCTCCCTCGATCGGCGGTGAATCGCGTGGGGCTTCGGACATGCGGAGCCCAGAGGATGCCGGATCCGGACTCATCCCCAAAGGGCTGCCAAATGTGCATCCGGCGCGCCGATGCAGGCTTTGGTTAGCCACGCCGCCGTACCTGGCGCGTTGGAAGGGACCATGTCCGGACGCCACCGCGCCAAAGTCGAGCGTTCTCTGGAAGTTGTCAGTTTCTTCCGGGAAGCGGTCACGAAATGACGGCCCGCCCGCACATGGAGCGCGAGATGGCTGCTCATGCTCTGACGCCGGTGCCCATGGAGCCAGACCCCGATCCGATCGCCCTCTTGCTCCAGGAGGGACACCACCGCGAGGCGCTGGCCGCGTGCGTGCGCGCGCACGGCGCCGTGCTGGGGCGGCTGTGCATGGCGCTGCTCGGCTCGCAGGCCGACGCCGACGAGGCCACGCAGGAGACGCTGCTCCGCGCGCACCGCGGGATGGCGAATTTCCGCGGCGAGGGCTCGGTGAAGGCGTGGCTGTGCGGCATCGCGCGGCACGTCTGCGCGCACGCGCTCGAGACGCGGCGCCGCGGCCGCCAGCTCCTCGAGGTGGTGCCCGCGCCCGATGAGGCGAGCCCCGACGAGGTCGCGCGGCGCCAGCACGCGCGGCTCCTGCGCGACGCGCTCGGCCGGCTCAAGCCCACGGAGCGCGAGGCGCTGATCCTGCGCTACGTCGCCGACCTCAGCCACCGCGAGATCGCGAGCGCCTGCAACATCGACGAGGCCGCCGCCCGCAAGCGGATCAGCCGCGCGCTGTCGCGGCTGCGCGCCGTCGTCCCCCACGAGCTTTTGGCCTGACGCGCCCGCGCGGCGCGCACGAACGAGAGGACCGGACCATGCCCACGCAATGCGAACTGGTGACCGACGAGCTCGCCGAGCTCGTCGCCGGAGACAGCGCCGCGATCGCGCGCCACGCCGAGCATCTGGCTGGCTGCGACGACTGCCGCGACGCCCGGTACGAGGCCACGCGCCTCGCCGAGCTCGTCGCCGCCGCGGGCGCCGATCACGCCCCGGCGTCGGATCTGCTCGAGCGCGTGCTCGCGGCCGCCGACGCGACCGGGGCTGCGGCGACCGCGCCGACCGTGGAGACCGCGGCGGCCGCGCCGACCGCGGCGGCCGCGCCGGTCGCGGCGGCCGCGCCGACCGCGGCGATGCAGGCCGCGGCCGAGCTCGCCGCCTCGACGCAGGCGCTCTCGCACGCCGAGACGATCCCTGCGATGCCCGCGGTGACGACGCCGCCCGTCGCGGCGCTGCCCGCCGCCGACGCCACCGCCGACGCCACCGCCGCCGCCGCCGCCGCCGCCCCCGCCGACCGCGACCGGCTCGCGCCCGTCCCGATCTCGCGCGGCCGCGCCCGCCCGCGCGCGTGGCTCGTCGCTGGCGCCGCCGCGGCGCTCGCCGCGGGCGCCACCGGCCTCTACCTCCAGAGCCGCGGCGCCGCCCCCGGCGGCACCGGCGGCACCTCGCAGCCGACCGCGCCCGCCGATGGCGCGATCGGCTCCCTCCAGAACGTCGAGCGCGCCGCCGCCGACCGCGCCGACGGCGTCACCGTCCGCGTCGGCGGCGCGTGGCAACCGCTGCGCAAGGGCCAGCCGCTCCCCGCTGGCGCCGAGCTCCGCACCGACGCGTTCACGCGCGCCTCCCTCGCGCTCGCCGACGGCACGAAGCTCGTCCTCGATCACCAGACCGAGCTCGCGCTCGATCCCGCCGAGCCCCGGCGGCTCCGGCTCGCCACCGGCCGGCTCGTCGCCGATGTCGCGCACGTCGCGAGCCGGCCCGCCTCGATCGCCACCGCGATGGGCCAGATCGACGTCCTCGGCACCCGCTTCTCGGTGACCGCGACCGACGCGCTCACCGCCGTGCAGGTCGTGCGCGGCACCGTCGCGCTCACCGACCGCGCCGGCAAGCGCGAGCAGGTGCGCGCCGGCGAGGAGGGCCTGATCGAGGGCAGCTCGCTCACCGTGAGCGCCGCGCCCGGCCTCCACCGCGAGGTCGAGTGGTCCGAGCTCGACCAGCCCAAGGCCGCCGATGACGCGGCCGCCGGCCTCGGCCAGCTCCGCGCGTACAAGCCCGGCGAGCAGCGCGACCGCGACTGGAACCTCGCGCTCGCCAAGCACGACGTGAAGGTGCGGATCGTCGGCCCCGTCGCGCGCACCGAGATCACCGAGACGTTCCGCAACGACAGCGACCAGACGCTCGAGGGCGTCTACCAGTTCCCGCTCCCCGCCGACGCGCAGATCGACGGGCTCGAGCTCGACGTCGCCGGCGGCTTCGAGGCCGGGGCGTTTGTCGACAAGGCGCGCGCCGCCAAGATCTGGCGCGGCGTGATCGACAAGGCCACGCCGAAGCAGATCCAGCAGCCGCTGACGCAGGAGATCATCTGGGTCGACGGCGCGTGGCGCGATCCCGCGCTGCTCGACTGGAAGCGCGGCGGCCGCTTCGAGCTGCGCATCTTCCCGATCCCCGGCAAAGGCGCGCGCACGATCAAGCTCTCGTACACGCAGGTCGTGACGCCGCGCGGGCCGTGGCGCCAGTACGTCTACCCGCTGCCGCACTCCAAGGACGGCTCGACCGTCGCCGATCAGTTCGCCGTCGACGTCGAGGTGCGCGGCGCCGCGCCCGGCCTCGTGCGCGCGGGCGGCTACGACCTCAAGTCCGACGCGCAGCGCACGGACGCCGCCGCGCTCTCGCTCGCGCAGAGCGGCTTTGTCCCGCGCGGCGACCTCGTGATCGACTACCGCGCCGCCGACGGCGACGCCGAGCTGCGCGCGTGGACGTTCGCGGGCGGTGCCGCCGCGGCGCCCGACGAGAAGCTCGCCGCCAAGAAGAACGTCGGCATCGAGCCCGCCGTCGTCGAGGCGCAGCGCGCCGTCGCCGCCGACGTCCGCCCGACCGCCGTGCTCGCGCTCCGGCCCGACCTGCCGCGCTGGCGCGAGGCCAAGCCGCGCGACTACGCGATCGTGATCGATGCCAGCCAGTCGATGGTCGGCGAGCGCTACGCGCGCGCGGCCAAGCTCGCCGCGACGATCGTCGACGAGATGGATCGCCGCGATCGGTTCACCGTGCTCTCGTGCGACAGCGAGTGCCGCTCGCTCGGCGACCTGCGCACGCCGTCGGCCAGCGCGTCCGCCGAGGTCGGCGCGTGGCTCGCCGGACAGACGCCCGCTGGCGCGAGCGACGTCGTCGCCGCGGTCCGCGCCGGCGCCGCCGCGATCCCGGCGCGCGCCGCCGATCGCGAGCCGTGGATCATGTACGTCGGCGACGGCTTCTCGACGACCGGCTTCCGCCGCGTCGCCGACGTCGAGCGCGCGGTCGCCGACACCGCGGGCGGCGCCGTGCGCGTCGCGGCCGTCGGCATCGGCGGCGACGCCGACGCCACCCTGCTCGCCGCCGTCGCGCGCGGCGGCGGCGGCAGCTACGTCGCGTGGGTCCCCGGCCAGTCCGTGGACGCCGCCGCCGTCGCCAGCCTCGAGTCGACCTACGGCCAGGCGCTCCGCGCAGCGACGATCGAGCTGCCCGCCGGGCTCACCGACGTCGCGCCCACCGTGCTGCCCACGATCCGCGCCGGCGAGGAGACGCTCGTCGCGGCGCGCATCACCGGCGACGTCGCGGGCGACGTGATCGTCCGCGGCACCGTCGGTGGCCAGCCGTTCGAGCAGCGCTACCCCGTCAAGCTCGCCGTCTCGACGGCAGCCGGCAACGGCTTCGTGCCGCGCCTGTGGGCCCGGCTCGCGATCGATCAGCTCGAGCGCGGCGGCCTCGCCGCGGACCGCACGAAGATCGTGGCCCTGTCGCAGGGGTACGGCGTCATGTCGCGCGAGACGTCGCTGCTCGTCCTCGAGTCGGCCGCGATGTTCGAGGCGTTCGGCGTCGACCGCGCCGCCGCCGCCGCCAAGTGGACCGGCGACGAGCAGCTCGAGGAGGTCGTCGCCAGCGGCCAGATCGCGCACAACAAGGCCGCCGACGACGACCAGGCCATCGCTGGCGGAGCCGCGAGCGCGAAGGACAAGGCGACCACGCGGAAGAACGGCAAGGGCTACTCCAGGGCGGATGGCTACTCCAGGTCGGATGGCGGCGGCGGCGGCGGCTGGGGCGACGACGCCGCGCCCGCGCCCGCGCCCGCCACCCAGCCCACCACCCCGGCGGCCAAGAAGCCGGCCGCCGACCCCGCCGCCAGCGAGCGCAGGAAGGGCGTCCTCATCACCGAGGAGATGCTCCGGGACCCGTTCGGGGCCGAGCAGCGCCGGCGCGGCCGGATCGCGATGCGCCGCACGTGGGTGCGCGTGCCCGCCGTGTCCGCGTACGGCGGCGTGCACGCCAGCATCCAGAAGGCCGTCGCCGCGAGCGAGCAGGCGCTCGCCGACAAGCCCGACAGCCGCGAGCGGCACCGCGATCTCGTGCAGGCGCTGTCGTACGCCGGCGAGCTCCCGCGCGCGCTCGACGTCGCGCGCAAGTGGCTCGAGCGCGACAAGCTCGATCCGCAGGCGCTCGGCTATCAGGCCGACCTGCTCGGCCGCGACGGCCAGCGCGACCTCGCGCTGCGCACGCTCGCCGGGCTCGTCGACCTCGACGCCGACCGCGCCGCGCTCCACGAGCGGATGGTGCTCGCCTACGACCACGTCGGCCGCGCCACCCAGTCCTGCAGCCACCGCATCGCGCTCGCGGGTCTCTCAGCCTCGGCTACCAAGCAGGACGAGGTCCGCCGCGCCGCCGACGCCGTCCGCTGCCTGCGCGGCCTCGGCCGCGAGCGCGACGCCGAGCTCGTGCTGCGCGCCGTGCGCGACGCCGCCACGCGCGCCGCCACCGAGAAGGCGCTGACCGCGGCGCCGCCCGCGCCCCGCCCCGCCGGCGATCTCGTGCTCACCGCGCAGTGGGAGGGCGGCGAGGACCTCGATCTCTCGCTCGTCTCGCCCGACGGCTCGCGCGTCTCGTGGATGGGCGGCCGCACCGATCTCGCCGCGTTCGACGCGACCAGCAGCTCGCGCGAGCAGCTCGCCGTCCGCGCGCTCCGCCGCGGCAACTACCTCGTCGAGATCGGCCGCGGCGGCGCCGCAGCCGCGGGCGCGCGCACGATCCGCGGCACCCTCGAGGTCTCTGTGCTCGGCACGAAGAAGGCGCTGCCGTTCGAGCTCACCGGCGCGCGCGCGACCGTCGGCCGGATCGCCGTCACCCTCGAGGAGCGCCTCGAGACGATCGATCCCACCACGCTCGGCCAGGTCGCGTTCGGCCCGATCGCGCAGCCGCGCCTCCGCCAGATCATGCTGGCCCGCTCGCCGGGCGTGCAGCAGTGCTACACGCGCGGCCTCATGGACAACCCGCTCCTCGCCGGCGCGATCATGCTGACGATCACGATCGACGCGAGCGGCGCGACGCGGACGCTCTCCACGCAGGTGCCCGCGCTCAACGGGGTCGCCGCCTGCGTCCAGGGCCAGCTCGCCTCGATGCACGTCGAGGGCGCCGCCCCGCAGACGCTCCGCGTCCCTCTGACGCTGCGCCAGAACTAGCTGGCACCCGGCCTCACCGCTGAGGCAGCCCGGCCGCTATGCTGCACGCCTACGGATGTCGAGCAGCCCCGGCGACCCAGCTGCGCCCTCACACGCCCCAGCGCTCGCTCCGTCCACCGGACCGCCCCGCTGCCAGGCGCTCCTCCACGCGACCGACTGGTCGCAGACGAGCCTGGGGCCCTACGAGGCCTGGCCGCAGCCCCTCAAGGGCTTCGTCGCGATGGTCCTCGAGATGCCGACGCCCGCGATCATCTTCTGGGGGCCCGAGCAGCTCCAGCTCTACAACGACGGGTACAGCGTCATCATGGGCCCGCGGCACCCGCGGTACTTCGGCGCGCCCTATCGCGAGTGCTGGCCCGACACCTATCCCGTGATCTACCCGTGGATGCAGAAGGTGCTCGCGGGCGAGGTCATCGAGGTCGAGCGCTCGCTGTTCGTGGTCACGCGTCACGGGTTCACGGAGGAGGCGTACTTCACGTTCACGTTCAGCCCGCTCCGCGACGACACCGGCGCGATCGCCGGGATCTTCCAGCCCGTCGTCGAGGTCACGCAGGAAGTGCTCGCCGAGCGCCGCGCCGAGACGCTCCGCGCGCTGACACCGACGGCATCGACGCCCGACGCCGCGCGCCACGTCATCCTGGCGCTCGAGCGAAGCCCCCGCGACGTCCCGTTCGCGCTGCTCTACGGCCCGGACGGGTCCGGCGAGCTGCGCCTGCGCGCCGCGTGCGGGGTGGCCGCCGAGCTCGCTCCGGAGCACGCCCCCGCCGCCGCCCTGGACGCGCACAGGACCGGCACGGCCGCGCGGTGCGACGCGCGCCAGCTCCTCGGCGGCCGCGAGCACGTCGGCGCGTGGGACGAGCCCACGCGCGAGGCGTACGTGCTCCCGGTGACGCGCGCCGCCGCGGACGCGCCGCGCGGCGTCCTCGTCTTCGGGGTGAGCCCGCGGCTCATGTTCGACGATCGCTACCGCGCGCACTTCGCGGCGATCGCGCGCGAGCTCGCCGCCGGCCTCGACGCGGAGGCCGCCCAGCGCGCCGAGCAGGCGCTGCGCGAGCGGGCCGCCGCCGCGAGCGCCGAGGCCGAGGCCGAGCGCCGCCGGCTGCACTCGATCTTCGAGCAGGCGCCCGTCGCGATCTCGATCATCGCCGGGCCCGCGCACGTCATCGAGATAGCGAACCCGCTCATCTGCCGGCTGTGGCACCGCGAGCCCGCCGCGGTGCTCGGCGTGCCGCTGCTCGAGGCGATCCCCGAGCTCGCGGGCCAGGGCTTCGCCGAGCTCCTCGACGGCGTGCGCGCGACCGGCCGGCGGTACGTCGCCACCGAGCGGCACGTGAAGCTGCGGCGCGCCGACGACGGCTCGCTCGAGGATCGCAACTTCAACTTCGTCTACGACCCGCTCACCGACGCCGCCGGGCGAGTCACCGCCGTGATCGTGGTCGCCACGGACGTGACGCTCCACGTCCGCGCGCGGCAGGGCGCCGAGCAGCTCGCGGCGCAGCTCGATCGGGCGTGGCGCGACGCCGAGCAGGCGCGCGACGACGCCCAGCGCGCGAGCCGCGCCAAGGACGAGTTCCTCGCCATGCTCGGCCACGAGCTGCGCAACCCGCTCGCGCCGATCTTCACCGCGCTCGAGCTGTTCCGGATGCGCGGCGTGGGCGCGGCGCACCCGCGCGAGGTGGAGGTGATCGAGCGGCAGGCGCGCCACCTCGCGGGGCTCGTCGAGGATCTCCTCGACGTCTCGCGCATCACGCGCGGCAAGATCGAGCTGCGGCTCCAGCCGCTCGCGATCGCGGACGTGATCGGCAAGGCCGTCGAGACGGCCGCAAACCTCCTCGAGCGGCGCCGGCACGAGCTCGTCGTCGACGTCGCGCCCGGCGCTGCCGTGGACGGCGACCCGGCGCGCCTGACGCAGGTCTTCGTCAACCTCCTCACGAACGCCGCCAAGTACACCGATCCTGGCGGCCGCATCACGATCACCGCGCGCCGCGAGGGTGCCCAGTGCGCGATCGAGGTCCGCGACACCGGCTGCGGCATCTCGCCGGAGATGCTGCCGCGCGTGTTCGATCTGTTCGAGCAGGAGCCGCAGAGCATCGATCGCGCCCAGGGCGGCCTCGGCCTCGGCCTGGCGATCGTGCGGAGCCTCGTGGCGCTGCACGGCGGCAGCGTCGAGGCGCAGAGCGAGGGCCGCGGCCACGGCAGCACGTTCATCGTGCGCCTGCCCGCGGCGGCCGCGGGCGCGGCCGACTCCGACTCCGTCGCTGCCGTCTCCGCCGCCCCCGCCGCCTCGGACGCGCCGCGCGCGTCCCCCGAGCCGGAGCGCCGCGGCCGCACGATCCTGATCGTGGACGACAACGAGGACGCGGCGACGCTCCTCGCCGAGTCGCTCGCGCACCGCGGCCACACCTGCACGGTCGCGCACGACGGCCCGCGCGCCCTCGAGCTCGCCCGGCTCACGCGCTTCGACACCGTGCTCCTCGACATCGGCCTGCCCGCCATGGACGGCTACGAGGTCGCCCGCCACCTGCGCGCGCTGCCCGGCGGCCCCGCGCTCGAGCTGTTCGCGCTCACCGGCTACGGCCAGCACATCGACAAGGAGCGCACCCGCGCCGCCGGCTTCGATCACCACCTGGTGAAGCCCGTCGACCTGCCCACCCTCGCGAAGCTGCTCGCCGCCGACCGCGCCCCGCCATAGGCACTGGCCGATCGTCCGAGGCTCCCTCCGAGGTCCGCGCGTTCCCGCCGCTGTCAGACCGGACTGGTACGCTGCAAGAGTTGGTTATGATAGCTCTCGATCCTCGCCCTTCGCTGGTCTTCGGCATCGTCGCCGCGACCGGCACGCACATCGAACCGTTCGTCGACGTCTTCTCGGCGCTGCTCCGGAAGTACGGTTACGAGCCCGTGTCGATCCAGCTGACCGAGCTCCTGCTCGAGCACGTGATCGAGCCTGGCAGCCTCGTATGGAACAACGAAGGAGAGCGGATCGAGAAGCTCATGACGGCTGGTGACCGCCTGCGCGAGAAGCTCCAGCACGGCGATGCCATGGCGTTGCTCGGAGTTCTGGGAATCACCAAGAAGCGACAAGGGCTCAGCTCGACCAAACCTTATGCGTTCGTGCTCCGGCAATTGAAGCACCCCGACGAGTCCTACACCCTCCGGCAGATCTATGGAGATCGCCTGTTCGTGCTGGCGCTGTATTCGACTTACAGTGAACGGCTGCGTCACCTTACTGGGCTCCGCAATATCAAGCCCGAGGTCGCCAAAGCGCTGATGCAGCGCGACGAGGAAGACGTACGCAAGCCGCTGGGGCAACGCACGCGCGACACGTTCGAGCTGGGCGACGTCTTCTTTCGCCTTGACGAGAGCGCGCAGGCAGAGGCCGAGCGATTCCTGAACCTGATCTTCGGGGCTCCCGATCTCTCACCTCGCTTGCACGAGCACGCGATGTACCTGGCGTATGCCGCATCCCTTCGTTCGGCGGATCTCTCGCGCCAAGTTGGTGCCACGATCACAAATCAGTACGGTGATGTGCTCGGAGTCGGCGCCAATGACGTCCCTTCTCCGCAAGGCGGACAATACTGGCCAAGCAGTGATGACCGGCGAGATCATGCTCTGGGCTTCGACTCCAATCACGAGCACAAGCTCAAGATCGCGCGCGACGTCTTCGAGAGAACGCAGCCAGACAAACGCGACGACGCGGCTGCCTACAGTACATTCCTGATAGCCCTCAATGAGAGCCTTCTATTCGACATCACGGAGTACGGTCGTGCCGTGCATGCCGAGATGGATGCGGTCCTGACCTGTGCGCGGACGGGCGCTGCTACACGTGGTGCTCGCCTCTTCTGCACCACCTTCCCGTGCCACAACTGTGCGAAGCACCTCGTCGACGCCGGCATCGTCGAGGTGCAGTACGTCGAGGCCTACCCGAAGAGCATGGCCTCGTCACTTCACTCCGATGCCATCTACTGGGAAGAGGATGCCGCGCCTGGCTCCATGCCTGGCCGCCGGACTGTGTTCAAGCACTACGTCGGAATCGGACCACGACGCTACATGGACCTCTTTTCCTTGACGTTGAGCTCCGGAAGACGCGTCAAGCGGAAAAACAAGGAGGGGAAGATCTCCCTGTGGGATCGCGAAAGCGCTGAACCCCGGGTACCCTCCGAGGTATCCAGCCTCGATCTCGAACGTCTGGCCCTCGAGGCACTCACCGCAGCAATCAGAGGATCGTCATGAAGTTCAGGAAGGAACTTGGAAGCGAGGATGTCCAGGACATCCTCCGCGAAGCCAGTGCCCGAGCTGCCCAGTTGCCTCGCATCAACTTTCGCGATCCGTGGCCGAGCGATCGATATCTCGATGTAGAAGCTATTGTGGCAAATTTCGAGTCGACGAAGCAGGGTAAGTAGCGCCCTGTTCGTCGCAGGGCAAACGGCCGGCGCCGGCTACTCCCAGCTGAGGTCGAGCTGGCACATCTGGTCGCCGCGCGTGCGGCACAGCGTCTCGTCCACGACGACGCGGCGGCCGCCGGACAGCTCGATCGAGCGCTCGCACCAGCCGATCACCGACAGACAGTGGGCGCGGTCGGGCAGCGCGAAGCCGTGGATGCGCAAGAGCGCGGCGCGGGAGCCGCGGGTCGCGACCTCCATGTAGCCGCTGTCGTAGTGGGCGCTCCACAGGCGGACCGCGCGGCCGAGGATCCAGTGGGTCGTGCCCACCTTGTAGAACAGGCGGTAGATCGTCGTCAGGTTCGCGTCGGCCCCGTGGCGGCCGAGCTCCTTGATGAGCGAGAGGTCGCCGGCACCGAACAGGCGATCGATCAGGGTGTTCAGCTCGTAGAACTGGCGGAGCGGGTACCAGCGCGCCTTCTCGACGCCCATGTCGAGCAGGGCGACGAGGGCCGGTGAGGCGGCGGCGCGCAGCTTGGCGATGCCCGCCGCCCCGTGTCCGAGCTGGACCCAGAGGACGCGCGACGCCAGCGCGCTTCCCTTCACGTTCGCCACGCGTCTACTATACGCCGCGCCGTGAGCCGCCAGGACCCGATCGACCCCCTCCGCAGACTCGAAGAGATGGAGGCCAAGGCGCAGCTCGCCGGCGGCCAAGCCAGGATCGCCAAGCAGCACGAGGCCGGTAAGCTCACCGCCCGAGAGCGCGTCGCGGCCCTGCTCGATCCAGGCAGCTTCGTAGAGCTCGACAAGTTCGTCACCCACCGCTGCGCGGACTTCGGCATGCAGGATCAGAAGATCCTGGGCGACGGCGTCGTCACGGGGCACGGCACCGTCGACGGCCGGCCGGTGTGCGTGTTCGCCCAGGACTTCACCGTGTTCGGCGGATCCCTGTCGGGCGCGTACGCTCAGAAGATCTGCAAGGTCATGGACCTCGCCACCCGCATCGGCTGTCCGGTGATCGGACTCAACGACTCGGGCGGCGCGCGGATCCAGGAGGGCGTGGAGTCCCTCGCCGGCTACGCCGACATCTTCCTGCGCAACACGCTCGCGAGCGGCGTCGTGCCGCAGCTCTCCGCGATCATGGGACCGTGCGCGGGCGGCGCGGTGTACTCGCCGGCGATCACCGACTTCATCTTGATGGTCGATCGCACCTCGTACATGTTCATCACCGGCCCCGAGGTGATCCGCACGGTGACCCATGAAGAGGTCACCAAGGAGCAGCTGGGCGGCGCGGCCACGCACGCGAGCAAGTCCGGCGTGTCGCACTTCACCGAGCCCGACGAGCTGGCGTGCATCGCGCGGCTCCGCGAGCTGCTCTCGTACCTGCCGGGCAACAACAACGAGGACCCGCCGCTCCGCCCGACGAGCGATCCGATCGATCGCGCCGATCCGGCACTCGACACGGTCGTGCCGCGCGAGTCGAACCGGCCGTACGACATCAAGAAGATCATCGGCGCGGTCGTCGACGAGGGCGCGTTCCTCGAGGTCCACAAGGACTACGCGAAGAACATCGTGGTCGGGTTCGCCCGGTTCGGCGGCCGGCCGGCGGGCATCGTCGCGAACCAGCCGGCGCACCTCGCGGGCTGCCTCGACATCGACGCCTCGATCAAGGCGGCGCGGTTCGTCCGGTTCTGCGACTGCTTCAACATCCCGCTCGTCACGTTCGTCGACGTGCCGGGCTTCCTCCCGGGCACGAACCAGGAGTACGGCGGCATCATCAAGCACGGCGCGAAGCTGCTCTACGCGTTCGCCGAGGCGACGGTGCCGAAGATCACCATCATCACGCGCAAGGCGTACGGCGGCGCCTACGACGTCATGGCCTCGAAGCACATCCGCGCCGACGTCAACGTCTCGTACCCGTCGGCCGAGATCGCCGTCATGGGCCCCGACGGCGCCGTCAACATCATCTTCCGCGGCGAGCTCGAAAAGATCACCGACGAGCACGCGCGCGCCGAGGCGCGGGCGCGGTTCACCGAGGAGTACCGCGAGCGGTTCGCGAACCCGTACAAGGCCGCGTCGCTCGGCTACATCGACGAGATCATCCGGCCGCGCGACACCCGCCACACGATCATCCGCTCGCTGAAGACGCTCGCGAACAAGCGGCAGACGAACCCGCCGCGCAAGCACGGCAACATCCCGCTCTAGCCGGATCTGGCCGCGCGGCTCTCTGTTACGATGCCTCCCATGCCCTGGGGGAAGTGGTTCGCGCCGGTCCTCGGCGCCCTGGCCCTGCTCGCCTCGCCGGCGGCCGCCGACGAGGGCGGCCCCTCGCCCGGACAGAAGCAGGCGATCTACGCCAAGCCGTCCGTGGTCCGCGTCGTCGCGGTCTGGGAGGGCACGTTCGAGCTGGGCGGCCGCGTATTCAAGGAGTACTCCGGCGGCCACGGCTCCGGCTTCTTCGTCAGCGACGACGGCTTCATCGCCACGAACGCGCACGTCGTGCGCGAGATCCAGGAGGGCCCAGACGGCGCCAAGCGCAAGCTCGCCGCGCAGGCGTTCGACAAGATCTTGCGGGTGTTCGGCGCCGAGCTCCGCGCGCGCGACGACGGCAAGGAGATCCTCCTGAAGGCGCTCGAGGGGGGCCGCGTCGTCAAGAAGGCCGAGGTCGTGCTGCCCGACGGCACGAAGCTGCCGTACGAGATCAAGGCGTTCGGCGCGCCGGTCGGCGAGGGCCAGGACGTCGCGATCATCAAGGTCGAGACGAAGAACGCGCCGAACCTCGTGATCGGCGACTCCGAGAAGATGGCGGTCCAGGATCCGGTGATCGCGATCGGCTACCCGGGCGCCGCGGACTTCGAGGGCCTGTTCGACAGTAAATCGCAGCTCGAGGCGTCGATCACCGACGGCACGGTCTCGGCGATCAAGCACACCGCCGACGGCGAGACGGTGCTCCAGGTGACGACGCCGATCACGCACGGCAACTCCGGCGGCCCGGCGATCAACCTCAAGGGCGAGGTGATCGGCCTCGCCACGTTCGGCAACCGCGACAAGGTCCAGGGCTTCAACTTCCTGGTCGCCTCCTCGACGGTGAAGAAGTTCGTCAAGGACGCCAAGGCGAGCAACAAGCCGAGCGAGACGCAGGTCCTGTGGCGGAAGGCGCTCGAGGGGCAGTGGTCCGGCGACTACGATCAGGCGATCGTCGATTACGAGGAGGTCATGACGCTGTTCCCGGCCCACTCCGAGGCGCCGCGCATGATCAAGCAGGCCCGCGCGCTCAAGAAGGAGAGCAAGGGTAACAAGGGCAAGAAGGCGGAGGACCCCAAGGCCAAGGCCAAGGACGAGGAGGGCGGCGGCAGCGGCGCGATCATCGGCGTGATCATCGCCGTCCTCCTGGCCGGGATCATCGGCGCGGTCGTCATCGTGAAGAAGAAGAAGCCGGCGCACCCGGGCTACGCCCACGGCGCGTACCCGCCAGGCCCGCACGGCCCGCAGCCGATGGGCGCGCACGGCCCGCACGGCGCGCACGGCCCGCACGGCTCGCAACCGATGGCGCCGATGATGGGCGGGCGCGCGGAGCCGGGGCACCAGCCGGTGGCCAAGACGGTCGCAATCCACCAGGGCGGCGGCCACCCGCCGGTCGCGGCGACGGCGTTCGGCTCGTTCACGATCGGCAGCCTCACGTGCACGCGCGGCCTGCTCCACGGCCAGCGGTTCAGCCTGACGGCCACGGGCCTCCTGATCGGCCGCCAGCCGGGCCAGGCGCAGGTCGTCGTCAACGACTCGCGCGCGTCGGGCAAGCACGTCTGGATCGGCTACGAGAACGGCACGCTCGTCGCGATCGATCAGGGCACCACCAACGGCACGTTCGTCAACGACGTCCGGCTCGGGCGGATCAGCAAGGCGCCGCTCAAGGACGGCGACACGGTGATCGTCGCCGAGCCGGACTGCCTGAGCCTGACGCTGAAGCTGAGCTAGCGCCCGTGCGAGCACGCCGGCAGGTCGCGATCGGGCGTGCGGCCGCGCTACCTGCGGCGGCGCTGGCGGCGCTGGCCGCGCTGGCTGCGCTGGCGGCGCTGGCCGCGCTGGCCGCGTGCGGACCTGCGCCGCGGCCCGCGCCGCTGCCGCCGCTGCCGCACGCGGCGTACGCGCGCTACCTCGACGGCAAGCTGGCGGCCTACCGCGACGAGTGGAACAACGCCGCCGACGCGCTCGCCGACGCCGCGGCGGCGGCGCCCGAGCAGCCGATGATCGCGGTCGAGCTCGCGCGCGCGCAGCAGCGGGCGAAGCGGCCCGAGGCGGCGCGCCAGACGCTCGCCGCGGCCCGCGCGCGCTGGCCGGCGCACGCGCAGGTGTGGCTCGCGTCGGGCGATCTCCTCGCGGGGATCGCGGCCAGCGCGGCCGAGCGAGCCGGCCAGGCGGCAGGCGCGGCGCGCGCGGAGGCGATGACGGCGTACCGGCGCGCGATCGAGCTCGATCCGGCCGACGAGCGCGCGTACCTGGGCCTCGCGAAGCTCGAGCTGCCGCGCGAGGCGCTGGTGACGCTGCTGCGGCTCGTCCGGCGCATCCCGGACTCCGTCGAGGGCCACTACCGGCTCGGCGTGCGGCTCGCGACGGCGCGCGAGCTCCCGGCCGCCACGCGCCAGATGCGCGCGGTGCTCGAGCGCGACCCGGACCACATCGACGCGCGGCTCGATCTGGCGCGCCTCCTGCGCTACCAGGGTCAGCTCGACGAGGCGGTGGCGCAGACGCGCGGCGCGTTCGATCGATCGGGCCAGGCGCCCGACGTCGCCGAGGAGCTGTTCTGGGTGCTGTGCGAGGCCGACGACCGCACGGGCGCGGTCGATCTGCTGACGCTGCTCGACGACGAGCGCAGCGACGCCGACGTCCTCGCGATGGTCGCGCGGCTGCACCGCGGGCTCGGCCAGCTCGACGAGGCGCGCCGGATCGCCGGCCGGATCGCGAAGCTCGACGTCGACGCGGGCGCGCTCGCGATCGCCGAGATCGAGGCCGCCGCGGGCGAGCCGGCCGCCGCCGCGCGGCGCGCGCTGGCGATCGGCGCGGCGTCGGAGAAGCTCCCCGACGCGCGGCGGATCGCCGCCCTCGCGCACCTGGCGGCGGGCGAGCCGCAGCGCGCGCACGACGCGATCGCCCCGGTGCTCGCGAAGCACCCCCGGCGGGCGGACCTGGCGGCGGTGGCGGGGTTCGCGCTGGCCGACCTGGGCCGCCTCGAGGAGGCGCGCGCGGTCGCGGCGCCATTCGACGAGCCGGCCCGCGGGATGCTGCTCGCGCGCATCGCCGATCACGCCGGCGACACGGCGGCGGCGCTGCGGCTCGTCGAGCCGATCGCGCGCGGCCAGCCGGAGCTGGCGCCCGCGAAGAACCTCGCCGGCTACCTCCTGGCCGATCGCAACGAGCGGCTCGCCGACGCCGAGGCGTACCTGCGGCGCGCGCGCGAGCTGACCCCCGGCGACTCCGCGGTCCTCGACAGCTGGGGCTGGCTGCTCGTGCGCCGGGGCCGGTTCCGCGACGCCGTGCGCGTGCTCGACCGCGCCGCCCGGTTCGCGCCGCGCGAGGCCGAGATCCTGGTCCACCTGGCCGTGGCGTGGGCCGCCGACGGGGCGCCGCGGACGGCGGCGGGGGTGCTCGATCGCGCCGCCGCGCTGCGCCCGGGGCCGGCCGTCCTGCGGCGGATCGAGCACGTCCGCGCGCGCCTGCCCCAGCCGCGCCCGCGGTGAGACGAGCAATGATAGGATGCCGCGAATGAAGCGATGGCTCGCGGTCGTGCTCCTGGCAGCCGGGGCGTGCAGCAAGGCCCCCTCCGAGGATCAGTGCAAGCAGCTCCTCGAGCATCTGATCGATCTCGAGTTCAAGAAGGGCGGCGCGACCGGGGCGGGCGCCGAGTCGATGAAGGTCGACCTGGCGAAGCAGAAGGCGGCCGTGATGGAGGCCAAGACGGCCGAGTTCATGGTGGCGTGCACCGAGAAGACGCACCGCGATCGCGTCGCGTGCGCGCTCGCGGCGACCGATCTGGCCGGCGTCCAGAAGTGCGACGAAGCGAAGTAGGCGCGAAGTAGGCGCGCCGCGCTAGCCGAGCGCCGCGAGGACCGCGCCGGCCACGACCTCGCCGACGGCGGCCGCCGCCGTCGCGCCGTGGCCGCCGAGCCCGGCGGCCCACACGAGCCACGGCCGGCGCGGGTCGCGCCCGAGCCGCATCTGGCGGTCCGGCGTGAACGCCCGCTGGCACGCCCACCGCCGCACCACGGCGGCTCCCGCCAGGGCCGGCGCCGCGCGCAGGCGGGCCGCGAGGCACGCGTCGCCGTCGGGCGTCGGCTGCTGATCGGCCGGCGCGGTGACCACGCGATCGCACGGCGAGACGAGCAGGTGCGGCCCCTCGGCGCGCACGTACAGCTCCTCGGCCCCCAGGTGCCAGAGGTACGGCGCGCCCGGCGGCGCCGCGGCCTCGAGGACGAACAGGTGGCGCTTGTACGCCTCGAGCGGCGGATCGCCGGTGGCGGCCCCCGCCCACGCGCCGGCCGCGTCGACGACGACGCGCGCCAGGAGCGCGCCGCGTGCCGTCTGGATCCGGCCATCCGCGGCGCCGACGACCGGCGCCTCGTAGACGATCCGCGCCTCGGCGGCGAGCGCCCCGAGGAGCGCGCGGGCGTCGATCACGCCGTCGGTCGGCACGTGCACCGCCACCGCCACCGGGAGGTCCGTGAACGCCGGCCAGCGCGCGAGCACCGCGGCGCGATCGAGCACCGCGTGGCCGATCGCGAACCGTTCGGCGCGGGCCGTGTACTCCGCCGCGCGCGCCGGGTCATCGAAGCCGAGCAGGCCGCCCGTCTCGGTCCACGCCGCGGCGAAGCGCGCGCGCAGGAGGGCCGCGCCGCGGATCGCGAGCGCGCTCGTGGCGTCGTCCTCGACGAGCTGGCGGCCCAGGCCGGCGCCCCGCCCGCTGGCGTACCGGCCCAGCTCCGGCTCGCGCTCGAGGATCACGGCCGGGACGCCGCGCGCGGCCAGCGCCCACGCCGTCGCGCAGCCCGCGAACCCGCCCCCGATGATCGCGACGTCCGCGCGCGCGGGGAGATCGATCGCCGTGGGCACCGCGGCCTTGTAGCACGCAGGACCGTTGACCACGGGCGCGCCCGATGTGCAGACTCGGGGTATGCCGCGGTTGTTCCGCATCGATACCGACACCGATATCGGAGTCATCACCGACAAACACCTCCAGTTCCTCGTCGATCAGCTCGAGGAGGAGCACGACGAGGATCAGGACTACTTCATCGATCGCGACACGCTCGAGCTGCTCTCGGACAACGGCATCGATCCCGATCTCCTCGCGATGCTCGAGAAGGCGCTGGGCGACGACGACTCGATGGACATCGCCTGGGACGGCGGCGAACGCGACAAGTGACCGCGCCGGGCGAGCGCACCCACGCCTGCGCCGGGCGATAGCACCGGCGATCGCGAGCCTGCCGGGCCGGCCGGACCGGCGCATCGGCGCATCGGCGCATCGGCGCCGCAGCGCCGTGCTCGGCTCATCCGCTCCACCGAGTCGCCGGCCGGCACACAGGCCGATTCCGCCATCACATCCGAGGTTTGCCAGCGGTGTCGGGGAACCTCACGCTGGGATCTCGCACGCGGCGCGGCGACCGTCCGTATACTGGTCGAACGTGTCTCGAGAGGGATCCCTGGAGCGTCTGGTCGGCCAGGTCCTCGCCGCGCGCTACCGCATCCTCGAGCGCGTGGGCGCGGGCGCGATGGGAACGGTGTTCCGCGCCGAGCACGTGAAGATCGGCCGCAAGCTCGCGGTCAAGGTCCTCCACCCGCGGATGCTCGAGAACGAGAAGTTCCGCCGCCGGTTCGACCGGGAGGCGGAGCTCGCCGGCAAGCTGCACCACCCGAACGTGGTCGGCGTGCTCGACGTCGGGATCACCCCCGAGGGACTGCGCTACCTCGTCATGGAGTACGCCGAGGGGTGCACGCTCGCCGAGACGATCGCCGAGGGCCCGATGGGCGGGCCGCGCATGATGAGCCTCGCGAGGCGGCTCTGCGACGGCCTCCAGCACGCCCATGACCAGGGCCTCATCCACCGCGACTTCAAGCCCGAAAACGTGATCGTCGAACGCGACCGGCACGGCGACGAGCTGCCGCGCATCCTCGACTTCGGCGTCGCGATCGCGCTCTCCGACTTCTCTGCCGGCGAGCGCCAGCGGCTCACGACCGAGGGCATCGTGCTCGGCACGCCGCAGTACATGGCGCCGGAGCAAGCGACCGACAAGACGATCGATCCGCGCATCGATCTGTTCGCGCTCGGCGTGATGTGCTTCGAGATGCTCACCGGCGTGATGCCGTTCCGGGGCACCGGCGCCGAGATCGTGCGCGCGTACCTGTCACGCCCGATCCCGCCGATGCAGCAGCGCACGCCGACCATCGACGTCGATCCGCTGCTCGAGGCGTTCACGCGCGCGCTGCTCGCGCGCTCGCCCGACGCGCGGCCGCCGAGCGCGAAGGCCGCGCGCGCGTTGCTCGAGCTGATCGAGCGCGATCGCGCCGCCGCCGCAGCGCAGCTCGGCGTGAGCCTCGCCGAGCCGAGCCGCACGGTGCCGGGCTCGGTGCCGATCGGGCGCGCCCCGAGCGGCACGAACCCGCCGCCGCCGGAGACCGACGCGGCGAGCGCGTGGACGAACGCGCCGACGGAGAAGATGTCGACCGATCCCGATAAGCCGGTGATCGTGTCGCTGACGGGGGAAGGGATCGCCCAGGAGCCGGTGGTGACGACCTGGTCGGGGCCCGCGGTGGCGTCCGGCGCGGGGCCGGCGGTGGCGATCAGCGCGGGCTCCGCGGTGGCGCCCGGCGCGAAGCCGGCGGTGGTGGCCGGCACGGGCTCCGCGGTGGCGCCCGGCGCGAAGCCGGCGGTGGCGTCCGGCACGGGCTCCGCGGTGGCGACCTGGTCGGGGCTGGCGGTGGCCTCCGGCGCGGGCTCCGCGGTGACCTCCGGCGCGGGGCCGGCGATGGCGACCTGGTCGGAACCGGCGGTGGCGTCCGACGCAGGGCCGCATGCAGTCGCTTCGTTGGACGAGTCGGGGCCGGCGACCGCGCGAGGCACCGGGCCCTCGCCCCCGCTGTCGCCCGTCGCGATCGCGTCTGCGGTGCCGCTCGGCGAGCCGTCTCCGACGGAGCCGAGCGGGCGCGCCGCGCTCGCCGCCTCAGTGGCGATGGCGAAGCTCGAGCGCGCCGCGCCCGCGCAGCTCGTGTCTGCAGGCGCCGCGCCCGCGCCCGCGCAGCTCGTGTCTGCAGGCGCCGCGCGCGCGCCCGTGCCGTCCGCGCCCGCGCCCGCGCCCGCGCAGCTCGCCGCGCCGGCGCGCGCGTACCTGGCGACGGAGATGGTGCGGCCGCTGCCGCGCGAGGCGCCGGATCGCCGGCGCGCCTGGTGGATCGCCGCGGTGCTCGTCGGCGTGGGCCTGTGCGTGATCGGCGTCCTGGCGCTGCGCGCCCGGCGCGGCGCCGAGCCGCCCGCCACCGCACAGCTCTCGCCGCCAGCGGCGCCCGCGCAGCCGCCCGCGCCCTCGGCGGAGCTCGCGCCGCCCGGGGCGCCAGCGCCGTCGCCGTCGACGTCGACGGTGCCTCACCCCGCGGCCCCCGCCGCGCCCGCCGGCCCCGCGCCCGCGCCGCCGCTCGATCCCGCGCTCGATCCGCCTCCGTCTGGCGCCGCGCCCGCGGGCGCCGCCCCCGCCACGCCCGCGCGGCCGCAGCAGCCCGCGGGCCCCGCCCCCGCCGCGCCCGCGCCTCCCGCGACGGCGGAGGCGTCCCCCGCCGATCCGTCGACGGAGGTCGTCGCCGAGCTCTACGGGACGATCGGCCGCGCGCTGAAGCGCCTCGACGAGACGCACGGCCAGGAGGCCACGTACGATCTGTGGCCGCGGTTCCGCCGCATCCGCATCCTCGAGGCGCTGCGCACCCGCGAAGGCCGGACCTCCGCGCTCGACGCGCTCCGCGCGCTCGAGCGCGACATCGGGCAGATCGGCCAGCGCTCGAACTGATCACGCCCGCCGCCCGCCGCCGCGGATTTCGCGTGAATCCCGCGTGCCGACCGCGTATGCACAGGGGTCATGATGTTCAGCCGGGTGCTGGTGATCGTCTGTCTCGGGCTCGCCGCGAGCGGGCCCGCCCACGCGACCAGGTACCGCAAGCCACCGCCGCCGCCGCCGGCCCCCGACGTCGGCGCCGAGCTCGCCGCCGCGATCCGGACGAAGAACGCGCCGCGCGTCGCCAAGCTCCTCGGCGCGTCGGTCCATAGCACCGGCATCTGGTTCGCCGACGCGGCGTGCGCGAAGCAGTTCGGCGCGCCCGGCGTCGTGACCGGCGCCGCGCTCCAGCCGTTCGCGCGCTGCCTCACGCAGCTCCGGCTGCAGGCGACGACGCGGCAACCCGGCTCGACCTCGAGCGCGGTCCTCACGTACGAGCCCGGCATCGAGCTCGAGATCTTCCACGCGAGCGGCCGCGTGCTCGGGATCGGCTTCGAGCAGCAAACCGCCGCGGACCGCGGCCGGCCGACCCTGACCGCGCAGGCGTTCGAGGCGCTGCGCAAGGCCGGCAAGACGAACCTCGACGACGTCGTCGGCGACAAGCTCGAGCCCGTGCTCGAGCGCGCCAAGCTCACCTCGGTCTCCGCCTGGGTCAAGCTCTGCATCGATGATCAGGGCGCGCTCGATCAGGTCACCGTCCGCCAGACGGACGCGCCCGCCGGTCCCGTCCAGCAGAAGGCGAGCACGGCGTTCGAGGTCGCGATGCGCGGCTGGCGGTTCCGGCCGTTCTCGCTCGGCGGCAAGCCCGCCGCCGTCTGCACGATGACGCTCCTGACGTACCCGGCAGGTCGCGCGCCGCTCACCGAGACGCTGCCCGCGGCGAGCGCGCCGAGCATGCTCACCGCCGAGGACGACGCCGAGGACGAGTCCGACCTGGAGGGCATCGAGGGCGGCGTCGAGGGCGGCGTGGTCGGCGGGGTCGTGGGCGGCATCATCAGCGCGCCGCCGCCGCCGCCGCCGCCGCCGCCGCCGCAGGCCGTCCCGCCGGGTCTCCTCGAGGGGAACCGCATCAGCGGCGACAAGAACATCACGCCTGACGATCCGACAAAGACGCAGATCGCCAGGAGCGGCAAGGACAAGCTCGTGGGCTCGTACAAGCTCTGCGTCGACCCGCAGGGCGCGGTCACGGGCGTGACCATGCTCAAGAGCACCGGCTTCGTCGACTACGACTCGAAGATCATGCGCGAGATGAGCCAGTGGGCTTACCGGCCGTACCTCGTCAACGGCAAGGCCGCGCCCGTCTGCACCGCGGTGACCTTCATCTATTCGCAGCCGCAGCCGCAGCCGCCCCCGCCGCCCGCGCCGAAGCCCGCCAAGCCGTAGCCGCGGCGCCGCGCCCGCCGCGTGCCGCGTGCCCCACCCGCCGCGTGCCCCACCCGCCGCGCCTTATGTGCGGCGCCGGTTGCGAAACACCGTGAAGTGCAGGGACAAGAGCACGAGGTAGACCGCGGCGATCACGGCCGCGTGCCCGACGACCCAGTACGGCAGCCCCGCGACGCACGCGATCGCCCACACGAACACGTACGTGTCGCGCCGCCCGAGCGAGCGCAGCCACGTGGTGATCGCTTTCGGATCGTAGAGCTCGACCGCGCTGGCGCTCGTCTTCTCGAACCACCACCGGAACTCGAACACGTCGCCCGTGCCCGTGCGCCGGTACACGTCGGTGTACAAAACGAGCGCGTTCACGAGCCGGCCGCCCACCGCGCCCAGCGCGAGCCCAAGCCAGATCTCGCCCAGGGACCACGCCACGCCGACGACGAACGCGTTGTCGACGATCTCGTCCGACAGGTTGTCGAGCCACTGCCCCAGCTTCGAGTACTGGAAGCGGAGCCGCGCCAGCTCGCCGTCGACCGAGTCGAGGATCGAGTTCAGCTCGAACATCACGCCCGCGATCGCGATCGCCGCGTACCCGCTGCGGCTCGCGACGACCGCCGCCGCGAGCCCGAGGAGGATCGCGACCACCGTCACCTGGTTCGGCGTGATCGCGAGCGATCGCTGCGCGAGCACGCGCGTGATCCGCATCGAGAACCGCCAGTTGATGAGCGCGTCGACCGGCCCTTCGTGCGCCTTGTTCATGCCGCGGATCAGCTTCCACTCCGCCGCGCGGCGGGCCGCCTCGTCGACCAGCTCGATCCCCGCGACCACGTCCGCCCGCTCCCTGCGCGCGCCCTCCGGCGGCGGCGTCCCCGGCTCGACGAACGCGACCGGGATCGGCAGCTGCCGCGGAAACGCGACCGGCGCGCCCGCCACGATCGCGCGCTGCGCCCCCTGCTTCGCCACCTCGCGCACGCGCCGCTCGATCGCCGTGAGCCCGCCCAGGAGCAGCGCGTGCCGCTCGCCTGCCGTCTCGAAGAAGACGATGCTCTCGCGCTCGGCCGCGTCCACGCCCCGCGTCATTACCACAGCCGCCGCCCCGCCGACCGGCCCCGAGCTAACATCGTGATCCTGTGGCCTCCCAAGCTCGAGGCTCCACAGAGATTCACTGATTTGTATTAATTTCAGCCAGTTGATGATTTACGCAACAGATCCGTAGCGCTACGAAAAAGCATGCGCTACGAACCTGTAGCGCTACGAACCTGTAGCGCTACAGGAACGAAGATGAAGCCAGCCAATGTCGTTGGGCCCACGGTCCGGGGGCCCGATTTCTGGGGTCGAGAAGCCGAAGTCCAGGATCTGTGGCGGTTGCTCGCTCACGGCAGCGTCCTCCTCACGGCGCCGCGGCGCCACGGGAAGTCCTCGTTGATGAACGCCCTGGCGGACGACCCTCAGGCGGGCTGGACCGTCCTCTACCTGGACGTCGAGTACGTGGAGACGCCGTCGGACTTCGTGACCGAGGTGACGGCCGCGCTCCTGCAGCTCGATGCGTTCCGCAAGCTGCTGCGCGCGGCCGCCGGTGCCCCCGGAGCTCTGCTGCGTTGGGTGGGCAAGTTCGTCGGCGAGGTCAACAGCGCCAAGGAGGGGCTCGGAGAGATCAAGATCTCGCTCCGCGACTCGCTCCGTGACAACACGAGCTGGGCCGAGCTCGCCGAGCAGCTGCTGAAGGATCTCGAACGGTTCGAGGGCAAGCTCCTGCTCATCATCGACGAGTTCCCGATGATGGTGGCGAACTTCCTCGATCGAGACGAGACGCGCGCCATCGACTTCCTGAAGTGGTTTCGAGCTCAGCGACAACAGCCCCGGAAGGGGCACGTTCGATTCTTGCTGGGCGGCTCGGTGAACATCGAGCCGCGCCTCGAGCGGCTGCGGCGCGAAGCACTGCTCAACGATCTGGAGCGATTTCGCCTGGAGCCGCTCACGCTCCGCCGTGCGGCTGAGTTCGTGACCGAGGTCCTCGAGGCAGAGAACGCCAACTTCGAGAGCGGCGTGCCCGAGGAGATCGTTCGCGTCGCGAACTGTGGGATTCACTTCTTTCTCCAGGTGCTCATCTCGGAGTGCCTCACCGACGCGCGACAGCATCGGCGGCAGCTCGCGGCCTCCCACGTGGAGCCGACGTATCGCGATCGCGTGCTCGGGCCGTCGAACCGCGTAAGGTTCAGCCATTACCGATCGCGGTTGAAGGAGTATTACGGCCCGCACGAGAGAGCCGCGCACCTCATCCTTGACGAGCTGGCCACCAAAGAGCGGGCCACGACGGCCGACCTGCTGGGCGTACTGGCCCGGGCGGACGAGCCCGCCGACATCGATCATGTCCTCGCGTTGCTCGAGAGCGATCACTACATCGCGAGCGATGGCGAGGAGGTGAAGTTCTCGAGCGGTTTTCTCCGCGATTGGTGGCTCCGAAACGCGTACCGGTCTCGAGGGCGGGGATGAGCACCGCTCCTCTGCTCTTCAACCCGTCTCGCGCCTCCAGCGAGGAGCTCGAGGCAACGCTCGTGGCTCGGCGGCCCTTGCTGGAGAAGCTCGAGGAGGATCTGATCGCCGACTCGAAGAAGCGGACCAAGCGGCACTGGCAGCTGATCGGGCCTCGCGGCAGCGGCAAGAGCCACTTCACCGAGCTGATCGCGCGACGGCTCTCTCGCGATCATGGCTGGGCGGTGGCTCGACTCCCCGAAGAGCAATACCAGGTCGGCAACTTGGGCGAGCTACTCGAGCAGATCGTCATTCGCCTGGAACAGTTGAAAGATTCCCCACTCGAGGATGTCAAAGACTTCCACGCTCTGGAAGAGCTGGCGCTCGACCGGATCCGGGCATGGAGAGAAAAACACAAGAAGCCCATCCTCGTGATCCTCGAGAACCTGGGGAGCCTGTTCGAGCGCAAGCTTCGCGACCGACGTAGCCAGAGCAGGCTTCGCGAGATCCTTACCCGAGATCCGCCCTTCGTTCTGCTAGCAACAGCGACGAGCTACGTCGATGCCACGGTACAGCACAGCGCGCCCTTCTACGACTTCTTCCAAGTGATCACACTCGAGGACCTGTCATCAGATGAGGTTACTGACCTCATCGAGGCGAGAGCGCAATGGGACATGGATGAGCTCCTGCTGACCCGGATCGACACAGTACGTGCGCGTGCACACGCCGTCTTTCACTTCAGCGGCGGCAACCCGCGGCTGGTCCTCACGCTCTACTCGATCCTACGGCGCGGCTTCACGGACGAGCTTTTCACTCAGATCCTGAAGTTGCTCGATGAGGTGACGCCCTATTATCAGCAACGGCTCAATGACATCTCACCGCAGATGGGGCGCATCCTGGCAGAGATGGCCCTCTCGGGACAGGCGCTCGCTCCGTCCGACATCGCGAAGCGCTGCAGGATGCAGGTCAACCACGTCACGGCGAATATCGCCAAGCTGGTATCCGAGCGCTTCGTGCGCCCGACCGGCAGGCCCAGCAAGCGCAAGCGCAGCTATGACCTGAATGATCGCCTATTCCGGCTGTGGATGCAGATGCGCGAAGACCAGGCGGCACGCCAGCGTCTGCGATTCCTGTCGGAGTTCTTCCAACACTGGTACGAGGGCCACCCTGATGAGGTTCGCGCCGCCGCCTCGAGAGTCACAGCGGCGTTCTGGCAGGACTTGCGAAGCGATGCGACGCAAAGATGCCGCGAGCACATTGCCACGCTCGAGTACCTGCAAGATGCGTTACCGGAACACTCCGAGTTCCTCATGGCGAGATTGTCCGACCATCGACCAAACGGCAGCCCCGAAGCTGCTGCAGACCAAGTTCGGCGGCTACGCCTGCTACTCCGATCGGAGGACCGGGTGCTCAGGGCCGTGGCAAGTCTCTCCCTGGCGAGTGACCTCGAATACCTGAAGCTTCCGGAGGAAGGGCTCCGGGTGCTGCGAGACGCCGATTCGGCGGAGTTGCCACACAAGCTCAGGTTTCGCGTTCTTGCCACTCTTCTTTTCACGCTCGCTCGAACACATGGGCCTCAAAAGGCCATCTCCGAGGGTTTGCGTATCATCGAACAAGAACCTGCCACGCGATGGTTACTGTCCGTCCTAGCCCAACTGGCAGCGATCGCGCACGACAGCTCCGCGATGAAACGGTTTGCCAAGGATGATCTCGAGCACACTCATTGCAAGCATTGCGCCTCGGCGGCAATCCGCAACCTCGTTCGAACGATCGCCGATTCTCAGCAGCTTGACATGCTGGGCTGGATCATCGATCTGTTCACGGAGCATGCGGGTGCCAGCGAGCTCGAGATCGACGCCCTGAAGCTCTTGAGCTCGCCTGCTCCCGATGTCTCCACCGCAGAGCGCTTCCTCCGAGCCCTTGCATACTGGGACCGGCCATCCGATATACCAGCATGGCT
This sequence comes from Kofleriaceae bacterium, assembly GCA_035558535.1. Taxonomy (GTDB): domain Bacteria; phylum Myxococcota_A; class Polyangia; order Haliangiales; family Haliangiaceae; genus JABFXX01. The sequence continues at coordinate 30,911 of DATMCI010000248.1, forward strand.
CCTCTGGAGTGCAACATGTGCAATCAGCCATACTCCAGGCCAAGCACCCAAGGCATTTCCCCTGATCCAAGATCTCGCGAAGCGCGGATTCGAGCTTGGCCGTCATAGTGCTTACCACCTCTTGTTGATACTGCTGGATGCGATTCCAGAAGGCTCACCTTCGTTCACGACGGTCCTCGACTGGACCATCGAACACGCTCCTCGAAATCTGCTCGCCGCAACCTTCGTGGAATGCGTGCCGGTGGTGGCGCGAGCGAGGACGAGCGCGCCCAGCGCCATCTTTCGTGTCTATACCGCTCTTCTAAAGAAGTGTGTGCTGCCCCGTGACCTACTCCCTTATTCGATCGCCGTGGAGGTGAGAGAGGCACCCGAGAAGATGGCTTCACTCTCACCGGAGGTCAGGGAGGCCGTGAGCCTGCTCGTGGATGCCGGAGAACAGGAAGGCAGAGATCAGTAGCCATGAACCCGTGTTCCGGCCAACTTATGTGAGGTGAGCGTTCGAACCTCAGAGGAAGCGGCCGTGCTGGCCCGCGAGCTTTTGGCCAAGGCCGCGGAGGTCTCGCCGGAGGAACGCTTCGCAGAGATGGTCGAGATGGGGCTGATCAACCGGGATGGCGAGCTCACCAAGGAGTTCGGCGGCGATGCGGAGGCCGAGCCCCGTCGCCGGACCGGCGAGGTGCCGATCACTCGCTAGCGCTCGCTCAGCGCTCGCTCAGCGCTCGCTCAGCGCTCGCTAGCGCCGTCACTGGCGGCGGAGCAGGACGATGTGCTCGGCCTTGGGGCGATCGCCGAAGGCGTAGCGCTCGAGGCGGCCAAGCATCGGGCGCTCCTGCGAGGCCCAGGCCTCGACGGCGAGGGCGTCGGTGAGGGCTCCGCGCACGTCGTCGAGGGCGTACATGGCGCGCGGCGGCGCGCCAGAGGGGGCGACGACCGAGTCGCCGATGACGATGGCTGCGGCGGCGCCGGGGGCGAGCGCGCCCGCGATGGCGGCGAGGCTGTCGGCGAGCGCGCCGCGCCAGGCGCGGGCGGCGCGGTCGGGATCGGCCTCGAAGCTGCGGCGGGAGCCGAGCTCGCCTGCGTCGAGCTCGCGGTGGCGGAGCGCCAGGAAGTCGAAGCGGAGGCGCTGGTGCTCGGCGTAGTCGTAGGTGCCGGCGTAGGGCGGCGACGTCACGACGCCGGCCGCCGAGCCGTCGGGGATGGCCTCGGAGAGCCGGCGCGCGTCCAGCTCGAAGACCTCGGCCGGGCTGCCGGGCGGGAAGTCGGAGAGGCCCGCGACGAGCAGATCCACCCGCTGCGCGAACAGGCGGGCGGGCGCGCCGCGCGCGATGTTGCGATCCACCCAGGTGCCGTCGGTGTCGCTCGTCCGCGACGACACCTTGTACAGGATCGCCGACAGGCACGCGGTGAGCACCGCCGCCAGCTCGGCGTCCTGCGCGGCCAGCTCGTCGAGGTGCGCCGCAATCAGCTCGAGCTCGCGGCGCACGTGCGGCGCGAACCAGCTCGCGAGCCGGCGGTTGCGCGCGTTCGGATCGAAGCCGGACGGCTTGCGCATCGGCGCGGGCTCGGCCCCGGCGCGCCGGGCCGCGCGGCCGGCCGCGAGGACGGCGCCGCTGATCATGTGGCCCGCGTCGCGCAGCTCCTTGCGGCGGCGCGGCGACACGGTCCACGCCTTGGCCCGCGCGACGAGGACGGCCAGCGGGTTCAGATCGACGCCGGCCGCGCGCAGGCCGGCCGCGCGCGCCTCGACGAGCGCCGTGCCGGAGCCGCAGAACGGATCGAGGATCGTCCGGCCCCGGCCGCCGCGGCCGCCGCCGCCGCCCGAGCCGCCGCCCGCGACGATCTCCACGAGCACGCGCGCCGTCGCGGGGTGCAGGCGCGCCGGGTAGCTGTGGAACGGGTGCGTCAAGGACTCGGCGACGTCGTGATCGACGCTGGGGGCGCGCAGCGCGGCGGCCAGCGCGTCCGCGCCGGCCGGATTGCCGCCCGCGACGAGCCGGCCGGGGGCGCGGGGCATCGAGAGGCTGCGTCGCTGGCGCGGGCGTGGCGGCGGCACGCGCGCACCCTAGCAGCGCGCCGCGATTCCGGGAGCGCGGCGATACCGTTTCTCCACCGGCGGCAGTACGGTGGACGCATGGGCACCTGGGGCGACGGCCTCTTCGACGACGACCTGGCGCTGGACATCTGGGCCCACTTCGAGCGCGCCGTCGCGAGCGGGACGCCCGCCGCCGAGGTCGCGAAGGGCCTGCTGGAGAGCGAGCTCGCGCGCGAGGTCCTCGAAGAGTTCGGCACGACCGAGCGCGACGACATGTTCTGGGAGGAGAACCGCGGGCTGTTCTACGCGATCGCCAGCATCCAGCTCGAGCACGGCGTGCTCCAGGAGGTGGTACGGCAGCAGACGCTGCAGGCGATCGCTGTGGAGCGCCGCGGCCTCGATCCCGAGCAGGACCGAGCGCGCTGGGAGCTCCTCGACGCGTTCGAGGCGCGGCTGGGCAGCAACGCGCCCGCGCCCGCGCCCGCCCGGCCCGCGGAGGGCACTGCGGCCGAGGAGCCGGCCGACCTGGCCGCCCTCGGCGTCGAGGCGACGATGGCGAAGCCGCCAGCCGCGAAGGCGCCGACCAAGAAGGCTGCGCCGACCAAGAAGGCTGCGTCGACCAAGAAGGCTGCGCCGACCAAGAAGACCGCGCCGGCCAAGAAGGCTGCGCCGACCAAGAAGACCGCGCCGGCCAAGAAGACTGCGCCCGCCAAGAAGACCGCGGCCAAGAACGCGCCCGCCAAGAAGACCGCCAGGCCCGCTGCCAAGAAGCCGCCCACCAGGCGCGCTCCCGGCAGAACCAAGTAATTGCGAGCCCGCAGAGGTTGACGGGCTCAACCCGGTACGCCCCGTCCCCCGTCGAGCAGGGAGCGGAGCCCCACCGTCCAACCTCCGCGCCCGGACCCGGTAGTCCGCCGGCCCGGCCCGCCCGCCGTCGCCCCGCGCATGGCATAAGAGGCGGCGATGCCCATGCCGCTCGAGATCATCGGCCTCGGTAAGCGCGAGGTCCGCTTCGTCTGGGACGACGACACCGAGGACGTCTGGGGCGCCCGCGAGCTGCGCATCCGGTGCACGTGCGCGATGTGCCAGTCCGAGGTCACCGGCGAGCGGATCCTCGATCCGGCGACCGTCGCCGAGGACCTGTCGGTCACCGACATGCACCTGACCGGAAACTACGGCGTCGGCATCCACTTCTCCGACGGCCACACGACCGGCATCTTCCGCTTCCGCACCCTGAAGAGGGCCAAGTGAGCCAACCCCCGCTCGACGGCGCGCCCGCCACCGCCCCGCTCGACGGCGCCACCGCCGCCGCCCCGCTCGACGGCGCCACCGCCTCGCTCGACGGCACCCCCGCCGCCGCATTCGACGCGCTCGCCGCCGCCTGGCGCCAGCGCAAGAGCGTGCGCGCCTTCCGGCCCGAGCCGCTCCCGCGCGCGGCGCTCGTGCGGATGTTCGAGGCGGCGCAGCGCGCGCCCAGCTGGTGCAACGTGCAGCCCTGGCGCGTGGCCGTGACCGAGCCGCCGCACACCGCGGCACTCACCGAGGCGCTGCTCGCCGCCGCGCGGTCCCAGCTGCCGCAGGCGGAGGTGCCGTTCCCGCTCGACTACCCGCCTCCTTACAAGGAGCACCGCGTCGCGTGCGGCAAGGCGCTCTACCAGGCCATGGGCGTCGCCCGCGACGACAAGCAGGGCCGCTACGACGCCTGGCTCCGCAATTACGCGCTGTTCGACGCGCCGCACGTCGCGATCGTGTCCTGCGATCGCCGGCTCGGGCCGTACGCCTATGTCGACGTCGGTGTGTGGCTCGGCTACGTGCTCTCGGCCGCCGCCGTCCTCGGCATCGACACCTGCCCCATGGCCTCGGTCGCCGCGTACCCCGCGACGCTCCGCCAGCACCTGCCGATCGCCGAGACCGACGCGATCCTCTTCGGCATCGCGCTCGGCCACGCCGACGAGCGCGCCCCTGCCAACGCCTGCCGCACCACGCGCGAGCCGGCCGCCGCGAACGTGGCGTTCGTGTCGGGTCCGTCCGCATAGCGTGACCGACCCCGCGCCGCGGGTCGCGCAAAGCGTGCCGCGCCGCACGCCGCGCGCGAAACGCTCGCATGCCGGCGCTCCCCCGGCGCTCCCCCGCGCGCTCCCCCCGCGCGCTCCCCGTCGAGGACCAGGCCCACCGCGACCGTGCGGGAGAGACGGGTTGTGTTACCCTTTCGAGCCTCGGGGAGACTTATGCGAACACGCGTGTGCTTCGTGGTTTGGTTCGTGATCTGCGCGCTCGTCGCTCCGGTGGCAGCGCAGCAAGCTGACGCCTTGCGCAAGGCGCAGTCATCGTTCGACCAAGCCCAGATCGATTACCTGGCGGGCAAGTATGACGAGGCGGCGAAGGGCTTCCAGGAAGCGTACGGCGCCCGGCAGTTCCCCCAGTTCCTCTACAACATCGGCGCCTGCTTCCACATGAAGGGCAAGCGCGACAGCAACGTCGACTCGTACGCGCAGGCGGTCGAGTACTACCGCAAGTACATCGAGGCCGATCCCAACGCCACCGACAAGGCGAAGGTCGAGAAGGCGATCGGCGTGCTCACGGACGAGATCAAGCGGCTCAAGGAGGCGGCCCAGGCCAAGCCCGCCGGCCAGCCCGCGCCCCCCGCCGCGCCGTCGGCGGAGGTGCAGAGCCTCGGCGACGCCAAGCCGCGCAGCCTCGTCGTGGTCGAGAGCGAGCCGCAGGGCGCCACCGTCTACCTCGACGACAAGAAGAACGGCTCGATCGGCACCACGCCGTGGTCCGGCTCGATCGAGGGCACGCACAAGGTGATCATCGAGAAGCGCGGCTACATGCAGTCCGAGAGCGAGGTCACCGGCGAGCCGAACAAGCTGTTCGTGCTGCGCGCGGTGCTCGGCAAGCAGGACTTCCTCGGCTGGGTGCAGGTCACGTCGAACGTGCCCGGCGCCGTCGTCTTCATCGATGACAAGTCCGTCGGCGCCGTCGCCAAGACGCCGCACTCGCAGAACATCAAGCCCGGCAAGCACACGCTGTGGGTCACCGCCGAGGGCTACGACGAGACCGTGTTCGAGGTCGACATCGCCCCCGGCGAGACCAAGGAGCTCCGGGCCAACCTGAAGGGCGAGCCCGTCGGCCGGATCAACGTCCTCGGGTTCGGGATCGAGGACGCCAAGATCTACCTCGACGGCAAGCTCGCGTGCGACCGCGGGCCGTGCATGAAGACCTTGCCCCAGGGCGAGCACACGCTGCGCGTCGAGCGCGGCGGCATGAAGTCGTTCGAGCGCAAGGTCGCGATCCAGGCCCGGGCCGAGACGACCGTCAAGGTCACGCTCGTGTCCAAGCCCGGCCGCGGCGACGCCGTCGTCGCGTTCATCATGGCCGGCGCGTTCGGCGCCGGCGGCGCGTACCTCGGGAGGGAGGCCAACAAGCTCCGCGACGAGCTGCGCCAGCAGATCGACAGGGGCGACCCGCCCGTCGACTCGCGCGACGATCGGTTCCAGAAGGGCAAGATCTACGCGATCGCCGCCGACGCCACGTTCGTGATCGCCGGCATCACGGCGGTCACCGCCATCTACTACACGTTCCGCGACAAGGGCCCGCCGTCGAGCGGCCTGATCGACGTCCGCTCGTTCGCGCTATCGCCACAGGTCGGCCCCGGCTACGCGGGCCTCGGCATGGGAGTGAGCTTCTGATGCGCACCCTTCGACTTCGCCTGATCGCCCTCGGCGCCGCCGCCCCGCTCTTCGCCGCGGGCGGCTGCAAGTGGACCGACTTCGACGACCTCGAGGCCGACACCTGGGTCACCTCGGTGGAGAAGCCCGACAACCCGGCCGCGAGCTGGGGCGTCGCGATCGCGCGCCTGACGCGGGACGGCAGCGGCGGCACGCTGGCGGTGCTCGGCGCGACCGACTCGCTCTACAACGACCTCGTCATCGACTCGAAAGGCGGCACCAAGATCACGACCGAGCTCGAGCTGAACCCGCAGTTCGCGATCGGCAACCTCGCGACCGAGCCGCTGCTCCTGACGAGCCCCGCGTCCGACGAGGTCGCGCTCGTGTCCGCGCTCGAGGTCAGCCGCAGCCTCGTCATCCGCTCCTCCGGCGGCCAGCTCACCGGGGTCCCCGTCATCGGCCCCCAGCAGCCGAGCGCCGCGACGTACATGGTCTCGCCGCCGCACGCCGCCGATCCCGAGGCGAGGCTGCAGGTCCTGGTCGCCCAGAACGACGCCGTGTTCCCCGCGTACTTCGATCAGACGAAGGCGCTGATGCCGCCGCCCAAGTGCACGCTCCGCGACGAGCAGATCCCGCCGCAGATGATCACCATCCGCGCGCTCGGCGCCTACCGCCCGCCCGGCGTGGCCGGCTTGCCCCCGCCGGCGTTCGACGACGTCCTCGTGCTGTCCGAGAGCGGCAAGCTGATGGCCTACCCCGGCAGCGTGTTCAACGGCTGCATGGGCGGCATGGTGTCGCCGAAGATGGGCTTCGCGAAAGACATCGGGCTCTCGGGCGTGCAGGGCAGCTCGCAGATCCTCGTGTTCACGGACCCGACCGGCACGTACGCGCTCGTCCAGGCGCACACCGACGGCATCAAGGGCCGGCTCGGGCTCTACCGGATCACCGACACCGGGTTCGAAGAGGTCGGCGCCGCGCGCGACATCGATCGGCTCCGGACGGCGGCGCTGTTCCAGCCCTCGGCGAACGTCCAGCAGCGGTACGTCCTCGCCGGGCTGCCGACAGCGGACGTCCGCGACGTGGCCTCCGGCCTGGTCCAGGTGATCGAGCTGAGCACGACCACTGGCGTCGCCGCCGAGCCCACGCTGACCTTGGCCGACGCGCAGCCCGAGGACACCCAGGTCTTCGGCCGCAGCGTCGCCGCGCTGCCGTACAACAACGGCAAGAACATCATCGCCGTCGCCGCCGATAACGAGATCTTCCTGTACTTCCGGACGAACCTGTACGACGAGACCCGCGAAGCACGGTGAGCCGGTTCTTCTGCCCCGGGTGCGAGCGGGCGTTCGATGAGGCCGGCTTCTGCCCGTTCGATCGGACGCCGCTCGTCTCGATCTCCGAGGCGCGGACGATCGACAGCGAATCGATGCGGGCCGCCACGGGCCCGGCCGATCCGCACAAGCCTGAGAGCAAGCCTGAGATAGAGCGACACGGCACGATCCCGCTGCTCCCGCCGCCCGTGTCGGCGCGGCACTCCGCGCCGGCGCTGACGCCGACGCCGACGCCGACGCCGACGCCCGCGCCCGCGCCTGCCGCCGATACGACGTCCCCGACCGAGCCTGCCATCGACACGTCGTCGCCGACCGAGCTCGCCACCGGTGACGCGACCGAGCCCGTGCCGGAGCACCTGACGCAGCCCTCGACGCCGCCCTCGCCGTCGCCATCGCCGTCGCCACCGCCCGCGACGCCGCACCCGCCGTCCTCCGAGAACGTGACGACCCCCGGCAAGGCTCCCGGCAAGGCGCCGCGGATGCGCGCCATATCGGCGTCGCAGGACCCGCAGCGGGCGCTCGCCGCCTTCCAGCCCGGGCGCGGCCAGAGCGACTCCGACAAGCTCGTTGGGCAGACGCTCGACGACCGCTACTTCATCGAGAAGAAGATCGGCGAGGGCGGCATGGGCGTCGTGTACGCGGCGCACCACGTCGTGATCGAGCGCCCGCTCGCGATCAAGGTCTTGAAGCGCGAGGTCACGCGCGACCCATCGACCAGCCAGCGCTTCGTGCAGGAGGCGAAGGCCGCCTCGCGCATCGGCCACCCCAACATCGTCGACGTCACCGACTTCGGCACCACGCCCGACGGCATGACGTACTCGGTGATGGAGTACGTGAGCGGCCAGACGCTCGGCGCCGCCATCCGCGAGGGCGCGCCGTTCTCGATGGCGCGCGCCGCCCGGATCGCCGCGCAGCTCGCCCGCGCGCTCGGCGCGGCGCACGACAAGGGCATCGTCCACCGCGATCTCAAGCCCGAGAACGTGTTCCTCATCGAGCGCGACGGCCGCCCCGACTTCGTCAAGATCGTGGACTTCGGCATCGCGAAGGTCACGCCCGTCGATGGCCAGGCCACCGGCGAGCCGCGCCTGACGCGCGCCGGCTCGGTGTTCGGCACGCCCGAGTACATGGCGCCCGAGCAGGCCGCCGGCAGGACCGACACCGACGGGCGCGTCGACATCTACGCGCTCGGCGTGATCCTCTACCAGATGGTGATCGGGCGGGTGCCGCACAAGGGCGAGAGCATGGTGCGCACGCTCGCCATGCAGATGCTCGATCCGGCCGAGCCGCCGTCGCAGGTGCGCCCCGACCTCGGCATCACGCCCGACGTCGAGGCGCTGATCATGAAAGCGCTCGCCAAGAAGCGCGAGCACCGCTTCCAGACCATGGGCGAGCTGCTCGCCGCGCTCGAGGCGCTGCCGGCGCCCATCGGCCTCGGCGCGAGCAGCGCCGGCCTGCCTGCCTTCGCGCTCGCGCACCTGCCGCCCGGCGCCGACCCCGCCCTCGTCCCCGCCGCCCCCTCGCACCCGGCCCTGGCGGCGCGCGTGGCCGCCGCCTCCGCCTCCATACCGCTCGCGCAGATCCCCGTGCCGGTGACGCCGCCGCCGGGCCCGGCCGTCGCGCCGCCCGCCGCGGGCGCCGAGCCGTCGGTGCAGATCCGCGTCCCGCATCCGATCACCGGCGTCGACGGGCTCATCGGCTCGCGCGCCGCGGCGCCCGCGACCGCCCCCGGCGCCCCGGCCGCGCCCGCGCCGCGCCGGCACAAGGACGAGCCCGAGTTCGTCGCGTCGTCCTCGCGGCGCCTCTCGCTCGATCCGGCTCCCGCCGACGATCCGCCGCCTCGCGCGCCCCCGCCCCCGCCCCGCGCGCGCCGGACCTGGCCGCTCCTGCTCGTGCTCGGGCTGACCGTGACCAGCGCCGCCGCCGCGTTCACCGTCGTCCTCAAGAGCCGGAGCCGCGGCGACGGCGCGAGTGCCACGCCTCCGCCTGCGCCCCCGCCCCCGCTGCTCGCCGGCTCCGCCGGCTCCGCCGGCTCTGCCGGCTCCGCTGGCTCCGCCACCGCCGCGCTCGCCCCTCCGCTGCCGCCCAGCGCCGGCTCTGCCGGCTCGAACGCCCAGCCCCCCGCGATCCCGCCCGAGGCGGGCAGCGCCGCGGCCCTGCCCCCCGTCGAGATCCAGGTGCTCACGCGCCCCGAGGGCGCCGGCATCTACGTCGGCAAGGCGCTCCGCGGCCAGAGCAGCATCCACCTCTCGCAGCCCCTCGGCACGAAGCTCGACGTCACCTGCAAGCAGCGCGGCTACAAGGACGGCACCGTCAAGCTCGTCTTCGACGGCAAGCAGCAGGCCGCCCTCTGCGTCTTGAAGCGCATCGTCGTCTGCATCCCCGGCGTCAAGAACCCGTTCGACAAGTGCCCGGATCAGTAGCGCGCCGCCGCCGGTAGCGCCGCGCTCGCGCCCGCGAGCTCACGACGACCTCCGATCAGTCGTAGCCGTCGTGCGGGCCGCCTCCGCGGCCGAAGCTCGTGATCGTGCAGTCGTTGTCGCAGCCATCTCCGTCGATCAGGTTGCCGTCGTCGCACACTTCGCCCGCCGTCACGATCCCGTTCCCGCACGCCGTGACCGAGCAGTTGCTGTCGCAGCCATCTCCGTTGGTGATGTTGCCGTCGTCGCACATCTCGGCGCCCGACACGATGCCGTCGCCGCACTCCGGGATCATGCAGTTGCTGTTGCAGCCATCTCCGTTGGTCGTGTTGCAGTCGTCGCAGACTTCACCGGCCGTCACGATGCAGTTGCCACACCCCGTGACCGTGCAGTTGCTGTCGCAGCCATCTCCGTCGACCAGATTCCCGTCGTCGCAAGCCTCGGGGCTGGAGACAGCGCCGTTGCCGCAGCCGGTGACGGTGCAGTTGTTGTCGCAGCCATCTCCGTTCACGCTGTTGCCGTCATCGCACGTCTCGCCCGCCGTCACGACGCCGTTGCGGCAGCCCGTCAGCGTGCAGTTGTTGTCGCAGCCATCCCCGTTGACGACGTTGCCGTCGTCGCACTGCTCGCCGGCGTGGCCGTTGACCTTGCCGTCGCCGCACAACGCGAGCGTGCAGTCGAGGTCGCAGGTCGCCGTCTCCACGGAGCCGGGGCTCGAGTGGTCGGGGTTCCCTCCGTCGCACTGCTCCCGGCGCGAACCGGTGGCGTCCACGGCGACGATCCCGTCGCCGCACCGCGCGACCTTGCACCCATAGGCGGGGCCGGTACCGATCACGCAGTCATCGGCGTCGTTGGCATTGCCGTCGTCGCACTCCTCGGCAGCCTCAGGGCTCACCACGCCGTCGCCGCAGCCCGAATCATGGCAGTCCGGACCGCACGGGCCGCCCAGCGGGTCGCCATCGTCGCAGATCTCGCCGGTCACCACGTCGACGATGCCGTTGCCGCACGTCTCGTCAGACTTGCAGTCCGCCGCGCAGCCGTCGCCGCCGACCTGGTTGCCGTCGTCGCAGACCTCGCCCCGGGCGGCATCCACGATGCTGTTGCCGCACGTCTCGTCGGACTTGCAGTCCGCCGCGCAGCCGTCGCCGTCGACCTGGTTGCCGTCGTCGCAGACCTCGCCGGCTTCCAGGATCTGGTTGCCGCACACGATCTGCACGTCCGGCGGCGGGGTGACCGGCTCCCCCGAGCACGCGGCGACGACAACAGCCACCCAGACCGCGACGATGACAGTAGAGAGGCGCATGTCAGACCCTCACGGCGAGCTCCAGCCCGGCGACAGCGCCGACGAGCCTAGCACGGGCGCCCGTCGGAGCTGGCTCCATTCCGGTGGTCCACTCGCCGCGGGCACTGCGCTGAGCGACCCGCTAGCTCACCGGAGCTCGACGGGGACGGTGCGCGACGCGCCATCGCCGAGATCGATCCGGAGCTGGTAATGGCCACCAGGGAGCCCCTCGGTCGACCAGTTGAAGATATACGCGTCCGCGGAGGCGTCGTACCGGAAGCTCGCGTTGCCCGGCGCGTTCCCCGCCGACCGTGCCGGCACCTCGGGCCCCGGCACGCCGCTGATCACCGCCGCCACGTACAGGTGCGCGGCGAGGTCGGCGATCCCGGTGCTCGCCCCGGTCAGCGCGAACTTGACCGGCACCGTGCGCCCGCGCTGCAGCCGGTTGCCGCTCCCCGGACGCAGCGGCGCCAGCACGTTGCTCCACGCGTACGTCACCTTCACCGCGAAGCTGCCGCTCGCCTCGTTGCCCACCGCGTTCCGGGCGCTGCACGTCACCGTCGTCGTGCCGACCGCGAACAGCCCGCCCGAGGGCGACGAGCAGGTCACCGGCACCGGACCGTCGAGGTCGTCGACCGCCGAGACCTCGTACGAGACCACCGCTCCCGCCGTGGTGGCCGCGTCGGCCAGGATCTGCGTCGGCAGGCTCAGGTGCGGCGGCGCGATCCCGCCGCAATCGAGGTACAGGTGCAGATCGAGCCACTCCGGCGGCACCGGCAGAATGTCTGTCTCGACATAGGTCCGCAGCGGATCGCCCGGCGCCACGCACCCCGGGTACTCGGCGCGAACCACGTAGTAGCCCGCGATGGTGTCCCATCCGAAGTGACCCGCCGAATCGGTGTGATCCGGGTTGGTCCGGTTCTTCGGCGACATCAGCGCGCTGCCGTCGGGCACCACCTCGAACGGCCCGAACGCCGACTCCGAGCGATACAGCGTCACCAGCGCGCCGCGCAGCGGCGTGCCGTGGACCGTCTGGACCCAGCCGCTCGGATCGATGTACAGATCGAACGACGACTGGCCGGACTCGGGCGGCACACCGTCGTCCGGATCCAGATCCGGACACGTCAGGCCCATGGTGACCTTCACCAGGCCGTGCGCGGGCGCGAGCGGCTCCAGCACGGCCTCGTAGATCCCCGACTCCGGCGGTGACTCGGTCATCGATCCGCACCGGAGGAGCCCGGGATCCGTCGCTGGCGTCCCCGTGTCGCAGCGGCTCAGGTTATCGCCTCCGTCGGTGGTGATCATGTACCGGGCGACCGCCGGGGGGAACCCGGGCACGCTCGGGCAACCCGTGGTGGTCAGGATGAGCGGATCTTGCCAG
>DATMCI010000249.1:0-13639 GCA_035558535.1 Kofleriaceae bacterium
AGCCAGGTCCAGAAGACGATGAAGGACGGCGTCGCCGAGCTCATCGTCAAGCAGAACTGGCCGCTGATGAAGGTGACCTCCGGCGCCTACACCGACGAGATCGAGGAGGCCACGCTGTCCGGCGTCCGCCGCCACATCGAGCCGTACGGCGTCGAGATCATCCGGTTCGGCGACTTCTCGGTCTCGATGGACGAGAAGGACAAGGAGCGGCTCGACAAGCTCGTCGACCGCATGGCGTACGTCGAGGGCATGGGCTCGGTGTCGGGCGGCATGGCGGCGTACCAGCAGATGGCGCAGGCCGAGATGATGATGGGCGCCGCCGAGGGCATGAAGAAGGGCGGCGACGGCGGCGGCGCGTTCCAGGGCGCCGGCATCGGCATGGGCTTCGCGATGGCGGGCCAGATGGCGGGCATGATGGGCAACGCGAACGCGCAGCAGGCGCAGGCGCAGCAGCAGCGGCCGCCCGAGAGCCGCGAGCAGATCATGGCCACGCTCAAGCAGCTCGGCGAGCTCAAGTCCATGGGCATCCTCAACGACGCCGAGTTCGAGACCAAGAAGAAGGAGCTGCTCGCGAAGCTGTAGTAGACCTGCCGCGTGGACAACCGCGCCTACTACGACGACTTCGCCGGCTGGTACGAGCGCGAGCGGCACCTGCCGTACCACCGGATGATCGATGACCTCGAGGTCGAGCTGGTGGCCCGCTACGGCACCGGTAAGGACGTGCTCGAGGTCGGCTGCGGCACGGGCCTCATCCTCGAGCGGGTGGCGGGCTTCGCGCGCACGGCCCGCGGCATCGATCTGTCGGCGGGCATGCTCGCGCGGGCGGTCGCGCGCGGCCTCGCCGTCGCGCAGGCGTCGGCGACCGCGCTGCCGATCGCGACGGCGTCGCTCGACGTCGCGTACTCGTTCAAGGTCCTGGCCCACATCCCGGATCTGCCGGCGGCGCTCCGCGAGATGGCGCGCGTCGTGCGGCCGGGCGGCTGGGTGCTGGCCGAGCTCTACAACGCGCGCTCGCTGCGCCGGCTGATCAAGGCGATGAAGCCCCCGACGCCGGTGTCCGAGCGCACGCACGACGAGCACGTCTACACGCGCTACGACGACGCGGCGGCGATCCGCCGCGCCCTGCCGCCGGAGCTGTCGTGGGAGGCGACGCGCGGCATCCGCGTGATCACGCCGGCGGCCAAGGTCCTCGAGGTGCCGGTGCTCGGGCCGGCGGTGCGGTGGGCGGAGCACCGGCTCGCCGACCTGCCGGGCGCCCGGAGCCTGGGCGGCTTCCTCGTCGCGTGCTGCCGCCGCCGCTGAGCCGACCGCGCGCGCGCGTGCCATAGTCTCCGGGCTGTGGCGAAGATCCTGGTCGTCGACGACGAGCAGTCGATGCGTGAGTTCCTGTCGATCTGCCTGCGCCGCGCGGGACACCAGGTCGTGGTCGCGCAGAGCGGCGCCGAGGCGATCGAGCGCCTGGGCGCGGAGCCGATCGACGTCGTCGTGACGGATCTGCAGATGCCGGGCGGCATGGACGGCCTGGGCCTCCTGCGCGCGATCAAGCAGGGCCCGGCGAGCCCGGCCACCGACCCCGAGGTCATCCTCGTCACCGCGTTCGCCACCACCGACACCGCGCTCGCCGCGATGAAGCAGGGCGCGTACGACTACCTGACCAAGCCGTTCCAGATCGACGAGATCAACGCCGTGATCGGCCGCGCGCTCGAGAAGCGCGCGCTCGTGGAGGACAACCTCGCGCTGCGCGAGCAGCTGGCCGGCCGCGCCCGGCTGGCGCAGCTGCTCGGCAAGAGCCGCGCGATGCAGAAGGTGTTCGAGCTGATCGGCAAGATCCACTCGGCGCGGACGAGCGTGCTCGTCACCGGCGAGAGCGGCACCGGCAAGGAGCTGGTCGCGCGCGCGCTCCACAGCGAGGGCAACCGCGCGAAGCTGCCGTTCGTCGCGGTCAACTGCGGCGCGATCCCCGAGGAGCTCATGGAGTCCGAGCTGTTCGGGCACAAGAAGGGCGCGTTCACCGGCGCGGTCGCCGACCAGCCGGGCCTGTTCCAGGAGGCGGACGGCGGCACGCTGTTCCTCGACGAGATCGGCGAGCTCTCGCTGGGGCTCCAGGTCAAGCTCCTGCGCGTCCTCCAGGAGCGCAAGGTCAAGCGGGTGGGCGGCACCGAGGAGATCGAGGTCGACGTCCGCGTGATCGCCGCGACGAACCGCGATCTCGAGGCCGAGGTCTCGCGCGGCGCGTTCCGCGCCGACCTCTACTACCGGCTCAACGTGATCGAGCTGTGCCTGCCGCCCTTGCGCCACCGCCGCGAGGACATCCCGCTGCTCGCCGAGCACTTCCTGCGCAAGTTCGGCGTCGAGCACGGCCGCGCCCCGCGGATGTCGCCGGAGGCGATGCGCCGGCTCGAGAGCTACGACTTCCCGGGCAACGTGCGCGAGCTCGAGAACCTGATCGAGCGCGCCGTCGCGCTGTCGTCGTCGTCGATGATCGGCCTGTCGGACCTGCCCGACGTCCGGCCGGCGCGGCCGGGCGCCGAGCCGCCAGCGGCGTTCCCGCCGGAGGGCGTCGATCTGGATCGGCTGATCGCCGACTACGAGCGGAGCTGGGTCCTGCGCGCACTCGAGCACACCGGCGGCGTCCGCAAGCGGGCCGCCGTCGCCCTCGGCATCAGCTTCCGCTCGCTGCGCTACCGGCTCGTGAAGATCGGGCTCGACAAGGGCGAGCCCGAGGAGCCGGAAGACTAGGCGCTAACCCACCGCTAACCCTGCGAGAACTGTCACCTTGGGTGACGGAATTCGGCACCCGGGGCCAAGCCGGCGTGCACATCCGGTCACTTGGCGACGGCACGCCCGTTGCTCTACAGGCCCCTGCGAGGAGGAGTCCGAATGCAGATGAGAAAACTGACCCAGCGTGGCTTCACGCTGATCGAGCTGATGATCGTGGTGGCGATCATCGGAATCCTGGCGGCCGTGGCGTTCCCGATGCTCTGGGAGGCGTCGGGCAAGGCCAAGAAGGTCGAGGCGATCGTCCAGCTCGACAAGATCAAGAAGCGGGCGATCGAGGAGTACAACGCCAACTCGACGTTCCCGCAGGTGTCCGCCGGGACGACGCCGGGCACGAACTGCTGCACGCAGAACTACGAGCTGAAGAAGAAGTGCGCCCCGGACCCGACCGTGTGGAACACGGATGAGTGGAAGGCCCTCGAGTTCTCGATGGTCACCGAGCCCTTCCTGTTCCAGTACGCGTACACGGCTGTCAACGCTGGCGCCGGGTTCGATGCGACCGCGACCGGCGACACGAACTGCAACGGAACAACGGTCACGTACACGCTGAACGGCTCGATCCCGACCAGCTCGGGCGGCGGGCCCGGCGCGCCCGTGTTCAAGCTCATCCCGCCGCAGAACGCCGACTGATCGCGCGGCTCATCCTCGATCGATCCAGCCCGCTCGCTCCGAACCAGGTATGCTCGCGGAGATGTCGCCAGCCCGCGAGCGCCAGCGAGGCTTCACGCTGCTCGAGCTCATGATCGCCGTCGCGGTCGTCGCCATCCTGGCCGCGGTCGCGTATCCGATCTTCACCGGCACGTCGCGCAAGGCGAAGGCCGAGTCCGAGGTCGCGCCGTACTTCCAGGACTTCCGGACCCGGATGGCCGAGCACCAGCAGGAGCGCGGCGCCTACCCGGGCTCGCTCGGCGAGGACGCGGTCCACCCGGCGAACCCCGGCGCGCGGAAGCAATCGATCTTCCCGCTGCCCGACGCGTGGACGGCGCTCCGGCTGCGCCCGAGCGGCTCGCACGACGTGTACTGCGGCTACACGTGGGTGACGGGGCTCGCGAACGACGGCGCGAACATCGGCGCGGTCGCGGCGGCCGCGCCGCCGAACGGCTTCGGGTTCGTCGCGCCGGCGACGAGCTGGTACTACCTCCTCGCGAAGTGCAACCTCGATGGCGTCGGTGCCGCCAGCTACTACTTCACGGACAGCGTCGATCCATCGATCCGGAAGCTGAACCCGGGCAACTGACGGCGCGCAGGGCATGCGGACCGCGCCGACCGTCGCCGCCGCGCTCGCGCTGATCGCCGCCGCGCAGGGCGCCCGCGCGCTGGCCACGGACGGACGCCGGGGCGCGGCGATCGAGGAGCCGTACGCGCCCTCCCCGGCCGCGGCGCCGTTCGTCTCGCTCGGCTACCGCGAGCTGGCGGCGGACCTCCTGCTCGCCCGCGCGATGCCGTACCTCGGCGGGGACGCGAGCACCGCCGCGGGCGTCGCCGGGCTGTGCGAAGCGATCGTCGCGTCCGATCCGCAGTACCGCAAGATCTACGAGTGGTGCGCGCACGCGATGACGCTCGCCCAGACGGGCGTGGATCAGCGCGCGTACCTGCGCGCGATCGCGCTGCTCGAGCGCGGGATGCGCGAGCACCCGGGCGACTGGCGGATCCCGTACACGGCGGGCCAGATGTACATGCTCGATCTCCAGACGAGCGACCCGGCCGAGCGGCGCGCGTGGGACGAGCGCGGCGCGCGCCTGATCGAGGCAGCGATCCGAAAGCCGGACGCGCCGGCCACGGCCGCCACCACGGCGGCCGTGCTGCGGACGCGGCTCGGGCAGCGCGCGCGCGCGATCGATGGCCTGCGCGAGATGCTGCTCATCACGAGCGACGACGCGGCCCGGCGGCGCATCCTCGACAAGCTCGCCGAGCTGACGCACGAGAGCTCCGACGAGCTCGCGGCCGAGCTGCTCGAGGCGCGCCGCCGCTTCGAGGCGGCCTGGCGGCGCGATCGCCCGGCGGTGCCGGCGTCGATGTACCTGCTGATCGGGCCGCGCCCCGCGCCCGGCTTCGACCTGGGAGAGCTCGCCACCGGCGGGCGCGATCTGGTCGGCGAGCAGCTCCTGGCCGATCCAGCGGGGGACTGAGCCCGCGCGCGCGAGTCTGCGAGGCGATGTGGACAGGTCTGAGCCGGCGCACCGGCGCGTCAGGCGCCCGCGCGCGCGGCCCCCAGGCCGGCGTCACTTCGGCAGGCGGTCGCTGAAGTCCTTGATCATCTTGGCGGGCTTGTCCGGGCTGATCTCGACGGCGAAGCTCTCCTTGATGCCGTACTCGTTGTTGATCAGCGTGATGCGGTGCTTGCCGGCGGACAGCTTCATCGCCGGCTGCGGCGTGTAGAGCCCGGTCGTCGCGCCGTCGACGTAGATCTCGCACGACGGCTTGGAGCCGAGCGCGAGCGTGCCGGAGCCGCCTGCCGCCTTGGGCGGCTCCGTCTTCGGCGGCTCCGTCTTCGGCGTCGGCGTCGTCTTCGGCGGCTCCACCTTCGGCGTCGGCGTCGTCTTCGGCGGCTCCGTCTTCGGCGTCGGCGTCGGCGTCGTCTTCGGCAGCTCCGCCTTCGGCAGCTCCGCCTTCGGCGGCTCCGTCTTCGGCGGCTCCGTCTTCGGCGGCTCCGTGCCGGCCACCCCGGGCTTATCGAGCGTGACCAGCACCTTCTCCTCGAGCGCGCCGGTGAGCACGATCGGGCGGTTGACCGAGACGTAGCCCGGCTTCTCGAACAGCACCTGGTAGGTGTGGTGCGGATCGAGCGGCGCCTTCGCGGGTGCCGGCCCGAGATCCTGCCGCTTGCCGTCGACGATCAGCGAGACCGTGGCGCCCGCCGGGCTGCTGTCGAAGACGCCGGTGATGCCCTGAACCGGCTCGAGCTTGATGTCGACGCGCTCGGCCTTGCCGGAGACGACCTCCACCTTCTTCATATGGCTGAGGAAGCCGGGCGGCCCGTCGATCTGCACGGTGTGCGGGCCCGGCGAGATCCCGCGGATCTGCGACGGCAGGCGCTCCGTGCGCACCTCGCCGTCGAGCCGCCACTGCACGAGGCCGGCGGGCTGCACGTAGAGGTCGAAGCCGGTGTTCGGATCGATCGGCGGCGGCTGCGGCGCAGCCACCATCGCCGAGCCAGCCGGCGCGCTGCCGCCCGCGGAGCCGGGCGCGGCAGTGCCCGACTTGCCGGCGGTGACGACCAGGACGGTCGCGACCGCGGCCGCCGTCAGGGCGGCGCCAGCGACGGCGAGCAAGACGAGGCCCTTCTTCCCACGCTCGCCACCGCGCTGGCGCGGCTGGGCGCTCGCCGCCCCTGGGCCCATCGTGGACAGCGGATCAAACTGCTCCGGCGACGAGCGCGCCGCGACGGCCGCGGGCACCGCCATCGGCGATGACATCGACGGCGCCTGGATCGGCACCGCCACCAGGCCGGACTCGGCGGCCGGCGACACGACCTGGTTGGAGCCGGTCGCGAGCTTCGGCGCCCTGCCGTTCGTGATGCCGATGCCGTTGAGCGTGCTCGCCGGGCTCATCTGCTCGGTGCTCTGCCCGGCGTCCCAGCCCTTCCCCGTCGAGACCAGCCCCGACAGATCCGGGTTCGACTCGCCTGGCGGCGGCGGCAGCGCCGCCGCGGACAGCGAGGCCGACGCCATCGGCTGCGACGCCGAGGCAGGTGGTGGCTGGAGCGGCAGCCCCTTGGGGACCCGCCCCCCCCTGTGCTTCGCCTCGTCCTCGGGGTTGTCGTAGATCTTCGTCTCGAGCTCGTCGTCGTCCCACGCGAGATCGCCACCCGCGTCCTTGCGGGACCGGGCCTTCATCGAGCCCGAGGCCGAGGGCGGCAGCGGCGGCGGCGCGATCGCCGCCACCTGCTGGGACACGCGCCCCGGGGTCGGGGGCGGCTTGACCCCCGCGACCGGCGTGTTCATGCCCGTGCGGCGCACCGGCGGCGGCGTGGTCGGCGGCGGCTTCAGCTGGCGGTAGCTCTCGAGCTTGGCCGTCTCCTCGTCGATCTCCTTGCCGAACGTCTTCTTCATCCACGCCGCGAGATCCTTGCGCGAGTAGAACTCGCCGGCGGTGTAGACGAACGCCTGCAGCTCGTCGTGGAGATCGATCGCGTTCTGGTAGCGGTCCTCGACGTCCTTGGAGAGCGCCTTCAGCACGATGCGCTCGAGCTCGTCGGGGATCTTGCGGTTGTACGTCGACGGCGGGAGGATCTCGACGTTGCGCACCTTCTCGAGCGTCGAGAAGTCGCTCTCGCCGACGAACAGCCGCTCGCCGGTGAGGAGCTCGTAGAGCACGATGCCGCACGAGAACACGTCGCTGCGGCGATCGACCGGCAGCCCGCGCACCTGCTCGGGCGACATGTAGCCGAACTTGCCTTTCAGGATGCCGGCCTGGGTCGACTTCTCCCCCGCCTGGGAGAGGGTGCCCTCGCGCGCCGCCTTGGCGATCCCGAAGTCGATGATCTTCACCTCGCCCTCGAACGAGACGAGGACGTTCTGCGGGCTGACGTCGCGGTGGACGAGCGACAGCTCGCGGCCGGACTGATCGCGCTTGTTGTGCGCGTAGTCGAGGCCCTCGCACAGCTTCATGACGATGAAGCAGGCTTGCGAGACGGGCATCGCGGCGCCGAGCTGCCGGCAGCGGTCGAAGATCGCGCGGAGGTCGCGGCCGTGGACGTGCTCGAGGGCGATGTAGTAAGCGCCGTCGACCACGCCGAGGTCGAAGATCTGGGCGATGTTGGCGTGGTTCAGCTGGACGGAGAGCTTGGCCTCCTCGATGAACATGCGGATGAACTCTTTGTCCTCCGCGACGTTCGACAGGATGCGCTTGACGGCGACGAGGCGCTCGAAGCCCTCGACGCCGAACGCCTTCGCGCGGAAGACCTCCGCCATCCCCCCCACGTTGATGCGCTCGAGCAGGAAGTATTTCCCGAAAGGCGTCGGCTTCTTCACGTTCCGCGCTTCCGCGGCCACCGGGCCGCTATCAGGTGGGACCCTATCCTCATTCTTTCCCTCGGGCCACAAGGAGTTTACTCTCCACGATCTACGGGCGCCTCGCCTTTCGGGCCGGTTAATTCTGAGCGAGCGCCTGGGCGGGCTCCATCTTGGCCGCGCGTCGCGCCGGCAGGTAGCCGCCGAGGATGCAGAACAGCGTCGAAAACACGAGCGCGCTGGCCCAGATCCACGTCTTGAACTCGAACCAGGACGCGGGCTTGAACGGGAACCGCGGGATGCCGGCCGCGGCGTAGGTGTTCCAGGCGGTGCCGATCCCGAGGGCGAGCAAGATGCCGAGGATGCCGCCGACGACGCCGATCACCGCGGCCTCGCCGAGGACGATCAGCTGGACGTCGGACTCGGTCGCGCCGACCGCGCGCATGATGCCGATCTCGCGCCGCCGTTCGGAGACCTGGATGAAGAAGTTGTGGCCGATGTTGATGACGGCGATGACGAGGATCGCGACCGAGATGATGAGGAACAGGAGCCGGATCACGAAGATCACCGTCGCGAACCGTTCGCCGAGCGAGTCCTCGAGGCGCAGGCCCTGCTCGATCAACCACTGGCTGAACGGCGCGAGCTGGTTGCGGTCCTTGAGCGTGACGATGATCGACGAGTAGGAGGACGCGGCCTCGGGGCCCATGTACTCCTGGTTCCAGCGCCGGATGTACTGGATGGGCATGGTCACGCCGACCGGCATCGCGCGGGTCGACACGCCGACGACCACGGCCTCCACGCGCCGCGGCGTCTGGTTGGTCACGGCGCTGGTCCCGGAGATCGTGGTGAAGCCCAGGCCGACGGAGAACCGCATGGCCGAGAGCCCGCGCTGCTGGATCAGCAGGTTCACCAGGTTCTTGTCGGCCATCGGCATGCCGTGGGACTTGGCGAACTGGTTGTTGTAGAGCTCGACGACGGTGGCCGAGAGCACGACGGGGACGCGGTGCTTGCAGACCCGCTCGGTGTCGTCGCAGTAGTAGCGCTCCGGCTCGGGGCACGGGTTGTAGTAGGTGGGCGGCCGGGGCCGGCGCGGCGGCGGCGGCGGCGCGCCAGCTGCGCTGCCGGCCGTCGCTGAGCCAGCCGTCGCTGAGCCAGCCGTCGCTGAGCCGGCCGCGCTGCCGGCAGACGCTGAGCCAGCCGCGCTGCCAGCCGTCGCTGAGCCAGCCGCGCTGCCGGCCGTCGCGGAGCCAGCCGCGCTGCCAGCGCTGCCAGCGCTGCCAGCGGCATCCGAGCCGGCATCGCCGTCCCACGGGTTCGTCGCCGCGGGCGCCGGCGGCGCGTCCTTCGGCCGGATGCCCGGCGCCTGGATCACGTCCTCCCGCGGATCCTGCGGCGGCGGGACGCACGCGATCCGGTTCTTGTCGTTCGGCTCGGCGTCCCAGTCCTTGAAGTACGTGCGGATGCGCTCGTCGTCCTGGACGAAGCTCGGATCGACGCCGTCGGCGAAGCCGCCCACCTCGAACTTGAGATCGGTGCCCTCGAAGTCGCCGCGCCCGGCCGCCGGGAACGCGAGGTTCAGGCGCGGGATCGCGTTCTTCACCTCGGGCCGCGCCAGGATCGTCTTCACCGTGCTGTCGTCGAGGCGCTTGCTCGCGTCCTTGCCGAGCAGCGAGACGCGCGGCGCCACGACCTGCACCTCCTCGAGCGGGAACACCTTCTCGAGCACGCTGCCCGCGCGCTGCGTGAGCGCGAGGAACAGCACGAACGCGCCGATGCCGATCACGATGCCGAACGCCGACAGGATGAAGTGGCGCGGGCTGCGCAGGGTGTTCGCCATCACCATGCGCACGAGGCTCTTCGCGGGCATCATGAGGGACCTCCTCCGTGAGCGGAGAGCGCCTCGTCGGACGTCTCCACGATCATGCCGTCGCGCATCGCGATCACGCGCTGGGCGACGCTCGAGATCCGCCGCTCGTGGGTGACGATCAGCAGCGTGACCTTGTCCTTGGCGTTGAGCTCGCGGAAGAAGTCGATGACCTCCCTGCCGGTCTCGGAGTCGAGGTTGCCGGTGGGCTCGTCACAGAGGAGCAGCGTCGGCGCGCCGAACAGAGCGCGCGCGATCGCGACGCGCTGCTTCTGCCCGCCCGACAGCTCGCTCGGGAAGCGGGCCGCGAAGTCCGACAGGCCCACGCGGCGCATCGCCTCGCGCCCGCGGGCCTCGACGTCCCGCGCGTCGTGCGAGAACGCCGCCGGGATCGTCACGTTGCCCAGGCAGGTCAGGTGATCCATCAGGTTGAACGCCTGGAAGATGAAGCCGATCGATCGGTTGCGGAGCTGGGCGCGCCGGTGCTCGCTCGCCTTCGCGAGGTCGGTGCCGAGCACCTCGACCTCGCCGGCATCCGGCTGATCGAGCGTGCCGATGATGTTGAGCAAGGTCGACTTGCCCGATCCCGACTGGCCGACCAGCGCGACGAGCTCGCCCTCCTGGACGTCGAGGCTCACGCCGCGCAGCACCTGGGTCTTCGCCGCGCCCACGCCGTAGCTCTTCGTGACGTCGCGGAGCCGTACGACCGGGGCCTTTGCCACGGCGCGCAACCTACCACATCGCAGCTAGCGGCGCCGGCCGGAGGCGGCGAGCACGAGCCGGTCGCCTTCGACGGTGATCGCGACGTGCAGCTCGCGCCACGCGAGCAGCGCGTCGGGCGAGAGGCCCACGAAGCCGAGGAGGCCCGCCCACGCCTCGCGCGACATCGCGGGCGGAGTGACGTCGATCGCGAAGATCGGCCCGGGCCCGCCCGGCCCCGCGCCGACGGCCGCGGCGAGCACGCCCTCGCCGAGCGCGGCGAGCGCGCGCTGATCGTCGAGCACGTACTCGACCGTCGGCCCGCCGAACGGGATCGAGATCACGCGGCCCTGGTACGGCCCGAACGTACGCTTCCGCTCGATCAGCGAGCGGCCCGGGACCTCGTCGAGGAGCTGCGCGGCGAACTTCTTGTGCGCCAGGTCGAACGACGCCACGCCGCGGCTGTTCGTCGGCTTGCCGGCGTCATAGCGCTGGAGGATCAGGCGCGCGGTCCGCACGCCGTATTGATCGACCGTCGACAGATCCACCGCCAGCGCCTGCGCGCACGGCGCGAGGTGCGCGCGGACCGCGGCGAGATCGAGGTTCCACTGCACCGAGAGCGGCGCGCCCCCGGCCGCACCCGCCCACCCGGCGGGCGCCGGCAGCACCGCGCGCTGGAGGCCCGGCGCCGCCGCGCCGCCGAGCTCGAGCGCGACCCGGCCGCCGAGGCCGCCGGTGCCCGCCTCGAACGCGACGGCGACCCGGCCGACCGGCTCGACGAGCTTCATGCAGGCGAGCGCCGCCGGGAGCCGCGGCGACAGGCTCGCGAGCAGCGCGCGCAGATCGAAGAACCCGAGGAGCGCGGGGCGCTCGCCCTGCCCGCCGCTCGAGACAGCCCACTGCCAGGTGCCGTCCCACGCCGGCGCGCCCGGCTTCCGGCTCGCGGTGAGCCACGCGGTGCCCTCGTCGGGCCCGACCGGCAGCGCGGCGTGGATCCACAGCCACTCGTCGGCGATCGCCCAGCTCACGCGCAGCCCGCCCGCCAGCGCGACGGTGAGCACCTCGGTGCCAGCGGCCTGCTCCACCCGCACCTCCACGGCGCCCGCGCGCAGCCGATCGACGAACGCCCGCGCCTTCGCGGGCGCCGCGAGGTGGACGACGAGCGTCGGGCTCACCGCCTCGGAGAACACCGCCATGCTGCCATCCAGATCGATGCCGACCTCGGCGAGCGCGTCCGCCGCCATCGCGTCGATCCCGAGGACGCCGCGGATGATGCGCGCGCCGTCGCGGGTGTCCATGCCGACAAGCATGCCGATCGATCCGAGGAGATCGGCGGCCGCGCGCTGCGCGTCCCCGACCGAGCGCGCCGCGATCGCGTACGTCGGGTGCGCCGGGATCCAGCGCGCCGCGGGGTAGGTCTTCGCGGCCAGGGGCAGCGGCTGCTGCTGCGGGGGCGGCGGAGGTGGGGGCGGCGGCGGCGTGCCGCGCGCGCGGCTCCCGCAGCCGACGGCGAGGGCCGAGAGGGCGACCAGGACGACGAGGACGGCCGCGCCGCGCGCGGGTGAGGGCCGCTTCATCTGCATCCGGCGAGGATGGCACGCGGGCCGCGCCGCGGCGCGCGGGCCGCGCACGCGGGCCGCAAGTTTTCACGCAAGTTTTCACGCAAGTTTTTACGCAACCGCGATCACAGCCGGGCGATAGGGCCCGTCATGAAGCACATCTGCCAACCCAGCGAGCAACTCTTCCGACAACTCAGCAGGCAACCCTCTCGGCAACCCGGCAAGCGCGGCCCCTGGCGCGATCCTGCTATCCTGCGGCGGGCAGCGTCATGAGCACCATCGGTGGACCCGGCGGCATCGGCGGTCCGAAGGGGCCCACCGGCCCCGACGGCCCCGACGGTCCCGACGAGCCCGGCGACCTCGACGCGCTCGCTCCCTCCGGCAACGCGGGTGCTGCGGCCGGCCCCAGCGCCGCCGGCGCGATCGATCGGCAGGCCGGCGTCGAGCAGGCGGCTGCCACAAGCGCCGCCGCCGACATCGACGCGCTCGCCGCGGAGATCGCCGCCGGCCGGCTGACCCCGCACGAGGCGATCGAGCGCCTCGTCGACGCGACGGCCGGCCCCGGCCTCGACCCCGCCGAGCGGGCCGAGCTCCGCGAGATGCTGACCGATCTCATCGCCAACGATCCGCACCTCCGCGCGCTGGCCGGCCGCGTCTGACGCGCCGCCTTCGACGACTACCAGACCCTGCGCGACTCGTACGCCGCCCCGGCCGGCGCGAGCAGCTGCTCGGCGACTCCGGCGTAGGTCCGGGCGGCGAGCCGGCGGGCGCGCCGCTCGCCCTTGGCGAGCGTGTACCGCGCGAGGAAGCGCACGACACCGCCGATCGTGAGTGGCAGGATCGTGAGCAGGCCGTGCCCCTCGCCGTAGCCGGGGTTCTCGCGCAGGAAGAACTGCACGCCTGGCCGGTGGGAGCGCTCCCAGTAGGCGTAGAGCTCGTCCTCGAGCCGCTGCCTGGCGCTCGCGTCGAAGCTCCGGGGCGTGACGGTCTCTACGGCGACGAGCTTGGCCGATCGGTCCTGATCTTCTGCGGCGACGTTTTGGGGGGCCTTCGAGTTCGGCTTCTCGTGGGGGCGCTGCGACATGACTATCCCTGATGGAGGTGATGCGTTGATACGTTGCTATCCATCGTGCACTGCACGATCGGCGCCACCCCGCAGCCAGATCGCAACTCCGCGAAGGACATGGAGCTCTATCGAGCTGTCGACGGACCGCGCGTGTCCAGCGCGTGTCCAGCGCGCCGCTGGACATGACCGCGGAGCTCAGGCGACCAGCAGGCGGCCTGCGGAGCGCCGCTCGGGTGCAGGCCAGCGGCGGCGCCAGCGGGCCGGGCCGATCGCGCGCCGCGAGGAGCTCCTGGTCGAGCGGTGTGCCGGCGCCGATCCACTTGAGCAGCATCACGCGCCACTGTCACGGCAACAGCTCGCGCGGGATCTCCAGCACGCGGAGGATCCCGTCGACAGTGGTCTCGCCGAAGATCGAGTCGAGCGGCGCGTAGTTGGGGCTCGGCTCGCCGACCGCGAAGCACGCCTCCTGCCCGTCCGGTTCGGTGACGATGCAGTCGAACTGCCGATCTTCGGAGTTAAAGAAGATGGTGAACACACGGAGCTTGCGCCGTCGCGCTACGTCGAACGCGGTGCAGCCGGCAGCGCCGCTGCTCACCAGCACGCCGCGCGGATGCGCGGTGAACTGCGCGTCGGTCTTCGGACATACGCGCCGCGCCTCCTCGGGCGTGATCCCTTCGACCACGCCGATCGAGATCACCGGAGACGGCGGCGACGGCTCGTA